>JACRFZ010000099.1 GCA_016212515.1 Candidatus Melainabacteria bacterium
AAGAGGCCAGGGCCCTGGCTCGTTTTGACCATAAGAATATCGTGCGAGTCTTCGATGTGGGTGTGGAGGGAAACGTCGCCTACTTCTCCATGGAATACCTTGAGGGGGAGAGTCTTGCTCAGCTCCTGCAAAAGCAGGGCACCATAGATCCCTGTCTGGCCTTCGACATCTTCAGCCAGCTAATGGAAGCGCTAGAGTATGCTCACGGCAGAGGCGTGGTGCACCGGGATATCAAGCCGGCTAATATTATGATTGTCTGGCAGGAGGGCGGCACGCCCCTGGTCAAGGTGGTAGATTTTGGCATTGCCCGCTATGCCAAAGGCGAAGGTTCGATTTCCCTGACCAGGACCGGTGAGGTACTGGGCAGTCCCGTTTATATGAGCCCGGAGCAGGCCGTCGGACAGAGAGTCGATCGCCGTTCCGACCTCTATTCCAGCGGACTGGTTTTGTATGAGATGTTGACCGGCGAGAAGATTTTTGAGGGTGATTCCGCGCTCCTGACCATCGGTAAGCATATTTGCGAAGACGCTGCCCCTATTCTCGCCCGCAAGTTTGATCGCAATCCTGCTATCGCCCGGCTTATCGGTATTCTGCTCAATAAAGACAAGGACGACCGTTACAGCAGTGCTTCGGCGGTGCTTGAGGATATGCGCATTCTTGGCTTGTGGCCCTTTGATGAGGGATTTCTAGATAGCCTGGACAGCCTTGAGGGAGCGGAAGGTGATGGAAGTGAGGAAGGGGATGACCATCAGAACCAGAAACGTCGGCGGGCCTTTGAAAGATCTCACCGGCAGGCTCTTTTACGTTCAGTAGAGGCGCTCGGGGACGGCCGGGGGCTGAGCTTGATAAATTCCATCGACACGCCGCAGTGGGTGCTCTTGCTTGGATTCTTCGCCTTGCTGTGCGTGGTGAGTGTCAGTGTCATCTTGTTCACCGTTAGTGGGTACGGCTTGAAACAACCAGGTTTATATGAGGGATATAAGGCTGAGAAGCTATTGCCTGTTTCTTTTGATGACGGTCAAAGAGAGAAGACTCAGGCTCTCAGTGAGTATCTAACGGCTACTACTCCCTTCTCCCACAAGGAACGGAGAGGCGCCAGGAATTTGCGGGTCTTTCATTTCGATGACAAGATTTCTGTGGGCACGATCATAACGGCAGGCCAGAAATTCGATGCTCGCGGCACCCTCACTTTTCCCTATGCGCAGTGGCTTGAATATAGACCCAGCGGTAATATCGCGCAGTTTCCGCAGATTCTTGATCGTTTCGCAGCCGATGATTTCTGCCATGTTTCTCTGGATCACAACTTCAGTGTAACCACGGAAACCGTCAGGCACCTTGCCCACATGAAGAGCATAATGGTTCTCAATCTCGAGGCAACAGACGTGCGCAACGATGTGGTGGAAGTGTTTGACCAACTGCCTCGGCTTTCCGCATTGGATATTGGAGATACCCGTCTGGAGCCCGAGTCTCTCGCTAAGTGGAAGGGGTTGCATAATTTGAGAGTGTTCAAGGTCTCGGGGGATCTTGAATGCAGGCGCGTCCTCGACATGCTCGCGCCCTGCAAAGGTCTGGAGATACTGGGGCTGGGCACTATAGTTGCTCGCCGGGCTGATATACAAAGATTGGCTGCTTTTCCCAGGCTCTTTTCCCTTAGATTCACAGCAGTCGACCTCGACCGCGATGATCTGACAAGCCTGGCAAAAATGCCGAAATTGCGATTCTTGACTATCTATGGACAGGAATTCGGTCCTGAATATGCGGCCAGCCTGGTGGAGTTCCCTAAACTTGAAGCCTTTGAAGGGCGCATGGAGCACTGGCCCAGCAGCTACGGGAAGATGCTCAAAAAGATCAGACCGCGCTTGACCTTGCGTCGGCAGACCATGTCCGACTTCGAGTGGGGTGTGCCTCTCAGTAGTTTTGTGGGCAATTGACCCATTTCGCCTCGCAGCTTTCCTCTTGCCGTCGCGGTCACCCCGGGGCTGGCTCGCGGCTCCTCAAATATGGCATAATGCCCATTGTTGAGTGACATTTTGTGAGATTATGGCGCCTGAAAATATAGCGGATGCTCGTGTATTGGTAACCGGTTGTGCCGGCTTTCTCGGACCCTGGGTATGTGAGTTGCTTCTGGAAAGAGGCGCGACGGTTGTAGGGCTTGATCGTCAATATCCGGAGTCTTCTCGTATTCATGAACTGTCTGAAAAGTTTGCCTCTTCACCACAGACTAACGGTAGTGGCAGGGGCAGGCTCAAACTCGTGAATGTAGACATTGAGCATTACGAAAAAGTATTCGATGTCATCAAAGACAATGACATTCAAGTTATTTTCCACCTGGCGGCCCAGGCGATTGTCGGGGTGGCCAATGAAAATCCCGTCCCGACCTTTGCTTCCAACATTCAGGGCACCTGGAATATTTTGGAGGCCGTGAGGCTCTTGCGCAATGCCGGGCAGTCCATCGAGTCCATCGTGGTGGCTTCTTCCGATAAAGCTTATGGCGACCAGGAAGTCTTGCCCTACCTTGAGGATGCGCCCATGCAGGGCCGCTTCCCCTATGATGTTTCGAAGAGCTGTGCCGATCTGATCACCAGATCTTATTTTCATTCCTTTGCTCTGCCTGTTGCAGTGACCCGGTGCGGTAACTTGTATGGCGGCGGTGATCTTAATTTCAGCCGAATTGTTCCGGGCACTATTCAGTCAGTGCTGGCCGGGCAGGCGCCGCTCATTCGCTCCGATGGATCGCCGGTGCGCGATTATATTTACGTGCAAGACGCAGCCAGAGCCAATCTGGCAATCGCCGAACGGCTTTTGCAAGATAAGAGTATCGCCGGGCAGGCTTTCAACATTAGCAATGACGCGCCGGTGTCGGTGCTGACCATGGTGGATGAGATCTTGAAGAATATGCAGCGCAGCGACCTCAAGCCCGTTGTGGAAGGTCGTGCCACCCGGGAGATTCAGGCCCAGTACTTGAGTTCGGAGCGCATTCGTGGTCTGGGTTGGTCACCTCGCTACAGCCTTGCCGAGGGAATTGCCGAGGCGATCGCCTGGTACCGAGCGCATCTAAGCGTCGGAGCCCAGGTTTAAGTCTGAATGGCTGGTCGCCCCTGCTTTTCGAGCTTCCGCATGATTCGATTCATTTTACTGGCAGAACTCTGGTTGGCCGCTCTCTTGATCTTCGCGGCACCACCTGAGGCTTCTTGCGCCGGGGAGAGCTATCAAATTCGCTTCCAGCACCAGTTGACCAATAAAGAAAATAGAGCCGTAAGTGATTTGACCGTGGTGCTTGCCCTTCCTGCCAGTTGTGAAAGCCAGCAGATTGAAGAGCTAAAGCCCGAGAGCGATTGCTTGATCGTCCCTGAAGTTTTGCAGGATCAGTATGGTCAGACCGTACATGTGTATCGAGTGCCGCGCATCGAGCCGGGACAGACCCTCTCATTCGGTTATTTCTGCCGGGCCCGCTTCCTCGACTTACCGAACCGTTTCGAAGCTTCTCTCGGGCAAGGAAAAGGTTCTGCCGCAGTTCCTGAGTCGGTGCGCTCCCTTTACACTGCGGATGATGAGCGCATTTATAGTTACTGTTCGCCGCAGATCAAGGACCTTGCCGGTCAGTTCCTCGCAAGATATCCGGATCCTCTGGAGCGGGTGCGGGCGATTCATTATTATGTGGCCAGTAATATTAAATACAGTATGGAAGACAACTGGGACAGCGCTCCAACTGTACTGGCTCGGGGCTCGGGTAGCTGTTCGGAGTACAGCTATTTGTTTTGCGCTCTTTGCCGGGCGAGCGGCTTGCCCACACGTTTTGTGGGTGGCTCCAGGCTGAGAAAGGCGCTGCCTTACGAGGATAGAGTGGGGCACCGCTGGAGTGAGGTATATCTGCCCTCTCTGGGTTGGGTACCCTTCGATCCGACTCTGGACGGACGCAGCAAGGGCAAATTGAGTTATGCCGGGTGCTTTTTTCAGCCTTCCCTCATTACCTTTCATGGGGGCGGTAGCAGTAACTTGCTCGGCAATGCCTACAACAGTACAAACACAAAGAAGGAACTTTTGCAGCGCAGTCGTATTTTTTACTGGCGCAAAAAAATTCCGGACTGATTGGTTTTGGCGCAGGCGGATGGTCTTGCGCTCGTTCTTGCGGGTTTCATTAGGTTGTATTATTAGATCGCATGAAAGAGCAGGCAAAAATTTGTTCAAAGTGCCGCAGAAGCATAATTTCTGAGGAGCGGCGTGGTTCGCTTACCTCATTTTTGCTCTCCGACTTGAGCTGTTGTTGCGGACAGAGAAAAGCCTCCGGCGGTCGCTTGGCCGGCGATTCCGGCGCCGGTATCTGTCGGCGTTGCGGCAAAGTGATACCGGCCTTGAGCCGCCCGGGCAGTATGACGGCATTTTTCTTCAAAGATATGCGCTGTCAATGCAAGTCGCCACTGGTGGACGGTGCCGGTCGTAGTGGTGACGGGCTTAATAAGGGCGCTAAAGGGCTGCCCGCCGGGTCGCTGGCCACCCGCTATGGCGGCGGCGAACTTTTACAGAAGCGCACTGCCGCCCGCACGGCCATGCGCACTCGCCGGGCGGGGGCCAGGGAGGCGGCTGTCTTGCTGGCGCCAGGCGCGGTAATTGGCGGCTGCTACAAGCTTATGGAACTGGCCGGCCAGGGTGGCATGGGTTCGGTTTATCGGGCCAGGCACACGGTTTTAGGCCGCCAGTGTGCCGTTAAATTTCTTGCACCGTCTATGGTGTCGGAGCAGAGCTGGCGAATGTTCCAGAACGAGGCAAAAATAATCTCCGCCCTGCAGCACCATACTATTTGCCAGGTTTATGATCTTGGGTTGCATGAAGGAAGTCTGCCTTACTATGCCATGGATTTCATCCACGGCGAAACTCTGGCTGAAACCATAGACAGGCAGGGTCCGCTTTCGGTAGGTGCGGCCCTGGAGCTTTTCGTCAAGGTCTGCGAGGGTCTTTCTTATGCCCACAGAAGAGGCGTGGTGCACAAAGATTTGAAGCCGGCCAATATAATGCTCACCGTGGATGGTGCCGATGAGATTGAGGTGAAGATTCTTGATTTTGGAATTTCCGATCTGGGAGAAGCCTGGCAAAGTCGTCGCGAACATTCTAGAGTGAAAGCGGGGGCTGAAAGGCTTTCGACGCCGGATTTGAGTGAAGTAATCGGCAGTGCCGCTTACATGAGCCCCGAGCAATTTCGAGGACGCGACATTGACCGCCGCTCAGATATTTATAATTTAGGCTGTGCTCTCTTTGAGACCTTGAGCGGAGTTCCACCCTTTACCGGTGACGGTTTTGAGGAACTGGAGGCGGCCCATAGCAAGGCGGAGCCGCCCAGTCTGCATTTTGTAACCGGCATCAGGTTTCCTTCCGGTGTGGAAGCAATTCTCAGTAAGTGTTTGGAAAAATCGCCCGAGCGAAGATATCAGAGTGTCAATGAGCTTTCCATTGACATGGAGCGTGTTCTGGCTGTTAAACCTTTGCAGTTTGCCCGAGATAAGGAAAGCGAGTTTCTCGCTGCCCAGGTTCACGGGGAGAAGGCAGCATCGAACCGACAGGCGGTACTATTGGTGCTGGGCTTGACTATAGCCATCGTAGTGCCACTTACTGGGGTAGGCGCTTTTCTTTACTGGTTGCAGCAGGACCGCTCTCTGCAACTTCATGGATCTGCGAAGACTGAGCAAGGGCGTGCACGCTCTTCATTGAACGCGCGGCTTCTAGAACCTTTGAAACCGGCGCTGATTGAGGACGCGGACATAGTGAAGGTGCCGGGGCCGGCGGGGAATGAAGATGAAGGCAATCTCGGCCATGCCACCAGGGGACCAATGTCCTCAGCCTATAACGATTTGACTGCTCGCGCCCTGAAAGCCGTGCCGGCTGAAAGGAACACTGCCGACTTGCTTCAGGATACGCTCCCATTTGACGCAGACAAGAGTAGCCTTGACTTGCTGCAAAAGATGAAAATAGCGCCTGGTTCCTTCTCTTCAGGCATTGTGAAGGAGGGTGGTTTTGCAGTCAGGCGTTTCAAGTTTCCTGGTTTGCGCCTTCTGGGTACACTGGTTTTAACCGACGAGAATGGGTACGTCGTCAACCGGGTTGCATGTGATGGCAGCTTGGCTGTGCCTGCCAAGTACTCGCTTGCTTATCGACCGCCGTATTTTCCTTCTCATATCTTTGGGAAAGTGCTTGCCGGCTTTGGTAAAGGGGAGCTATTCGGCCTCGATCTTTATGCGTATTCTGAGAACGTTGGCGAACTCTCTAATTGTCTCGGGATTGTCGCAAAGACCTGTCCCGACCTTAAGCACCTGAAGTTGACCCTTTCCGCGGTCTCGACACAGCCCGGTGCGAATGCTCGTTCTCGCCCGGCCAGTTCGCTCCTGGCTCTTCAGCAACTAAAGCAGTTAAGAGAGCTTTCCATCTCGGGCAGGGGCGACGGTCTGCTGGTAGCTTTACCGCCATTGCCACAGTTGGAGAGTTTGCGTGCGTATGGTCTCAGTGATGTTTCGGAGCTAATCCGCTTGAGGGCGAAGCCGGCCTCACGCAATAGACTTGTAAACCTGGATATAGACGGTGCCAATATTGCTGCCGGTGAGTTGAAGTATTTTCTAGAGTTACCGGGTTTGCAGTCTTTGAGTATCCAGGGCGGACGGATTGCTCCCGGTGAGATTGATAGAATGGTCGCCTGCCGGAGTCGCAGCCTTACTGATCTCACAATTGAACTTGACGAAGCTAGTCTTTCTGGCCTTAAGCCCGCCGCATTTGTCGGTTTGACCAATCTAAAAAATTTGCGGCTGCTAATTCCTAAGAGGCTTATGAATAGTAACTCTCGTGCCTGTAAGTCTATTGTTTCGAGTCTCCAATCTGCGTATCCGGGGCTTAGAGTGCACACTACAACTGTTGAGTACGAGCTGTCAGGTTTTTAGAATAGTCCGCGAATGGATCGAGCCGGGCTTTCAAGCGTTTGTTATTAGGCGCCGATTTCTTTAGAATAGAGCCGCCTTGGATGTTCAGGAGATATGAAATGCTCAGTCCCTATGCTGGTAAGCCCGCCCCCATTGATATGCTTGTCAATGTGCCCCGCCTGGTGACGACCTATTTTAGTGAGAAGCCTGATGTCTCTATCCCGGCCGAGCGGGTAGCCTTCGGTACTTCCGGCCATAGAGGGTCGGCATTCAAGCGTGCTTTCAACGAGGAGCACATCCTGGCTATCACTCAGGCAATTTGTCTCTATCGTCAGGAGCAGGGCATCACCGGACCGCTTTATCTTGGCATCGATACCCATGCCCTTTCCGAGCCGGCCTTTGCCACGGCCATGGAGGTGCTGGCCGCCAATGAAGTGAACGTCATGGTGGACAGCCAGTTGGGCTTCACGCCGACACCGGCTATTTCTCTGGCTATTTTGACTTATAACAGAGGACGCAAGAGCGGTCTGGCTGACGGCATAGTCATCACCCCCTCCCACAATCCTCCCCAGGACGGGGGCTTCAAATACAACCCGGCCAACGGTGGACCGGCGGACACCAATATCACGGCCTGGGTGGAGCAGAAGGCCAACGAGTTTCTGGCCAACAAGTTGCAGGGTGTCAAGCGCGTTAGTTTCAGGCAGGCTATGGCCGCTTCCACCACTCACAAGTTCGACTTTGTCGATCTCTACGTGAAAGAGTTGAAGAGCGTCGTGGATCTTGATGCCATTGCCTCTTCCGGTTTGAAAGCCGGCGTGGACCCCCTTGGTGGCGCCGGTGTGGCTTACTGGGAGCGTCTTGCGGCTGAACACAAATTGCCCATCGAGGTCGTGAACCATCGCGTGGATCCCACTTTCTCTTTTATGTGCGTGGATTGGGACGGCAAGATCCGCATGGATTGCTCCTCGCCCTATGCCATGGCCGGGCTGGTGGAGATGCGCAATCGCTTTGACATTGCCTTTGCCAACGATACCGATCATGATCGCCACGGCATCGTTACTCCTGCCGGCTTGTTGAATCCGAAACATTTCCTGGCTGTGGCCATTGACTATCTCTTTCAGAATCGCAAACAGTGGCCCCTCCAGGCGGCAATCGGCAAAACTGTTGTCAGCACTGGCTTGATTGATCGTGTGGCGGCGCGTCTTAACCGTAAGCTGGTAGAAGTGCCGGTGGGATTCAAGTGGTTTGTCGATGGCTTGCTGGACGGTTCTTTTGGATTCGGCGGTGAAGAGAGCGCCGGGGCATCCTTCTTGCGCAAAGACGGATCGGTCTGGACAACCGACAAGGACGGCATTATTCTGGCCCTTTTGTCTGCCGAGATAACTGCCGTAACCGGTAAGGATCCCGGCAAGCATTACGAGGAGTTGACGAAAGAATTCGGCACTCCCTGTTACGCTCGTATCGATGCGCCGGCTACACCCGAGCAGAAGTCTAAACTGAAAAAGCTGGCAGCAGAAGATGTGAAAGCTTCCGAGTTTGCCGGTGAGAAGATAACAGGCAAGTTCACCAGTGCGGCCGGAAACGGTGAGGCTATCGGCGGATTGAAAGTGACAACCGAGAATGGCTGGTTTGCCGCTCGACCTTCCGGTACTGAGGATGTCTATAAAATCTATGCCGAGAGCTTCAAAAGCGAGGCCCACCTGAAAGAGATTCAGAGTGCCGCCCAGGAACTGGTAACACAAGTGCTGGCGCCGACGCCGCAAAAGGCATAGAGAATCGAATCTTACAGTGCCCTGGTTTTTAGAGCGACAACCCGAAAGTTTTGAGGGAGAGATTCAAAATAAATGTCCTGTAAAGTGCTCATTCCAATAAACGACCAGGAAGCCGCCCTCTATTCCCTTGAATCTGCAATGGCCAGGAAATGGCCTGATGGCGCCCAGTTCATGCTGATGACTGTGGTGGAAGATCTGGCGGCGGCTGTGCCGGCCAACCGGGCCGTACACAAAGAGGTATTGGCGGCGGAGCAGGCCGAATATCTGGAGTCCATGAAGGGCTGGATAGAGCGGCTTCGAGACTCGCTTTCCGTTGTCTTTCCGGATACTGCTACAGAAGTAAACTCGGGTGAGATTTGCGAGAAGATCCTGGAAACTGCCTCCAACTGGGGGGCTGATTATATAATTCTCGGCTCTCATGAATTTGCTTTTTCCAGTCGCCTTGCCCTTGGCAGTATTGCTTCTCGTATCCTCACGCACGCCCCTTGCACGGTGGAAGCCGTACGGTTCAGGCAGTTGCTCACCCTTGTTTCTGAGGGAACGGCAATCACTCCGGAGAAGATTCGAGAATTGGCCTGTGAGCCGCCCCGGCGAGTGCTGGTAGCTACAGACCTTTCAGCCCACTCCGCCGCCGCCGTTGATTGGGTGTCAGGCGGCTCCTGGAGAAAGGGCACTGAAATCAGGCTTGTCACCGTCAGTCTATCCAACCGTCGTGAATCAGCCGCTGTGGAATTGCACTCGGAGAACAAGAGCTTTCTTGGTGAGGAGAAGTATCACCGTCTAATTGAAGACGACCTGCGTGTGCTTGGTAAACGTATCCGCGATGCACACCCTCACTGCAAGGTCGATGCCTATGTGCTGCAAGCGCAAGCTGTTTCTGATACGGTTGCCGAAGTCTCGCGAGACTGGCAAGCGGACCTGGTTGTAGTCGGAGCTCAGGGGGCAGGTCGAACGGTGACCTCGAGAATCGGCTCCAATGCTATTTCAATCATGGATAAACTGCAGTGCTCGGTGATAGCAGTGAAGAAGACCGAAAGTGAGCCGGTCTATTTCTCCTGGTATTGAACGGGCGGAGTTTGAAATGTGAACGTGTTAGTGCCTTTTAGTGAACGAGAACGAGATGTGTACATGGATTGTCAAAAAAGGAAGGGTATTGTGAAAGCGATTGGAATTAAGAGCGCAGGTAATTTGTCCAGAGTGTCTAAGGCGGCGAGCTTTCTGTCTTTCCTTCTTACTTTGTCGCTTTTCGGTGCAGGGTTGGCAATTTCCAGTATCAATTTTTGTGCCCCCGTCCAGGCAAAGAAAATGACGGTCTATGATCGGCAGGTAGCTTTGAGGAAAGAGATCGACGCCGGCGAAAAAAGCAAAGAGTTGACCCTCAAAGAAGCCGTCAAGTTGAGAGAAAAGCTGGAGTCAATAAACGAGAAGAAGGAAAAAATGCTTGCTAAGAATGGTGGCAAGTTGAGCTACAAAGACGAAGAGAAAATGGAGAAGTGGCTCAATGGCGTCAGTATCGATATTCAAAAGAAACGGCTGGCCAAGCGAGTGCAGTAGTTGGAGCCAAGTTTTTCAGAGGCACTTATGCGCAAGCCCAGGGTAAGGTTCCTTGTTCCACTGTTGGTGCTTTTGTTGCTTTCCTCAAACGGTGCGCTCCATGCCGCTTCGTCCAGTCGAGAACTGGCATTAAAGTATGGCGTAGTTGTACCGGAAAATAACGTTGAGAACGTTGGTTTTGAAATCAAGGTGGCGCCGCCGGTTGCCCGTCCCGGCCAGCCGGTGAAAATTACCTTTGTAGTAAAAAATTTGTCCGGCAATGTGATTATTTTGCCCTGGCAGCATATGTACACAAGGTGTTTTTCCTATCGGGTTGTGGGTAAGCAGGGCCTTGTCTTTTGTGATCCGGAATATGGACTGGCACCCGGCGCCAGTGGCGTGGTCAAGCTTAAGGGCGGGGAGACCTACTCCGAGTCGGTTGTCTGGGATCAGCAAAAATTCCTTGGTGCAAGTGACTTTGGTCGCACTCCGGAGGGACAGGTATCCCCGGGTGATTATGTGATTGCCGCCAGTTTTAATCTGAAACGAAAAGAGAAGAGAAGTTCCGACCGGTCTGGACCTACCCGTGACTCGGCGTCGGCCCTTAAAAGCATCGGCGGTCTGGCTGGAATTTCCATAGTGCCTTAATTTTGGAACGGATTGGTGGTTCAGGGAGTGTTCTGCTGCTTGCTAAGGTCAAGTTGTGGGTATGAAAATTTAGGCATCTCGTCAATCCTGCGACAGGTTCACCAGGGGTGAACGGATAGGGGTAATATGCAAATACTTGGAATTGTCTTAATGGTTATTGGGGCCATTATTTGGTGCGGAAACGTTTTCGGTTTTATGCCGACATTTCCGCTTGCCGGTTACCTGACCATAGCACTGGGTGCCTTTCTGTCAAGAAAAGCAAAGGCCAGCGCTTAATCTGCCTGGCTTGACAGGGGGTCTCGCGTCAGGCTAGGAAGCGCTGGCAGCAGTTAGTGCTTTTTCAATCAAACGTCCAGCTAGCTCTATTAAAATGATCAGTATAATTGGGCATCCTCCAGGAAGCTCGATTGTTTGCTGCGGTCACTGATTGCGGCATTTGTGCTAGTGCTATTTGAGAAAGAGTCTAGTAGTATAGGTAGACCGGCTCGGTCGGCTTCATTTTAAGAGAGAGCTGTTTCAGGCGGTGAATGGAAAGGGCGGTACTGATGCCGGAAACATTTCATGTGGATCTGTTTGTGGTGCTTCTTATCGTCACCGCCGCGGTAGCTATGACCGTTAAATGGGTTAAGCTGCCCTACTCCATTGCTTTAGTGATTGTTGGATTGTTCATTGGTGTTTTCCATCTTTTGCCGCCGGTGAAGATGACACCCGAATTGATTTTGCTGATTTTCTTGCCGGCAGTATTGTTTGAAGCATCCTGGAACATGGACATAGCCGAGTTGCACGCCAGTTGGCGTCCTGTTACGGCTCTTGCCACAATCGGAGTGGTTCTGAATATGCTGGTGGTGGCCCTTGGTATGCACATGCTTGCCGGTGTTCCGCTTCCTCCCGCATTTGTTTTTGGGGCGATGGTGGCGGCCACCGATCCGATTTCAGTGCTGGCGCTTTTCCGGAAGCTTGGCATGGACAGGCATTTGACCATGCTTCTGGAGGGAGAGAGCCTTTTCAATGATGGAACGGCGGTGGTGCTCTTTAAGATCGTGCTGGCTATGGTCTTGGCGGGTACAGTCTTTCATCCAACCGCAACGATTGGTCAGTTTTTTGTGGTTGTGCTGGGCGGGGCCACAATTGGCGCCAGTCTTGGCTATGCAGCCTCTCGCGTTACCAGGCTCTTTGATGATCACCTGCTGGAGATTACTCTTACTGCCATTCTGGCCTATGGTTCTTATCTGTTGGCCGAGCAGATGCATGTGTCGGCCGTGCTCAGCGTCGTAGCTGCCGGCGTTGTAATGGGCAACTACGGCAGTCGCACTGCGATGTCGCCCCTTACGCGCATGGCGGTCAATTCCTTCTGGGAATACACGGCCTTTGTCGTCAACTCGATGATATTTCTTTTGATTGGTTTGCAGGTTCAGTATGATCTGCTCCTCAAGTATGGTTTGCAGATCTCTGTAGGTATTTTGCTTGTGCTCATTGCCAGAGCCGTGGTTGTTTATGGGCTCTGTCCTTTTATCGGCTCCCGCCAGCACAAAATTCCGATGAAGTGGCGTCATCTCTTGTTCTGGGGGGCTTTGCGCGGTTCGCTGTGCATGGCCATGGCCTTGAGTATTCCCGAGGGCTATATGTACAAAGAGATGATTACGATCACAACTTTTGGAGTGGTGCTCTTTACGCTGCTTGTTCCCGGTCTGACCATTGAGCCCCTGGTGCGCTTCTTGAAGATGACGGTGAGCGATTCCAGACAAGAGCAGTATCGAGTTTTGAAAGCTCAGTTGATTGCAAAGAAGCGGTCTCTGGCGTTCTTAACTTCTCAGTTTAAATCAGGAGCCATTTCGGCCGGTTCCTATGAAAAACTCAGCGCACAGGCGGAGAGCGATAAAGAGACCATTAGAAAGGAGATGGAGGACTTACACCTGGCGGATGCTTCAATCAAGCATCTGGAGGAAGAGGAGACTCTCCGTCGAATGCATGATATCGAGAGAGACTGCCTGCGGTCTCTAGTGAAAGAGGGCTTGATTTCAGAGGAAATTTTGCAAAAGTATCAGGCTGAGCAGGACGTGAAAGTCGCCGAACAGCAAGATGCGCTTATGCTTCCGCCTGAAAAAGAACCGAAACAGGAAACGCCGGATAGTTCCGGACAGGAAAGAGAAGTCCAGGTAACAGCCCTAGAGACAAAGGAATTTGGTGCTTCCTGAAGCTATCTTCAGTGCTCAAGCTGCGCCCATGATTTAGAGAGAACCGAATGGTTCGGTTCATTGACGGTTATCCAGTGTACATGGGTTTGATGAGCCCTGGCTGCGGTAGCCTTTTCAGACTCGGGAGTGTCTTCTTCCATCTGGCTTTGTGCCAGGCGGTTGTAGTAGTAGGCAATTAGTTGAATGCGCATCTTGGTGTTGGAGGCATCTTGATTTAGTGCATCCTCCAACATCTCAGCATCTTCCGGGCTCAGTCTCATGCCCTTTAAGTAAAGCTCCGTCTCCCGGCTGATCATGACAATTCTCTATATGGTGGGATTGCTGTGGGCGGTAAAATGTTCGTCTTCTAAATTGCCGGTGTTACGCGTGCCCCTGGGTTCAAAAACAAGTACTTCGCACTCTTCTTCGGCAGCGCTGCGGTGTTCGATGCCCTGGGGGACTACCAGGCCATCTCCTGGTCCCAGATGAACTACCTTGTCGCGAAACTCAATTCGCATCTTTCCTTTCCAGACCAGGAAAAGTTCGTCTTCGCGCTCGTGCAGGTGCCAGGGGAACTCTCCTTGCAGCTTTACCAGCTTCAGCTCTTGTTCATTCGGGCTGGCTACGACCTTTGGTTTCCAGTGATCGGTAAAGAGAGCAAATTTGTCTTGCAGGTTGAATTTTTCCATTGTCGATTTATTTTCGCTTCCAGTGCAGTACAAGATTGTAAGATTACCATTGCCGGGTTGAACAGGCCTAGTTTACTGTCAACTCTTAGAGTGTTTGGGACTAGCATTTTTGATGGGAGTAGAGCGTGTCTTCGCAAGTAAGAGCTGCCTGTATCGAGGATATTGAAGATGCAACAGATGTTTTCCTGACGACATTAGACGATTTGAAAAAGCGTAATGGGCTGCCTCCCACTCCCATGGACCGGAATGATTGGTTGCAGGGTTACACCCATGTGCTCCGTAATGGAGTTTTCAATGTTGTTGAGGTAGATGGTCGTGTGGTTGGACTGGCCAACGGAGTTGTACGCGATTCCATCTGGTTCTTGAGTGGTTTCTGGATGCTACCGCCCTATCAGGGTAAGGGTCTCGGGCGAGAGGTGATTGAGAAGACTTGGGCCGATGCCCGTGCTCACGGTGCTCAGCAGTTCTTTGTCTGGGCTTCCATAGATGCTGCCGCCCTGGGAAACTACATGCGCCTTGGTATGTTGCCGGGCTACCAGATTTTTACTCTGCGACTGAGTGAAGGTGCCCTGGCCGGGAAGTTAGGAAGTCGCCATAGTAGTTATGAGCTAGAGGAGCTTACGGTGCAGGCGGCTTGTGAGATTGATCGGGCCGTGCGAGCCACGGAGCGCCTTGTAGATCATCAATACTGGTTGTTTGATGATAGTCGACAGGGTTATGCCGTTCGGTGCATGGGAGAATTAGTAGGTTACTTTTATTTGCGCAAAGGTGTTGTCGGCGCTCTAGCCTACCTTGACAAAGCCCATGAGCAGCCGATTCTTGATATCGCCATGAAGGAAGTGTTGAAAAACGGTGAGACTATCTTCTTCATGGTGCCCGGTATAAATCGTTCTGCCCTCAGCTATCTAATGGGATTGTCTGCACGAATTGTCAGTTATTCTCATTTTCTTACCAGTGCACCGTTTGGTACTTTAGAAAATTACCTGCCATCGGGACCACTTCTCTATTAGTTTGCTGAATTCCTGATTCCAGTTAAGGGGAGACCGCCTGAATTGACGCTTCTGAAGGCGGGGTATTCCAGCCGTTCCTCTTGGGAGCAAACTTGGGGGATTTTCCGGGCGGAATTTCTATTTTCGGTTATCATCGAATTTGTGTTCTTTGTCTTTGGACCTTCCATAAGGTGGTCGTCTGATTTGGGCGAACAACGGGTTTGATGAAACGGGGAGATAGCCGAGGTAATGTTAAGAATTAGAGGGGGCGGTGGATGGTATGACCGCTGTACCGACCGGACTTTGTCTGTCGGATTGATGCCGCCTATAGGTGCCGGAGTTTTATCGATTGCGCTCAGTCTTTCTCTTGGGTTTGTAGGGGCGATCTTGGTTGCACCCACTGCCTGTGCGGAGGATAGCGGGGCGCCGGCCTCTGCTGCTGCGGAGCATAAGAATGCTGAAAGCAAGTCCATCGTACTTACTGCCATGGAGGAAGAGTTGGAGCGGTCCATGCGCAAGTTGAAGAATGCCGCTGCCGCTCCGCTCTACTACTTGAGCTATAGTGTCTATGATGTGCAAACTCTAGATATTGGTGCTTCCTATGGTGCCCTCGGCTATGACGATGATAGTCGCAGCCGTAACCTCTACGTAGAACTGAGAGTCGGCGATAAGACTCTCGATAATACCCATCAATTCCGTTCTCAGGCACCGGCTGGCTCACCCCTGGCATTTGGGCGTGGCTATTCCGGGGGTGGTACCTTCCCGCTGGAGGACGATCGGGACGCCATTCGCACCCGGCTCTGGGATGCAACGGATGGTGCCTTCAAGCAGGCCCAGATCGATTATATGAGGGTAAAGACCAATCGGGATGTGCGTGTGGCAGAAGAAGACGCCAGCAGCGATTTCTCATCGGCATCTCCAGTAGTGCATAGTGAGCCGGAATCCCATATTGAAGTGGATAGAAAAATATGGGCCGAGAGGCTGCGCAAGGCTTCTGCTATCTTCAAGGAATTTGCGGAAATAAACGATTCTTCGGTTACCTTCAATGTCGAGCAGGTGCGGCGATTTCTGGTGAACTCCGAAGGGAGCCGTATCGAAGACAATCGCGATAGCTTGCGGATCACAGCAGAAGCAAGTGCCATCGCCAAAGACGGCATGGTTGTTCGTCTTTATGACGGGATAGAGGTGCCCAGGCAAGCTGATTTGCCCAGCCAGGAAAAGATCGAGGAAATGGTGCGCAAGTTGGCCAGGGCTGTGGTAGATCTGCGCAATGCACCGCCCGCACAACCCTTTGTTGGTCCTGCCATCCTCAACTCCAAAGCGGCGGGAGTATTCTTTCACGAAGTGCTCGGGCACCGAGTCGAGGGGCACAGGCAGAAGGATGAGACTGAAGGTCGTACCTTCGCCCAGAAAGTGGGTGAGCAGATTATGCCTGCCTTCATGTCGGTCTACGATGATCCTACTTGCACTTCTTTTGGTGCCAAACCCCTGGTGGGTTGGTATCGATTTGACAATGAGGGGGTACCGGCACAAAGGGTGCAGCTGGTCGAAAGAGGAGTCTTGAAAGGCTTTTTGATGGGGCGCAGTCCGATTCGTAATTTCGAGAGTTCAAATGGACATGGTCGGGGTGCTCCCGGGGCTTCTCCGGTGGCCAGGCAGGGGAATCTGATTATCGATTCAGCCAAGCGAGTGCCTTACGGCAAGTTGAAAGCAATGCTCATCCAGGAGGCGAAAGCACAGCGCAAGCCTTATGGACTGATCATCGATGAGATTGCCGGCGGCTTTACCATCACGCAAACTTTCCAACCGCAGTCTTATTCGCTCTTACCGTTGCGGGTTACGCGTGTTTATGTGGATGGTCGTCCGGACGAGCTTACCCGCGGTGTAAATATAGTGGGAACTCCTTTGAGTTCGCTGGAGAAAATTGTTTGTGCAGCCAGGGATGACGATACATTTAACGGGCGCTGCGGGGCTGAGTCCGGCTGGGTGCCGGTTTCTGCCACTGCTCCCAGTCTCCTGGTGAAGAACATCGAGCTGGAAAAGGAATACAAGCAACAGGATCAACCACCAATTTTGCCGCCGCCGGTTGAGGGTAAGTAGATAATTCATGTTTAGTGACAGCCGCTATTTTGGAAGAAGCATTCTTACCGGTGTTTTGGCCGGCAGTGTGTCATTACTTGCCTGTTTACTTGCTTCAGTGCCGGTTGGATTGGCTCAGGCGCCAGTGGCTGTCGACTTGCCGGTGTCGGCTCAGTTGCAATCCGCCTCCGGCAGCGAAAGCGAAAAGTCGGATGTGGTGCTGAAGGCCATGGGTGATGAACTGGCACGGACCATGAAAAGTCTCAAGTTGCCTGCTTATCCGCTCCCTTATTTTGGGTCCTTTGATGTTACCGATGAGCAGTCTATGCAGATTACTGCCAGTTTCGGGGCGCTCTCCAGCCGCGATGTAATGCGCAGTCGGCAGTCGGACATCACGCTTCGAGTCGGTGATAAACGCCTCGATAACTCTTCTATGGGAGCCGGTCTGGGCATGCTATCGCAAAGAGGCAGCCTGGTGCTGGAAGATAATTATGACGCTCTCCGACGCGATTTGTGGATGCAGGCAGATCGTACATATAAACAAGCGGTGGAGTCTCTGACCAGTGCGAAAGCACAGTTGAAGTATGTGAATATCGAAGATCGTCCGGATTCCTTCTCTGATGCCAAGCCGGTCGTTAGCATCGGGCGGGGGGTAACATTGGACGCGGATCTCGAGCAGTGGTCAAAACGGATCAGGGCGCTTTCCAGCGTCTTCAAAGAATTTCGGTCAATTAGAGAATCGTCGGTTGTATTGAATGTGCGGGTTCGCACCAAGCGCCTTGTGAATAGTGAGGGGACCATAGTTAAGACCGGCGAAACCGGGGCGCTGGTCTTTGTCAGTGCAGCGGCGCAGAGCAAAGACGGCATGACTATCTCCGACGGAGAAGTGTTTGCTGCCGACAAGGATAGTGAATTGCCCTCTCAGGAGGAAATGGAGTCTTCAATACGCCGGCTTTGCCAACGTATTGAGGCGCTGACCGCGGCGCCCCGTGCCGCTGATTATCAGGGGCCGGTCCTTTTCGAGAAACAAGCGGCCGGTGAACTGGTTGCTACTCTTTTGCCGTCTGTGGTTTGTGCTCGCGGTGACACAGGTTTTGGTTCCGACGAAGAACAGAAACTTGGAAAGCCGGTTCTGGCAAATTCTATCAGTGTATTGGATGATCCAATCGTGAAGTCTTACAAGGGCAAGACCTTGAAGAGCGGTTGGAGTATTGATTATGAAGGAGTGCAGACCAGACCCTTGAGACTTGTCGAGAAAGGTGTATTGAAGGAAGTATGCAGTACTCGCACGCCGAGTCAGTTGTCGAAGATTAGCAACGGGCATAATCGCGGCGGCAGCGCCAGTCCCGGTCATTTGTTTCTGAGTAGTGACGCCGGTGTTGGATTGAGTGGTCTGCGCCAGAAGTTAATTGAAGACGGCAAGAAAGAAGGGTTGGATTCTGTTTTGATTGTGCGGAGAACCATGCCATCATTTCTTGGCTCCGGTTCTTCGCGCTCACTTGATTTGATTCGCTTTATAGGTGGACGCGGCAGCATATTTGGACCGAGTGTCGTTTACAAGGTTGATATAAAAACGGGAAAAGAGGAGTTGATTCGCGGTGCACGTATCAAGACTATCTCTAAGAAAAACCTGTTGACCATGCAGGCGGCTAGTGATGATGCTGAAGTCTATACGGTATCTTATCCGACCGACCGGAGCGCTACGACCATAGGGCTTGTCACTCCCTCCGTTTTGCTCTCTGACGTGGAGTTCGCCAAACCGCAACGCACGACGGAACTACCTCCTTATCTAGAAAATCCCTATTTCGAGAAGTAATAGAGAGCCAGGAGTTAGCCTTTGGGGCTGGTCCGTGTTGTCCAGGGCTGGGCTGGTTTTTGCTAAGAGTGCAGCGGGGAACGCTCAGCGTTCAACCCTTTTGGTGCTGGAAGCTTTCGGTGCTCCGTCATTACCCGCTGACAGGCGCTTGCCGAAACCGGCACCGAATTCGGCGCGGTTCATGCTTTGCTTCATAGCTTGCCTCTGCTCGGGAGTAAGCAATTCGGCAGTCCTGAGCATGTTATCGCGCATAAGACTATCCATGGCTTGCTTCTGGGCTGATATCTCGTTGCTCAGCCGTTTTAGCTCGGCTTGATTTAACTCCGATTGTGCAAGACCGGAGCGAAACTCCCGTTCCAGTGTTTGCAATTTGATGCCAATGGGAGCGGCTTTGTCGGCGGTATCGTCGCGTAGCTTTGCTAGTTTTTCCATCTGTTCATCGGTCAGGTCCACGGCAGCAAGCGGCAGGCCCATGGGACCCATCCTTCCTTGAACAAAGGATTGACCTCGACCGCCGGGACCACCGGGGCCACCAAATGGACCGCCTGGACCGCCTGGACCGCCGGGGCCACCAAATGGACCGCCAGGACCACCAAATGGACCGCCGGGGCCGCCGGGACCGCCGGGACCACCGAACTGACCACCGGGGGCGCCACCCTGCGCGCCGGGACCGCAGTCGTCCGCACAGCCCATACTGGCCAGATCAATGTTTAGACCTGGCTCAGGTCCTGCGGCAATTGTCGGTGATGCAGATAGCACAAATAGGGACATTGCTAGAAAGACCTGGTGGGGTCTTTTGCTTATGCTTATTGGTTTCACGGTGGCGTCCTCGCTCTCTTACATGATTTTCGGCAAGCCGTCTTTCACGCTCGCGGCTATGGTTCCATTTAAGCGCAGAAGTGTAAAGCAATTATGTGCATCATCTTTTCAATCGTGATCGGCGGGTCTATTCAATTCTTGATTGCCACAATAAACAACCTGGGAAACGGCATAAGTATTTTCCCGTCTTTGCGAGGTTTCAAGTATTGCGCGATACGGCTTACGTAGAGTTCTAGAAATTTGCCCGCTTCATCTGCCGGAAGAGCGTCTAAGAACGGGCGTAAACCTGTGCTGCAGAGCCATTGTCCTATGGCACCGGCATCATTCATAACATGAAAATACTTGGTTTGCCATATATCAACTCTGGAAGCGAGTGGTATCAACATATCATAGTATTGTTCGGCTTCCAGAACTGGTGGGGTGCTTCTTATTTCACTTAGATCTTTGGACCAGGTGAAGCCGGTTGCGATCTCTCTCATGGTCATATGGGTTATTTCCATGTGATTGTTCGGCATTTGAATTGCTAGTGCGCCGCCTTTCCTGAGCGAATTCATGAGCCGAGGAAGAAGCTTTTCGTGTTCTGAAACCCAGTGCAAGGCAGCATTTGAGAAAATCAAATCGACAGGTTCCGGCGTCTGATACTGATTGATGCTTGCCACTGCAAAGTGTATGGACGGATGCTTTTGTCTGGCCTCTTGAATCATTTCGGCGGAACTGTCGATGCCCGTGATCTTAGCCCCCGGGAAGCGTGAATGAATGACAGATGAGCTGTTTCCCGGGCCGCAGCCCAGGTCGACGGCTTCCTTTACCGAAAGTTCCGCCGGCAGGCGACTGAGAAGTTCAATGGCTGGTCTTGTTCGTTCACTGAGAAACTTGGTGTATTGTCCTGGATCCCATCCAAAATTGACTTCAGGTTGCATCATTTTCAGTTCACCATGCAGGCGTTGGTCGGCGTTATGGAATGACTGTGCAGGGCTAGAATACGTCTTTGATCAAATAGAGTGGACGATCTTTGGCTTCTTCATAGAGTTTGCCCACGTACTCGCCGATAATGCCCAGACAGATTAGTTGTATGCCCCCCAGCAAGAGAATCAGAATCACTATTGATGTCCAACCGATGATGGCTGTGTGGAAGTAGAACTTGACGATGAGAGCATATATTGCATAGAAAAATCCGACTACTGCTGAAATTAGCCCGCAAAATGTGGCAAGTCTAAGCGGCACCACAGAAAAGGAAGTCAGACCGATCCACGAAAAGCTGATCATGCGCCTGAGCGAATACTTTGTCTCACCGGCGAAACGGGCACTGCGGTCATACTCCACAGTACCCTGGTTGAATCCGAGCCATGCCACCATTCCCCTGACATAGCGGTGCTGTTCTCTCAGCGATTTGAGCCCGTCCACCGCGCGTCGGCTCATCAACCTGAAGTCGCCGACATCAACGGGAATATCCACCTGGGCAATCTCGCGAATGATTCGATAATAGAGCTTTGCCGTCAGCAATTTGAAGGTAGTTTCACCCTCTCTTTTCCGCCTTTTGGCGTGTACGACATCGAAACCTTCCTGCCATTTTGCCACCAACTCGGGAAACAATTCGGGGGGATCTTGCAGGTCGCCGTCTATCACTATTACGGCATCGCCACCGGCCAGATCGATGCCGGCAGTAATGGCCAACTGGTGACCGAAGTTGCGACTGAGGTCGACTATTTTGATATTTGGCTCATGAACGCGAACCTCTTTCAGAATCTCAAGGGTGCGATCTCTGCTGCCGTCATTCACAAATAAGATTTCGTAGCGACAGTTCATACCATCAAGGACATTTTTGAGCCGCTTTACACATTCTTTTGCGCCTTCTTCCTCGTTATACATGGGAACGACGACACTGAGCAGAAAGTCTCCATTTGCGCTTTGCGATTCGATTTGAGTGGCGTCTTGGACTGTCATCGGCTGGTTGATTCTGCTTGGGGAGGGGCAATAGGTGGCGACGTGGCGCAAAAAGCTAGTAGAGCTTACTATACTTTATTTTAGTTTAGAATGCCTTGAGGGCTGCTGGAGTACTTCTTCTTGCAATTGGACAAGTGCAGCCGTCCGTGCCGATTTCGGCGTCACTCCGGGCTGGTCCGGCGGTGCCGGCGAACTGTGTTGTCAAGCATTCGGGTTGGAATGTTGCCTGGTGGGGGGCCGATCTTGATGCAATTAACCCGGCACTAATTCTTGTTGAGGCGGTAGCCTATCTTGTTTACTGTTTCGATCATAGATTCCAAACCTGGTTCGTCTATGACTTTGCGAATGCGTTTGACGGAAGAGCGCACGGCCTCCACCGTAGGATTTTTATCGGTGGCCCAGACTCTTGAAATGAGCGTGTCTGTGCTGAAGGTTTCACCGGGATGGCGCATGAGGAATTCCAATAGCGCATAGTCTACCGGCAAGAGAGAGAGCGGTTTGCCCTCCTTGATGATTTTCCTGGCCGTGAGATCTAGATGCAGCTTACCAACCGTGACACTTCCTCTGTAGGTGTCCGGTCTGCGCAAAAGCGCACGTATCCGGGCACACAGCTCTCTAACGCTAAATGGTTTGGTGAGATAGTCGTCTGCCCCGGAGGCGAAGCCGGTTTCCTTATCCTGGATCTGGGCTTTACCGGTGAGCAAAATGATCGGTGTCTGGCCGCCGGCGTCTCGGTACCGTCTACAAATCTGGAAACCGTCTATGCCAGGTAGATTGACATCGCAGACAATGATGTCAAAATCACCGCCCAGAATGCGTTCGAGTCCATTGAGCCCGTCGCTGGTCACCTCTACGGCATGCCGCTCCAGGGTGAGCCACTTCGCCACAGTGGTAGAAAGCTCTTCATCATCTTCGATCAGGAGTATTTTTGACATAGGCATATGATATTAGCATTCGAAAATGCTAAGTGCGCAGTCCGCTGGTTGCAAAGCTTCCACCCAGCCTCCCTTTCTTGCTCAATCTCTCCTGGTCGGTTATCCGTCTTTTCCCCCTTGGCGGCGGTGGGGTTTTCCGGCCGCTTCCACGGGGTATAGAGTGGGAGACGTTAAATTTTGGGGGCTGAGCTATGTCTGGAGATAGAGGCGATAACGTTCGCAAAGCAGTGTACGATCCAAATCAAGATAGTGCTGGTGATAATCTCAGGCAGGTCGCCTTTAATCCCCAGGAGTGCGGCAAGTTCCAGGAAATGTTGCCTCATATGCAGACAAGCAACCTGTTCCAGCGAATGGATCAGTTTGTTGGCGGCACCATGCGTCAGAGCGGCCTTGACATGAAGCAACTGGATGGCATGCTCCAGAGTGACAAATTTAACGATAAGGACAAAAAAGTCTTTCAGTATATGAAGGATAACTTCGCCCAGGCGGCGCCGCTTCTTGGTGATCCCAGCCGCCTCTCCATGGCTGAATTGCGGGATCATCTAGCTAAGGCGGTCTTCCAGGCCTGTGACCAGCGCGGGGGTCCAGGACAGCAGCGGCCCAAGCGCTAGTTCGGAATATCCTCTATGCGCAGGTGAGAGAATAGTTCGTTAAAGTCGTGCAGCGAAAGCTGAAATATGCCATCGTCAACTTTGTCTATGGGTTGACCTGTGCTGAGCAACTTGAAATCACCGGAACCATAGGGGTCGGCGAGCCTGATGCAGCGGATTTTGGGGTCGTAGCCAATCACGGCATAGGCGTGTCCGGAGCGCAGCCCGTAAGTCTGGCAATTGCCGGAAATTTCCGTTGTGGCGATGCAGATTAGCTGATTCCTGATGGCGTCGGTGAGAACTTTGTCTTGCTCATCTATGTATTTCTTACGCACGGCTTCGCGCCCCAGCCAGCTCTCTATCTGCCTGAGAGTGACATAGCCTTTGCCCAGACCGAAGTCTCCACAGTCGAAATGAAAGGTCGAGTATTCCTTCATGTCGTGTCCGGTGAGGGCTTCTGTTGCTCCGTTGTCGGCCGCGCCAAAGGAAGCGCCGAAGCCTGGCAATTCTGTTTGAGGACTGAGGCGTCCCTCGAATATCAGGTGCTTGGCCGTGCGAAGGAATACATAGTACGGTGCCTGATTACTGTTTCGCCAGGTCCCGTAAGCCTTTTCCAAAAGCGGCAGCCAGATTCCACCCTCCTTCTGATCAAATGATAGGGACCGCGCATACAAGATGCTTTCCAGTGGCGTCAGTGGTGTGATCCGGTAACTCTGATTGATACCGTCCATGGTGACCAGGTAGGTCCCGTCCTCATTTCTCTTGATGCTGTTCATTATGATTTTTCGCCCCCTGGGGCTCGCGCTCAAAGAGCTGACCGTGGCTAGAAAGCGACAGTCATAGACTGCTCCTTGCTTTATGTAGGAAGGGCTGATTCGTTTCTCCGGCTCTATAAAAAGAGCATCTTGGGAGTAAGCGTACTGATACTGTTTGTTTTTATGGGCCGGGGAAAACTGCTTCAGCCACATGAACACTCGCCATCCTCTTACAGAAATGTCGTAGCCGGTGTATTCCACGTCGTGCAGCATATGGCTGAGAAAAATCAAACATAGTACAACCACTCCAGGCTTGATGAGCCGCTTTGGGTGTTTCCAGAACGGTACTTTTTTGCTTTCTTCCGCAGGCGGTGAAGTTAGCTGTGACGACAGACTGCCTGACAGAGGCCTGGGCTCCTGTTGCATGGGATATCGCTCCCTGGTTGAATATGTCCATGAACCGGAGGATTTCCCTCCAGCGTCTTAGTAAGTCAATCTCGAATATGCCTTTAAATGCAGAGAAAGTCAATCAGGGATTTTACTGAGACTTTCAATCCGGGTTCTTGCCGAGGTTCTCAGTCTGGTTTACCTTTTAGTTTAACTATGGTCATCCGGGCCTTGAGCACGGCTCTGTCTACGTCATCGAGGTGCTGAATCTGCTCACCGGCTTCGCTCACTACGGCTTCTATGTTTTTGATTTCTCGTTCAATCTGCCTGGCCAGATGCCGCCTGTAGCTCTTCAGGAAGAGCGCTATGGGCAAAAGCAGAATACCGATTATGCAAAGTAGAGTCAGTTGCAGAAGCGTCAACGGCAGAAGGACGGAAAGACCAAGCGTTTGCCCCAGCAAAGAGAGTGCACTTCTTTGCCTTCTGCCTTTGCCGGATCGTCTCAAAGCAGACACCTGCCGCCACCTGAATCATTTTCAAAAACAGTAGATGTTATTGATAATGCCCAAATTTCCGAGTTTTCCTCGCTGCTGGCTCAATTTCAATCGATTCCTATCTCGGTATCCATCAAGCGAGCGATAAGTTGGTGAAACTGTTGTACTCCCTTTTCCCAGGTCGGCGCATAACGTCCGGATTGATAGAGTCTTGATTGAATGCCCTTTTGCACGAGATGCACCACATCTTCATCTTCCATTTCGGTCTGCTTGATGTCCGCCGGAGAGTAACTACCCATACGCGTTTCATCCAGTACATAGGTGCGGAAATGCACCCTGGTACGGTCATGCCCCTGGGGAGAAACAATGTTGAGCGAGAGTCCCCAGGGATAAAAGTTGAACATCATGTTGGGAAAGAGCCAGTAATAATAGGCGCCGATTTCCTGTCCGTAATCCTGCGAGTGCGGCGGTAAATCGAAGCAATCTCCCTTGCCGGCCGCTACGCCCAACTGTAAGTTGCCGTACTGAAAGAGTTCGGTTCGATAGCTTTTCAGGTCCAGTACCGAGGTGAGTGAGGGGTGCACGAAGGGGATGTGCAGACCCTCCAGATAATTGTCCACGTAGAGCGCCCAGTGAGCATTTATGTCGTAGTCGTTGGATAACTCCGGTTTGAAGACAAGTCGGTCAAGGTCGAGAAAGCTCAAGCGTTCGCTCATGTGCCCCATCAACTCGGAAAAGGCAAAGGCCGGTTCCAGAGAGGCGAAGGCAAATGGTCCCCAGTGTTCCAATTTGAGCGAGCTCAAGTGATCTTGCTTTTGCGGAAAGTTCACGGCCTCTTCAAAGCCGGGCGCCGACTGATAGGTGCCATCGAGGCTGAAGCGGCGTCCGTGATAGCGGCAGCGCAAAGACTTGGCCTGGCAGCCGTGCTCCACCAGGATGGCTCCCCGGTGGGTGCAGACGTTTGAAAGGCAGGTCGGACTCTCACCGTTGGCTCCGGCCACCAGCAGAAGCGGTTCATTCAAGGCGCCGGGCAGGAGCGTAACAGGCGCCACCGCACCTTCTTCCGGATAGCTGTGGCTGTCTGTGAGCCATTGCCAGGTCCTGGCAAAAATGGCATCTAGAGAGTGTTCATAGAGCCTGCGGCTGCGGTAGAAAGTAGCCGGGAGGGTTCGTTTCTCAATTGGCGCCGCTCTCTTTTCTGACATTTTCCAGCTCTTTTTTCTTTCTCTGCACGGCAGCCTTCTGCTGGCTTAAATTGTAGATTACTTCCTTTTCGTAGTCGAGTTGTTGCTGCTCAAGGGCTTGCTCATTGGCTTGCTTTTCCTGCCGCAGCGCCCGCTTTTCCTGGGCCTTCATTTGTTTGAGAAGAGCCTTGGGGTTTTGTGCACCATCGGGACCCGGCTTCCATTCGGGACCGAGAACGTCCTGTCCTTCATCCATGCTTGTGCCGGCGCCCAGAGCAGTATTTATCTGATTGGCATTTTGTTTGAGGACATTTTCAATCCGTACTTTTTCTTCCTCTTTCAGTTCCCCACCATTAGCCGCTCTTTTGGCTTTGATGTCTTGTTCTACTGCCGATACCAGGTTCCTCAGTTTGTTAGCCTGAGCCTCCGTCAGTTTTCCTGATTTGAGACCCATTTCGATACGCTTATACTGCTTTTTTACCCTCATGTCGGGGGTGGTGGCTTTGCCGTGTTTGTGGGATTGGCGCTCACCGTCATCGCCGGCCGATGGCTTGCAGAAGCCCGGCTGGCTGATCTGACCGAGCATGACCGTAGCCAGAATGAGACAGCGTCTCGCGGTCTTTAATTTCATGATTGTCCTCGTATATTGCCGCTAGCATTCAATTAGTCAGTTACCCGGCTCAAAGCGGTGTTAATCCCAATTGTTAACTGGCTGAAGAGGGCAGTGCCGCAGTGCTACTGGGTTTCTGTCGGTTCCGGCAGAATTAATTCTTTACCGTCGTAAGAGGGCGAATTGACCCTGGTGGATACCGGAAACATGGCGATGACGTTCGCCGGCAGTGGTTGTAGAACTGCGGAGAGTTGAGCCGGGTCTTGTACGGAGGGATCGAGCCAGAGCTTGATACCCTCGGCTCCCAGAATGACGGGCATGCGGTCGTGCACCGGCTTTATGCTTTCGTTTGCTTCCGTGGTGATGATCGTGCAAGTCTTTACCGGTTCGCCTTCGGCATTGAGAATATGTTCGTTTTTGTCATAGAGACCGGCGAAGGCAAATAGCGGAGCCCTTTCACTGCTTTCGCCCTTGAGGTGGATCCAGAGTGGTTGCTTTTTCTTCGTGCCCGGCACCGTGCGCCATTCATAGAAACCGTCGGCCGGAATAAGGCAGCGCCTTCTCAGCAAAGCCGTCTTGAAGAACGGCTTTTCAGCCAGTGTCTCGGCTCTGGCATTGATCATGGGGCGAGCCTTGCCCTGCTCTTTCACAAAGAACGGAATTAGACCCCACTGAAAGCTGGTGAGGACCCGCTTACCATCTTTGGAGAGGGCCACAATAGCGGCCACCGATTGCGATGGTGCTATGTTGAAGCGAGGCGTCAGAGCCGTTTCCATGAAGACGTCGTCTACCTGAAAACGTTCGATAAGCTCAGCTTGATCGCAGCTAAGTGTGAATCTACCGCACATTATCTCTGTGTCGGCGCCCTATTTCGCTTTGATAGCCTTGGCTTTGGTGAGAAATTCTTCGGCTTCTCCGTCTCTACCGCGGCGTTTGAGAAATTCGCCGAAGGCATGATAGGCGTTTTTGGCTTCGCTGGGGTTTTTCGACTTGGCTTTGTCGTGTACTTCCAGTGCCTTAGTGAATTCTTGCTCGGCTTCGGCAATTTTACTCAGCTCTTCGTAAATGCGGGCGAGCAGAAGATGAATCTCCGCTTTGTAAGTGTCTCCCTGGGTGTGCACTTTGTCGGCCAGGGTCAGCCAGGCGGAAGCTTGCTTATGGGCTTCCTCGAATTGTTTGGCCCAGCAAAGGGCGTTTACCAGTAAGAAGTAATCGTGCAGAGCTGAAGATTCCGCAATTTCGCTGCCGCTGTTCAAGCGCGTGGTTACGGCTTTCAGAGCCAGATCGGCGGCTTCTTCATATTCTTTTGCTCTGTAGACGAAGGAGGCGAGGCAATAGTATGAATTGGCCAGGTTCAGACCGTTTGCTTTTTCCTTGCTCTTGCAAAGGCGGTTGGTCAAATCCAGCAGTCTGGCGAATTTCTTTTTGTCTGTTTCTTCGTCGGAATAAAACAGTTCGGCAGCCCCTTCGGCAGCTACAGCCAGTTCGGGACGCGGATACTTGGCGATAAGTTCGGTGGGCGGCGTGGCGCTGAGAAGATCGAGGAAATCCTCGGGCATCATATCTTCAATGTTTTCGAGTTCTTCGACGTCTTCTTCTTCCGGCATATTCCAAGTCCCCTGGGTAGACCGTCTATATATACCAGACGAAGTGCGATTTTGGCCAGACCAGGCCGGCACCATAAGAATTTTTGACTTTCCTTTGCCGCTGCCGGTGTTTTTGGCGGTTTTCGGTCTAGGGTTTTTCCGGTGTCAAAGTGCGGGTACCGGTCTTATTATCTTGGCAACGTTGACTGGGAAAAGGTCCCTTTACTATCCAGGAGCTCCAATAAAATGACTACGGTCAAGCGCCCTTTTTCTTGCGGGCTGGCATCGCCTGTGCCCGTTTTCAGTCTCGTTTCCGCTTTTGTTCTCGCCTTTCCGCCGTCCATGCAAGCCCAGGACGCCTTTGGCAGTGGCCCTAGCGCCGGCATGGAGAATGTTGTGGAGTTCGAAGTTGCCGATTACGGGGATTACACAGTTGTGACGGGTAGGAACGGAGGCCTTCCCGGGGGACCTCCATTATTAGAAGGATGCACGAACGGCACCATTGCCGAGCAGGATGACACAGTGCATCTGCCCCGAGATGAGTACAAAAAGCTGGTAGTAATGCCTGATGGCCGTGAGATGCTTGGTCTCTCCCTTTGTGATTTGACCTGCAGGGAGGTGGCCGCAGAGGAAGAGTTGCCGCCCGCTGATTTCCCGATCATGCCCAGAACCATCGCCTTGCCGCCTGGCATGAAGATGAGCGGACTGCCCCGTCCGGCTGGCGATGAGTATGCCTTTTGGCCGCGCTCTTGTTATGGATGGAATCTGGGAGAGTATGTGGATCGAGGTAGAGAGCATGCTTTAGCTGGAGTAAGTGTGCCGGTTTCCGGTAGCGATGATGTTGTAATTACTCGTAAATTGTTGGATGAGATTATGCGTGTCAACGAGTTGGCCGCTGGTAATCCTGATTACAGCTGCCGAATTGCCGCATTGGGGCTCAAGTATTTCTCACATTGCCGGGTTAAGGAGTCGCAGGAAATTGCCAGAGATCAGCTGGATCTGGAGAGCAACCGAGAAGTTGTTTTGCTAAAGCGGGTTTTGCGTTTCAAAGAAAGTATTGCCAGAATTAAGGCCAGTGATGCCCCCGCTTCTAAGCGAGAAATGTTAGCGGCGCGCCTCGAGAAAGAGGGCAAGCTTTACGATGCTCTGGTTGAGCGCCTCCGCGTAGAGGAGATGCAGGACAACGGGGTGGCGCGATATCACCTGGCTATGCTTTACCTGCGGCTTGGTGAAAGGAAGTTGGCCTTTGAGAAATTGAAGGAAGCTGTTGAATCAACCTGGGCGCAGACGGATCGGGCTCTTTTGACCAGAGCCAATGTGGCTTTGGGAGACAGTTTGATGGACGCCTCGACGGCGGCCCTCAGGCAGGGCGCTGAACCTCTCAGCCTGGCAAGGCTGCGAAACGCTTCCGCCGCTTATCGCAGGGCTTGCGTTCTGAGTCCGCGAGATCAAGCTGCAATCACTGGGCTTTTGCGCTGTTGCAAACAAGCAGCGGCAATCCACCCCTGTTTCGATAACTCGCTTATGCTCGCCGGTGCCTACTGTTTGTCTGGAGACTTTGGCCGAGCCCAGGGGTTGTATGACGCTTGCGCGGAAATCAACGCTGATGACCCTCGGTTGCGTAAGGCTCGTTTGGTGGCGCAGCAGTGTCAGCGCCGCAGTGCTTCCGCCGGCTAAATTTTGTGGTGCTCAGTTGAGGGAAGTAAGGAAGCGAGCGCAAAGTGCTGTAGCCGAATTTGGATCCTGCCGCGCTCCCGCCGTTAAGCAGCCCAGATGACCGCCCATGGGACCTCGGTAGAAGGTCTTCCGTCCGCGGCATTCTCGGTAGATTTCGTCTGCCTGTTCGACGGGCAAAATCGGATCATCTGAGGCATGAAACATCAGTACGGGGAAAGATTTGCACTGAAATAGATCGTTGCATGCCAGATCGGGAGCGGGAAAGCAGAAGCTCGGGTAGCAATTGAGATAGGGGAGTCTGAGTCGCCAGACGCTTTCGAGGGATTTGTAAGGACTGACTAAAACCATGGCTCTTACGGGATGGTTGCGTGCCAGGCTGTATGCCGGACCATGACCCATAGAAATTGCTGCTTGCACAATCTGCTCTTTCGGTGTGTTTAGCGCGCCTGTGAGAAATTGATAGGCGGTCTCGGCGTCTTGCAGCAATTGCTTGTTGCTTGGTTGTCCATTACTTTTGCCGTAGCCCGAGTAATCATAGAGTAGAACGCTGGCGCCGGCATCATAAAAGGCGTGCGCACTTTCGAGATAGTGGGAGAGATTGCCGGCTTGACCGTGGTGGATTAGCACCGTGTACCTGGCCTGCGGATTCTGGAAATACCAGGCGGAAAGCCGGCTGTCTTCTGCACCTTTCATGGTAACCTCGCTGCGATTGTAGCGAGGCTCGTCCGGTAGATACTGCTTCACCTTGATCGGGCGAAACTCGAAATAGGCAAAGACTACGGCCGGGTTCAAGGCGACATAGAAGCAGAGCAGGGCAAAGAGGAGCAGGCGAACTAGTTTGATTCGTCCGGACTTATCCTGGAAGTATTGGAGAAGGCGTTGCTGCATGACTTATTTACTTCTGTGGCCTTGGGGCATGATTTGGCAGTGCCGGTGCTTCTATCGTCAGACCCGACCTTCACCTTTTCGGGGGCGAACCAACAGTTGGTTAAGTGTGTGGGCCGGGAATTGTGGGTCGGTCGATTTGTCGGTCGTCGTATTGCAGGCGGTGCGAATTGCGTCTTGCTGATGAGCAGAAATGCCCTGCCGGTATGTCTTTTGAAAAAGTCTGAGTTTATGGCTTGAGCCATGTAACAGCAGAAATTAAATCTGCTTGACGCTGAAAAGGCAGATGCAGCAAGGGTTTTAATTGTGAAAAAGGCGCGAGACGCAGATGTAATATTTCTTCGCATCACTATTGTTACAAAGCCCGGTCAGAGAAAAGAGAAGGGTGCGGACCCCGATTTAGCCATGAGCAGCTTAGCCATGAGCAGCTTAGCCATGAGCAGCTTAGCCATGAGCAGGTTAGCCACGAGCAGCTTAGCCACGAGCAGCTTAGCCACGAGCAGCTTATCGCTATAAACGATCTTTCTCCGCGGGCGGTTTTGAATTGCAGCCACAAGTTCCGTCGGCAGATTAAAACTATCCCAACCGGTTACAAAAAGGTTACCAGTCTGTATATCTGCTGCTAAGATATTCATTAACCGGCCGGTTGGTCAATGAATGATTTCCCATACCGAGCTGGTCTGAGAGTTTTTGAGGAGCTAGATAGGGCAGTGACTACAACTACTTTGGAGTGTACTCAAGAGATGGCTACAAAAGAGAAATCGGCAAAGTCTTCCGCATCCAAGTCATGTGCGGAAAAAGCTACGACAAAGGTGACCAGCTCAGCCTCCTGCCAGGATTTGACGGCGCCGCCCAGTCAGCACGATCGTATGCCTGACCCGGCCGAACTTCTGCTCAACGCTCAGGATGCTCCCAAAATCACTGATAAGCTCAATATTTTCCCAATGGAATGGCGGGTGGAGACACCCAGACTGTTGGATATTTACGAGAGTTCCAGAGATCCGGGTTGGTCTCCCGGTCAGTTGCCGTGGCGCACTCTGGAAGTGGAAAAAATGACCCTCGACCAGCGCTATGCCATTTCTTACTGGTTCGCCTTGCTTTCGGTCTTCGATGCTTCCGGACCCGCCGTTTTTTGCCGGGCTATGATTCATGCTTATGAAACCCACGAAGAAGACGCCATTCGCAAGTGTTTCTTCTCGGTGGCCAGAGACGAAATGAACCACGAGGAAGTTTGCGGCAGGGCAATTACAAAGCTCACCCCCGGTGGTCCGCTCGGCTATGAGCCGGAGACCGAACTGGGCAAATTGGCCCGTAACAACATTCAGTGGCTCTATCACAACGGTGCCAGGTATTGGAACGGCTATAAGACAGCCGTTGAGCACTATCCCATGGCCATTCTCTTCAGCTCTTTCCTGTTTGGTGAAGTGGCTTCGTCCACCCTTTTCCACAGCATGTATGAGCGTACTCAGATTCCTGTCTTCAAAGAAGCTTTCCGCAACATCGGTCGTGACGAGGGTCGCCACCTGAGTTTCTGTCTGGCGCTCTTGAAGGAAGTGTTGCCCAAGCTCACCGACGAAGAAAAATCCACCATCACCAAGCAGTTCCGGGCCGGGTTCATTTTCCTCTCCGGCATTTTGTATGAGCCTCCGTCCGAATTCTGGCAGTTGCCTCCTACCTTCATGCCGGCACAGCGTTTGCTGGAAGAGAAGGCTCGGGAGGCCGGGTTCGGTATCCTCACCCTGGAAGAGCGGCGGGAGAACTGGCGAACCGCCGTGGTGCGCCTGAAGACTATTGTTGAACCATACGGCGTCAAGTTCCCGGCCTTGCCGGAGATTGATGTGGATGGTGAAGACGTGGCCTTTGACTGCGACAAGATCATTCCTATATTCTAGGAGTGCGTATCCTATTTCAGGAATGCGTATTTAATTCCGGTTCAGGGACACGATGATTAATTTCAAAAGCGCAGAGTATGCGCCATGGTAAGACCGCGCGCCGAGAACTATGAAGAGCGGCGAGGGGAAATCCTGGATAAGGCGGCGGCTATGTTTGCCGAGCGCGGTTTCGACGCCACGTCGATGTCATCCATAGCTTCCGGATTAGGCGTTTCCAAGGCCCTTGTTTATCACTACTTCCAGTCTAAGGAAGAGTTGCTTTATCAAATGCTCCACAGCCACTGCCTTTTGCTGGTAGAGACGGCTGCTAAAGCTGTGCAATCCTCCCGCAAAGCCGATGAGCAACTGGAGTCGCTAGTGCTGGAGCTGATGCGCCTCTATATGAGCTCGCGGGATAAGCATGTGGTCTTGATGAACAGTCTGAAGGCCCTTTCGCCGGAGCAGCAAAAGGAAATCAAGGCTCTGGAAAGAGAGATTGTCGCCCACATCAAAACCCTGGTTCAGCTTCTGCGCCCTGGTTTGAATGAGTCTGAGGTGACATCCCTGGCTATGTATCTGATGGGCTCGATTAACTGGACCTATACATGGTTTAAGGTGAGCGGTTCCATCTCTCCTGATAAGTACGCGGAAATGGCTGCCCAGCTCTTTCTTAATGGTCTGAAGGGGGCAGCTCTATAACCACACTGCCGGTGAGCAGTGTTCGCTGTCCAGCCTGAGTGTAGTCCGCCGTGCCCTTTGTAAGCTGGTTACGCGCCAGGTGAACTAAGTTCCGGTGCCGGGGAACTCAAGAGTGAATTCGCTTCTCTCTTACTTTTGTCTCTCAAGTAGGCATCTAGCGATTCCAGTCTGGCATAAGTGAGCTTGGCTCTGGGTGTGCCGCTTTCGGCGGTGACTCTTGGGACCGCTGGGGCCGCCTCTGCTATCTGCGCCTGCTCGGGGCTGCTATTTTGCGAGAGCTCTGATGATGGTTCCGGCAGAAGCTCTCTGGTTGTTTCCGATTTTGTGCCGGACAGTCTTGAAAGTCCCAGCGCACAAGCAATCTTTCGCCAAAGCGGGAGAGTATCCAGTTCCGCGCATGTTTGCTTGAGGTGCAAGGGAGTTCGTCCTTTCTCCAGCGTCGCCGTCTGTCTTTGGTCAAGCATGTGTTTCCCTCCTGCCGGCCTGGCGTCTGACGGTTGGGCGCAACGGCACAGCCCGACTTTCCTGAGTAAGTCTAAAGCAAGCTGTTTTTACCGGCGGTTTCAATTGTTGAGTTGTTGCCCCCATTATCAGGTTAGCCAGGCTTGAGACGTCTGCCTATCCCCCAGAGAGGTTAGTGCAAACAACAGTTAAACAACTGTTGCTTGCTGCAAGCGTTCTGATGGCCGAGGCTTTTAGACTGTTTCGAAGATAGAATGCTTGCGCCTTTGGCGTGGAATCAATACGCAATGCCTAAACCGAGGAAAATTCTAGTTGCTACCGCAGTCGTTTTTCTGGCTGTTTTGTCCGCAATTGCCGGTGCCGTCTTCGACTGTACGGCTATGCCTGGGCGCTCTTACCAGGGTCCGATTCCGGCTCTTGATACTGACGATTCTGCACTACAGGAACGCTTGCGCAGTCATGTTGCGGCCCTGACAGAGATTGGTCCTCGTTGTCACCTGGTACCCGGCAGTATGGCGAAAACAGTTGCCTATATCGGTGATCGCATGAAACGGTGCGGCGGAAAAGTGGAATTCTTGCCGTTTACTTATGACGGCAAAGAGTTTACGAATATTGAATTGACCTTTGCCGGTACTTCGCAAGCGCATCGCGGCGAAACTGTGGTGGTAGGTGCGCACTATGACTCGGTTTCACATACGGTAGGAGCGAATGATAACGCCAGCGGAGTTGCCGCACTGCTAGCTCTGGCAGAAAACTGCAGACTGGCAAACCCCGGACGAACTCTGCGATTTGTAGCCTTTCCCAATGAAGAATTTTACTTCCGTACGGATGGGATGGGTAGCTCGCAATATGCCAGGCGCTGCGCTGAGCGCAAAGAGCAGGTTGTTGCAATGCTCTCCCTGGAGACCATCGGGTTTTTCACCGATCTGCCCGGTTCGCAGCGTTGTCCGGCCTTTCTGAGCGGGCTCTATCCCGACCGGGGCAACTTTCTAGCTTTCATCAGCACCTCTGAGGCTAGACCGCTTGTTAAGCGCTTCTCCGGACTCTTCAGGGAAAACTCTTCACTGCCTTCCGAGGGGCTCGCCGCACCGGCTTTCGTATCAGGTGTGGATTGGTCCGATCACTTGCCTTTCTTACAGTTGGGTTATCCGGCCCTCATGATCACCGACACTGCGCCTTATCGTTATCCTTACTACCATACTCCCGACGACACGATTGACAAGCTCGACTTTAGACGCATGACTCTGGCTGTGAAGGGCATCGAGAGCGCCTTGCTGAAACTGTCCGATGCTGGTACCCATGACTTGCGATAATTTTTGTGCTGTGCTAACTTCAGTCGCTTCGATTCTGTTCAATTTCTTGTGGAGATGCCCATGTCCCTTTCGGTAATTAAGCAAGCCATAGCTGACAAAAAAATGCTCTGCCCCAGTTGCCACAAGCCAGTAAGCAAGTTCGAAAAGTTTGTTGAGATGATAAGCTCGGCCTATGACGGTCCGGGCTCCGGTCTTGACGGTGATACTGCCGGCTCCAAGGTGACACTTATTTGCGGCAACGATTCTTGCGACTGGAAAGAAAGGACCGAATACTGGGCGAATTATATAAGCTGAAGTTTTGCACCTGGGGCTGATTCGGTGGATAAAATCAGTCCCATTCGTGGAATCATTTATTTTGAAGGTGTTGCGCTTTTTGCATCGCCAACCCTGATTCCGGCAAAGGGGGCATCTCTTTGAGTTCTTCGGAGCCGCGATATTACTTCTCTCTCTCCACTGCCGAGGCTTCCACGCACCGGCGCGATACAGGCGGCCTCTGTATAGCCGGAACCTTCGACGAGATCAAGCAATTTGCCTTTGACTCCTTCAACAGGCTGGATAAGAACGGTGATGGCTTCATTTGTCGTACAGAACTGCGGCAAGCCTTTGACGATCCGCATACCGATTACAAATCGCGCTCTTATATTTTTTTCTTGCTCAGACGCATTGATGAAATACAGGCTGCTTATGACGAAGAATGGTCAGATAAGGACGGCATCTCCAGAGCCGATATTCAAGAGTATTTCACCAACTGGATACTGAAAACCCGCAGCAAACAATCAGTCTGAATTGGGAGAAACTTCCGTAGAAGTCATGCTCTGAGCTTTGTCGAAGTCTTTTCTGGCCTCTGCTGATTTGCCCAGCTTCTGATAGGCCTTGCCCCGGTTGATGTAATTCTCCTGCGCTTCCGGATCAAGCTTGATGGCTTGATTTAAGTCTTTTATTGCTGTTTCAAATTCCTTCAGGTTGAGAGAGCAGAAGGCTCGGTTTTGATAAGCTCTGCCAAGAGTGATTTTGTAGTACTCGGGTTTTTTGAAGAGCTTTTTTTCCTCGGGGCTGTCGCCGGCCTTGATTGCTTCAGTGAAGTATCCACGCGCTTTTTCGAACTTATCATCGTCCCTGGCAATTCTACCTTTCTCATAGGCGCTATGCATTTTGCTCTTTTTGAGGCTATTCATGCCGTCTACGTAAATGCGCTTGGCCATGTCTTCGAACATGGAGCCGAATTTCTTGTGAAGCAAGTTCTTTGCGTTCGAACTCAGTCCAAAGTTGCCCTGCATACCAAGTTTCCGCATGTCTACTTCAATGAAAGCCGGAAAAGGTGTGAGATTACTGGCTTTGGCCAGGTCTTTCAGGCATTCTTCCTGGCGATTTAGATTTTTGTAGACACCGGCGCGCATTCTATATGGCATTGAATAGTCCGAACAAAAGAAAATCGCGTCGGTGAGATCGGCTTCGGCGCTCTCATTGTCATTCAGGCGCATATGGCACATGGCTCTGGTCAAATAGGTTCGGGACTGGCGAAACTTCAGAAAACGAGGATCTTTGTAGAGCGCCTTTTCTTCTTTTGTGCCGAAGAGCTTCAGGGCCGTGTCGAGGCTGGCAACGGCTTCCTTCAATTTGCCCTCGGCTAGAAGCGCCCCGCCCTTTTGATAGGCTTTGTCTGCCTGGCTCTTGTCCAGGTCGGCGGCGCCATGGACCAGGTAGCGTGCGTAGAGTTTTCGCTCTTGCTCCAGGGCTTCTTTGCGCAATTGTGCCTTTTCCTGGTCGCTGAGGTGCGGCATGGACATGCCGGGCATACCGTGCATTCCAGGCATACCGTGCCGGTGCCCGTGCCCACGGCGACCGGCGAACATATCTTCTCTTTCTTCCTTGCCGGCGGCTGCGGGTCTCTTATCCGCTTCAGGGTTGACTGCACCGCCCGGTTTGCTATCGGTGTCGCTCCTGGTCGGACCGGCTGCGCACCAGACCTGGGTGTCAAGCAGCGTCAGGGCTATGAAGGCTGCGGTCAGGGCGCATTTGGAAGAGCGATAAAGCATTTGGACCCCCGGGCTAAACTCCCTATAGTTTACCCAGTTGCCACGGCCCCGTTATATTATTGTCGCAAAGTGCAGTTGGCTGAAATTCATTCTTGCTTATGAGCCTGGCTGTTTCCTCTCTGCTTTTCCGGGTTTACTGAAATGGATAACAATCCCATCCACAAGGCTTTGCAGACAATTGATCTGGAACCGGGCGCTACCTGGGAGGAAGTGGTTGCCAGGCATAAGTTGCTGGCGCGTTTCTGGCACTCAGACAAAGCCAGAGGCGACGATAAGCCGGTGGCCGACCGGGAACTGGCTAAGTTCAATCATGCACGGGATATCCTCAAGGCACATTTTCAGGGGGGAGAGCATCGAGACGGACCCGATTGTCTTTGTCAGCCTGCAGCAATAGCCACAGGAAGTGTTTCCGCCCCCGGCGGCGGTGACTCTGCCTCTGGTGGGAGCGGCAGTGGTGCTACCCAGAGGCAAGCCGGTGCTGCCGGTGCATCGTCTTCTTCGTCGTCTGCGGCTTCATCATCATCATCATCATCTTCTTCTTCCACTTCTTCCACGTCTTCCACCTCCGCCTCCGCAGCTTCCTCTGATTCTCAAAATGCAAACCGGACCGACCCGGCAAGCGCTTCAAACGCCAGGAAAGATGCCTTTTTGACTGGCTTCTCCTTGTCTCTCCGCCAGAAAGTAGTGCTTGGTGTTCTGGCGTTTTCCTTGTTCGGTTTTATGGTGGGAGGTGTTAGAAAAGCTCTTTCCGGCGCTGGAAATGAAGCCTCTTCCCCTGAGCAAAAGCAGCAGCAAGTGCCGGTCGAGTCAACTACTGACCCTTCCCATTTAATTGAGATTCCGAGCCGGGATAGGCAGGCTCCCTCGACTCCTGTGCCACAGCCGGAATTGCTGGAGCCCTTGCCGCAGAGCCCTAAGCCTGATCCGCAGCTCCTCATTGAACAAGGCCGCGCCTGGAGTGATGTGGATCGTTATCAAAAGGCGGTCAGGCAGAATAACAGCAATATTACCCAGCTTAAGTTGAAGTTGGCCCAGTCCGAACTCACCCCTTCCATGCGCTCCATGCTCGAGCAGGAGCTGGCGCGGCGAGAGGAAGAGCTGTCCCGCGATAAGGTTTCGCTGCTGGAGGCGGAGTCAAGGTTGAAGCAGTTGGGTGGCTTCCGCGGTCAGACCGTGCATCCGGAGCCGGGGGAATAGGTGTAGTTAAGCGGGAGTATGCTTTTAGCATTTTGAGTAGAAACAAGATCGCCTCTGGGATTGTGCTGGCATTAATTGTTGCTGCCGGCTCGTGTATAGCGGTATTTGTCCGGCAAGAGATGAAAATCGATGGTTTGCTGCGGGCGGAGGAATTTCTTGAGGCGGCAGTCTGTGTGCAGACTGCCGCACTACCGGTGGTGCTGGGACCGCATCGGGACGGCGGTGCGGCCGACCTTTATTTGCTTGCATATTTGAGCGAGAGAGCCGGTGACAAGAAGCTGGCGGCGGAAAGCTTGTTGCGAGCCGATGCCGAACTGCCGGCATCCTCGGTAGTAAAGGCCACAGAGAACCTGGAAAGTGCCGCTTCGATGCTGCAGTATAGATTGCATTTGGGCTATCTTTCGGAAGCCTGTTTGAGAGCTGGTGTGCAACTAGCAAGGCGCCGTCAGGAAGCCGGCCCGCCTGGCCGGAGATTGCTGGCCAAGTCACTGCTGGCCCTGGGGCGCGACTATCGCCTCAACGGTAAATTCAATCTGGCAGCCCGTGCTCAGGCGGAAGCCATCTCTGTGTGCGAGAAGGCTCTAGGGGAGCGGGAAGAAGCCGGGGAAGTTGATCGCGAAATGGAAGCACTGCTGAAGGACTGCCTGCGTGCGCAACTGGAGTTGTTTCGGCGCTTTGGTCAGCTCGATGATTGCAAGCCGCTTTTGCAGCGTCTTGAGAGACTTGAGTCTGCAAAGTGAGCGGAATTTTATTGCCTGAAAATCTTTTTCCGCATGGGCCTTGGGTTCGAGACTTCATTAGTATTTTTACCACTTGCGGAAGTCAAGGGTAGGCTTACTATGGGGTTGTTGATGGCGGATACAGGGGGTGACCAAATGGCAGATGCAAGACACTCTCGTGTAAGTGACGAAAGAATTCGTGAGCTTACGGAATCTATTGAAAATGGCAACATGACAGCGTTAACTAAGTTTCTCAATCGACTGAGCTCTTCTTCGGATCGGCTGGACGTGCTTGAGAGAATTGAGAAACTCAATAATGAAAACCGCTACAGGAGCGGTCGGACTCCCCGGCTTGCCCTGGAGCAGAGAACCTACCCCGATAGTGATTTTAGAGACATCGCGCTGCTCAAAAAGAGCACCGATTGGCTCTTCCAAGATGATGTGATCTACAAAGAGTCGATTGTTTATCAACATTGATGTTGTAGTTGAATTTTGACAATTCAACCCCGAGCAATCCATAAAGGCTTTCCGAAGGAGTATCATTACTCTGGAGGATGAAATGCCGTGACAAGTGATCAAGAAGCTGACCGCATGCCCGCTGAGGCCGTGTCAGAACAGTCTCCCGAGGTTCAAGAGAAACCGTCAGAGACTGCCCCCATGGAAGAATCAAGTGTATCGCTTAAGCCCAAGGCCGGACCCTTCAAAACCCTGGTCTTCGTATTGACCATGGCCGGTGTGGCTTTGACTCTGGCTGGTATCGTATACGATGCCCAGTCGCAGCTTGAGACTACCTTCAAAAGTCCGGATGGCAAGTTTGCCGTGGAGGTTTATGCCTATCCACGGCTTTTGCCTACCAAAGCACCGAAAGAGAAAGGTCCCGGCAAAGTGCGGCTTGTCACCGGCAGTGGTGTGCCCCTCGATCAGGCGCCGCTCAATACGCTTTCATCGATGTCTGAACCCAGATGGACAAAAGATCGTGTACACATAGAAAACGTTGCCGATTTCGTTCTTCCTGAGGAAAACGCTAAGTAGGATGCGACGACCGCGTGCGGTTGCCTTTGGCCGGTCTTGGGTTTCGTTAGTGGGGAATTCTACAATTGCAAAAATTGGAGCTTTTGTTGATTGAGGCTTTGCGCAGGGATGCTTTCAGGCAGGAAGAGGGGCGGCTGGTTGAGGTCGGCAAAGAGTTCGATGCGGTTGAGGAATACCGCAGCAACAATCGAGATGAACCGGGCTCTGTAGATCTCGCCATTGCGCTAACGTTCTGGGATGCCTGGGTGGATCAGGTGCACCACGGCTTTCAGCAGAACTTTTACCAGGGTATTGGTGAGTCTGATTGGAGCGCTCTTGCCCGGGAAATCGCCGGGCAACTGGAAGGCCGTGAGCCCATCAGCAATGTACTGATACTTAAGCACTTCCGGCGACACTCAGGCTAGAGTCGTTTCTTGACGGCGGCCAGCAGGCGGTCTACATCATCGCTTTCAGTTAAATAGTGAATGGATGCGCGCAAGCAGTCGGGTTCAGGAATGCTCCTGACGTATACACCGTCGCTTTCCAGATCGGTTACAAGCTGATTATGATTCTTGCCGGGAACTATGAAGCTGAGCAGACCCGAGGCGCCCGCACCGACTACGGTTTGCACTCCCAGTTCTTCCAGGCTTGATTTCAAGTAATTGAGATTGGCCATGATTTTTACGTAGCGGCTGCGAACATCTCCCGCTTCCTGGTGGCAGTTCAGTGCTGCCCGCAATCCGGCCAGAAGGGGAAAAGAAGAGGTGGCTATCTCATATTTTTCTGCGCCGCGCTCGCTGCCGTGCAGGTGATGGCGCCAGCCCATATAGGTCGGTTCAAGTTTGCCGAGCAGGCTTTCCTTTACGTAGAGGGCACCGGTGCCCTCCGGACCACAGAGCCATTTGTGACCGGTGAAGGCATAAAAATCGCTGTCGTAGTCGCTCAGGCTGAGGGGAATCACTCCCGCCGATTGCGCCCCATCAGCAAGGGAGAGAACTCCATATTGACTGCACAAGCTGTTAATTTCTTTGAGCGGCAAGACCTTGCCGCTGTTCCAGAGTACATGGCTGAAAACAAAAAGGCGCGTGCGACCGTCTTTGCTGATGTGTTTTTCAATTTCGTCTACCAGTGCTTGTCCTTCCAGGTTCTGCACCGGTACCTCAATCAGGTTGAGCTTCAGGCGCCGCACTAGATTGTTTACCGTATCCACCACACCGGGGTGTTCGCAATCGGTAATCATGATACTGTCGCCGGCTTGCCAGTTAAGCCCCCAGAGAACGATGTTCACCGCCTCGGTGACGTTTTGAGTAAGGGCAAAACAGTGGGGCGGCCCGCTGAAGATGTTAGCCAGAAGTTCTTTGGTGTCGGTGAGTTCCCGTCCAATCCAACTGAACATTTTGCTTGAGAAGGGACCCTCGCGCTGTACATATTGATAAGCTTCAATTACGGCATCGAGGCTTTTCTGACTCATGACGCCCTGCCCACCAAAGTTAAAGTAGGCTTTTCCCGCCAGACCGGGATAGTGTTTTGCTGGTAAGGATTGTGCTGCTTTGTTTTTCATAAGTCTCCGAGAGTATGAATCTTACCGCATGGCGGTGATTTGAGGGATATGACTTGCGGTTGCGGGGCGGTTGCCTGCATTCTCGGGGCTGGCTTGACAAGTGTGTAGTGTGTAGTAGATAATACACACATGACTCATTTCGGCGACTACATTCGAAACAAGAGAGAGCAGCTCCAGACAAGGGATGCCTCTGCTTATTCTCTGCGTCGCGTGGCAGCTCAGATTGAAATCGAGCCGTCTTATTTGAGCAAAATCGAAAGAGGTTTGCAGCCTCCACCGGGTGAGGGCACCATCATTGCTCTGGCCCGGGTGCTCGAAGAAGATCCCGATGTTTTACTGGCCCTGGGGGGAAAGATTTCAGAAGACCTGAAGCGAATCATTAAGCAGCGCCCCAGTCTGTTTGCGCAACTGATTCGCGAATTAAAGGATATGCCGGACCATGCAGTGTTGCATCTGGTGCGCGAAGTGCGCGACGGCAATTGGTAAGGAGAATTTGGATGATAACTCTCAATCAGAATCAACTGGTGGTGTCATTTCCCGAAGTGCACGAAGATGCCGTGCTCAGCCTCAATTTTCAGCGTACCCTGAGAATTCCCGATAACGACAAGGTCTATCCTCTGCCGCCCGGTCTCGGCAACTTCCCCCTTGTGCATGTTGATGATTTTAGAGATGAGGTGCCCAAAAGCTGGCTTGAGCACGGCGGCATCATCATGCCCATGTATCAGTCCGAGGCCATGTGGATTTTGTTCTCGGCCTCCTTTTCTGCATTGCGAAGTTCCTCCTATCCCATGGCCATTAAGATTTCCACCGGCAAAATTGATGCGGTGACCGGAGCCCCTCACACAAACGGGCTGCATCCCCATCCGCAAGACTATCTGGTGGTGCCCGGGCAACCCTGGCTGGACGGCTACTGTGTTAAGAAGGGGCTGATTCGCCAGTTTGTGGCCATGCCCCTGGGTGAAGGCTACACGGCAGAGGAGCAGATTACGCACAAAGCCGAGCATGGCGGTGTACAAATCGTCGTCTATCCCATGAAGGCAGAGGCGTACGAAAGGCTGTTTCCTAGAGTTGAGCGAGAGATTTGCGATACCGGGTCTTACGGTGGTTTCGGTGGTTGGGGTGCTCCCGGCTCGATGCCGCCTCCGCCGGGCAGTGCGGGGGTGAAAATGATGATGGCTGCAGGCAGTCCGGCTCAGTCTATGGGGCTGGCTCCCGGCGGTCGTATGAAGCAAGAGATTTATAAAGACCGGTTTGACATAAACGATTGGGATACGAGTAAGTGCAGTCGCTGCTTTGTTCACATCGCCAATTCGCTCACCTGGCGTGAGATTACCGGCGCCAATCCCCCGCACAGACCGCCCACGGCTGTGCAATATGCCGACTACGGGCTGCCCTGGTTTGATTATTATGACGAGAATCTCAAGGCTCTCTCCGGCTCAAGCAAGCTGGCTAGTCTCAAAAGCGTGCAAGCCCTATCTCAACTTAAGGGGGAACCCATCGACAATAAGCCGGTAAATACAGGCAGTACGGTTAAACTCGGGCCCGGACAGGTGCGAGAGGGCGATTTCTAAAGCCTTCATCTCGGTTGTTTTGCAGACGTCGGTCGGCTCTCATTCGGCCGGCGCCTGCGGCGCTGCCCTCCGTCTTTCCGTCCGGATTTTCTGCGGTTATAGCTATCTAGACCTGCTGCGACCGGCAAGATTGTAGTTGTAGAGAAAGAAGACCCAGAGGGCATAGAACAAGGCAAAGACGAGCATGAGAGTGGTCCAGGCCACCCAGAAGCTGGGGCTGAACAGTTGAATAGCTACCGTGCTTCCGTGTCCGTTTTTGGGAAACAACACATGCAGCACGAAGCTGACCAAAGATATGGCACCCACCACCGCCACACCTGTTATATAGTCGATAAGCTTTTTGCGAAGGTTCACTTGGCGATTGCTCCCTTGCTGTTCCCGGTGGAATTGGCTGCTACCAGATTGTTGTACCCTCAAAGGTCGTTATTGTCTTCCTGTGCGGTCTGCGCTGCCTGGGGAAATCGTTCTTTCAGGCGATCGACGCCCAAGGAGAGTATCATGGACCAGAAGAGGCACAGCATTTCTCTTATGCCTGTGAGTACGAAGGCGCAGTTGAGCAAGGCGCCGATTGAGTCGAAGCCAAGCTTACCCGGTAAATAATGTGAAGCTGCTACCAGGCAGATGGAAAGCAGGGCGAACTGTCTTGCGAAGTAGACCAGGTACTTGCTGACGGTAGATCTATCGAACAGCTTCTTTTGTTCTTTAAGCTCCGCCATTTTGGCTTCGCGGTTACGGCGCTCGGCCAGGGAATACTCTTTGAAGGTTTTGCCGGACTTCAATAGAACTAGCTGAGCGATACTTAAATTGATCAGGATGGCGGATAGACTGATGCAGATTACAAGCAGGCAGCTTTCCAGAAAACCAAAAGAAAAGGTGACCTGCGGCATGCCGGCCAGAACATATTGCCAGACCATTACTTGCGCAAGTATGGCCGTGACCGGCATGGCTATGGGCGCCACCAGTGCAAAAAGGGCCAGGAAGCCCCATATCACCCTCCAGTCTTCTTTTGTCAGATCAGGTTTCCGCAGGTTGGGGGTGTTAGTGTTTGCCATTTCGGTGCTCTTGCTTTTATTCTGTTGAGAGTTTCGTCTTTAATACGCTTTTCTTTGATAGCTCCATTCTTGCACTTGACAACATGAAAGGTTACGCATCTAATGAATTGTTCAACATTTGGGGAAAGTGAGCCATGAGTATCTTCAGTCCTTTGAATCCCCTGGAACCACTCGCCCTTGAGACTGAAAGGGTTGTTTTGCGGCGCTGGCGCAAAAGTGATTTCAAACCCTTCGCCCGCATGAATCAAGACCCCATGGTCATGGAATTCTTTCCCCGTCGCCTCGATGCGGACGAAACACGGGCTATGATTCGCCGTATTGAAAGTGGTTTTGAAGAGCACGGTTTCGGGCTTTATGCCGTTGAACTGAAAGAGAACAATGCGTTCATAGGTTTTGTAGGACTTTCCGTACCTAAATTCAGCGCTCACTTCACTCCCTGTGTGGAAATAGGCTGGCGTTTGGCCTCGGAGTACTGGGGGCGCGGTCTGGCTACCGAGGCTGCCCGGGAAGTGATGAGAGCGGCTTTTCATGACTTCGGACTGGAAGAGATCGTCAGTATGACAGCCGTACCCAATCAGCGTTCAAGGCGGGTAATGGAAAAACTGGGCATGACCACGATGCCGGACGATGATTTCGATCACCCGCTGGTGCCTGAGGGTCCGCTCAAGCGCCATGTGCTCTATCGCAAGCGCCGCTGATCTCGGGTATAGAAGAAGTTTTACCGGCTAGGAAGTTTTTGTAGATTTATCCTTCTTAGCTTTTGCATTAGCATTTGCTCGCGGACGGGTACATTTTGCTTTAGGCGGGGTTTGAAAGAACCCCCGGGAACTTTTGGTAGCTTAGGGAGATTTGCCTATGTTGGATGCCAGCGAGAGGAAGAAACTCGGTGGACTGATTGTTGAACTGGGACTGTTGGATAATCGCGATCTGGGACAGGCGCTCTCTATCGCCCAGGAGACCAGTCTGCCCCTGGGGCGAGTGCTGGTACTCTCGGAGATGCTGACGGAAGAAACCCTGCAAGGGGTTTTGCGTTGTCAGAGCTTGATGAAGCAAAATCTTGTAGACCTTGATCTGGCTCGTAAAGCTATGAAGCTGGTGGCCGAGGACGGCGTTTCTATTGATGACGCTCTCTTCAAGCTGGGTTGGAACCACGAAGCTACCAAGGACACCACCCCTCTGGGCGAACTGCTCATCGATGCCGGTTATGTCAGTCGGGAACAACTGCAGCAGACCCTGGAAAAAAGCTCCACCTCCGGTCTTCCCTTTGGTCGCCTTTTGGTCTTCAGCGGTATCCTGACGGAAGGACTCTTGACCGGTGCTCTCAATGCTCAGATTCTCATTCGCGACGGCAAACTGAGCAAGCAGCAGGCCGTAGAGGCCTTGAAGGAAGCCAGGCAGCGCCAGGTGACAGTGGAAGTGCAGTTGAAGGAGAAGGGCTTCTATGATTTGCCCAGCCGCAGTTGTCCGCGACTGGGAGAGCTTTTGCTATTCTGTGGAGTTATTTCTCAATCCGACTTAGTCAGCGCCCTTGAGCTTGGCCTGATGAATAAGACTCCCGTGGGGCAGGTTCTCACCTCTTCCAACCAGGTCAGCCGCAAGATTATGGATGCTGCCCTGCACGTGCAAAACCTCATGGCCGAGCAGACCATGAGCATCACCGATGCGCGCGCCGTGATCAGTGCCGTGAAGGAAGGCAGTTCTCTGGAGGATGCCATTTCCGAGCTTCAGAGTGAGGCGGAGGAGTCGGGTAGCGAGGAAGCCGAGCCTGAGAAGCATTACCTGTCGCTATTTGAGTTCCTCAAGAACCTCGGTCGCACCGATGAAGCGCAGGTGAACGAAGCTTTCCAGATCGCCATGCACAATTCCGACGTGCTTTCACAGGTGCTTTTGATTTCAGGCAGCCTTGACGCCAAGACCATCGAAAGGGCGGAGAAGTGTCGCAAGCTAGTGCAAGACAAGAAGTCGCCCATGGAACACGGCAATATCGCTTTTGACTATGCGGAAAGGTTCGATATTGACGTCTCCCAGGCTCTCAAAGAGTTGCAGTGGCACAGACCGGAAGAGATGGACGAAGAAGAACTGGAAGCCCTCACCGAGGAGTCTGCGGAAAAGCCCGCTGTGGCGGAGAAGTCGGGAGTTGGTGCGGCTAAAGCTGCCGCCCACAAAGGTCGTCATGCAGAGAAAACGCCGGCTGGTCGTGGGCATGGTGCCACTGGTGGTAGTGGCAATGGCGCCGACAAAGAGCATGACGACGGTGCCGAAGCTGATGGCTCGGAAGCTGTGGATGCCCATGCCGAGGCTGTCAGCGAATGGGAAACTTTAACCAAGAAGCTTGAGCATTTGAGTATTTCAGGCAAGCTTGATAAGGCCCTCGACACGCGCATCAGACTCCTGCAGCTTGCTGAAGAATTTTTCCCCGAGCGTCGTATCGACTGTCTCGATGCCGTAGCCGCCCTCTATGTGCAGCGTCTGAACATGGACCAGGCCGAGCAGTATTATCTTAAATCAATGGAGTTGCGCAAGGCCGAGGGCGAGGATAATGGCCCCAGGCTGGCTCAAGGCTATTGCAACCTTGGCAAAGTAAGCTATTTCAAACAAGATTACCCGGCGGCAGAAGAGCATGCCCGCAAGTTTATCGAAGTAATTGCCAACAGTCTCGGTAAGGGGCACCCTGATGTAGCCTGCGGCTGGCAGAATCTGGCTAATATTTTCTATGTGCAAAAGAAATATGTGCAAGCTCAGCGTGCCTATCAAGTAGGTATTCAAATCTGTGAAAAGGGGCTGGGAGAGACACATCCGACCACGGTGCAGATGAAGCGCAGCTACAGCATTTTGCTTGCCGCCATGGATCCCGATGACGCGGCCAACTTGCGCCGGAGCGGCTCACTCGGAGTTATCACCGGCAGTTGGCGCACCCTGCCGCCGGATGCCGGTCAGTCTCTGCACGAGAAGTAAGTCGCTGTCTCCGAAAACTTTCTGGTTGACTGCGGGAATAAACCCCTGCTCTCGCTCGTATATGAACGTGCAAGCGTGATTGGAGTGGGAAGTCAGGCAGAATGAGATTAGTTCCAGGAATATTGTTTCTAGCAGCCCTCTTGGCGATGGTTTCAACAGGAGCCTCCAGGGCTGATAGTGGAGACGATAGACCGCCGGTGGTGGTGGAATTGTTCACATCAGAGGGTTGCAGTAGTTGTCCGCCTGCAGATAAGCTGCTTGCGGAACTCTCGAAGATGAACGGTTCCTCGGTCATCATTTTGAGTGAGCACGTAGATTACTGGGACTATCTTGGCTGGCGCGACCCCTTTTCCGCTCCCCTCTTCACCGATAGGCAGCGGCATTATGCGCGAGTCTTAAATCAGGATAGTGTTTATACACCAGAGATAGTAATTAATGGTGCGATTGGCTTTGTTGGAACGGATCGGCAAAAGGCTGAAAAGGAAATCACAGGAAGAACGGCGCTTCCAAGGGACCGCTTTCTCTTTGAGGCTGTTGAAAAAAACAACGGACACTCGGCTGATATTGTTTTGAAAGATACAGGTCTGCCGTTATCTAAAGACGAGCGAATGGTCGTGTTTCTAACGGAAGATCAGGTTTCCGTGCCTGTAAGAGCCGGGGAGAACTCGGGGCGGGTATTAAACCACGCGGGCGTCGTCAGGGAGTCCTTGCTTTTTGATAAGGTGCCGCCTCGCTTTGAGCTTCCTGTTCCATCGTCTGGACGTTCTCAAGCCTTCAAGGTGGTAGTCCTCCGGCAAAATATGCGCACCATGTCCATAACCGGTGCCGGTGCTTCTCGGCTGGTAAAGGCAATTTAGTCAGCCAGAGAAGGACTGAGGTATTGGATCGCCTGGTATTTTGCGCAATTTCGCTGCGTTGTTTTTTTGTAGTCGGCAATGAATGCCGGACCACTAAAAATCCAGAGCCAGTTTGAGAAAAGCCAGCTTGTCCCTTATCTCCCAACTGTAGCCGCGGCGATTGTGTCCTGAGCCTTTCTCCAGGCGCAATACCACAGGGTTGCCGCCCTTACCGGTCTGGGCGGCAAGCAGGGCTGCCGCAAATTTATAGCTGTGCCAGGGTGGAACCCGGTCGTCGGCTTCCGCCGCGCAAAGCAGCAAGGGCGGAAACTTCTTCTGTTTATCATCCTTGCCGTGCTGTGGGATATTGTGACAGGGAGAGTACCTTCTCAGCACTTGGAATTGCTTCTTCTTGCTCACTGAGCCGTATTCGGCTTCCCAGTGGGCTCCTACCGTATGGTCTGCGAATTTGAGCATGTCAAAGAGACCGTTTACAGCAATAGCCGCTCCGAAGAGCCCGGGCTTTTGTGTGGTGACGGCTCCCACGGTCAGTCCGCCGTTACTGGTGCCTTGAATGGCCAGTTTGCGCGCACTGGTGATTTTGTTCTTTATTACATATTCGGCACAGTCGAATACGTCGTCGTAGGTGCGCTGTTTCTTTTCGAGGGTGGCATCATCGTGCCAGCTCTTGCCCAATTCGTTGCCGCCGCGCAAATAGGGTTGCAGCCAGATGCCGCCCAGAGCCGTCCATGATAGAAGTTCGTAAGAATGGAAGGGTGTCCAGGGAATGCGAAAGCCGCCATAGACATGCATCAGGGCCGGCGTGTTTTTATTGGGCCTGACACTTTTTCGATGCACCATCCACATGGGTATTTCTTTGCCGTCACTGGCTTTAACCTGAATGAGCTTCTTCACGATATCCGCAGTGGGCTTGACCGTTTGCGGGAATAGCAGCCTCAGCCGCTTGCTTCTGAGGTTGTAGAAGTAAGAGGCGACCGGCTCGTTAAAATGCAATATGGAGTAAAGAACGTCTTGATTTTGTCTGTTGGTGGAAAGGTTGACCACAAAGCCTTTAAAGGGAAGCGGTATTTCACCGCAGGCAGTGCCGTCAGTCCGGAAGACTCGCAGTTGATTGGCTTCCCCTTTACCGGTGAGATACTGGGCGATGATGTTGTCTTTGGTGAAGCGCAGCCGTTGTAAGATATCTTGCCCTTGCGGAATAATCACTTTCGGCTTCGATACCTCAAGCTTCTCTTCATTCAACTCCAGGGCAATCAGCTCGCCCCGGTCGGCGTGTTCGAAGGAAATAAAATAGAGTTTGCCGTCTCGTGAGCCCACGAAGTTGTGTTCGTTGGGCTTGCCGCCGAAGAGGGGAATAATGCTTGTCTGCCGGTTGTCGCTCTTAGAAACTTTTAGATAGGTGATACCTTTGGTGGTGCGCGGCACCAGTTCTCTTACCAGAGCAATGTCTTTAGAAACATAGCTGACGGAAAGATAAGCCGTATCATTGCGCAGCGGCCTGAGCAGGGTTTTGGGTCTGCCTGTGCGGGACAGGGGTTGGTAGACCACTTCGACTTCTTTGCCCAGAGGTGTTAGATCCGGCGGCTGGTTCAAGCCGGCACCGTCCGCTCGCGTATTCTTCGATCCCCTTCGAGCGGTTGTTGTCGGCTGTTTGCAGCGCTTCCAGAATATTAGACCGTTGCCGTCCGGGTGAAAGGCTATTTCTCCCGTGCGTACCCGCAACAGAATGTGAGGCAGATCTTTGCCTGTTTTCAGATTCCTGACCCGCCATTCCTCCCAGTCAGAGCCGTTTTTGGTCAGTCCGTAGGCTACCAGTGTGCCGTTTTTGTGAAAGCGGGTCTCGGCAATGTAATGGCCTTCGGGGCAGATGTCTTTGCCTCGAAATACTACTTTGGGCTTGGAGAAGGCGCTCTTGGCCCTTTTGATGGTGCGATGGATGGTGCCGTTTTCGGTTTCTCTAAAGTAATAGTAATCGCCGATGCGGTAGGGCATTTCTCGGCTTATTGCGTTGCCGACGCGATGAAAGTCTCTGGGATTTTCGTAGTTTAAGAGGCTCAAGTTTAAAACAGCAAGGCTGTGCTTTTGTAACTGATTGAGCCAGTTTCTGGTGCGTTCGTCTTTTAGATCTTCCAGATAAGCGAAGGGGTCAAAAATTACTTCTCCATGCCGTTTGCGGCTTGCATCGTCGGCTTTCGGCGGCGGGGCCTGCAAGGTTAGTATGTGCCGCTTGAATTTCGCAAACAGATCCCGGCGCAACTTGCGGCACAGGGCTTTCTGAGCGGAAGTCTTGAGGCTGTTGTAGCTCTGAAGATTGGTAAGAATGGCGGTGAGATAATTGAAGGCAATGAGAAAGCAGTCTTCCTGGCTGTTCAGGTACTTTGCGGCGTTCTGGTAATGATTTAAGGCCTTGCTGAATTTTCTTAATTGGGCGGCTGCTACACCGGCACCGGTAAGCATGATGCACTTTCGGTGTTCGCGCTCTAGTTTGAGTGAGTCTAGTTTGTTGGCGCAGTCCAGGTAATTATTTTCTACACCGACCCAGTCTTGCCTGACCCAGGCTTCATCGCCGGCTTTGCGCAGGGCCATGTAGGCTTTTTCGTCGCTAACCTGGCTCTTCCGACTGGTCAATGGGGTCTGGTCCTCGCGGCACAATTCATTACCCATTATAGATACCCGCTCTTACCGCTTTCGACAGCAGGATAAGGCGGTTTAAGGTTCAGGTATTTCCCCATGGTCTGGAGTGCGGCAATGAGGGAGGATAGCAGCAATCTGGAGGTAGGGAAATGAGCAAGGTTCTTGAGGCACCCATTGTCGGTCGGAACACGCCGGTTACTTCGCCCCAAGTATGCCAGGCGGCGCCCCGTGCTTCAACTGAAGAAAGTGAGTGCAGCGGTGCTTGCCGGGTCAATACTGCCGGTACGGTGCGAGTAAATAATATGGCTAATCTTGAGAGCTACATCACCAGCGTCGAGTGGGGGCTGGCTGCCGGCTTTCTTGTGGTCGGTGTGAGTTTGATGGTGAAGTCTGCCCGCCTTCACTCTTTCAGTAAGATGACGGCTTTCCACAAGTGTCTTCTGGGGCTTGTCTGTATTTACCTGAGTACCCGCATGCCCGGCATAATCACATTTTTGCTCATGGGCGATACAAGTAACATAGATCTGTTCAGTTAAGGCGCGCCTCTATTTGTGGCTTTTGCTTTCCTTGCTTTCATCGGTGCTGTTGTGGTAGCTGCGCACGTAGAGGTTGGAGCCTTCCGGTATAAGCTTCGGACCTTTCTTGCAGTTCTTTTCGCTCATCAGGTCTTGCAGATTTTCCGCCGATTTTTGCAGTTCACTGGTTCTTTTACCGGCGCTTAATTTGTGCATGGAAGACTGACCGTCATAAAACGACTTGATGGCTTCCAGTTGTTTGAGGCTGTCGGCGGGCAAAGGCAATTGATGCACTCGCCCGCGTCTGATGTACTTCATGGCGTCCAGGAGTTCGTTTTTCTGCCTGGCCACCACGTCGGCTCCGCGCCGGGCGGTGCTGTCTGCCAGTTCGGCGGCAATGCGCTCATTTAGTTCCCGTTCTCTATCTACCTGTTCTTTCAGACTGGCGGCAGTCTTCTCTTTGCGCAGCTCGGTCTGCGATTTAGGCGGCGGTAGAGGCGGCGGCAGGGGCTTTTGCTCTGCTTCGCCTGTGCCTGTCTCTACTCCCATGTATTTGAGAGCGAGCTTGGAGAGTTTGCCGGCTTCCTTCTCGGGTTCGAGGGCGTAGGCAATACGAAACTCTCTTATGGCGGCATCTCTTTGCCCCAGGTGCACAAAGGAATTAGCCAGATAATAGTGCAGCACGGCATTGTTGAAGTCTTGGGAGAGAGCACCGCTCAAGTGGCTGACTGCCTCTTTGTAGTCGCCTGTGTTGTAGGCAGCAATGCCCTCCTTCAGGTCGGGGCTTAAGGCCATTGCCGCAGTCTGACCGCACAAGCAAGAGGCAAGAGCCAGGGCCAAAGAAAAACTGCGGACCCTACCGGGCGCATCCTTTTGCTGCCATTGAGTCTTAGCTCTCTTCACCGTGTTTTTGTCCTGATGACCATTTATTTGATTATCCCCTAATTTCCTTGAACACAGTTGCTTTTTTCACAATTAAGGGCTTGCCTGGGCCTGTTCTCCGAAGTAAATCTCCGTCAGTCTGGCGAAGCGCAATTCTCCCAGGTGCTGTCCGTAGCCGGTGCCCGGCTGCCACATGATATTGCCGTAGACATCGGTATAGTGTTTCACCGTGGGTGAACTGCCTCCCACCACATAGCACCAGCAAAAGTTGGGCTTGTCTCTCATTTTGTCTTCCTGCATCACCAGCTTTTCCAAACCGTCCGGCGGATTGTCTGGATTGAGCCAGGATGGCAGGTCGCCTTTGGATGAGCCGATCTTGATGGTGGGGTCGGTTTTGTCCGGGGAATTATAGGTGGGATAGATAAAATACTTGCTGGGAGGCAGGGAGCCATCGGCATTATTCTTAGTGAAGACCTGGCTTTCCAGCAGTTTCATGAGCTTTTCCATGGAAAAGGCGGGATCTATCTCTTGCACCCTTTGCACTAGCTTTTTGAAGGCGCTATTGTGATTGCCGGGCACGGCGTTGATTACATCGAGAAGGGTGGAGGCGGCACTGTATTCATTGCCGAGGCTGGCGTTGCCGTACAATTTGCCGCCCGTGGAGAGAGGAAAGTCTTTAATCTCTTTCTGCTCTTCGGTTTTGAAGCCATAAGTGGTTTCCTTTATCTTCTTGCCTTCCACATACCATTTGGCGGTATTGCCAATCTGAATGGTGACGAAAGAGTAGGGAATAGCCACATTGTACGACCGTTGCGGATTGGCTACGGCGCACGCTACTGCCGTCAGTTTGCCTGCCGGTGCCTCTACTTCTCCATAGCGCTTGAAGGCATTGGGCAAAGGTGAATAGCTCGAACCGGTGGGCTTGACCGCGCTATTGCTCTCGAAATAAGCATCGTCAATGAGGTGGGGCATTTCGCCCTGCCGGAAGCTTGTGAAGCAGAAATCTTTTTCATTGGCTTTCATCGGAACATAGCCGCTGAAGAATGATTTGCCGCCGAATTTTCTGGATTTTGGCGAAACACTGCCTGGCATTTGCCCGCCGCTGAAGGATAGATTGCTTTCGGCCCCCCGGTCTACCATAGCGATGGAGCAAGTTTCTACTTTCGAGCGCTCTACCTTTGTGCCTTCGCCCAGCATGCGAGCTTCTCTTTGATGGGCCAGTTGCTGAAAATACATATTGAGCACATTGTCGCTTGATACCTGATTGAAGAGATCGTCGTTGAGGGTGCGAGCCAGCGCGTAGGCGCCGTCGGCCCCGGCCTGGGTGTCGGAATTTGCCTGCCCGTCGGCTTTCATGGCTTCAGCATTGGCATTGATGAGATAGGCTTTGCCCCAGATGCGATTGACATTGCTGAGGCTGACACTACCGGTAGAGTCACCAACGTCTTTGAATTTATCCGTAACCGGTATTTTTACTTCGACGATACGCTTGGATATATTGAGCACCCCGGCATCTACGGCGTTGCGCACCTGTCTGGAGCCGCCCATCAGCATGCTCAGTTGGAAGAGACCGAAGATGCAGGCGATGAGCAGGAAGGCACTGACGATTACGAGACCGAGGGCGGCGCCTCGCGTTTGTCTAATGCCTTTTTGTTGCTTCCGCTGCCTCCGCTGGTTTTGCTGCTTCCGCCGGCTCAGCTTGTTCTGTTTAATTGAATGTAGAAAATTGTTCATATGGGAGCGGGTGTGGCAACAATGGGTTGAATGGAATCGGCGTGACATTCCAGCTCGGAAAGAAAGGGCATCGGCACCGGCATCGCTACTTGCATGGTGGTACCGATGGTGACTTGCCCCCGGGCCAGATCGTAGTCGACCTTGCTGACTGTGACACTCTTGATGATGGAAGACAATTTGGCCCTGGCAAGGGAGTTCTCGGCTGCCTTCCTGGCATTCTGTTCGTTTGCCTGAGCGGCTGCCGCTCGGGCGGCAAGTTCGGCCCACTGTTCGTTTGATTGTGAGGTCGACACTACCGCTACCAGGTTCACGGCCATCAGTCCCAATGGAATAATGACGATGAAGCCGGTGAGCGCTTCGATGAGAGTCTGACCGCTCTTGCCACCGCCCCCGGCTCTTCTCAGTTTTCGTTTGTTGAAATTACACTTGATCATGGCGACATCTGAGGCTAGTAGGCTAGGAAGCGAGGATTTTCCAGCATCCTGGAACTGCTGATGGTGTATGTGGCAGGTGCCCCCAGCCCCGGGATGACGGTGAAAAAGGGAATTGTCAAAAAGGGCTTGACCGTCACATGGGTGGTGACGGTGACATAAACATTACTGGCGTCGTTGTCGTAGCTTACTTCCGTGACCGGCAGGTCGACAATGCTAGCCAGTCCGCCGGCGATGGAGCTGACATAATTTTGGGGAATAGCCAGGCAGACGGGACCTTCCGGATCTTGGGCCTGGGATTTGGGAATCTTGGCTGCTTGCCTGAGTTGCAGATCGTTCAAGGAGACCGAGCTTACATAGCCGAAGCCCATGCCGATAATGTCGAGCACCGGAAAAACAGCAAAAATGAAAAGTAGAAAGAAAGCCGGGCCGAATTCGGCCAGGGAGGCTCCTCGCTCTCTTTTGCGCTTAAATTTGGCGCCCAACTTCAATAAGACCATGGCTGTATCCAGAGCTACAATCTGAATATACCACCCATCTGTAAAGGAACTGTGAGGGCGAAGCGCCTCGATGCGGAGATCAGGTCCAGATATCCGGTTCCTGCCTGAGCACGAAAGTAGTGAGTCCGAAGAGCAAGCAGACTAGACCCGGAATTATCAGAATCCAACTGGCCAGGAGCCTGGTGGGGTCGCCGCTGCCGTCGTCTCTGCTGAGCAGGTAGGCCAGAACCAGAATGATGACTCCCATGACCGTTTGCCATAGGAAAGCGAGCTTTTTCTGTTCGGAAAGATGCATAGACCTTCACTCCTGCGGACCGCTCTAGTGTATGTCCGGCATCAGGCAGGCACTTCCCCCCTGAGAGTGATTTTGCCGGGATGTCCATAGTTCTAAAGACTGATTTTGCTTGGGGCTTGATTTGGGGATTAGCCACACCCTATTCCGGCAAATGGATCAAGGCGCGTCCAGAAAGTCGGTATAGTCAGGCACATCTTCTCCTGAATTTTCGAATCGGCCGCCACGGCTGCTCATCTCTCGCTGCAAGAGCGCTGCCAGGCGGGGGCTATTGTGCAGATCTACGGCAAGATAGCGCAGTTCCTTCATTTGCTTGATTGTGTCGACGGATGCGGCTGTCAGTGCCGCTTTACCCAAGTGCAGTCGCTTCAGGTGGTTCAGTTTGGCAAGGGCAGCCAGACCCTTGTCGTCTATGCCGCAGCTACGCAGTTCCAGTGTGGAAAGTTTGGAAAGGGAAACTATTTCGCGCAGGCTTTCGCTATTGAGTGTACTGTTGTCGAAACGAAGAGCCACCAGGTTCTTGCAGCTTTTCAATTGTGGTATCAGTCTGTTCAAGTCTGCCTGTGAAATTTCATCTATGCACAGACGAACTATGGGAGAGTCTTGAAAGATTGTGCCGTAAGTGTCGTTCTTAAACAGTTTAGTGTTGCTCAAGTCCAGGCTTTTCAGTTCCGGATTGTGGCTGATATTCACCAGCGGACCTTCCAGACGGGAGTTTCGGAAGCTCAAGCTGCGCACCTTCAAGGTGGGATTGTTGGTGTGTATCAGCATTTCTTCCGTAACTTCTATATTCTCCGGAAAGCTTATTTCCCAGATGTGTAGGGCTAAAAGTACGCTCCACCTCTCAGTTTTTTCCAGGAACCAGGTGTTTGGCTTGAAGACAAGTTTTTTATCGGTGGGAAATGTCAACTTGCCTCTGGCCGATACTAATTCTTCCCCCAGCACACCGACTTTGCCTATGCCGTGTTTGGGGAAATTCATTTTGCTGACTTTTGTACCGTTCGGTAGGACTTCCTGACTAACGTCGATGCCGGGAAGCTCTTTCGGAAGCTTTTTGTAGTCTTCATCGGGAATAATCGAAGTTAGCTCGACTTTGGGGACGGCTTGGGCTTGATCTGTCGGTGGAGGAGCAGCTTTTGTAAGAAAGTGTGTGACCGCCAGAGTGGTGCCGGCCAGTACGGCTACAACCGCCAGGGCTATGGCTGTGATTAGCACGTATTGCCGCCCTTCTTGCTTGAGGCTTTCAGGGATTGGCGGCGTGGAGTTCTCCTGGCTGGATTTTTTGCAGCGGATGCCACGGATGTTGGTATTGCGCTGCGTAACGGATTGCATGGGCTGTAGATCTACAGTGGCAGTGTCCTTGAGCGTCTCAAGCAGATCTGTCAGTTCCTGTTTTACCTCTTTCATGGAGGCGATGCGCTTTTCGGGATCTTTAACGAGCATGCGCCTGACCAGCCCTTCCAGGCGCTGGGGGTAGCGGCTGCCGATGTCTACGTCGGCTAAATTGGGCGGGTTTTCTTGCTGGTGTCTGGTGAGGGTGTCGACAATGTTCTCACCCAGAAACGGCGGCTTCTCCGTCAGGCATTCAAAAAGTGTGCAGCCCAGGGAATAAATGTCGCTTCTGGCATCAATATCAGCTCCCATGGCTTGTTCTGGGCTCATGTAGAGCGGGCTGCCGAAGACCAGACCGGCGCTGGTCAGTCTCTGGTTCTCACTTGTGGCTAGTTTGGCAATGCCGAAGTCTACCAGTTTTGCCACCGGTCTTTTCGGGTCATCGTCGTTCAGATGAATATTGGCCGGTTTGATATCGCGGTGCACCACCCCGCACTGGTGGGCGTGCTCGAGGGCGCCGGCTACCTGGATGAAGACTTGCAGTGTCAGACGCAGGGGCATGGCTCCGCCTCTGGACAGCCTCTCCGCCAAGTCGGCACCGGTGAGAAGTTCCATCGCGTAGTAAGGGCGGTTGTCTTCGGCTATACCGAAGTCATAAATGCGGATGATATTGGCGTGTTCCAACCGACCGATAGACTGTGCTTCCCTCTGAAACCTGAGCCAGGCTTCTTGATCGATCTGTTCGGAGCGAAAGGTCTTGAGCGCCAGGTCTTTACCCAGGGTCATATGGTGCACTCTGTAGACGGTGCCCATGCCGCCTTCACCCAGGAAGCCTACCACCTGGAACTTGCCGTCAATTACGTGACCTGGCGTGTAGGTACGATTGGGAAGCGCCCGCTCTGAAGCCTGATCCAGCGTATCCGCAACTGGAGTTGCGACTTTCACTGTTCCAGAGCCCGGTCTGAAGAAGCGGGACTTCTCCTGGTCTTCATCCATAGTGGTAAGCGCAGATTCCCGACGGTGCCAGCTCTCATTATTCCCTGATCCGCAAGGCGGCAATCGAGGATGTGTAGGTTTATAGCCATTTTGGCTGGGGACGCATTGATAGGCGGAGAATTTACGTCATCACGCCAAGGATTTGCAGGCTTAGCAAGAAGCCGATCGCGACAAGAAAGAATAGAAGAATTAGCAGACCCAGGCAACCAATCCAGATCAGGAGGTATTGCAGGTATCGCACCAAGCGGTACTGATTGCGTTTGACTCGTTTAAAGAATACTGAGGTCAGTAGCGGAAGAGCAACAAGGGAGCTAATTAAATAGATAAAGCAGAAGATGGGAATTAAAGTATTGAGTCTCATGGTCCTATCCGCAGTCTCGTGCCCTCAATCGAAAGTAGCACAAGTAGCAACGGTTTGACCAAAATCGAGGAAAATGGCGGCAGTTTTGATGATGGTGGTTGTGCATGAAATTCAGAAGGCGCTTACTAGTGACGGGGCTATGTTCGTTACTATTATTGCTGCCGGAACGCTCGTTCTCATCTGACGCAGCCGATAATGTGAGCACAACTGTTTCCATCGAGAAGGAGCCTTCCGCAATTACTCCTGGTGAAGTCAGCTTTATGCACCCTGTGCTCCTCACCCGGGCCGGTCAATGCTTGAAAGACAGCCTCTCATGGGAGATTCTCAGGGAACTCTCGCAGTATCCTAGTCCTTACATACACAATCCGACAAAGCAGATACCCGCCTCTTATTGGCGTCGTTACTTCGAGGCGGCAGAGGGGGCGGCGGCCGAACAATTTTGTAAAAAGGTAGTAAATGAGCGGCAGGGGAGGATTATAGAACTTATTGGGAAGCCAATTTTCTCCGGTGTGCCGTTTCGAGAATGGACCTGGTGTAAAGATGCAGAGGAGGTCTCTATCTATGAGTTTGGCGGTCTGAGGATTCCTGTCTTCGTCTTGTTCAAGGGCGGAAAGTGCATGCGCTCGGGACTTTTCTCTGCTGACGACTTCTCGACTTATGTTGAGTGGAAGGGTAAGCAGATCGTGCGCTTCAGTCAGGGTAAGGACTTTATGAAAGTAATTGAAGAGTTTGGCTGCCCTGATCTTCTGCTTGATGCCTATAATCACGAATTATCTGGAACTCCGATTGAAGATGCCCAGGCGCTTTACTTTGTTGTGCCAGGTCAGGCCGCTGTCTTGGACATAAAAGCAAGAAAGGTGGTTCGGGCATCCTTTGGTTTGATGGTGCACTAGAACCAGTGCCGGCAACTAGCGTTTACCTGGCACTGCTTTACTTAAGCGGAGGAGGATTGGATTTTCAGTTAACTCATTTGGCCAGCGGTATCAGGCAGATAATCACGGTGATTGAATCACTTAAGGTCTTGACACTATTCAGGCTGATTGCGAAGGGAACCGGGGTTTTGTCTACTAGCAATCTCAGCGTACATCCGCTTTTTGGCTCAGGGGACAACGACAGACTCTCCTGAAGGTACAGGTCAAATGC
>JACRFZ010000100.1 GCA_016212515.1 Candidatus Melainabacteria bacterium
CTAAATCCGGTAGCAGGTTGCCCGCATCAAAATTGTCTTCCGGTAGTTTTTCTGCTTGCTCGAGAGAAAGCTTGTTGCCTCCCTCAGAGCTCAAGGCGTCGATGCTGTCTTCTTTGGAAGCTTGCGGCAGTTTACGCGCCGGACTTGCTTTAGCCGGCTCATCGAGAACGGCGGTGCGTGTGAAGGGATTGTCTGCCAGCTCTTGCTCCAGGGAGTTTTCGTCGCCGTTGTTGCGCCAGTTGGAAGCTTGCGCCTGGGAGCGGCTGCTTTCATCTGAAACGGCTTTTTCTCTTTCCGGCGCAGGGCTTTCCGTTTCCGAGAGGACCTTGCCCTGGGTGCTCAGCTTGTAGAGGAATTCTTTGGGCAGGAGCAGTTCGGGACGTCTCTCCTGCACCAGATCCTGGCTGTTGCGCGGTGTGGCGATGAGGCGGCGAATTTTCTTACCGTCAGAAAGAATCAAAAGCGCTTCTCCCGACTCTTCCGAGAACATGAAGGCCTCGCCCGGTTTCAAGCTGCTTGTGCCGTGCTCATTTAGAAAGCGCAAGCGATCCAACCAGGGATCGGGACTTGGTTTTCTTCCATCGGCGACGGTGCTTGCCGGTAGCGGGGCTTTCTTGATGGTGCTTCCTTCTTCCGGTTTGAATTCCAGCACCTGGCCCCTGGCTCTGTTGCCTGGCGCCGTCATGGAATTACCGGCTTTCAACTCCAGACCAAGGGACTTGCCCAATTCTCTGGTGGCACCGCCGACATTACCGCTTTCCAGTCTAACTGCCGCCAGAAGCAAGCGTGCTTGTTGAAAATTCGGCTCCAGGAGGAGCGCCTGATTGAGAGCCGACTCTGCCAGATTGGCAAAGCCCTTCTGGCGAAATATGAGGGCTTGTTCGAAAAAAGCTTGAGTGAGGCGCGGATTTTCTTTGCTGGCTTGCAGAAAATCGATCAGGGCTTGATTAAGATCGCCCTTCGCTTTGGCGGCGAGACCTTTTTGATATTGTTTAAAGCCGACTTGATTTTGAATTTTAGCGGAATTCTGTGGTGTCGCCCCTGGTACTACCGCCGGGACAACCGGGGATATGGATGATATATAGAGGGGCCCCGGTTTCCGTTCAGCGAAAGCCGGTGCTGTGGAAAACAGGAGTGCTGCACTCCCCAATATTGCCGCTAGTCTTCTTCCTGAATACATCGGCTTAATAGTACAACACTTCCTTGCAACTGGAGCTTATGGGGAGCCTTTAAGCCCCGGTTATCTTTAGTGATATTTAATCGGCTCGTATGAAAATCCGCTCAAGTTTGCGAATTGAGCGCTTCCATTCAGGCTCCACCATTGATTTGAGCGTGTCCACCAGGATGGTTTGCATGCCCGCTCTCTGCCCGCCCCAGATATCTGTCAGGGGGCGGTCGCCTATCACCGCCACCTCTGAAGCCTGCAGCCCGAAATCTTGCAGTAAGCGATGGAAGGCACGGCGGCTCGGTTTTTTAGCCCGGCCCACAATGGTGATGGAAAGGTCTTTACGTACCAGGTCTAAATAGGCTTCGTTCTTGTTATTGCTGGCGATGGCGATCTGAAAGCGTTGCCGGGCTCTGTCCAGCCAGTCCCTGGCTTCCTGGGTAATCTGCGCCGATTTGGGCGCCACAAGGGTGCTGTCCAGATCGAGAATCAAGCCTTTGATTCCGCTTCTGCTCAGTTCGTCTATGTCTATATCGGTGATATCACCGGCGATCAGGTAAGTTGGTTTAAGAAACACGGTTATCTCCACTTTATCTAAGTTTAGAGTAGGACATTAGTAAACTCAACTTTCATAGGGAATGGTTTCTGGCTGTAGAATGGCATTGAGCTGTCCTTGGGGCAGAAAGCCCTGGTAACAATGAGCAAACTTCGATTCGGTAAAGCCGGCAATAAATCAATGGGTGAGCCCGACTCTCTTTCTCAGGCGGCGTCCGCCGCCCGTGGTGCGCTGCCTTTGCGCCATGTGGCGATCATTATGGACGGCAACAGACGATGGGCTGAAAATCGGCGCCTGCCCAAGCTGAAGGGGCATCAGGAAGGTGTCAAGAGTCTCAAGCGCCTGGTGCGGCACGTGGGCGCTCTCGGTCTGGGGTACTTGACGGTTTATGCTTTCTCCAGTGAAAACTGGCAGCGCAGCTCGGAGGAAGTCAGCTATCTCTTTGAACTCTTCGGGCGGGTTTTGGCGGAGGAATTCGCCGAGCTATCAGACAACAATGTGCGCCTCAGCTTTCTCGGGCAAATCAAGGGCGTGCCGCCGTCCCTGAGAGCTTCTATGGAGAAATCTATGGCGGCCAGTGCCGGTAATACCGGTCTCAATTTACAGGTGGCCATCAATTACGGCTCCAGGCTGGAAATTACCGATGCCGTCAAACGACTGGCTGAAGCGGTGAAAGCCGGAGACCTGCAGCCTGAAGAAATTACGGAAGAGAAAATATCCGAGGCGCTATACACAGGCGGCATGCCCGATCCTGAGCTTTTGATTCGTACCGGCGGCGAAATGCGGCTTTCCAACTACTTGCTCTGGCAATCGGCCTACACGGAGATCTTCGTCACTCCCACGCTCTGGCCGGAGTTTACTCCTGAGGCTTTTGATCAGGCCATAGAGGAATTCAGCCGCAGGCACCGCCGTTGGGGCGGAGACTGACAGGTCTTTCTTCTTGCCCGGTGGCGTAAGGGCAGTTTTACTGCCCGTTTGCGTAAGGGCCGTTTTACTGCCCGGTTGCGTGAGGGCAGTTTTACTGCCCGGTTGCGTGAGGGCAGTTTTACTGCCCGGTTGCGTATGGATTGTTAAAACCACCGCCGTTGAAGTTATTGGGTTGATAGGGTTGACCGCCGTACTGTGGCGGTTGCTGCTGTGCTTGACCGTAAGGAGGCTGTTGCGGGGCACCGTACTGCGGCTGACCGTAAGGCTGATTGAAGCCGCCGCCACCGCCGGTGGTTATCTGCATCGACTCGTCGAGCTGGATGGGCAGTGGTGTGCCGGATTTGATCATTACTTCCGAACCCTTGCGCACTCCGGCGCCCACCAGCCCGAGCCCGCCACCAATGGCGGTGCCGAATACGGCGCCCATGCCAGTGGCTCTGCCCACTTGCCCGTTAGACGTCGCTCCGACGATGGCACCAAGAGCGGTGCCAAGCGCGGCGCCGCTGCCGGCTCCTACTGCCGTGGTGAGGGCTCCCTTGCCGACTCGCCCGGCGGTGGAGCCGCCCACCAGCTTGATCTGGGTATCATTTACCGAGGCGGAAAGGGGAAAGCGTCTGCCGTCAGGTGTTTCCACTGAATTGAAGCGGATATCGATGCGACCGTTGGCGCCGAAACGAAAGCGTCTGGATGAAACTACATTGGTTACTGAGCCAAGAACTCGGGAGCCGGCCGGGATTACTTCCACGCCACCTGAATAGACGGGAGAGGAGAGGCTGGCTTCCACGGGTTCGCCAACCTGGGTGGAGCCTGAGTCGAGCGTATTGCGCAGGGCGGCCTGGAACTGGGTGCCTGCTCCCACCACCACTACCCGACCGGCCAGCGGTTGGCTTTGCGGATAGCCTCCGTATTGAGGTTGTTGCTGGTAAAACTGCGGCGGACTCTGGGCTCCGAAAGTTTCTGGCTGACCCGGCTGCGGATAACCCTGGTTTTGGTAGCCGCCCTGTTGTTGGGGCGGCATGTACTGGGGCTGCCCGTTTTGTCCGTAGTTGACCTGACCCTGGAAGTTGGGCTGCCCGTAGGGCAGCGGAGCTGGAGCCGGTGCCTGCGCTAAGTAAGGATTTGGATTGGGTTGTCGATAACCTTCCTGAGCGGCCTGGGTGGGGTAGCCGCCGCTGGGGGAGCGGGTGGCGCCGTCCATCTGGTACTGCGCGGGATTGCTGCCCGGGCGGGTACCGCCACTGAGGGCCTGCTTGACGGCTTGATCGCTTCTGTAATCGTAAAGTTTGGCCAAAATGGCGGCAGCATCGCCGCGGCTGGCAATGCCTGTGGCATCAACCGTGGCATTGTTGTCTTTACTGGCGAGAATGCCGGCCAGCTTGGCCTGGGCAATGCCGGAGCGGGCCCAGTCTGGGATTTTGGCTTTGTCGCTGAAGGAGGCCAGGGTCTTTATCACCGTGCCTTCGTCGGGGGTATTTGTGCCGGTGGTGCGGGCAATGATGGAAATCATTTCACCCTTTTGCATGGCTTGTTTGGGGCGGAAGCCGTCCGGATAACCGGTCATATAGTTGTTACGCTTGCAAATTTCCACAGCCTGGTAGTACCAATCACCCGGCTTCACATCGGGAAAGCTGGGCGGCCCGGATATCGGTTGGTTTTCGAGAGCGAGGGTCTTGACCAGCCAGGTGGCAAGTTGGGCCCTGGTTACAGGCTCCTGTGGATGGAATTTTCCGTCTGCCTCGGCGGCAATAACACCGCTATCGGAGAGGGTATTGACCGACTTTTCCGTCCAGTTGCCGGTCAGGTCGATAAAGCGAGCGGCAAAGGCCGGGCTCAAAAAGTTGAGGCTGAAAGAAAGGGCTGTGCCCACAAGCAAGAAGCCGCGGCGTCTGCCACAGGCAGTCCGCCTCTTTTCTAACTTCACCTCTAAAGGCTGCTCCTTCACAGTCCTCCCCTGCCGCTTTCCTGCGACCATCTGCATATCTTTATTATGCGAGGATTACTTGCATAATGCGAGCATATATTTGTTTATGCAAGCATGCTTTCCAGGGATTTGCCCTGTTCTTCAACAGATCTAATCAGACCTTCCAGGTTGATGCGTTGCCCTTTAGCGGTGAGTACGACGAGGTAATGATTGGCGGCCTCGAAAAAGTGCAGGATGCCCTGGTCGGTGAGTAGGGTCATTTGAATGAGGTTGCCGCGATTCATGCGCTGAATGGACACGTCGTTGTTGGAAAAGAGAGTGGCGGAAAGCGCGCCGATAGTGGCGATGTCCACATCGGCCGGCAAGGAAGTGGAGACTACCGAACCATCTCTCGCTACAAGAATGCAGCCAAGGATGCCGTGTTTTCCATTCAAGGCAGTAAGCAAATTCTTGACATTGGCCGCTGATTCTGGGGTAACCATCAGTGCTTTTCCTCTACCTCTTTAGTTGTCTTTGCCGGATTTGTCTTTGTCGGACTTTTCGTCCTTCTTCTCTTCGGGTGCGGCTTTCAGGCGTTTAACCTTGAGTACCTGTACCCAGGGTTCGTCGAGAGCCACTGAAGTCACCTTGCCGGTCACTTCTACCTCATCTTTGTCTTTGAGGCTCTGCAGTAATTTGCTGTTTGGATCCTTCTCATCTTTGGGGATTTTCATGGCCAGCTTCAATTCCGACAGAGGCACATGGGAGTTGGGCCGCAGCACCAGGAAGGAAAAGTAGTCTTTAGATGAGAACATGGCCGGTTTGTAGTCAAGGGCCACACTGCTGAAATTCCAGAACTGGGCGGAAAAACGAATGTTCTTGCCCAGGTATTCGGCCGGGGTTCTTACCAGATCTTCGGCCTGAACGTTTACCACGTTTTCAATAATTGGCTCGGGTACAGGCTTGGCTTCTGCCTTGCTGTCTTTCTTTTCTTCCGCTTTCTTCTTGTCGTCGGCGGCTTTCTCACCCGGCTTGTCAGGAGTTTTCTCGGGAGCCTTCTCGCTGGCCTTGGAGGACTTCTGCGCTCCGGTAGTGACGGCCGGTTTGTCGTGCTTGACCTGGCTCAGGGCCTCAGGGGCCTGCAAGGTGAGGCAGAGGGCAAGCACGATGCCCGCAGTTTTTAGTCCGGTTCTTGGCAGTTCTGGCAAAGGTAGACTTCCTCTGATAATGGTTTATCCGTTTAGTCAGTTTACCAGAGACTTAATAACTTAGCCTTTCGGTGCAGGTAATATTGAGGGTTCAATAAATAGAAATCTCCCGGGGTCTTTAGCGACTCTGTAGAATCAGGTGGCGTTTTTGTTCGAGGTGTTGGCAGGGTGAAAACAGAAGGCGGCAAAGAAGCACAAGTGGAAGCGGCTGATGAGCAAAGCAAACTCTCTCCCATGATGCGGCAATACTGGGATGTCAAATCCCAGTATCCGGACGCACTGCTTTTCTTCCGTGTGGGCGACTTCTATGAGCTTTTTGATAGCGATGCGCAGGTCGCCTCACGCGAACTTGACATCATGCTGACCGGGCGACCCGAACCTAACTATCCCAATGGCCGTTGCCCCATGGCCGGTGTGCCCTACCGGGCCTATGAGGCTTATGTGGCTCGCCTTCTGGCTAAAGGCTATTCCGTCGCCATCTGTGAGCAAGTGGGGGTAGTGGGCGCCGAGAAGGGTCCCATCGAGAGACAGGTGAAGCGCATCCTGACACCGGGTACGGTGCTGGAATCTCATTTATTGCCCAGCCGGGAGAACAACTATCTGGCCGCCATCGTCAAAGGCAGTGGTAAAGAGAGTGAAAAATGGGGGCTGGCTTTCGTCGATGCCTCTTGCGGCGAATTCTTCGTTACCGAACTCTCGGAAGAAAATCTTATCTTAGAGCTTGGCCGCCTGCGCCCGGCCGAGGTTCTTGCTCCTTTGCGCATCGGCAAGATGCAGGAAGGCGACGTGGTGCCCCGAGAAGTCTTGGAAGTGCCGGAATTGATAGCCTCTGAATACCGCTTCAAGGGCCGGCCCTCCATGTTCTTCCAGAACGAACCGGCTACCAGGCGCATCCTCTCCACCTTTGAAGTTTCCACCCTGGAAGGTTTCGGCTGCCAGGACTTGCCCCTGGCCATCAGTGCGGCCGGTGCCGTATTGGAATATCTGGAGCGCACCCAGGGCGGCCAGAAACCTTATTTCGAGGGCATTTCTACTTATACCGTGGACGGCTATCTGGTTCTGGACGGCAATACCCGCAAGAATCTTGAACTGACGGAAACTTCCAGAGACCGAGCTTTGAACGGTTCCCTGCTCTGGGCTATCGATCAGACCGAAACTGCTATGGGTAGCCGCATGATGCGGAAGTGGCTTTTGAAGCCGCTACTCTCAGTCGAGCAAATTCGTGCCCGGCAGGAGGCTATCAAGGAACTGCTCGAGCCAAGCTTCAAGCGGGAGGAGATTCGCGCCCTTATTGGTCGCCTTTGCGATCTCGAGCGCATGGCCGTGCGCATTTCGGCAGAATCGGTCAACCCTAAAGAATTGTTGGCCGTTGGTACCACATTGAGTGTCTTGCCGGAACTGGCAGCTGTACTCAAAAATGCACGCAGCCCCTATTTGAATGCGCTCAAGACTATTCCTCAAGCAATCCTGGATGTGAAAGAGAAGATCGGCCAGGCCCTGGCTGATGATCCGCCCCGGGAATTGACTGAAGGTGGAATCTTTCGACAGGGCTATAACAGCGAACTTGATGAAGTGCGCGATCTGCTCGGCGGCGGCAAGCAGTGGATCGAAGATTTTCAGAAGCGCGAACAGGAGCGCACCGGCATCAAGAGCTTGAAGGTCAACTTCAATAAGACTTTTGGCTATTACATCGAAGTGACCAATGCCAATCAGGGACTGGTGCCTGCCGACTATATTCGCAAGCAGACCCTCACCAATGCCGAGCGCTACATAACGCCCGATCTCAAGGAATACGAAGCCAAGATCCTCAACGCCGAAAAGAATGAAAGTGATCTTGAATACAAACTTTATACGGAGTTTCGTCGCACCCTGGTGGCGCTTGGCGCTGAACTGCATAGAGTCGCTACTCACCTGGCCAATCTGGACGTACTGCTTTCGCTTTCTCAAGTGGCGCAGGAACGCAAGTTCGTTTGCCCCCATGTGGATGACTCCCAGACTCTTCATATCAAACAGGGGCGGCACCCGGTTCTTGAGAAGATCCTTCCCATGGGCAAATATGTGTCCAACGATGTGCGTTTGCAAGGTTCCGCCGACGATCATCAACTTATCATCCTGACCGGTCCCAACATGGCCGGTAAGTCCAGCTATTTGCGCCAGGTGGCTTTGATAGTGATCCTGGCTCAAATGGGTTCTTTCGTACCGGCTAAAGAAGCCCATGTGGGTCTGGTTGACCGGGTCTTTACCCGTATCGGTGCCGTAGACGACTTGACTCAGGGGCAATCCACATTCCTGGTGGAAATGTCCGAAACAACTCAGTGCTGCCTTTCCGCTACCAGGCGTTCGCTCATCTTGCTCGACGAGGTGGGGCGTGGCACCAGCACCTATGACGGTGTGGCCATCGCCTGGTCGGTGGCCGAATACCTGGCCCGTGATGTGCGTGCCCGCACCATTTTTGCCACTCACTATCATGAGTTGAACGGGCTGGCTGGTTTCTTCCCCCAGATTGTCAACTATCAGGTGCTGGTGAAAGAATTCGAGGGCAAAGTGGAATTCATTCGCACTGTGGCTCCCGGTGGAGCCAGTCGCAGCTTCGGCGTGCAGGTGGCACGCATGGCCGGCCTGCCCGGAACCATCATCGACCGGGCTCAATATCTGATAAACCAGATGGAGAAAAAGGGCGTCGCCTCGAAAATTCTCGACGGACCGAGACTGCGCAACATTCCCATGGAAGAAGTTATGCAATTATCGCTTTTTGAATCCGAGGGAGACGGTGCAAACCCGGCGGCGAAGAGCGCAAGCAAGAAGAACTCCGAATCTGATCGTAAAATTGTTTCCGGTGCTGACCCCGCGGCTATCAAGGTATAAAATGCAGAATCATTTCAGAAAGCCCATTTCCATAGTTTGTCTGGCGCTCACTCTCAGCCTCAATCTGGCATACAGTGCCGGGGTTGCCGCCAGGAATGTCAAAACATCGCCGGCCAGGGCTGCCGGGGCTCGCACCGTATCTCCGCAGAGCCGCATCGATGCCGGCACCATGACCTTGATGAACAGTGGTGATTGGGCGGCTGTGGCGGCACATATTGAAAAGCTGCTTTCAGGCAAGCTGCCGGAAAAACTTTCACCGGCTGCCCGACTCAAGCGCAGTTATCTGCAGGCCTGGCTCAGTTTCGCATATATGTATGTAGGCAAGCCGGCCAAGACCAAGGAACTGCTCGCCCAGGTGGAAGCAGAGAAGGCTAAGGCCGAGAAGCAAGTGCTCAAGAGTGATGTGGCCAGGCAAAATGATTGCTTCACCGTTGTGAAGGCCATGGACGAGGTGGCGCAAGGACATTTTGACGAAGCCGGCAAACTCTTGCAAGAAGGCAGTGCGGATGCCGCTTCCGATTGCCTCTATAATTTTGCCCTGGCCTGTGTAGCCGGCAAGAAGGGGCAGGCTCAGGTGGCCTGCGACTATTCTCGCAAAGCCTTTGACGCCGATAGGCGCTTCGCCTGGGGGCTCAGAACCATTGCTTTTCTTGAGCAGAAGTGGCTCAAAGACAATCGTGCCGCTGAAGCCGTGCTTATCGAGACCCTGGCCGTGGAGCCGCGTATAAGTGAAGCGCGCGACATGCTGGTTGACGTAAAGCTTTCCCGCAACGACTTCGACGGCGCCGTAGCCGCCGCCCAGACCGGCATCAAGCTCAGTCCCAAGAGTGCTGCCGCCCACTTCCGCCTCTCCCAGATTTACACCCAGCAGTGGCGTTTGAAGGAAGCCCTCAAGGAGCTTGATCGTGCCATTACTCTTGATGGCAGTTCGGCCAAGTACTTTCGCAACCGTGCCACCGTCAAAAAACTGGCTGAAGATCTACCCGGCGCCTTAAGCGATCAGACTAAGGCGGTGGAATTGTCGAAGGACAAAGGCTTTGAGCTGGCTGAACTGGCTAATTTGAATTTGCTGGCCGGCAATACCAACAAAGCCATAGACTGTTTGAAAGAAGCTCTCACCATTGATCCTGAAAACGCAGCTGCCCGCGAGCGACTTTACAAGCTTCTGGTGACCGAAAAGCGCTATAGCGATCTAGCCAGTGAATATAAAGAGCAACTGACTCGCCATCCGAAGAACGCCGCCCTGCACCTGGGCTATGCCAATGTGCTTCTGGCTCTCAATGAAGACGACAAGGCCATTGAGGAGTTCAAGGAAGCAGCCAACCTCAATCAGACCGACCCCAGCCCCCACAGAAGTCTGGGCGCCTACTACATACAGAAGCGTAAGTTTTCCCAGGCCGCAAAAGAGTATACCCGCGCACTGAATATAGTGCCTACTTCTATTAAAGACATGGTATCGCTCGGCTTTTGTTATGCCGAGAATGACGACTATATGCAGGCGGAAGCGGCCTTTGTCACGGCTATGGCCTTGCAGCAATTGACACCGGGGCTTTCTCCCGACGAGCCGAGCCGCATTGATGTTATGCGTTCACTGGCCTGTCTGTTATACGATGAGGGTCGGTATGGCGATGCCGCCACGCAATTTGAGAATCTGGTTGTGGGCTTTAAAGATAAAGGTGCCACCGCTGATGATGCATTTCTTTTGGCTAAATGCAAGCTCTTGAGAGACCAAACCGAGACCACTGCCCGGGGCATGATGGCTGTCTTTGAAGTATTGCCTCCCGAACGCAAAGAAGGTTTCCGTTACGGCATGGTGGAAGCTTTGCTCGATGCCGGTATGCCTGCCCTGGCTCGTCAGAACCTTGATAAAGTGCCTGTCGAGGCGAGAGCCGGCAATCTTCTTTATGCCCTTTATGATGCCGTCGCTTTGCGGCTGGAAGGTAAGTTCAAGGAAGCGCAAGAGACTCTGGCTGCCGCCAATGCCTCGATGGAGAGCGCCCGCTCTGAAAATGCCAACCTGGTCAGCCGCTTACTGGTGGAGCGCTGTCGGGTAGAGATTGCTCTGGATGAGCCGGTCAAAGCCAAGGCTTCCGCCCAGGAGGCGCTCAGCCTTAATGAAAAGTCTTACCCGGCTTACCTCTGCCTGGCTGAACTGGCAATCAAGGCTTCCGATCATAAATTGGCTGTTGAAATGGCGCGCAAGGCCCTGCAATTGAATCCCTATTACGCGCCCGCCTACTTGTTGATCGGCCAGTCGCAGTCGGCTTCCGCCGATGCCGCCGTGCGCAAGGAGGGGGTGGAGAATCTCAAGAAGGCAATCGAGTTGTATCCCGGATGGTTGGCCGGGCATAGAGCGCTACTGAGAGCTTATGAAAACTCTTCCATGATTGAAGAGGCCAAGAAAGAGGCCGCACAGATTGCTGTATTGGAGGCGGGTTCGAAGGAACGCTAGTTTTTCTCGACCTTGAAAAGTTTGGCGGGGTTCATTTCAAGTTCTTCGCTTTTCCATAGTGGTACCGACCTGCCTTCGCGGCTTGTGGCACCGTATTTGATATCTATAGATACCCCGGCTACGCGACCGTAACGGCTGGAAAAATAGGGATTGGCAGAAAAATCGTTGACGCCTTTGATGACGTCAACGACTTCGTTGCCTTCCTTGTTCAGGCGGGTGTGTTTGATTTCGTCAGGGCCTGTGCGCTCGTAAGTGTCGGTGCCGATTTTGACTCTGGTCAGATCACCACTGGCTCCATAAGTCATTTCGGCGGCGGTGCCGGCCTTCGTCAGGCGCCCCTGGTCGTCATATTTCCAGGTTTTAGGGTGGGGTTGATCCGGTCCGGTGGCTTCCACCACGTTTTTAGGGTCCCACATAAAGTCACGCCAGGTGGAAGCGCCGTCGGTTTCCCAGAGCACACTGGAGCGAGCGGTGCCGCTGCCGCCTTCTGTTTTCGATTCTATCCCCATGCCCTTGAAGGGCCCGCCAGGGGTATTGCCTTCGAAAGACTTGGCGGAGAAGTCTTTCACGTTTTCCGTTTTGTAGCTATGTTGCTGCCCGTCATTACCGATGAAGGTCTCGGTCAGGGTGCCGGTTTTTCTATCGAGCTTGTAGGAAGTATCCCCGAAGGTGGCTTCAGTGAGCTGTCCTTGCGCGTCGTAGGTAGCCTTGTATTTGTCGCCGGCCTGAAGCACGTTGCCTTTCTCGTCCACCTTCCAGGTGTCCGGATGGGGACCGATGCCCTCAGCGGTAGCTCCGGTAGTGGTTTTGTCGGTCTTACCATCCTGGGGCTTGGCCCAGAGTTCGGCGCTGGTGTCGCTCCACTGCTTGGTTTTGGCATCCGTCGCATCTAACGACGGCAGCACTTTGTCTGCTTTAACTTCTTGTTTTGCCATTAGTTCAGACCTCCGTACTCCCAATTATTCCCCGCCGGGTTCGGGAACAATCAGGTCAGGCGGTAGCCCGCTTCTTCTCGTATTGTCGCTATAATGGCTTTCCCCGCCAGGGCCCGACCGTCTTCGCTTTCCGAGAACCGAAATTTCATGTCTTCTTTCATTGCCCCTCTGGAGTTGAGTGAGTCTTTCTATAAAGATGCAGTTGAGCCAATTCTTCGCAGCCGTTTCGCTTAACAACCCCACGATGTCTGGCTTTATCTGCTTGCTTCGGCCTGGCGTCGCATAGAACAGGAAGAGCATCTGATGCAGGTGCTGAGCCAATAGTACCGATCTGCAAGTCGATCCTCGCTGGCGCTCGGCCCTATCCGATTTGTATTGCAGGCACTGACTGGTATCGCTTCTGGTGGCGAAGCGGCTTTTCTTACAGGCTCTTTTAGCGACTGGCTGCTTTCAATATGGCTTCGGCACAAACCCGCATGTGCTCTGCTTCCATCTCTCTATAGGTGGCTGCCAGCAGCAGGGCGTAGCCTTCCAGCGAGTGAGCCACTTCCGGATGATTTGGTCCAAGAGCCTTGGTGCGAATATCGAGGGCGCGTTTGTAATATTGTTCCGCTTGATCGAAGCGACCGTCATGACGCATGATCTCAGCCAGGTAATGCAAGCAGGCGGCCACATCGGCATGATCAGGACCAAGTGAAGCTTCCCGCAGGTTCTTGAGGCGCACCAGAAGTTTTTCGGCTTCGGCATACTTGGTTTGCTGTAAGTAGCAAATGATCAAGCTGTCGAGGCAGGCCTGGGTATCGGGATGGTTTTCACCCAGATGTTCTTCCCGCAAGGTAGCCAATCGCTGCCAGAGCGGCTCAGCCTTCTGGTAGCGGGCATTATTGTGGTAGAGGCAGGCCAGGTCCCAGAGCCGTGCTTCCGCTTCCGGACTGTTGACTCCTCGGGACTGTTCGCAGATAGCCAGTGCTTCTTTATATAGATTCTCGGCCAGGAGATACTTGTTATCCGATTGATGGACAAAGGCGATGGCGGCGATAATTTCCGCTACTTCCGGGCTCTGGCGCCCCTTGGCTCTCTCTCTAATACCCATGGCTCTTTTGTAGAGCCGCTCTGCGTCCGCGAAGCGCCCCTCATAGAGGTAGGAGGAGGCCAGGTTGACAATGCAATCTACAACTTCGGGGTGATTGGGTGCCAGATTGATTTCTTTCAAGGACAAAAGTCTTTCCAAGTGCTTACTGGCCGCCTTGTGGTTGCCGTTCACCTGGGACACCGCTGCCAGGCTGGTGAGAATTGGAATAAGATCCGGGTGGTCGGAACCTATACCGGTCTCCAGAATCGCTATGGCTTCCGTCAAAAGCGGCTCAGCCTCTTCATATCTGGTTTCCGAGATGCAGATATTGGCCATATTGTTGAGAATATCGCCCACTTCCGGGTGCTGCCGACCCAGGGCCTTTTCTTTGATAGCCAGGGCCCTGGCGAAGAGGTCCTGGGCCTGCTCATTTTTGCCCTGAGCTGAATAGATGAGAGCTAGATTGTTTACTGAAGTGGCCACTTCGGCATGGTCTTTACCCAGAACAGCTTCGTAAACTTCGCAAAGCTTTTTGCAGGGTGCTTCGGCCTGGTCGTGTTTGCCCTGGAAGAAATAAAGAGCGGAGAGATTATTGAGGCTGGCTACAACCATGTCGTCATGAGGTTTGAGGAGGCGCTCCCTGATACCAAGCGCTCTTTTGAAAAGAGGCTCAGCCTGGTCATACTGCTGCATTTCGAAATACAGCTCACCGAGCCGGTCCAAGCTGGTAGCAGTTACGAGTTCATCCTGCCCGCGCTCAGAAGTTGAAAGCGCCGCTTTGAGCATGGTTTCAGCTTGTTCATACTGCCCCTGTTCAAAGGCGATATTACCTTGCTCAAAATACTTTTCCCACTCTTTGTTTGTAGCCACTGCTGCTTCCCTGAATTCTACGAAAATGAGCCGAATCGAGATGTCATGATGATCTTAGAGGTATTCCATTACCTTCATACCTGCGGATTATTTATTCTAACCGTCTTTTGACGGTTCATAATGTTGCTTGTGCATGTTGCCCTAAGTCTTAGTGACAAACTTAAAAGAGGTGAGCTTGAGCAACCTGGTTTTTGAAGCGCGTTCCCGTTTCCATGCCCCTGCTTCCGAGGTCTTTGCCTGGCACGAAGCAAAAGGGGCCTTCGACCGTCTCTCTCCCCCCTGGGTGGATGTTCAGTGCGTTGAGCGCTCCGGCGGCATTGAAGACGGCGCCAGAGTCGTGCTTTTGATCAAGCAGGGTCCGGTGAGCATCCCCTGGGTGCTGGGTCATAAAGACTATATTGCCGGCGAGCAGTTCTGCGATTATCAAATTGCCGGCCCCTTTCGCTTCTGGCAGCAACTGCACAAGGTAAGAAATCTGGAGACTGTCGGCGACTTCATCGCCGACGGGGCGAAGGACGGTACCGGCGAACTTTCTGAACTCCTGGACCGGGTAGAGTTCTGTCCCCCCCTGGGCCTGCCGGGAAAAATCGGCGGTGCTCTTTACATAAAGTCAGAACTGAAGAGGCTCTTTCGCTATCGACATGCCCTTTTGGCCAGGGATCTGGCCCTGAAGAACCGCTATGGCGATAAACCTCTGAAGGTATTGATTTCCGGTGCCACCGGTCTGGTGGGTCGCCACCTCAAGGCCTTTTTGGAAACACAGGGGCATCAAGTTCTTACACTGGCCAGAGGCGCCAGCGCTGGTATCGTGGCCGGTGATGATGCCATCCTCTGGGATCCCGCTCGAGAAGAAATCGCCAGACCACTGCCGGAAGATCTTGATGCAGTGGTGCACCTTTGCGGACACAATGTGGCGGCGGCGCGCTGGACTTTACAGGAAAAGCAATTGATCTTCGAAAGCCGCGTCAAGAGTACGACGTATCTGGCCAAGCTACTTGCTGGTCTGAAGAAACCTCCCGCTGCCGTTGTTTTTGCTTCCGCCGTGGGTTTCTATGGCGACAGAGGAGTGGAACCACTGACGGAGGATGCCGCTTGCGGTTCCGGTTTCCTGGCTGAGGTTTGTCGCTCCTGGGAGCAAAGCGGCAGCCTGGCGGAAAAGTCCGGAGCGAGAGTCAGTTACGCTCGCATCGGCGCTGTTTTGAGTCCTCGCGGCGGTGCCCTGGCTAAGCTTCTACCTGTATTTCAAAGCGGTGGCGGCGGACCTGTAGGCTCCGGGCAACAATACTTCCCCTGGGTGGCCCTGGAAGATGTTTCCGCTGCCATCTATCATGCCATCCAGGAGCCGACTCTCTCCGGTCCCTTTAACCTGGTGTCGCCGGAGTGCGTCACTAATGCTCAGTTCTCCAGATCGCTTGGCCGTGTCTTGCATCGCCCGGCGCTCTTGCCGGTGCAGCCCGCCCTGCTCAAGGCTCTTTATGGTGAAATGGCCGAAGCCCTTATGCTTGCCAGTCTGCGAGTCTTGCCCCAGAAGCTCAAGCAAACCGGTTATCAGTTTCAAGATCCTGATCTGGAGCCGGCGCTCAAGTTCATGCTCGGTCTTGCCTAACTTGTTCTAGTTAGGCACGACTTCTAGTTAGGCACGACCTGGGGCTTAAAGGCTATTACGGCAATGGTTGCAATGATGGCCATGACCAGAATTACGGCTGTGATTATCACGGCTACTGGCAAGGTGCGCTTCAGCGCCTCGTCTGCAGTCTCGATGTGAGGCGGTTCCGCCTTAACGCCTACCTTGCTGCCTTTGGCTGCTTCCACTTGCGGTTCAGGCAAATCTATGGGGTCGAAGCTGCGAATTTTGCCCACCACGGCACCCTCGGTCAATTCTTCAACGGTGTCGGGCAGATTAGGCAGGGCATTGAGGAGCTGGTTTATTTTCACTTTCAGACCCTGTTCAAGGTGCACAGCCTGGTCACTTATCTGGCTGTAGTCCAGAAGTGAGTAGGTGCCGTCGTGCACCGACAGAAGGGCTTTCAAGGCCGGATAGCCTTCCACCGGACCGTCTTCCAGAATGAGCCGCGCTCCTGAGACGGTACTGCCTTTGGAAAGCAAGATCTCGCCGTCTATGTTGATGTCATGGGAAGCGATACGCAAAATAGCGTAGTCGGCTTTCTTTATCTTGGCAATGCCGTAGAGAATTTCCTTGGTGGAGCGGTTCTCCCAAATTTTGCCTGATTCAATTGTGGTGGGCGCAGGTAGTTCATTCATAGGAAAAAATATCCCCTATTTCACGCTTAATATCAAGCGCTTGCCTCAGATCTTAAGCTCCAGGGTAACAGGGCAATGATCGGAGCCGTGCACATCGGCTAGAATGCCTGCCCCTGCCAGATTGTCTTTCAAAAGGCTATTGGCGAAGAAATAGTCTATGCGCCATCCCACATTTCGTTCCCTGGCATTGGTGCGCATATGCCACCATGTATACTTGTCCGCAGACTGGTCGAATTCTCTAAAAGTGTCGATGTTTCCCGCTTTTATGTATTTGTCCATCCAGTCGCGCTCTTCCGGTAGAAAGCCTGAGATCTTTTCATTTTCTTTTGGTCTGGCCAGATCTATGGGCTTGTGAGCCGTGTTGAAGTCGCCGCAGACAATGAGCTTTCGACCAGCCTTGCTCTGCTTCTTGGCCCACTTCAAAAACTCGGTGTAAAAATCCATTTTGTAAGCGAGGCGATCTTCATTAGCGGCACCATTTGGGAAGTAAATGTTGGCGAGCAAGAAGTCTCCGTAGTCGGCTACGAGTGTGCGCCCCTCATCATCGAAGCGTTTGACGCCGAAGCCCTCTTGCACCGTCAGTGGTTCTATCTTAGTGTAGATGCCTACGCCGCTGTAACCTCTTCTTTCGGCATGGGCAAAATAGCTCTTGTAGCCTTTTCGCTTGGTCAGTTCGTCGGTGAGTTGATCGGCACTTATTTTGGTTTCTTGTAGCCCGAGAACATCCGGTTTGTGTGCTTCAAACCATTCAAAAAAGCCTTTCTTACTCACGGCTCTGATGCCGTTGACATTCCACGACGTAAGCTTGATTCTGGACATCTGTGTTTCCTGTGACTACTTTCCCTCGCTATTATAGAGAGCCGTCCGATATTTATCCTTTTACGTTTGCTTATGTTCCGTTTGTGGCTACCATTCTGATCTGTCAATGTTTTGGCCGTCCCTCCATATGATTCTTCCCTGTCTGTCATATACGACTTCGTGCCGCCCCTGTCTTTCAACCGGTCTTCCTTCGGGCGGTGGTTCGTAGGTTGATTCAGACCCGCTGGATTGGTTGGAACTACCGGAGTTATCCCGCTGCCGCTGGCTCGAGGAGTGGGAACCTGAGTCGGAATTGGTTCTGTAATGATCGATCATATCCTGAAGTTCTCTTCTCTCCTCTCTTGCTCGTCTTCCGGTTCTGTCCCTGCCGCCCTGACTGGGATCTATGAAGGTCGGTTCAAGGGTGCGTGGATTGATGATGATGTTGTCTGAGCCTTCAAGGTCTCCGTGATAGAGTCCGGCTCTTTCCATCCTATCCAGCTGTCTGTTTAGATTTCGGTTCATTCTGTCGATTTCTCTCGGACTTGCTGTTTCTAGAAATTCTCGCAGAGTCTGTCCTTCAACTCTGTCCATGGTTACGGAATCGAAGTCGCTATTGCGAACCGTGGGTACGTTTATGCCTTCTCGCCGCATCGCTTCGAGCATATTGGCTTCATTGGGGTCATAATGCGGACCTCGCTTAGTGACTGTGCCGTCGGGATTAGACGTTACGATACCTTCCCCGCCTCTTCCTATTTCCTCTGATTCGCCTCTGCGAATCCGCTCCATGCGCTCGGTCTGCTCCTGCGCTTCTTGTGCCGTTAGTTCCGAGTGAGAGCCGTCTGGATTGACGCGATAGTAGCCGCCGAAGGGGCCCCTCTCAATGCTGGTTCTTTCGTCCGAAAGAGTTTCTTGTAATTGCTCGTCATGAGCTTCCTCTGCCGTCAAATCGGTATGAGAGCCATCATCATTGACTCTGTACCATCCGCCAAAAGGTCCCTGTCTAACCTCGGAGGCGGTGATTTCTAGCGGGGAGGTTCCCGGTTGAGGATTAGTCTCGATGCTTATCTCCGGTTCGGCTTGCGGGTTGGTTATTTCCTGGACATCAGTTCTGTGTGGTAATTCGATATTGTTCGGATTGGCCGTATTATCCGGTACTTCTTCTATCACTGGAGCTGGAATTTCAATCGGCGTCGGTGGGGGGACTTCATGCTCTGGAATTACTCTCTGGTTGTGCTCCCCATCACCGGTACCTCCTCGTCTGGTTATGTCAAAGTCTCTAAAGGGAGCC
>JACRFZ010000101.1 GCA_016212515.1 Candidatus Melainabacteria bacterium
CACCGAAGGGCTCTCTCAGAATGAACAAAGTCGATTCAAGATCTTCATCGGCAACTTTGAAGAGCGAATGCAGGGCATGGAAGCCAACTACATGAAACAAGGAATGGATCAAACGGCGGCTCACAAAAAGGTAGAGGAGCAAATTAAGGAAACCTACCACCATCTAAATCGCATCCTGGATAAAGACACGCCCGATTTCGCCGGTTTGAGCCCCGAGGAGAAATCAAAGCTTGTTCGCCAGGTGCTGGAAAATTCCTGCAATACCACTGACGTTCGCCAGGGCAACCACAGCACCTGCAACGTAGCAGCCATAGAGGGCCGCACCTATGCCCAGGAACCGGCAGCGGCAGCTAAAATGGTGGCTGACGTGGTTTTGACCGGCGAATATCAAACCAGAGACGGCAGCACCATCAAAATCGACAAGGGCAGTCTCCAGCCTCATGATGAAGCAAAAATGGATCCGCTCCCGGACGGCGGGCGCAATTTTGCCAGCCAGGTCTTTCAAGTAGCGGCAGTCAACGTATATCACCAGCGCCACGGCAGTTGGCGCTACGAACAGCGAGAGGCAAGCGGAGAGAAGGGTGATACCGGTGAAAGACTGGTCGACTACTCACAAAATCCACCCAAAGAAGGGCCGACACTCTGGGACGAACTACGAGGTAAAGACTCGGAGTACTTCTACAGGAGCCCACAATTGGGTGGCGAAAGAATTATCGACATAGGCGACCAGATCATGGACAACGGCAACCAGCCCTGGTACTTTGCCGCTAAAGATGCGCCAACTTTCGGACAACCGCCAACGGTAGATTCCCCCGAGAGCTTGAAAGAAGCACTGGAAGAAGCCAAACGCTCTGGAGAGCTTCCCATAGTGCTGAGAGTCAACACTCAAAAGGAGCCCTTCCTCAAAGATTCCGGTAACGGAGAGGCGGGAGGTTCCGGCGGCTGGCATGTGGTAACAGTCACCAACATAATCGATGGCGATCCGCCGAAAGTGGCAGTTGACAATCAGTGGGACAAAAACTCTGATCGCACTTCCAGAGAAAAAGCCCTGGACTACGATACCCTTTACCAGGCCATGAGACCAAATGCCTGACCCTGTTGAAATTATGTCAAAATATTCCAATCCTCATTTCAGGAAAGGAAACAATTGCAGCGACGAAAAGACAAGAAGGTGCCCCTGCTTGCATCTGCAATTTGCGCTATTGGTCTAACCTTTACCACAAGCATCCAAGCGGCAGAAAGTGAGACTCTATCGGTAAGCTCCGATAGGGTAGACGCCATACTGGCATTAATCGGGACGAAGAAATACAAGGAAGCGTCAGCCCTGGCCGATTCCTGTATCGCCTCTGGAAAAACGTCCGGGAGCAAAATTACCCCGGGAGATTGGCGGCAGGATGAGCTTGGCCGCCCGCTGGTCTTTGCCCTCTTACCCCAGAGCGACCTGAGGCATCTATATCTGGCTGAGATGTTCAACCTCAAGGGAATGGCCCAGTTCAGCCTGGGTCAGAACAAGGAAGCAATTGAAAGCTTCAAACTGGCAAGCAGAGAAAACCCCTTTTGCAGCCAAGCCTATTCCAATATGGGTGCCGCGCAATCTGAACTCGGTCAGGCACAGGAGGCCGTCGCTACACTTAACAAGGCTCTGCGGCTCAACCCTCGCTATCCCGAAGCCTACCGCAATCGAGCGGAAGCCTATCGCCGCCTCAAGCAGTTTGCTCTCTCTCAAAAGGACATGGAACAATACCGCTACTGGACGGAGCAAAACAAAAAGGATGAATTGGATCTTGTAATCATTTCCAAGTTCGACTATGCCCTGAAAGTGATCAGCAAACGGCCTGGTAATGCTGATTCTCTCACGGCCCTGGCAATAATACACTGGGAAAAGGGGAACTTGAAGGAAAGCGAACGAGCCTTCCAAAGCGCCATCACCCACAATACCAGCTCAGCTAAAGCCCACGGTGCTTATGGAATCTTTCTTTTGAGCCTGAACAAGTACGACTCGGCAATCAAGGAACTGTCTATTGCCATTTCAAAAGATCCAAGCTACTTAGCAGCTATCTTCGCCAGGGGCAGAGCCAACTTAGTGAGCGGGCACCCAAAAGAAGCCATTAATGACTTCGACAGCCTCCTCTCATACAAGACAATTGATGACGCCAGACTGAGAAGTTGCTGGGGGGCAAAAGGCGATGCCTTTCTCGCTCTCAAACAATACCAGAAGGCGCTTCACAGCTATCGCCAGGCACTTTCTGCAGGCGCCGCAGGCACCGAACGAGCCTTCTATTTGACCCGTTGCGGCTTGGCTCAACAGGAAATGGGCAAAGCCGGCGAGGCCACCAAAAACTTCGACCAGGCTCTTTCAGCGGATCAAAATTACAAACCGGCATTGAACGGACGGGCCAAGAGCATGCTTTCTGCCGGACAATATGAACAAGCCATAGCCGACTTTGACACGTCCAGTCGACCCGCCACAACGGCGGGGAAAATACCGGATGCAAAAGAACTGACCAGACTGATTTCCTACTACTCCAAGTTGACCGCCATCAACCCAAAGGAAATCGAAAACTACTACAACCGAGGCATTCTCTACCTGGCAAGCGGCGATGCAAAAAGCGCTGCTGCAGACTTTCAAAAGGTTCTAAGCTTCAAAAACGAAGCCACGGCAACTACGGACTATGCCTTCTGCTTCGCCACGATTGCCTATCGGTTGGATAAGAATGAGGCGGCGGCACAAAAATTGAAACAGACCTATAAAGCGCTTCCGCGCAAAACTAAGCCGACACCAGAGGTAGAGCACTTTCTAAGCAACAGCAAAGTAATGGTGCCGACCTTCAACAATGCAAATTATAGCCAGGCTTATAAGACAAGGGTCATGACCTTGATTGGTCTTTCGGCCTATTGCCGGGGAGACAAGAAGAAGGCTTCAGAATGTCTTGCCGCCGTAAGCTACGACGGTAATCCGTCAATGGACGAATATGTGCTGGCAGAGATTTTCTTGAAGAAGCTGAAGTAGGTCGAGGCGGGGCGGAAAACCCCACCCCTTTCACATGGCTTCAGGCGCGGTATAGCCGTACCTGAGCGCCATCTCCATATCGCTCCGGGCCCGGGGCAAATCGCCCATGGCTCTGTAGACCTGGCTTCGCTCATAAAAAGCCTCGCCATATCGAGGATACATTTTAATTGCTTCATCAAAATCTTTAAGGGCAAGCTGGTGTTTGCCCAGCTTACGATAGGCAATGCCGCGACTGAAGTAAGGATGGGTGCGGTTGGAATTCAACTGCAAGGAACGAGTGCAATCGGCTATGGCTTTCTCGTACTGTCCATCACTGACTAAAGCCGACCCTCTGGCACAGAAATAGATCTCACTCTTATTGTTGAGCTTTATGGCTTCTGAGAGGTCGGCAATAGCCGCTTTGTAGCGCTTCTTCTCCCGAAAAAACATTCCTCTCTCATAGTGACTCTTCGGGTCTGTAGGTTCGACCTCAATTGCCTTAGTAA
>JACRFZ010000103.1 GCA_016212515.1 Candidatus Melainabacteria bacterium
GGCGGTTACCAGCCGCGGTATGGGTGAGCGCGAGATGAAGACCATCGCCAAAGCCATAGCCGATGTGCTCAAGCATCCGGAAAACGAGGACGTGCGCCGTCAGGTTCTTTCCACCGTAGATGATCTCTGTCGCGCCTTTCCTCTTTATGAAAGCAAGGTTGAAGCCGTGAGATGAGCATGACTGAGACAGAACTGGAGACAACGCAGCCGGGGCGATCAAGGTCGTCTAACGTCTCCATTCGTGTCTGTCAGTTGCTCTTACTAGTGGTTGGTTTCTGGTGGGCCTTTGTGCCCGGGCAGCAAAGGCTCGATCAGGCGCAAATTCCAGGTTTTCTAATTGCCCTGGCTGCCAGTTGGTGGCTCACTCCTGAGATCCGCGCCCGGGCCGTCAAACTTAAACTTCTCGATAAACCCGGTGAAGACAGGCGTATTCACAAAGTAGCCGTACCTCGCCTGGGCGGTGTGGCAATCTATATCAGTATCCTCACCACCGTAGTTACACTGATTGCCATTGCAGGCAGGCTGCCCAAGGACGCTCGCTTTGCCGAAGGTATTGCCGGTATCGCTGTTGGTGGCACCATCATATTTGTGTTGGGGCTGATGGACGACCTGGAGAATCTCCGGGCGAAGACCAAGCTTCTGGTCCAGATTCTAGCCGGTTGTGCCGCCTATTCGCTGGGGGTGCGCATCAAGTCGATACCGATTCCGGCAAGCTTCGACCTCGATCTCGGTTTTATCCACCTGACCGGCGGTGTGCCGATTGAGCTGGGTCTCTTGAGTTTGCCCCTGACAGTACTCTGGCTGGTGGGTGTGGCCAACGCCGTCAATTTGATTGACGGCATGGACGGACTGGCTGCCGGTGTCTCAGCAATTTCGGCTCTCACCATCTGGTCCGTAGCCCTGGGCGACAGCATCGCCCGACCTCATGCTGCTTTGATGGCAGCGGTCATGGCCGGAGCTTTGCTTGGTTTCTTGCGCTGGAACTTCAATCCGGCCCGCATATTTCTGGGTGACTCCGGGGCCTATCTCACGGGCTTTATATTGGCGGCCATTTCCATTACCGGGGTTATCAAGGGTGCGGCGGCGGCAACGGTGATTGTGCCTACTTCCTTGCTTGTGGTTTTCATTCTGTTCTTCCCGCTTCTGGATACTTCCTGGGCCATTGTGCGGCGGGTTGCTAAAGGGAAGTCCATATTTTCCCCCGACCGCCTCCATATTCATCACCGTCTTCTTGATGCCGGTCTCGATCAAAAGAAAGTAGCCTATATCATCTACGGCATTTCCGCATTGCTTGGATTAATTGCCACCTTCTTTGTGGGGCAGCAGGAATACTATCTAAAGCTTTTGGCCGGCGTTCTGATTATGGCGCTCTTCTTTGCCGAGGTACTCAATCGTCACAGGCAAAGGGGCAGTCGAGCTTCTGAAAAGGCGCCGGAGAGTGAAAGCAACTGATCTAACCAGTTCCGCCGGACTCAAGGCAGGCTCATTACTAATCGGTCTGCCGGTTTTTCTAGTTTTTCTCTTTGACTTGCTTTCATCCACCGGTGATATTTCGCCCTGGCCGGCCATGCGTCTGACACTTTTTGAGCGCTTCCGAAGCGGTGCCCTGCCGTATAGCGATTTTTTCAGCTTCGATACTCCTGCCGCTCTCTTGTTGGGCGCCCTCCCTGCCGCCTTGCACCATCTTCTAGCCGGCCTGGGCTTCTTGCCGCCGCTTGTTTTAGTATTCAAGCTTTCAGTTTTCCTGGCTGTGGCACTGTCTCTAGTGGCGAGCCTGGGAATTTTGTGCTTCGCCCTGGAAACTGTGCAGGCTGAGCGGAAGCGTGAGCTGAAGCCACTGGCGCTTGGATTTACCTTTAGCTTTCTGGCTGCCAACTATCTGGTGCGTTTTCAGTTCGGTGACTTGCAGCACCTTTTTTGCCTGGCCCTCCTGCCTTACCTTTTCTTGCGCGCCTGCTCTTACATGGGTGTGCGCTTCTTCGGACCTCTTTCCTTTCTCCTGGGTTTTCTAGCGGCTCTGGCGGCATCCCTGGACCTTCTCTTTGTGCCGGTTTTTGTGATTTGTGAGCTGGTTTTGGCCGCTGTCAACGGCAAAGTGCGTTTTGATAAGGCCCTTCTTGGTGTTGGGCTGGGATTTTGTCTGGCTGTTGCCAGTCTCTTTGCCTTACCGGAGGCATCGAGAGCAGCCTTTTTCCAGATATGTTTGCCGCTTCGCCTGGCCAAATTGCTCATACTGGATGAGATTCTGGCCTTTGTGAAGTGCGCCCCTGACCTGAGGTTTTACCTGATTCTCTTTGGTGTTACTCTCGTCAATGGCTTTCTCCTGCTTTCGCGTTCCAGGCTACTGGCACCGCTTCTTAGCCTGATGATAATGGGCCTGCTTCTCTTTGCCGTGGAGGCGGAAGGCTTTAGTTCTGAACTGGTGGTCTTGATCTTCGTTTCCGCCTTTGTTTTTGGTCTTAATTTGTTTCAGTGGTTGTCTCCTTTCATTGGCGCCAGGCTCTACTTACCTGGTGCTATTCTGTTCAGTTGCCTGGCGTCTTACGGCTTTTACACTGTTCATCATCAAGCCCTCGATCAGTCTCTTTCGGTTTCTTCTGAACTCAGACGCAACGGTGAGCCTGACCTTGGGGAAGTGCTCGATCAACATAGCCGCATCGGCGAGAACGTACTGGTTGTATGTGATTTCCCCAGCGCTATCTATCCGGCCATGCTTTACTATGATCGCCGTCAATACGGCTATCTCACCACCAGTAAACCACTGCACCTCTACCGCGTGCTGAGGCAGATTGGACCGACCAATATGGCGATCAACAATGCCTGTGAGACTATCATCGCTAAAGTACGCCGCGATCTGGACAGCGGCAAAATCGCCCTGCTTCTAGTTCATAAGAGTCCGGAAGAGGAAGACATGCGCTGCCTGGGACTGGCATTCTATCTGGATAATCGCTTCGCCAATAGCGGCAGAGCCTATTACTATTCCCGGGCCGAAGCTCCCCGCGAAGCGATTGGTTATCTTACCCCTTTCCATGTTTATTTGCCCAGAACTCAAGGAGGAAAGGGTAAATGAAGCAAGTCTTGCACAGAGCCGCCGCTGTCTATATGTGGGTCTTCCTCAGTTTGAGCTTCCTTGTTTTCAGTCTGTCGGCACTTCAGTATTTTCTCTTTCATCCCCTCTTCATCGGCAACGATCAGTCGGTTTATCTGGCCATGGGCCAGTTGGTGCTCGATGGCCTTGTGCCTTACCGTGACTTCTTTGATTTCAATGCTCCTTTGATCATCTATCTAAGCGCCTTGCCCGCTTTCTTTAGCCGCTTTCTCATTCTGCCTGTTTCACTGGTATTCGATTTCTTTGTTTATCTTTGTTTCTTCTTCTCCTGTAGTTTGGTCCTGGCCACATATCGGCAATTTAAAGGACATAAGGACGATTATGTTCTGCCGTTTGCCATTGCCGGTCTAACCTGGATGCAGTCGAATCAGTATCTGGATCTAGGCCAGCGGGAGCATTTCTTCTTCCTCTTTTATCTTCCTTATCTTCTCTTTCGCTCTCTGCGCTTGAGCGACAACTCCCAGGTGAGAAGGGGTGTTGTCTTTAACATGCTGGCGGTAGTTGTCGGGTTCTGTGCCCTCCTGGTGCACATTAAGCCCCAGCTATTGATCTTCTTTCTGGTGGTGGAATTGGTTACCTGTTATAAATCCGGTGCCTTACGCAAGGAGAAACGCAAACTCCTCTTAGCTCCTGAATTTCTAACTTTTCTAATAGGCAGCCTGCTTTATTTTCTGCATTTTGCTTTTTATCCCAGAGAAGCAGTAATGAACCTTTTGAACGAGGCGATTCCCATTTATGCCATGGGCTTCAAATGGTATGAAAATTCCACTATTGCCTGTCTGGTCAGCACCAATAGTGGTATTAATACCACCTTCCTGTTTGCCGCTTCCATGCTCTTCGCCGTTGTTTTGTTTACCCGCTCGGCTTTGCTTTTGCCGCTGGTTGCTTTTAATGGCACTGCTTTTGTTATGTTCGCCTTCTTCAGCACCAATTGGACTTACCGCTATCTGCCCGTACAGGGTTGCTCCATGGTCTTGCTCATGATTGAGCTGGCAATTTTGCTCAGATTGTTTGCCTCTGGCGGGCTGCCGCGTTTGGCTCTGCAGTTTCTAGGCAGTCCTCTTTTGTTCATCTACGCTCTTACAACTTTTTATCAGTACTACAGCGCTTACGCTGCTACGTTCCTGGCTGCCGAGAATGTAGATCTTCGCAGTCTCGGTTGTCTTGGTTTTGCTTCCACCCGGGAGTTCTCACCGCCCCTGGTCTGCATCTTGCGCCATAGTAAACCCGGTGATGCCATTTTGAGCATCTCTCAGGGCGTAGCTCCTGGCTATCCACCCGTGCTTCTGGCCGGTCGCCGTCCCGGTTCGCGCTACCTGCACGGCATGCACTTGCCTATGCTCGACACCTGCCTGGAGCGCACCGGCGACCTCAAGTATAAGCGTAAGCTTGATCAGGCCGTTCTTGCCTATGGTGAAGATATTGAAAAATTCAAGCCGGCTCTAATTTTCGTGCAAGACGGCGAAATAGAGGAATTGCTCAAGCAAAGGGGCTTCTTTGAGAAATTTGTGACGGGCAAAGGCTATGTTTCCCTTGGCAAACTCAATTTTGAGGGCATGAAGGTCTTCAAGCGTGGAACCTCCGGCGAGGTTTCCGGCCCTGATGAAGCAAAGGCAATGGTGTTGGAAGTTCTGGCCGGTAAAGACCTTAGCAAAGTGGCCGGTGAGCACCATGTGCCAGAGGAAACGCTCAAGTCCTGGGTGGATAAGGCGCGTTCCGGCATTGATCTGGCCGTGGGCGACTCTTCATCAGGCGGCGAGATTTCGCTCATGACTGAATTGGTTCAAACCAGACAAAAGCTCTTCGGCAAGATTCTGGAAATCGAAAAATTGAAGCAAGCTCTCAAGAACTCCGGCAAACAGCCTTGAGTGACTGACTGCGGCGTCTGATAATGCCTTCGGTGGTAAGATGAATGAGGCTTATTTAGGGGCATAACTGAGATAAGCTAATGTGCGGTACTTTGCTTTGGAAAGTAGTCAGGAATTTGTAGATGCGCCCCCGGCTCACGGTAATTTGTCCGGTCTGTAACGAAGAATCGACAGTTTCGATCTTCTTTGAACGGATTCAGCCTGTCTTTGCCCAACTGGCTGATAAGTATGAAACGGCTCTGGTCTTTACCAACAATGCCTCTACGGACGGTACCGTAAGCACAATTTTGAAGATCCGTGAGTCTCACCCCAATGTCTACCTGCTTACCATCAGCAAGAACGTAGGCTATCAGGCTTCTCTCGAATGCGGACTGCGCACGGCCAAAGGTGATGTTTTTGTATTCATTGATGTGGATCTGGAAGATCCGCCGGAAATGATTCTCGACTTCGTGCACTGGTACGAACAGGGCTATGACATCGTATATGGTGATCGCCGCGACCGTTCCGAACCCAATTTGATTAAATGGGGGCGTAAGCTTTTCTACCGTGTATTGAAAATAGTTGCCGACGACGATGTGATTCTCGATATGGCCGAATTCTCACTCATGGCATCCCATGTGCGAGATGCAGTGGTCAAGGATCACACTTCATTTCCCTTCATAAGGGCCTCTATCGGTAGAGTTGGTTTCAAGCGTAAAGGGTTGCCGTATAAGCGGCACAGACGGGTAGGTGGGCAAAGTCATTTTCGCTTTCTGGGGATGGCCCACTTTGCAATTGCCGGAATTCTTTCTTCCTCTACCCTATTCCTGCGTTTGCCGATATATACTTTACCTTTCTGGTTGTTGGCATTGACGGCTTGCGCAGTCGCTCGGGTTTATGTCGATAGCCGTTGGCTGGATGTCATCATCCTGCTGCTTGTTTGCTCCTACTTCGGCGCCGCCATTTCCTTTATCGCCATTTATGTGGGGCGCACCTACAAAAACTCCCTGGGACGACCAAACTTTGTTATCGATCAAAAACACTCAATCTTGCAGGAATAGTGTGTGACTGATAGTAAGAATTCCCAGGGCGCGCCTCCTTCCGGCGCAGCCAACTTTACTGCCGGCAAGAAAGACTTCCTGTCTTTCGACGGTGGAGTGAGAGCTAACGGCGTGGTAGCAAAGCCAAGCTCCAACAATCTCAAAGATTTCGTTGAAATAGAGCATAAGCTTCTCAAAAGGCAGAAGCCACGTATTCCAATGGGGGCCGGTCTTTCTTTCGGCGCGCCGCAATTCGGCGAAGGTGTGGTTTCCGTAGATCACACTGCTTTCACCCGTGTACTTGGTTTTGATGATGAAACCGGACTGGTGGAAGTAGAATCCGGTGCTACCATGGCCCATCTCTACAATTTCTTGATTGAAAAAGAACGCTATATAGTCACCCAGCCGGGATATCCTTCCATCACCGTCGGTGGTTGCATTGCAGTTGATGTACACGGCAAGAATCATCTGCGTGACGGCACCTGTGTGGCTCAGGTTGCTTCGCTCAAGCTCTACCATCCTGCCTACGGTATCATCGAAGCTTCCAGTGAGGTCAATCGGGAAGTTTTCGATCTGACCTGCGGCGGCTATGGTCTAACCGGACACATTCTCAGTGCCAAGATGAAAACCAAGCCGGTTACGTCAAGGCGCATGGCCCTTATGAATCTGCCTTTTGATGACGTGTCGCTTACGCCTCGTATGTTGAAAGAGTGCGCCAAGAACAACGACTTTGTGGTTTCCTGGCACGATATGACGGCTTCCGGTGCCGGCTTCGGACGCGGCTTTCTGATGATGGGCAAATTTTTCCCCGGCGACGGTAGTGATGAAGAAAAACAGTACGGTGGCAAGGTCTCTCTCAACTGGGGGCTGAATGCTTATTCCCGCCGCTGGCCGGCTTCCCCGCTTTTGGGGTCGTCTTTTTACAGTCTGCCCTTCACCCGCTTCATGAATGTTTTTTATGGCTCTATGAGTCGTTCCAGCCAGGAAGCGAGAACCATCGCCATTTATGATTGCCTGCAGCCCATGACCAGGCTGCGCGAACTTTATTATCGTATGTTCGGTCTGGCAGGCTTCCATGAATGTCAGTTGATTATTCCTGATGATAAGTTTCCACTCTTCCTTGAGCAAATCGAATTTGCAATCAATAGATTCGAGATTCCCATTACCCTTGGTTCAGCTAAGTATTTTTCCGGTTCTCCCAATTTGCTGCGCTTTAACGGCAGTGGTGTGTGCTTTGCCTTGAATTTTCCCCGCTGCACAGCCGGAGCGCGCTTTATCGAGTTTATAGACAGACTCTGTCTGGAGGAAGGGTTCCTTCCCTACATAGTGAAAGACTCTCGCTTACCTTTGAGCGTGGTAGAACATTGCTACGGCGAGCACTACCACAATTTTAAGAAGCGCTTGAAAGCATTTGACCCTGAGCGCCTTTTCCAATCTGAAGTTTCCCGGCGCCTTGCCCTCTAGAGGTAAGCCATATGGCAGATGATTACCAGCTTCCAGATGGCGCCGTAACCGATAACGATGCGCTTTTTCTGCTTATATTTTGGCTTGATGACAATCGTTATGCCATCTCTCTCAGCTTTATCGATCGAGTTTATCCGGCCGTGGAAGTGGTGAAGGCCAGCGACAGCAGCGAGTTTCTCGGCTTTGTCAATGTGCATGGTGCGGTCACACCGGTTATAGATATTCGTTCCCGTTTCGGCTTGCCGCCTAAAGAGACCGATGTACACGATATGCTGATATTGGCTAAAGATGAAGAGCATAAGCTGGCTTTTCTGGTGGACGGTGTGGACGGTGTCATGCGCTATCAGAAAGACGAGCTTGTCGTTGCCGACTCTATGCTTTATGCCAACTCTAAAGTTAAGCTGGTCAAGTTTGAGCATGGACTGATAGAGCTGAACGAACTACGCGACTATCTTTCGGCTGAAGCTAAGAAATGGTTGGCCGGCAAAGGCGAGGCGGGTACATAGTTAGATTGATAGGATGAGTGGACCTTTTGCCGAGTTGAATAGTGAGAACTTGAGGTCTTTTGCAGGCATGTTGAAGAAGCTGGTGAGATAAGTGAAAGCAAGACTAAAAGTGTTTGTTCTCTTGGTCGTGTTTGCACTGTTGATGGTTGGCTCGACCTGTGATGCCCGTGCTGATTCTCGCGCAAAGGCACTACAAAAGCAGGCTTTGTCTGAGTATCGCAATTCGAAAACAAGGGACCTGGCTTTAAGACACATAAATGAAGCCCTCAAGCTAGAGCCAGATAGTGCTGAGTTCTGGCAAAATAAAGCTCTTTTCCTCAAGGTATCGGACGAGGGGGAAACTGCTCTTGCCTGCATAAGACGGTCTATCGAGCTCGATAAGAAAGTTGACTATTCTCATGCCCTGAAGTCGGAAATCTTGATGAGCCTCAATCGCTCTGACGAGGCCTTGAGAGCCATAAATACTGCCATTAGCCTGAAGTCTCGTCCGGAGTACTCGGTACTCAAAGCGACAATCCTTTCGGTTCAAGGCAAGCTCGATCTGGCGGAGAAGCAGCTTGATGCAGTGATCAAACTGAACAGCCATGATCGGATTGCACGTGCGCGCAGAGCCAATGTCGCTAAAGCAGCCAGGCACTGGTCGAAAGCAATTGATGATTATTCCTGGCTCATTAGCGCGGCGCCCGCTAAAAGTGTTTCCTACTACGACAACCTCCTGGATCGAAGCTATGCCTACCTGGAGCTTAAGCAATACGACAAGGCCCTGGCCGATTGCAAAGCTGGTTTGGCAGGAATGCCCACGGCCAGACAGTTTAATGTCGCCCTGGTGAAGATCTACGAGAGATCCGGCAATACTTCGGAGGCCAGACGCGCCAGGCAGGCGCTAGAATCGGTCGATGACGACCTGAAGCCTCCAAAGTCTTACAGATTCAAGGATTGAGTCTGCGCGGCAGCATGCACTTGCCGCTTCCAGCAGCGAGAAATATTAAATCTGTTTTTGGGGTATATAGAAGAGCGGCAGTTTACGCTGCCCCAGGACAATTATCGATATTCGCTTTCTGCTGGAAGCGTTTGGAGGCTCTATGGCAGGTACTGACAGTGCGGCAGATAAAGGAGACGGTAAAAAGGTCTCCCTGGTGGGCGATACCCAGGTTGGGGGTAGCAATCAGCCGGAACCTGATGTCTTTGGCCGCTTCGTTCAGCAGATCAATACCCCGCCCCCGGATTGCAGCAGCATTTATTCCAAGCCTCAGAACGCTCGGACTGTCTCCGCCCTCGAATTCGACTCTTGCTATCACGGACAGACCATGCCCAGTAGCGGCCGTTCAAGAGAACTTGCTACCCCTGTCATGCAGCCCGGCAAAGACGGCGTTCCCAAACCTGTTATGGAGCGGATCACCACCGAGGGCGTGACCATGGATAGTCGCCGCCTCGATGTCTTTATGCATGCCTTACCATCAGTACGACCGGTTTCCTTTCAAGACGGTAAAAGTAAGATCGGGGGCACCGCTGCCATCATCAGTGAAGATGGTCTGATGGTGACAAACAAGCATGTGGTGGAGGATACGAAGGGCAAGGTGGTGGATAGGGTCAATCTCACCATTATCAATGCCGCCGGCGTTGAAGAGCCGCGCACGGCAAAAGTGGTGAAAGTGGAAGGCAAACAAGACCTGGCTCTTTTGCAAATTGAACCTAAGCCCGGCACTACTTCGGAGAAATTTCCAGCCTTGCCCCTCAGTAAAGTAACGAGTTGGCGCGAACGAGAACCCCTGGTTGAAATGGGAAATGCCAATGGGGAAGGCAAGATCAGCATGGCCAAAGCCAGATATGCGGACATGGTGACACAGAGCAATATTCCGTTTGACAAGCAGCCCCCTGAAGTTCGCCAGGGTAGAACTATGTATAAACTTGAATCCACAGTACCCCATGGATACTCTGGCGGCGTCGTGCTCAGTGTGCCTGGTTCGGAGCGCCGGGATGGGAAAATTCATAGAACCGGTACTTCAGCCATTCGAGCCATCACCGATTACAGCGATACAGATAAGACCGCCTACGTGATTCCGGCCGCCAGGGTGCAAGAGCTAGTGGATGAGTATCGCAAGCAGCAGAGCAAAAAGTAGCAGATAGTCGCCTGTCTGGGCGTATCTGAAGAGTTGGATAAACTACCAGGGTAGATACTTAGACCAACTCTTGCTGTTTGTGGGGGAGTGCTCTTGCTGGCCTTGATGAAGTTTACTCTTCTCCGCTTCAAGCTTATGCTGCGGCTCTCTCGGGGCTGCTGATGCATCAAACCTTCGCTCTTTTTCTCGTTTAGATTGAAGATGCATTTCCTGGTCGTGCTTTTGCATTCTGTTGCTCTCTGCTATGGATTCTTCTATCACCTGTAAGATGAAATCATCATAGCTTCTAATCTTCGCTCCGGAGCCCGGGGGCTGGTCGGAAGCACGATTCTGCTCCGGCTTCGTTTCAGGCTCTGGTTTAGATGGATCAACCTGGCTCTGGCGGTCGGTGCTGTCATTGGAGCGCAGACGTCTTGCCAGTTCGTCTTCTTGCAATACCTTATCACCGTCAAAAAAATTATCAGGTGGTTTTCCCTGCTCTATTTCATTGCTATAGTAGCCCATTTGCTTAACTCCTCGGGCGTTCCAACTTATAGCTTCACCCATGAAAGTCTTGTGAATATCCCCATCATTGAGGCAGTTGACGCTTGCGCTCGTTCAACTCACGGTTAATCAGCTGCAGGTTATGTCGTTGCATGATGCCGGCGGCAAGTTCCCGGGCCTGCTCTAGTTGATATGTTGAAAGTCCGTCCAGATCCCTGCTCTCCAGGTCTGGTTTGAGCACGGTCTGGATTTCCTGCTCGATTCTGGCGGTGAGACCGGAAGCTCTGCCAATTAGAAGCAGGAGCGCTGGTAAAAACATTGCCGGGGTGATCCTGAGAAAGAACGTATCTATTGCCTTCGGTCCGGCGCAAAGAATGCCTGAGGCCAGACAGGTGCCAAGGTAAAAAGTAAAGTATTCCATCAGTCGGTATCTACTTAGCCATGGAATTCCCACTGTGGGTGGTTCGCTGAGGCAGAGTGGGCAGCTGGTCTGAGAATATAAGCCGATCAGATCTAAAAGTTCCCTGATGCACCAGCCAAGCCCAAGAAGCAAGACCAGCAAAATAAGCAAATCTGACGAAACAGAGCCACTGTATGTCATTTGCGGATTAACCAGACTGATAAGACCGCAAGCAAAACCGAGAAGTGAGAAAAGCAATAAGTACCTGGTCAATTTCAAGCTGCTTACTTCCGGGTGAAAGATCAGGCAGTGCTTTAGAGTGACAAACAGGTGGTAGAACTTTTCTTGCCGCGACATTTGGTCATCATCCACTTGTTTCAAGCTTAGTGTCTGCCTGTTAACCATTTTCCATGCGGGCGGTTGGAACTGTCAATTTTGTTCCTGCATTGAGGGTCAATGGCATTCCATGAGCGGCGTGCAGACCAACGAGTTTATGGAGTCTACCAGCGGGCTGTCTTGCGCGGCAGGTTGTTTTCTCATGGTCTGCGACCCTTACTGGCTGCAAGTACACAAGGTTCTCCCTGGCCCGGAGAATTGTAGCTCTTGCGTGTGTTGTCTTTACTGGATGGACGGCAGGTTCAGGCGGTAATAATGGCTTTGGCTCTTGTATTTGCGTCCGTGTGTCTGGGGCGGGTTGTGCGAACTGCAGTAACTTCCACCTTTCGAATTCGCAAATCAATCTGGAATATGGGTTGGTGCTCGGCTCCAGGCTTCCTCTTCCTTTTGTCTTTCGTGGTTTCTATGCCAAATCGGGAGCCTTCCGGTTTTACTCTTCAGTGCCGGGCAGGCAGCTAGAGCAAACGGTGCCGTTCACGACAGGCAATTCAGCGGCTCCAATTAGAATTTAGCCGAGCCTATCCGAAGTACCGCCGGCCCAGGCGAAGCTAGTGCCGCCCTGACCATAGAAGCCCTGTGCGGCGGCCACTCTGGCGGGCATATTGGGTTTGCCGGCTGCTTCGAATTTGCGTTCGAAGACATTTGTGGCTTGTTCGACGGTGTGGGTCTGCATGAGGGCTTTGAGGGCGCCTTTGTGTGTGGTCTGCAATTCATGCCAGGCAAAGTTGAGTTGGGTATTGAGGTCGTCGGCAGGCATTCCATGTTCGGCAGCGTACTTGAAGAGGTCGCGTTTCCTTGAGCCTTCCCACTGGGCGATGCCGAAACCTGGACCGCCGCCATGTTGCCGCTGACCGGGATCGAATCCCGGTGCTTCTACCTGAAAGTTGCCCATGATGCCTGCTACCTGTTCTTTTGAAAGACCTTTACTCTCGAAGAACTGCCTGATTTGTTCCCCATTACTGAGGGAAGCGCTGTCGGCCTTATGACCGGACAATTCCAGACCGGGCAGATGGGCGGCGCTTGAGTCTTTGCCGGGGCTGAAATGGAAGGCACCGGCTCGCGACCAGGTGTTTTCCACGATGGAGTTTATGCCGTGATTCTGCTCAGGCTGCGCAAAGCCATTGTCGCTTCCGCGATGGTAGTTTTCGTATGACATAGTAATGAATTCCTGCTGCCGGATAGAAAAGGAACCGCAAGGAGGTTCGTGCCTTTGAGGCTAAGGCCGGGAGCATAAAATCCGCATCAAACCAATTTGTATTTGCTTACCAGAGTTTCAAGCACATCCTGGATGGCCGTCAGACTTTGAGCGGCTTCATCTATCTGTTTGCTGGAATAGACATGCTGCTTGGTGGCTTCTTGAATGCCCTGCATGGCGGTCACCACCTGGTCTATGCCGGTCAATTGCTCCTGGCTGGCGGCGGCAATCTGTACGGCGGCACTGGCCGCTTCTGCTACGGAATGAGCCAGGGATTCGATGGAGCGGCCTGCTTCCGCTGATTGCCTGACGGCGGTTTCTACCGTGCGACTGCCTTCTTCGATGGAGAGAGCGGCCTGGGCTGCTGCTTGCTGGATGTCCGAGAGTATGCGTCTTACTTCTGCCGTGGCCTGCTTGCTCTGGTTGGAGAGGGCTTTCACTTCCTGGGCTACCACGGCGAAGCCTTTACCCATTTCACCGGCGCGGGCTGCTTCTATGGAGGCGTTGACGGCAAGCAGGTTGGACTGTTGCGACAGTTCGTCTACGGAGGCAGTGATTTCGGCGATGGCCTGGCTCTTGTCGGTGAGTGTGGCCATGGAATTGGCAATGGCTCTCATTTGCTCTCGCACTGAGGTCATCTGATGAATTGTGTCTTCCGAGGCGTTCTTTCCTACCAGGGAAATTTGGGCCGCTTGTTGGGCCAGGTCTGCTACAAAGCGTCCCTTCTGGGTGGCCACCATTGTGGTCTGGCGCACTTCTTCCGCTGAAACCGTGGTTTCGGTGACGGTGGCGGCCATCTGACTGCTTGAGGCGGCCGACTGGCTGGTAGAAACGGCTATTTGCTTGACGGAATTAGTCAGAACGTCAATGGCATCGGTGATCTGGCTCGTATCTTCCCGCAGCTTTATGACCATGGCATCAAAGGCCTGGGTGAGGGAGCCTATTTCATCTTCATCGCGGGCTTTGGGAATGGGGAAGTTCAACTCACCCTTTCCTACTCTTGCCGCGGCGCTGGTAAGAGTTTGCAGGGGCTCCACCACGTGGGAGGCGACGAAGGTTTTTATCTTGTAAGTGGTATAGGCGGTGGTGCCTATCACCAATATATAAGCCACACCCAGGAGGGTGTTGGATTGCTTCAAGGTGGAGAGGTTGGTGGAGAGTTCCGCCGGCAAACCCAGGTCTGATAAACCGGAAAGCAGTTGGGAAAGTTGCCACCACTGCCAGCCTATGAAGGCTGTCAGAACCAGAAAGATGATCGATGAGGCAAGCAGAGTGCTGCTGAGTTTGGCCTCCAGGCTTTTACCGTTATCTTGATGCAAGGGCTTCACGTTTCTCCTGTAAGCAAAGAGACTTATTGTAAATCTACTATTTGTCGATAGGCCTGGTTAAACAAGCGGATATCTCGAGCAGGCGGTGGTGAGGTTGAGAGCATACTGACGGCAAGTTCCACCTGGGCGACAAATTTTTCCTCCGATCCCGATTTGAAAACTATACCATCGGCGGTGCTTTCTACTATCTTTTGAGCTTCCTCAAAATTACCCGGGGTGAGCAGTAAGAGTATTTTCGCTCCACCATGGCTGCCGGTTTGCCGGATCCTCTCCAGCAATTCATAGCCGTCCATGCCCGGCATATTAATATCAGTGAGAATGAGAATCTCCCCTGGCAGGGTCTCCAGCATGGTCATGGCTTTCTCGCCGGATCTGGCCAGATGCACCTGAAAACCTTTCTTCTCCAGGCAATGTTGCATAAAGATAGCCTGGGTGAGGGTGTCTTCCACCAGGAGAATGGTCGGGGCTAAATTGGGATTATCCACGTTTTTCTTCCGCCGTTTTTGTTTTCTTCAAGACTTTCTTACCGGCAAGGCGCTTCAGCAGTTCTCCTATTTCCTGGGGGTTGAGAACATGGCTGGCTGCTCCCAGGTTGATTGCCTCGCCGGGCATGCCATGCACCACCGAACTGGCTTGATCTTGAGCAATGGTGAGGGCGCCGGCCCGGCGCATGGCCAAGAGTTCTTTAGCACCGTCTTTACCCATGCCGGTGAGGAGTATGCCCAGGGCTCTTGCCCCCAGATTGACTGAGAGGCTCTCGAATAGATAGGATACTGCCGGTCTGTGTCCTGCTATGGGCCCCAAACTGCCGGAGTATTTCACCTTGAGTTTTTCCGTCAGAGCCAGGTGCTTGCCTTCCTTGCTCAGGTAGAGCGTGCCTGGCAATAATTGCTCGCCCTCTTCCGGTATTGCCACCTTTAACGGTAGGGTTTGAGAAAGCCATTCCACCATGCCGCCGAGAAAGCCTGGTGCGATATGTTGAATGAGCACCAGGGGCAGTGGAAAGTCTTTATTCAGGTTGCTCAAAATTTCTACCACGGCGTTGGGACCGCCTGTGGAAGCACCTATGGCGACGACGCTCAGGTCGTCTGTGCTGGGCAAACTGATGCTCTTCAAATCGCTGCTTCTATTGCTATCGATAGCCTGGGTTTTTGGCCAGCGGCGCACCACTTTTACCTGGGACATATCCTTTACTGTCTGCTTGAGGCGATTGGCCGCCGATTGAAAGCCCGCTCCTGTGCCGATTGGTTTGGCTACTGCGGAGAGGGCGCCGGCCTCGATGATTTGAAAGGCTCGCTCTACATCCTGCACCAGGCAGCTTTCCGAGACTAATACAATAGGAAGCGGTTTGCTTTCCATAATTTTGCGGGTAACATCCAGTCCGTTCATGCCCGGCATATGAATGTCCATGGTTACCACATCCGGTGCTACGGTTTCTAAGATTTTCAGGGCCTCTTCGCCGGAGCCAGCCACGGCAATTACTTCCAGGGCCGGATCTTGATTGAAAATAGAAAGAAGTAGCTTTTGTGCGGTGATCGAGTCTTCCACCACCAGTACTTTTGTTTTGCCGTCGTTTTTCATGTCAATCGCCTCACCGTTTCCAGTAAGCCGACCTGGTCCAGATCGCCTTTGATAAAGTAGGCATTGGCGCCGGCATTCAAGCCCTGCTTGCGGTCAGTTTCGCTGGCCAGGGAAGTGACAAGGATGACCGGTAGGTCTTTCAACTGCGGGTCCTCCCGCATGGCTTTCACCATGCCCAGTCCGTCGAGAACCGGCATCTCCACATCGCAGACCACCAGGTCGGGGCGCATGTGGCGCATTTGCTTCAGGCCTTCTTGACCGTCCACAGCCATTTTTACTATGTAGCCGGCTGATTCAAAGATGTTTTTGAGAAGAATTCTGGAGGTAATTGAATCTTCTACTACCAGGATAGTTGTAGGGTTCATCTTACCGGTGACAAGGGCCAGACCTTGCTGCTCATCCGCTCCGGAAAGGTTGTCCAGGATGTTGGAAAGCATGGAATTACCATCCACTTTGATGGCGTGCACGGCTTCCACCACTTCGTGAGTATTCAAAACCAGCACCGGCTCGCCGCTCGACAGAATGGTGGCACCTGAAAAGTTTGGCAGATTCTCAATGGGAAAGGCTAATTTCTTGACGAGAAATTCTCCTTGATCCAGCACCTGATCAACTATCAGACCGGCTGTTTTCTCTCTCGATTGCAAGACTAACAGTTCAAGATAACGAAAGTGAGTGGAGCGTTCCGAGCCGGTGTCCTTTTCCGGAATGGAAAGAGTTTTAGCCAGGGTAGCTACCGGTATCAGTTTGCCGTCCACGAAGAAAGTGCGTCTTCCGCCGGTTATCTCCATGGCCAGTGGATGCACGCGCATGGCCCTGACCAGACCAGCTACAGGTATGACGAAGAATTGTCCCTGGCTCTGCACTTTGATGCCACTGAAGGCCGCCAGTTTAGTGGGCAACACAATCTTGAATGTGGTGCCGCTACCTTCAGTGCTGACTATTTCCAGGCGACCTGATAGCTCTTCAATTTTTTCTTTTACTATGGCTAGACCCAGACCGCGCCCCGATAGTTCTGAAACTTCGTCTCTTGTGGAAAAATCAGGGCGGAAAATCAGCCCGAGGGTCTGACCGTAAGAGAGGCTTTTGGCTTCTTCCTGGCTGATTAAACCCTTCTCGATGGCCTTGGCTTTCACTCTTTCGGCATTGACGCCGGCGCCGTCATCTTCCAGCGTGATTTCCAGATTTTCCACTGAAAGTTGCTTGACGGCTAGTTTTAGTCTGGCCTTCCTGGCCTTCCCTAATTGTTCTCTCGCCTCGGGGCTTTCGATGCCATGGTCGAGGGCATTGCGCAATACATGGGTGAGAGGATCTTTGATCTTCTCGAGGATACGTCTGTCTATTTCCAGATGTCCGCCTTCAATTTGGAGCTCCGCTTCCTTTCTAAGTTCCCGGGCCAGGTCTCTTACCAGTCTTGGAAAAACCTCCAGAGTAGAGTTCATCGGCTGCATGGTGAGATTCTTGGCTGTGTCCAGGAAGCGTGTCAGCATGTGGGAGGCGTTGGATGTATCCTTAAGCAAGAGCCTGTATATCTGATTTACCTGACGGCGTGCCTCTTTGAGCCCGGCACCGGCTGGCTGGGTTTGCTTTTCTCTGGCCATATCTTCGAGCAGGAGTCGCAGGTTTGAGATGAGACTGAGACGGTCCTGCATTTGTCCTTTCAAAAGCAGCAACTCTTCCGACTCGGTGAGCAGTCTATCCAGCCTGTCCACCGGTACACGCACGGTTTCGTTACTGTCAACTCTGGCGGTGTTGGCTCTGGCGGCGGCAGTTTTGGCTCTCTCGCCGGTCTCCGATTCCAGAGGCATCATCATGGCCCTTAGCTCGGTGACATTGAAGGTGCCGGTTTGCATTTGCTCCGATGTTTGTCTGACTTCCTGCACAGGCTTGCTGACCGTTTTTGCCGGTGGCTCCGATACTTGAGTTTCACTTTTGCCGAGGCGATGATTGAGCATGCTCAACTTAATATCTACGGCTGCTTTCAAGCCGCTCTTTTCCACGGGAGTGAGCCCTTCTGATGTGATACCGGCCTGAGTGTCGAAGAACTCGTTCATGGTATCTACAATTTCGAGGAGCACCGGCTGCGCTACCAGAAGATGGCGAGGCAGATTATCTTGATCGGTTTTCTTGAGGTTGAGGAAGACAGTCTCAAGTCCCTGGCAGATGCCCACCAGGTCGTCTTCGTTTACTGCCCGGGCGGAACCTTTGAGGCTGTGTAGTTGCGCCGCTACTTTGCCGAGCAAATTTACTTGTTCAGGAAAATCTGCCGTATTCTCCAATTCAGCAAGTCGCTTGCTTATCTCCGCCAGAATTTCTCCGCCCTCTTCAAGAAAGGCTGCTCTCAGGCGCTTAAGAAACTCTTCGTCGTGTGGCAAAGTTGGAAAACTCAGTTCTCAGTCGCGGTGCTCTTCTGAATCTCTTCTTCCATCTGACTCTTGATAGGTTTGTAGTGCTCTATTAATTGTCCGTAGACTTTCTTGGCGTCTTTCCATTTGTGCTTAGCCGCTAGTTTGGGCAGTTTTGATGCCAGGTCGGATAGTGCAGTCAGTTGCAGAGAGGAAAAAGGACCCTTGATGGAGTAGGCAAAGTGATTGACGGCGTCGATGTCTTTGGAGGTAAGAGCGAGATCTATGCACTCTGTAAATGTGCCGGTGACTCCCAGAAAGAGCTTGATGATTTCGAGGGCTTCCTCTCGCCCGTATATTCTGGAAAGCTCGGCAAAATCGAGCTGGTTTTGTTTGAAGTTCTCGCCCAATATTTCGCCTTCGTCAAACAAGAGTGAACGGGCAATACTGCCTGACTTGCCTTCTTCTTCAGCTTCCCTGGTTTCCCGCTTCAACCATTTGCTCAGCAGTTTCTGCAGTTCCTTCTCGGGGGAGCCTTTAGTGATGTAGTCGCTCATGCCCGCTTCCAGGCACTTTTCCCGATCGCCTTCGCGGTCGTAAGCGGTGACCGCAATGATGGGAATTGCTTTCTCTCCCTCCCGGGCCCGGATTAATTGGGTGGCCTCATAGCCGTCCATTTTTGGCATGTCGCAGTCCATCAAGATTAAGTCGAAGGCGGGCATACTGTCCTTGACTTTCTCACAGGCTTCCCGACCGTCACCGGCCAGTACTACGGCGAAACCCAGTTTTTCAAGCTGGAGTTTGAGTAACTTCTGGTTTACGGCAACATCATCTACGACTAAAACTTTTAGCCCCGCACCCAGGCTGGCAGGTTTTGAGGTCTCGATGGAGACCTCTGTCTGCTGGTTCTCCGGTTGCGGGGCTTCAGTCTTTTTTGACTTGGCCAGTATATTTGCCAGGGTGGCTAAATCTTCGATGCCCTTGCTGAATTCATCCAACCTCTTTTCAGTATCGCGGCATATATTGCTGAGTTCGTTCACTACCTTGACGTGTTCCGTGATATCAGCCAGGAAAGCGATAACACCGCCAGGCTCTTTGCCTGGTTGACTGCTTGACAGGGGGCTGACAGTGACTCTCAGCCAGACGTTCTCCTGCCCCGGGTGCTTGACCAGTAATTCCGATTCTCTTTGCCCGGCACCGCCATCGGTGTTGGCGAAATTCCAGGGCAGTTCTCCGGCCTGCAAGGGGCGCTCATCCTGCCCGGGAGTATAGAAGCCGGCACTGTGCTCTTGCCTGGCGCCATCGCCACCGCATTCGGTACTGTCAATCAGGTTTCCCAGTAAGTCTTGGGCCCGTTTGTTATAGAGCAACCTTTCACCCCTGGTGCCGAAGACAAGAGCACCGATTTTCGGGTTTTCGAGGATCGCCGTCAATATTCTGGGTAGCTCGTAAAGAGGTTCGATATGGCTGCCCTTACTTTTGACCAGGGTGGCCACTTCGCCGGTGGCGCGCTTCAGTTCGGGGCGCAACTGGTCTTTGCTTTCATCAATTGATTTAAGCGTCTTGCGCAAGTCGTCCAGTTCTTGCGAGAGCTTTTCCAGTGGTTTCTGCCATTCACCTTGCACTTCTATCACCTCTATGAGACCTCTGAATTTTAACAAAATGCCGACGCCGCGCCCATGGTTGGCGGTATTTTTCTGGTTGTAAAGCACATTCTTTCCCAGGTCGCTTGAGCGGGTATAAGACCTTGAGGAGTGTATATGGGATCGGAGTTAACAAAGGACCAGCAGCATCGTCTGGCTACATGGGTTTCCGGAAACCTGGGCTTGTCTTATCCGCCGGAACGACAGGCTGATCTGGCGCGGGCATTTTTGCGTTATGCGGAGTTTAAAGGGGAAGCGCCGGAGCGGCTTTTGGAAAAGCTATTGGATAGTGCCGCTAATGGGGAGCAATTGGCTGAGCTGGCCCCCTATTTGACTATCGGGGAAACTTACTTCTTTCGGGAGCCGGCTACTTTTCAGCTTTTGACCGCAGAAATCCTCCCCGACTGGCTGAGAGGTCGCGACTTAAAGCAGCCAACAGTTCTCAATATCTGGAGTGCCGGCTGTTGCACCGGTGAAGAGGCTTATTCCCTGGCCATTTTTGCGGTTCACTGGCTCTCCGCTCTTGGTGCGGCTGCGAAAGTTTCGGTACTGGGTACCGATATCAACCAGGAGTTTCTGGAGAAAGCCAGGCGGGCTGTCTATAAGAGTCATTCCTTTCGGGCCAGGCTGGCGGAACTGGCATGCTATGAACCCTATTTCGAAAGGGACGGTGACAGTTTCCGGGTTCGAGGCGATATTGCCGGTTTGGTGCGTTTCGCCATTTTCAATCTGGCCGGGGAGCAGGAACTGCCCTCTTCCGACAGTCCCGTTAGTGGTTTTGATCTTATTATCTGTCGCAATGTTCTCATCTACTTTTCAGCCGAGAAGCAGATTGCCGCCCTCAAGAAATTGGCGGCCAGACTGGCTCCAGGCGGTTATATCTGCCTTGCTCCCTGCGAGATTCCGGCCAGCCTGGAAAGCGATTTGCCAAAGCTCGAGAGAGTGGAGGTGGGTGGTCGCTTTTTTCTCCGGTCGGTGCTGGCTGAGAAGGCGGGCGCAGCTAACGGCGCCGGGGTGGCAGCTAGTCTTGAGATGAGCTTCCAGGCTCTTGCTCTGCGTTATCGTCTCTACGTCAATACTGGTCGCTTTCAGGAAGCGATTGCCTGTCTCAATCAGTATCTTGCCAGAAACGAAGACAGCCGGGCCCTTTATTTGCGAGCCCTTGTGGAGGAGGAGACCGGTGCCGTCGGTGAAGCGGAGGCGAGCTTTCTCAGTTGTCTCGAGCAGCAACCGGATTTTCATATGGCTCGCTTCTTACTGGCCAGCGGATACCTGGCCCGGGGAAAACGTCCTCAGGGAGTTGAGCTCTTGCAGCATTTGAGGCATTCATTGAGGCAAGTCGAGCGCGATTCTTTGCTGCCTTTTTCCGAGGGAATTACCGCCTCTGAGCTTCTATCTGTGATAGATTCCTTACTGCAATAGGTCGGGTCTGTTCAGTGGATCATAAAGACGCTTCTCAAACTCAGCTCAATCGGGTTCTTTCGCAGAAAATTCTGCGCGCCCGGGCGCGCAAGCTGGCTCGTCCGGTATTTGCCGAAGCTCAAAAAGAGCTAGCCTATCGGGTCATCATGGTCAATCTGGGTGGTGGTCGCTTCGCCTTTGAAAGCGAGTATGTCGAGGAAGTTGTCAGACTGAAGGAGGTTGTACCCCTGCCTGGTCTCAGCGCTCCGTTCGTCGGTCTTACCAATGTGCGGGGCGAGTTGGTGGTCGTGATGGAACCCGGGCAGATGCTTGCACCCGGACAAAGCAGTGCTTCCAACAGCAGTGTGGAGAAACGCCTGGCCGTCGTGCTGGTGCACCGTGGACGGCGCCTGGCGGTGCTGGTGGAAGATTTGCTTGGCTCCCGGGACATCGATAACGCCGAACTGGCTCGCGAGTTCTCCGGACTTTCCAGCCAACTTTCACTTTTGACCAGAGCCGTGACCAGGGAGCTCTTGATAATTCTGGATGTAGCCAAAATTTTTGAAGAGGTCAGGGGAGCGGCCGGTGGCTGACTCAGGGTTAACAGCAAATATGGAAGGGTATATCTTCAAGGCCTGAGGTAAGTTTTAGTCGGGCGTTTTCGAAGGGTAGCGGCGCGGGGGTTGAAAGTGACTGATAAAGCAATTCTGGGAGCAGATCTAATTTCCGGCTTGATTTCTACTTTGAATAAGCAGGTAGTATCGCTCAAATTGCAACTGGCCTCCTTGCAGGCCCATCTTTCTTCTAGTTCCGGCCTTGAAAAATCCGTTAAGTCTCTTTTGCCGGAGCGGGGTCATCTCGATTTGGGTCAGGTACCAGGGCTTATCATGCGTCTTTCGAAAGAGCGCAGCTTGGGTGCCGCTCTTTCCGGCGAGGACGGTCAGATCTTAATGGCCAGTCCGGCTTTCTACAGTTTGACCGGTCTCAAGTTGGACGATCCCTCTCATTCCACCGTGCGATTTTATCGGGAAGAGGCCGGGGTTGAGAAAGAGTGCGAGAACTTGCCGTGGATTCTGGCTCTACCTAATTTGAGAGGTGGCGGGGAAGCGACCGTGCTTTTCGGTAGCCGCTACCTGGTGCGTCAGCCCGAGCAGGACGGGGGCGAGCGCTGGCTACAGTTTGTCTTCCGACCGCTCACCGGTGATGGTGGCGGCTGTTTGATTTTTGTAGCGGAAGCCACCGAGGAAGTGGCAGGCGAAAGGCAGTTGGCAAAGCAAGTCGCTCTTTTGCATGCTCAGGTGGAAAACTTCAATGGGCCGGTGCAAGAGTTTTCTAGAGTTTTGGAGCGCGTTCTCGCTTTCAGTGATTTCGGTGAGACCAGAACCGTACTGAAGACCGGCTCTGAGAGCGAAGTGGTGGGCTATGATGACAGTCATTTGAGCTTCGATTTCGGTGAAAGTGAAGAGCCTGCTTTCACTGATGCAGTCGCTGATATTGGGGCTCAGGCTGAAGTTTTTCAAGAATTGGAATTGACAGGCTCTTCGGTGGACGAGATCTTGCCTACCACTCCGGAAATTCCTGAGGAAATTGCAGCCGAAGCTGAGCCTGAGCCTGAGCTACAAAGTGAAGCTAAAGGTGTCGAACCTGAAGACGTAGCTGAGGAGCCTGCAGAAGTAGAAAGTCAGTCTCAGCCTTTCGAGGATAGCGACCTGCTTGAAGATGAGGATTCGGAAGGGACGGCTGATGCACTGTCAGTGGTGCTGGATGGCGAACTGCAAGGGGAGTCAGGTCTCTGGCAGGAATTTTCCGATTTTGTCAAGGAACCGTCGCCGGTGGCATCGCCCGATCAGGAGGTTTTAGCCGGTGACACCCAGGCTCAAGGCGAGCCGGCGATTGAGGACTCTGACTTCAGTCCGCCGCCGGCTTTGGCAGAAGAGCAGTGGCAGCCGCAAAGCGAGCCCGAGGCCGAACTTGAACCTGAGCCTGAACCTGAACCTGAACCTGAACTGGCACCGGAATTGCCGTTAGAAACGGAACCGGCGCCTGAGCCGCAGCCTGCGCCCGAAGCCGTTGTCATCACCGAAAAGCGTGCTCTGGTGGTGGATGATATTCCGGTCAACCAGAAACTTCTGGTGCATCAACTGCGCAAACTCGGCTTTAAAACCGACATAGCCAATAACGGTGTAGAGGCTCTCGACCTGTTCAAGAAAGGTTACACCATAATCTTTATGGATTGCGATATGCCGGTGATGAGTGGTTATGAAGCCACTGCCGAGATCAGACGCCGGGAGGTCTCTCTCGGTAGCCATGTACCGATCATCGCCATGACTTCCTATGATCGCGATACTGATAAGGAGAAATGCCTGGCCGCCGGTATGGATGATTATCTGACCAAGGGCGTCAATGAGGGCACACTCAGCCGCGTTATTGAAACGGCTCTTTCCGGTGCGCTCCAGTCCGGTCATGAAGGCAGCGCCGATCAGGTAGTGCAGGCTCAGATTTCCGAGACTATGACCGGCGGTGAGACGGCTCCCTTTGATGCCGATAATATTGCTTCTACATACAGCCGCGAAGAATTGAAAGACATAATGCGTTCCTTCTTAACGGCTATGGAAAGCTTTGTTGCTTCCATGCAGAAGGCCATAGACGATCATGATGTGGAGAAAGTGCGGCAGTTATCGAACTCCATTAAGGGACCTTGTGCCTCACTTGGCTTGAAGCTCATGACCCGGGTTGCTTCCGATATCATTAATTACGCCCAGTCGGCAGATTGGCCTCAGGTACGCTTGAAATATTTGAAGCTGAAAACTGTCTATTTGCGTTCTCAAAACGATTTGCGAAAAGCCTGCCCGGAGGTATTTGAGGAGGCTCATCATTTGATCGGTTGACAGGGCAAGTAGTATGTCTTGTGTGGTTGTACTCATCTTACTTAAGGAACGGCATTGGAAAATCAAGCGGGCAGTGAGAAGAAACCCCCGGCTCGACTGGCGGAATTGGAGGCGCAGTTCGAAAAGGAGCTGGCTTGCGAGCTGGTGTCTGCTTATCTTCTAGACACTCAGGACAGCATGGAACGCATGCAAGAGTCAATTTTCAATCAAGACGCCCGGGCCCTCAAGTCAATTGCCCATATGTTGAAGGGAGCCTCTCGTATAGTTATGGCCGATGAAATTGAGAAATTGTGCACGGAAATGGAGGAATACGGCATTTCCGTAAACTGGCTTAAGGCAGAGATGCTCTACGAGAAATTGAATCGACAGTTTGAAGTTTTAGTCGACTATTTGAGGCGTTATCTTCAATGAATCATGATGCCATAGCCTTTGCCGCATTAATTGTCGGGGCAGCTTCCCTTGTATTCGGCATTTTCATTTATTTGAGCTTGCGCCGCCTCATGGAAGTTTCAGCGCCGGAGCGCAACCGGGCACACAATCAGACAATGGCCGATCTGGCCAATGTTAAGAGGGAAGTGGCTCTTTTGACTGAGACGGTGTCACGCTTTCGCACCCAGAGCCTGGCCGGCATTACTGATTCCATTGCCGAGCAGGAGCGCAGCCTGCGAGAGAATTTGCATAAAGATGTGAGTAAAGAAGTTTCTGCACTCTCCCAGGAATTTGACCGCGCTCTCAAAAATGTGGTGGAGCGTTTCGACCGGCGTCACACTGAGCTTTTGAAAGACCTGGAGGCAGTTTCCGAGATTGCCGCAATCAAGCAGGACCTGCATCGGTTGGCCGCGGATGTGGCCGAAGCCTTTGAGAAACTGCCCGGTGGAAGCCCCGATATGTCTGCTTATGCCAGAGCTTCGGTACTGGATCGCTTCATTGCTTCTCTGGAAGATCCCGAGGACAGACGGAAGTGTTTGCTCACTTCCCTTGATTCGGTTCTCGACATACCGGCCCTGGGTAAGTTGGCTGTGGCTTATCCTTCTGCCAATTCCTGGCTCATGCTCAAGGAACTGGCAGACCACGGAGTAGTGTCCGATATTGCCGGTTGGGCACTTGTGGCCGGTGCCGAATCGGCGCGAGCGGAGGCTCAACTGGACCTGGCCGAGAGCCTTTACCAGTCTGCCCGACTGTCTTTCGCCATCGGCGGCGAGGAAGATCATGAAGGTCTGTACTTCGTGACCAGAGGTCTGGCCAATGTACTTTCCTTGAGTGGTCGCGAAGAAGTTGCCTCCGCTCTGAATATGGAGTGTGAGCCCCATATCGAATTCCTGCGTCGCAATCCGCCGGCCGAGCCGGCTAAAGCCTGCCACAGTCTGGCTGATTTCTATCTGCAGGAAGGGCGCAATGCCTGTGCGGCCATCTTGTACCTGCAAGTCTTGAAAGTCGCGGAAATGGTCGGTGGTTATGATGCCCATGCCGATCGGGCCTGGAATGGATTTTCTCGGGCCGTGCGCGCCGTCGTGCTCAACGATAAGACAACGGGGCTGAGTTCAGAGGCTGAAGGACGTGAGACCTTTAAATATTTTCTTGCTGATACTGCTGAATTTCTCAGCCAGGGTCTAAACAGACCTGATTCGCTCATATCGGAGGACAGTGAGAAGGAAGGCATTTTGCTTTGCATTTTGCGCCTTTGTGAACGTGAGAAAGATGCCAACCGGGCCCTTGCCACCATTGTCGCTTTGATGAATCAGGTGGAGTCGGCCAGGGTCAGCAAAGATCATAAGTCGTTTCTGGCTTCAGAAGTGCTCTATGCCCTCGATGACCTTGGCTTGAGTCGCAAGGCGGTTGGATTGCCGATTCTCAAGCAGCTTGTGGAGATCTTTTCCCGTTCCGGCAACTTCAGTAAGGCGGCTTCCGCCGGTGCCAAACTGGTGGATGTTTCCCTGGATCTCTTCGGTGATGCCTCTTTGGAAACCGTCGCACCCATAGAACTTCTGGCGAGAGTTTACCGCTCCATGGAGCGGTTTGATCTGGCTGAGGAATGTTACCGGCAGATTCTGGAGATTCAGTACAAGGTCTATCCGGCTGAACACGAGAACATGATTGATGTGCTACTCAACCTGGCTGAGGCTTGCTTGATTCAGAAGGATGAGGGGGAGTGCGAAATATTCATGGAGAGCGCCGCTGAGATGTGCATTCATCTTCTGGTTGAGGCCCAGGAAGACTCTGAGCCGGAAGATGTGCGGGAAGAGCGGCGCCGGCGAGCGCTCCTCATTAATGAGCGTATTGATAGATTGAAGCGGCAATTACCGGCTAGAGCTTCTTGAAGAAGTCCTTGAAGGTTTCTACCATATATTCCGCGGTTTTCTCCTTGATACCGGGGTAGACGCCTACAACAAAGGCGTTGTTCATAACCCGATCGGTATTTTCCAGTTTGCCGACGGCTCGTTTTTCGACATCTATAAAGGCCGGCTGCCTGAGAATGTTGCCGCCGAAAATGTGTCTGGTGGCAATGTTGTTTCCCTCGAGATGTTCGATGAGAGCGCGGCGTTTGAAGGGGGCGTCGTCCTTGATGGTAAGTGGAAATCCAAACCAGGAGGGGTCACTGCCGGTGGTGGCCTGGGGTAGTACCAGAAACTCGGCGAACTGGCTCAAGCCCTCGTACAATTGTTTGAAGTTGGCGCGGCGGCGTGCCGAAAAATCAGCCAGTTTCTTGAGCTGGGCCAGACCGATGGCGGCTTGCATGTCGGTTAACTTCAAGTTGTAACCCAGATGGCTGTAGATGTACTTGTGGTCGTAACCTTCCGGCAGTTGACCCAGTTGCCAGCCAAAGCGCTTGCCGCAAGTGTTGTCCTTACCGGGATCGCAGTAACAGTCACGCCCCCAGTCCCGAAAGGATTCCACGATCACCTTCAGTTTGGGGTCGCTGGTGGTGACACAGCCGCCTTCACCCATGGTGATATGGTGGGCCGGATAAAAACTGCTGGTGGAAAGGTCGCCCCGGCTGCCTGTCAATTGCCCTTTGTAGAGACTACCGAGGGCATCGCAGTTATCTTCGATGACGAATAAATTGTGTTTCTCGGCGAAAGACAGGACGGCATCCAGGTCGAAGGGATTGCCCAGGGTGTGGGCCAGAATTATGGCTCGAGTTTTTCTGGAGAGCGCTTCTTCCAGATAGCCGGTATCAGCGTTCAAAGTGGGCAGGTCTACATCAATGAAGACCGGCACCAGGCGGTTTTGTACGATTGGTGCCACGGTGGTGGGAAAGCCGGCTGCCACCGTGATTACTTCATCGCCCGGTTTCAGTTGCCTGTCTTTGAGGCGATAGGAAGTGAGGGCCGATACTGCCAGGAGATTGGCCGAAGAGCCGGAATTGCAGAGCAAGGCGTAACGCCTTGACAGATAGGCGGCAAATTCTGTTTCAAACTGGCGGGCAAAGCGCCCCGTGGTCAGCCAGAAATCAAGGGATGCATCAACCAGGTTAACCAACTCTTCCTCATCGAAGACCCGCCCGGCATAGGGCACGAAGTCTCCCGGTTGGTGGCTCTTTTCCGCCTCCGGCCAGTTGAGTTTTTGATACTTGGCTACGAGGGAGAGGATCTCTTTTTTGAGGGTCTGGGCTTCCTGCTTAGAGGTTTGTGTAGTGTCGGACAATGATGTCACCCCTGAGTTTGAGGCTATAATTATACAGTCGCTCAACTTGGGTTTTGGCAGAGAGCGGAAAATCAGGGTGCAATTTGAAAGTTGTAATACTGGCAGGCGGACTGGGAACAAGGCTTCAGGAAGAGACTCAGGTTAAACCTAAGCCCATGGTTGAGGTGGGCGGTCGCCCTGTTCTCTGGCATATCATGAAAATATTCGCTCATTATGGTTTCAATGAGTTTGTAATAGCCCTCGGTTACAAGGGCGGTGTCATTAAGGAATATTTTCTCAATTATCGTCACAGGGACTCCGATCTGGTCGTGAAACTCAAGTCCGGCGCCGTTTCGGTCAAGAATGATGGAGATGTTGAGGATTGGACGGTGCACTTGATTGACACCGGTCTGGCTTCCATGACCGGTGGGCGAATCAAGCGGGCTTCACAGTATATCGGTGATGAGCCTTTCCTCGTCACCTATGGAGATGGAGTGGCCGACGTTGATATCGGCGCCGTTGTCGACTTGCACAAGAAACAAGGCAAGAAGGCAACCGTCACTGCTGTGCGACCACCGGCACGCTTCGGCGAAATCTATTTCGGAGAGCAAGAAACCGGACCTTGCACGGTATCGCGTTTTGAAGAGAAGCCGCAGACGGAAAGCGGTTGGATCAATGGCGGTTTTTTTGTGCTGGAACCTTCCATTCGTGATTATATAGATTCCGATGTCTCAATCTTCGAGCGGGAACCATTGCAAAGACTGGCTGCCGAGGGAGAACTTGGTTCTTACTTGCATTATGGTTTCTGGCAGTGTATGGACACGGTGCGAGACGTCGAGACCCTGCAAAAGCTCTGGGCTCAGGGTGAAGCTCCCTGGTGTCTCTGGCAAAAGAAGTAATCTTGGGGAAGGAAGACCTATGCAAATAGATGGCGTGATCGTCAAGAAATTGACCCAGATCAGCGATGAACGAGGCAAAATCATGCATATGATGCGCCTTGATGACCCGCTTTTCAAAGGCTTCGGTGAGATCTATTTTTCTCAGGTTTATCCCGCCGTCGTTAAGGGCTGGCATTTGCACAGTCAAATGACCCTCAATTATGCAGTAGTATCAGGCATGATCAAGTTGGTGCTTTATGATGATCGGGCTGATTCTGCCAGCAAAGGTACCTTGCAGGAAATTTTCATGGGCGAGAGCGATTATAAGCTTGTGCAAGTGCCTCCCGGTGTCTGGAACGGTTTTAAAGGCGTCGGTACCGCACCGGCCCTGGTGGCGAATCTAGCCAGCCATCCTCACAGTGCCGATGAGATCAGCCGACTTGATCCCTTTGAAAATAACATTCCTTATGATTGGTCCTTGAAGCACAGATGAGAGATCTGGTAATTGGTGCTTCGGGGCAGGTGGGCGGCGCCCTGCTTGATTTCTTGAACAAGAGCGGTGTCAATACGGTCGGCACCTATTTCTTGCATAATCCGCCGCATTTCCCACTGCGCTCTCTCGATATCACCGCCAGTGGTGCGGTGCAAGCCCTCCTGGAAGAACTTTGTCCCCGGCATGTCTATTTGCCTTCTTCCTATACAAATGTGGACGGTTGCGAAGAAGATCCGGAGCGGTCGTACCTGGTCAATGTGACGGGGGTGAAAAATGTGGTGGAGGCCTGCCGGCGCCTGGGTAGTAAGCTAATCTATTTTTCCAGTGACTATGTTTTTGACGGTAAGGCCGGGCCCTACTGTGAAACTGCACCGACCTCTCCCATATCGGTTTACGGTCGCCATAAAGTGGAGGCGGAAGAACTGGTTTCCAGCCTGGCCGGTTCTTTGATATTGCGCACCACCGTAGTCTATGGACGGGAGTGGCAGGGCAAAAATTTTGTGGTTCGTCTGATTAAGACCCTGCTTGATGGCAAGGCAATTAGCGTACCGGATGATCAGGTGGGCAATCCGACCTTCGCCCCCAGTCTGGCGGAAGTGGCGGTGGGGCTGGCAGAGCGCTCTGACTGCAGCGGCGTCTTTAACGCCGCCGGGAAAGACCGCCTCTCGCGCTACGAGTTTGCCCGCGAGGCAGCCTATGTCTTCGGTCTTGATACAGAGTTGGTCAAGCCGGTCAGCACCGAGAGCCTCAAACAAAAGGCCTTGCGCCCGCTTTCCGGCGGACTGGTGATCGACCGGGTAGAAAAGCTATTTCCCGGCATCCTCGTAGGCTACCGGGAAGGCTTGAAGATCTTGCACAGGCAGTTAACCTGATTTTTCAACCGTTTCAATCCTGACTTGGTTTTTGCGGTGGTTGCGGCTGAGGTTGGGGCTGCGGCTGAGTCTGAGTCTGAATACCAGGTGTGCCTTGAGCCAGTTTCTGGGCCTGACCCATTAGATTCAGCTGGGCTCGGTCTTCTGCTTCCTTTTGCAGTTCCAATTGCTTCATCATTTCGTCTTGCTTGCGCTCGGCTGCCAGCGCTTCTTCCTGGAACTTTTCCTTCTGTTTATCTCTGACCATCTCATCATAACGGCGGCGTTCCAGTTCTTCTGCCTGACGGCGTCTTTCCATCTCTTCCTTGCGCCGACGTTCTTCTCTTTCCCTCTCTACACGTCTGAGGGCTTCCTCTTCTCTTGCTTTACGCATTTTATCGACAGACATAAGCAACTCCATGGCGACGTCATTTATATACTTGCCATGCTTTGCTGTTTTTAAACCCTGTATTTTCAGGTATTCATCTTAAGTTGAGGGCTTACTGCTCCTGAAAGTCATCGTTCTTATAGCGTCTGGCTACCCCGGTTTTCTGGGCGGCCTGAGCCACCGCCTCGGCTACCTTCTGGGCTACTTGCGGATTGAAGACTCCCGGAATTATGTAGTCTTCGTTTAGTTCGCTGTCCTGTACGGAAGCCGCAATGGCATAGGCGGCAGCCAGTTTCATTACTTCATTGATGTCCCTTGCGTGGCAATCGAGGGCACCGCGGAATATGCCGGGGAAGCACAGTACGTTGTTGATCTGATTCGGATAGTCGGAGCGACCGGTGGCCATGATTCGCACGTAAGGAGCGGCTTCTTCCGGCATCACTTCCGGTACGGGGTTGGCCATGGCAAAGACTATTGGATCTTTGGCCATCTTACTGAGGGACTCTGCTTGGATGGTACCCGGTCCGGAAAGACCGAGGAAGAGATCGGCGCCTTCCAGAGCTTCTTCAATGGTACCTTTGAAAACGGTGGGATTGGTGTGTTCGGCAAACCAGTCTTTCATGTAGTTCATGTGCTCGCCGCGACCTTTGTAGATGGCACCCATGCGGTCAAAGCCGATAATATTCTGCACCCCTGCGTTCATGAGGATTTTGGAGCAGGCGACACCGGCTGCTCCCACCCCTGAAACGATCACTTTGAGAGCGCCTATCTCCTTTTTCACGATCTTCAAGCTGTTTATGAGTGCGGCCAGAACAACCACTGCCGTACCGTGCTGATCGTCGTGGAAGACCGGTATATCAAGCTCTTCTTTCAAGCGGGCTTCGATTTCAAAGCAGCGCGGAGCGGAAATATCTTCCAGGTTGATGCCTCCGAAACCGGGGGCAATGTGTTTGCAAGTCTTGATAATTTCTTCCGTGTCCTGGGTGGCCAGGCAGATGGGAAAGGCATCAATTTTGCCGAACTCTTTGAAGAGCATGGCTTTGCCTTCCATGACGGGCATGGCTGCTTCCGGTCCGATATTGCCCAGACCCAGTACTGCCGTGCCGTCTGAAACTACGGCCACGGTGTTGCGTTTGATCGTCAGCTTGTAGGCATTTTCCGGTTCATTGTGTATGGCCATGCAGACACGGGCCACCCCGGGGGTGTAGGCCATGGATAAATCATCGCGGGTGGAAAGCGGAACTTTGTTGGTGACGCGAATTTTGCCGCCCAGATGCATGAGGAAGGTGCGATCGGAGACATTCACCACTTCCACCCCTTCTAATTTCTTCAGGGCAATAACGAGCCTTTCGCCGTGCTCGCTGTCTCTGACCTTGACGGTGATATCGCGGATGATGGCATCGTTTTCAAAGCCGTGAATGTCGATGGCCCCTATATCACCACCTACTTCTCCAATCAATGATGTGAGTTTGCCGAGCATACCCGGGGTATTAGTGATCTTGACCCGCAGGGTGAGACTATGGCTGGCACTTGGCTTGAGATTTTTTTCGGCAGAAAGGTCGGAATTGGAATTAGTAGCTGGCATCTTGGTTGTCGACATGTTTTGGGTTTCTCTTGATCTGAATATGGGCATGTACTTGCTGATTTTAATGGGGCCTCTGCCGCCATTGCTCTTGCCCTCTTGGCAAGGGAGGCGCTTCTTGCCGATGAGGATATGTTAAGCTGACTGCCTGCGAAATCGCCAGGGAGCACCAAGTTTCTTAATTGCTTGGCAATTTGGTAATTTGCAGGGGAACATTTGAGGACCCGTTTACTACTTTCATATTATGTTGAGTTCGCAGTTTAAGCTGAATTTTCATATTGTAGATTGCAAGGAGTGTTTGATGAGCGAAACCGGTAAGAATCAGGGTAGCAGTGAAGCTATTGGAAATTACGAAGTTTCACGGGATGGTCTTAAGACCCGGCGGGAAGTGCTTATGATGGGCGCGGTGGCGGCAGCAGGTTTGGGCGTTGCCGGTATGGCCGCTCAGGCCGCTCCGGCGGCGGCCCCTGCCGGTAAGGAACTTTATACCGCCCGTGATTTTTCGGGGTTGGTGGCTAAGAAAATGGAAGGGCTCTCTGCTTCACAGATAGAGCAGCATTTGAAGCTCTATAAGGGCTATGTAGGTAAATCGAACGAAATTGCCGCCAAACTGAAGGAAGTTGATATTACCTCTGCCAACGCCACTTATTCTCCCTTGCGCGAATTGCTCATGGAACAGAGTTTTGCCGTCAATGGCGTTATCTATCATGAGCTCTATTTCGGCAATTTGGGCGGCGCCGGTACTGAACCTGCCGGTGAGCTTAAGTCTTCCCTGGAAGAGCGTTTCGGCTCCGTCGGTAAGTTTATGGACTTCCTCAAGGCCAGTGGCAAGAGCATGCGCGGCTGGGTTGTGGTCGGCTATAACTTGAGAGGCGGTTTCATCGATACCTTTGGTCTTGATACGCACAATATTTGGTCTCCGGCCGGTTTCGTGCCGCTCCTGGTGCTCGATGTCTATGAACATGCCTATATGGTTGACTACGGCATCGATCGGGCCAAATACCTTGATGCTTTCGCCGGCAATATCGACTGGAAAGTTGTCGCCAAGCGCCTGAGCGCTGTCGCCAAGTATCCAAGCGGTCTTGACTTAACGGTCTAGAGGAAGCAAGCCTGAAAGTAAAAGAGGTCCGGCACTATCTGCGGTGCCGGACCTCTTTTACAATTTGCGGTTGTTGTTATTTCTCTACCATGAGAGAAAGCTCAATTTTGTTGGGTGCTGTAGTGCTTTCCGTCACACTGGCGACGGAGACCACGGAACCGTGAGCTTTGGGCATCACTTTTACTTCCCGGGAGAAGAATACCTTGGACTGGTTGACCAGTTTCCTGTACTCTTCCGGCGTCATCTCAGCAGAGCGGAAGGGACTGTCGGAAGGACGGTTCATGGCGATGGAGAGCGGCGCTTCCGAAACCGGGTAGGCAAAGACAAAAATGCGCTCGTTTACTTTGCGCTCACCGGGATTCACAGAGAGCTGGTATTCGAACTGACTGTCTGAACCACCGATAGTTACGGTTTCTCCGCCTCTGACCAGTGAGGCTTGCTGGTAGGTATTGGGAAAGATCTGAGTCAGTTTACCCCTGCCGTCATAGTCGTAGATGGTCAAATTGCAGTCGCGGCTGGCTTTGACATTGATCTCCAGTTTTTCGCCGTCTTTGTATGTGGGCGTTTCACCGGGTTTGTTCAACCAGGCGCTGATGATGGCTTCACCGTCATAGGCTACGGTTTTGATATTGCTTGCGGGGGTGGTTTTCACAACTTGAATGTGCCCGGCGCTGCTTGCAGCAGGCCTGGTTCTGGCTACCATGGGTTGTTTTACCGTAGTCTTTGGCTTAGCCTTTGCCACTACGGAAGTTGTCCTGGTTGCTTGCAGAGCGGGGGTCTTCGTGGTTCCGACTTTGATGCCGGCTTTGGGCGGCTGGCTTTTGTTGATGGCCGGCGCCTTCTCCGTATTGGCGGCTTCTTTGCGTGGTGCCTTCACATAGGAGGGCTGCTCGATGAAGAGTCCCCGCTCTTTGGAATTTTTTAAATCATCGGCGCTGGGTTCCTCAGTCTTGCTGCCTTCAGCTTGAACTGCGCCGACAAATGAAATACCGCAAAACAGGCTTAAGGCCACGGAAGTGAGCAGCAAAGCTCCAAAATTCGGTCTGAAAAGAGCTGGTAAGGTTTCTTTTGCCGGCGTCCGGGGTGCCGTGCTGGAAGTAAAAGTCCTGATATTCATAGATGCACCCTCAACATTGCTTGCCTCTCTTGATATGCTTCCTATTTTGACTGATTTTCAAAATTTCTGGCGACATAACCGGTAACTGAACCCCGGGGGAAATTAGGGGGCAGAGCTGAAATATTTCTTGAAAACCTATTTCTTGCTGGAATCCACGGCGGTTTTGGCTACCGGACCGTCCATTTCAGTATAGAGAACGTCTTCGGGATATTTATCTTTCAGTTTCTTTAGCTCATCGAGAGCGGAGCGATTGTCCACCATTTGAATAGCCATGGTGCTGGCGTCGGTGTCGTAGGCTTTGCCCAGCTTCAGGGCCGGCAGGGCACTACTGACGGCAAAGAGATGCAATTTGTCTTGTTTGTCGTTGACCCTTAGCTTCTGTGGTCCGAGCATCTTTATAGAGATAGACTCGCCGGCTTTGACCGAGGCCATGGCGCCGTTATCGTCCTGGGGAAAGGCGCGGTATACCGGGTGATTGGGGCTGAATGGGTCTTCATCGAAGAGATAGAGATGGCAGTCGGAGCCGGGTTTCAAGCTTATTTCCACGGGTTCGCCCATGCTGAAACCATTGCGTGATTTGTTGTAGAGCAAAACCACTGGTTTGACTCTGGCGGCGTCGATTTGCAGAGCGCTCATCTGCGGGGAAAGCAGGAAGGCTGTGGCCCCGGCAAAGGCGATGGAAAAGGCCAGGATGAACTTGGCCAGGGAAAACGGCAGATGTTCGCCTCTCGCTCTCTCCGGTGCCTCTATCTGTCCGTCTACGGCCAGATCCCGCAGGGCGTCCACCCATAGGGCCAGCCGAATGGAAGTGGTGGGCAGGTTCAAACCGGGCAAGGTGGCGGTGTCGCCGCAGTGCATGGCCACAACCGAACCGTCCGGGGCAAAGATGGCGGCTCCCGAGTCGCCCGGTGACAAGGCCAGATCGTGGAGCAGATGAAAGTTGTCGTGTTTGCGCAGGGGACCCAGAAGCCTGCCCATCTGCGCCAGGGGATTCATGGAGGAACTGAATTGGCCCAGATGCACGGGATAGCGCACGGCCGTGAGGGGCAACTGCACCGGCAAGGTCTTTTCATAGGTGATGGGCAGCGGACGAGCCAGGGAGTCAGGCTCAGCCAGGCTGACGGAAAGCAGGGCGGCATCGAAACGCACCAGTTGGTCTTGCTGCCTCACAAATGAGGGATGCAGGCGAATCTGGCTGACCGGATAACGATTACCGGAGAGCGGAAAGAAGACGTAGAGCAGATTTGGCGTAGCAGTGAAGGCATCCACCACATGCCCGCAGGTAGCCAGCTGACCGGCACCGCAGAGCCAGGCCTGCCCCAGGACCACGTCCTGACTGCCGCTTTCTGTCTTCACCACATGGGCGAGGGAGCCGGCATAGTCCTCCGCGTTAATCGTCACAGTTGAGTTGGAACTGTTCAAACTCGTCCTTTTCAGTACTTTCGCTGGAGGGGGAGGGGCGCGCTAAGGCTACTTGAAATCGGTCAAATATTAAGGAGACCAGCCATAATTCCTATAGATTACCGCAAGCACCTGGTTAAACATAGTATTGTTGTGTCTTTTCAAATAAGAGCCTGCTTATAGTAAGTCCTGATTGGGAGGCTTCACTTGAACTGGTCTGAGCCGATACAATAGGGCTTAAAATGAACGATTCCTCTTCTGACATCAGTGCTCTTGCCCAGGCTAAAGTTGAAAAGCCTGTGTCTGCACCTGGCAACGCACTCAAAGACCGTCTTTTGCAGTTCTGGTGGGTGCCTTTCAGTTTCATGCTGCCTGCGCTGGTCACCTTTTCTACATTCGCGGTGCGCGATTCCGATCAAAATTTATTTCGTGCCGAGCGTGTGGGTCTGATTGGCTTATGCTGCGCTCTAACCATCTGGGGTCTCTGGCGCCTTGATGTAAATTTAGGTGCCCGGCAGCGATTGAACGAGAGTGAACTGACCGTGCGGATTCTGGTGCAGGCTAGCGGCTTGGTGCTCTGGATCGTGTGGCTGACGGTGGGAGTGGTCATTGCTATGGCCTATGATCAGGTTTACGACGTGCCGGCCCTCTTGCCGTCTTTACCTGGAAACTGAGAGGTAGATGCTAAGTAGTCGTACAGAACTGGCGGAAATACTAGGTCTGGCTCCTGACTGGAAGCCGGTTCTCGATAGTCTGACCGATGGTGTCAGTAAGAATTTAGATAAGGGCGCTGTGACTCCCTATGCCTTTTTTGAGAAGCTGGGTGCGCGTTCCATCTATCTGAAATGCCTTTCTTTAGGGAAGGAGCGGGAACTATTGGTGCGTATTTTGCGCGACAGCTATTACCAGCCCATGCTGGCCCGCATGCTTTCTTCCAATCAGAGTTTGAAGCGCTTCTGGGCGCAGCGTAAGCATCCTGCCGATTTTCAGAAGGCCCAGGCCGTCTCTATGGCAGTTGAGCTGGCTGCCAAAATGGAAGGCGTTTTGAAGCGTCACCTCGATGGTGGCAGCGAGGACGGCTTCAAGGTGCTCTTGCCGGCCTATGTGCAGCGCTCGGTGCATAATGCCGCCGTCGACTATATAAAGGAAGAATGGCAGTGGGAGAAAGAGACCTTACAGGATCTGAATCTCGACCCGGAGCAGGAAGATCCCAGGCAGAGCACCGCCGATGACATCAAGTATGCACCGGAGAATCAAGCCATATCCAGGGAGCAAGTTTCTCAACTCAATCAACTGCGCGCTGAGTTGAAGGAGATGCTCGATGCCGGTACCACTGAGGCGCAGCGAGAGCCACTGGTGGTAGTAGACCTTATCTTCGGACTGGCCCTGACGGAGAAGTCTAAGAGTGGTCAGGAATTGACCATGCGTGAGGTCTGCGAAGTGCTGGCTATCGCCGGCGAGACTCAGGCCAGAAAGATTGCGCGCTGTCAGGTGCTTCTGGATAAAGGGCTGGATATGATTCGCAATCGGGTACGCAGCAAGCTACCTGGTGTGGCCCAGTGCTGGCAATCCGATATCAATATAAATACCGCTTCCCGGCGCGAACTTTCGCACCAACTTGGTTTGACCGAGGGCGAAGTGGATCGCTTGATAGCTGCCAGGCAGTACTACAGCCTGGAAGAACTGGTGGAACGGGGGGCGCTCAAGGCCAACCGCCTGGATGAACTGAGAGAAAACGGGGCGGTGGCCTCTTTTGTGCCGGTGGATATAAATGTATGCACCACTAGAGATATGATCGATATATTGGGGCTTCCAAAAGAGCTGGCTCAGAAAATTACTTCTTTGAGACCTTTTGCTAGTTTCGAGGAGATGGAGCAACGCGGGCTTCTGGATAAATCCGGTCTGGGCTCTTTGATAGAGCGGGGCGGGGCAGTGCGGGCCGTAGATAAGGCAGGCGAGGGGCGCCTAGACGTAAATTCCGCCGCCGGGGATGCCCTGAAGGCTCTCGGCCTGAAGCAGGCGGATTGTGAAAAGATTTTAAGGGGGCGGCCTTTTACCACCTGGGGCGAGTTGGAAGAATATCTCACTCCAGATGCCGCCACCTGGCAGGTTTTACGGCAGAAAACCCGTCTTTCATTATTTCCCTACTAATTTTTCGAAGGCAGCGGTTAGACATCTTGCGAAACGCAAGTTCGATAACCAATCTGGGAGCAACCCATGAAAAACCAGGACTCAAATATAGAATTCGCCGCCGACCTCGGTCAGGCTCAGGTTCGGCTCAGCCCGGAACTGGTGAGAATTGCCCAGAAGCGGGCTGACGGTGTGCACATGCTGCGTGATGAAGTAGCCAGGCTGATGGTCGAGAGTTTGATCCTGGAAATGGATCCGGAACTGGAAGTCCTTATTGATGAAAGCGCTTCTATGAGCCAGTCGGACAATCTGGCTGCAGCCCTCGGTGTGAGCGATATCGTTATTAATGGCCACAGATTGGATGTGCGTGCCCTGGCCGAAGACGGTACGGTTTCCATCAATCGCGCCCTGATCGGTTCTCAGTATTTGAGCCTGGGTACCCTTGTGGTCTCCCTTGCTTCTCTTTCTGAGGGTAAGGTAGTGGCTTTCCTGGGTGCCGGTTTGTGGATGAAGGCGGAAGAATCGGAGAAAGCCAAGCCGAACCAGGCTGAGGCCCGTCTTCACCTCTCGGTAGATTGTCGTAGCGACTTCGATTTTGCTGCCACACTGAAGAATTTCATTGCCAAGCCAGTGGTTAAACTGCCCTCTACCAGCCGCTTGCAGGATGTTAAAGGTGACGTCGATTTGCTTTTGAATAATCCTGATAAGCTCATTTCAGCCAGACGCAAGCAGATATTCTCTTATCTCTGTTCCAACTGGAATGAAGATACGCTTGCCCTTGTGGAAAGCATAAAACTGGCTCATAGCCTTTCTTCTCTCGATATGATGCTGCGCGATGCAGCCCGCTGGAACAACATCGTCGAAAAGCTTACCGATAAGCTGGCCGGTCAGTTCGACAAGGTCAGCCGTGCGGAGATTCGCAAACAAGTTCTGGCTTGCGGAGAAGCCTATGGCGCACAATTTCGCAGCCCGGCCTTCAGCAAAATGCTGCTTACAAATTTGGTAGCAGGGCAGGCGGCCGGTAAGAAGAGCAAGCTCTTTGCCGCTCTCGTGGAGAAGATTATGGGCGGCGCCGGTAGTCTGGATGCTGTGCGAGAACTGGTGCTAAATAAAACGGCTGTGGAATTGGCCCATCAGATCAAGTGCGAACGAAATCTCAAAAAGTTTTCGGGCTTCGTAGCCGCCAGCGCAGAAGAAATTGGTATGGCGTTTCAGAAGTTGGCATTGCAGCCTGCTTACGCTACTCATAGCAGTGGTGATTCGGGAGTGGAATCTATCAACGAGGCTCTCACGCTCCTGGAAATCGGTGAGATGGCTGAGGCTCTGGCTTCCATCGATATGGTCAGTCTCGGCTAGAGGCTATTTCTCGGGCGCAAGTTCTTAAAAGGCGCGTTCTTGCTTGCCCCTGGCAGAGCCCTGAAAGTTTAGCGGCAAGCTCGCTGTAACCGGCAGCTATGCCCACTAATTCCTCTAGTTCCAATTGCCAGGCGGGGTTTTCCTGGTAGCGGCGTGCGGCCAGAGCCAGGGCTTTTCGTCTGAGTTTTGACTGATTAGTCTTACCCTTCAGAATATCCTCCGCCAGACTTAAGTAGAGCGCGGCTGTGGTCAGTTTGGCAGCGCTTTCAGAGGGTGGCAAAAGTCTCTCCAGAACCAGGCTCCAATCACAAACCAGAGCCAGTGCCAACTCGCGGCTCTGCTTAGCCGTATCGCTGCCGACTTGGGAAGAGACCGAAAGGCGTGCCAGATGACAGGCCACAATGGCCTGGGCCTGAAAGCGATCCGCCAGATCTTCTATAAGCAGACTCTCTTTCAAGGCTATGGTAAAGATGGCGAAACTTCTTTGATCGCCGGCAAGTACCTGGCTGAATCTGACAAAGAACTTTGTCTGTTTGATCGGATCTTCCATCTTATCCAGATCAAGCATGGCTTCCTTGCCCAACTCGTAAGCCGTAGAAGGAGATATGAGGGAGAGTTTTTCCAGAACTTTCAACTTAGCCTCGATACGGGTCTCAAGCAGTCCCGCTGAGGCAAAATAGCGAGTGAAAAAGCCGCTCTGCTGCGCCTCTTCTTCCAGGTGATTGTAGAAGCTGAGGGCCTTGCTCAACAGTTCTACAGCTTTCAGCGGTGCCGTATCTTGTATAGCCGCAGCCAGGTCTGTCAGGGCTTCGGCCCGGGCTTTGTCAGTAAGAGCGGCTGTCTTGATGCGCTCTTCCATCAAAGCTGCTTCCTGCTGCACCAGATGCGGTAGCAAATTGATAGTGGTTTGAAAGAGCATCTGGTAACGCCCTATTTCGTACCCGTCTCTGGTGCCGCCTTCCGTCATCTTGTTCAGAAGGTTGCCGGCTTCATGCAGACACTCCGCAGTGACTTCTAGGTAGGCAGTGTTGCGGCTCATGGCCAGTGCCATGGCGGCAATCAGATAGAAACGAGTCTTCTCTTCCGCCTGGGTTTCTCTTACTTCCTGCAAGAAACTATTTATTTCTTCCTGTAGACCTCCCAGGTAAGGGGCCAGGTGGCGTAAGGCTTTTTCTCTGGCTTTGAAACCGGCCGCTTGCAGCCCATCAGTGAGCAGGGTTCGATAGGGGGCGTCTGCTTGGCAGGCTTTGAGAGGGTCGCTTGCCAGCGCTTTCAGGCATTCGGCGGTGAGAGTCAACATCAGGTCCGGCTGCATCACTTTCAATCTAGTCAGGACAGCCAGAACGGTCGTCTCATGACTGAGGGCCAGTCCAGGCAGGGTCAGCTCCAGATAGGCTTGCATGAATTCTTGCGGGGCATATTCCACAAGTTCCAGGTATTGCTCCAAGCAATGGGCGGCGAGCCCCCCATCCAGACCTTGCAGTTTCCAGGCTCCATGCAGCAGGGCCTGGGCCTGCTCGGGATTTTTGATGGCTTTCAGTTGCTTTTGCAGGGAGGCAAGCCTGGATTTGTCACCAAAGGCGGCAATCAGGTCCACTGCCGTTATCAGCCGGGTCTCTATCGGTTCTATATCCAGGCAGAGCTTGAGAAGGCTGGTCAGGCTCGGTAATTCTTTTCTTTTGCTAATTGTTAGGGTCATATCTTTCAAATACCCCCAGGTAGGACCGGAAAAACCGGATCTCGATAGGTATTTGTTCCACTTTACAAAGGTCCGTGCATTTGCCAAAGACTTTTTTAATTGGGTACAATCGGCACATGCAAGCGGGTGCGGTTACACAAGTCGATTGTAAGAGCTGCGGAACTAAAAATAGTTCCGACATGTCCTTTTGCATCCAGTGCGGCAAAGTGCTCTCCTCTTCAGTGGAAGCTCTGCGCCAGGCTCGTGGCGTCAAGAAGCGCTCCTGCCGCAGTTGCGGCCGTTCAGATGAGCTGAATAATCGCTATTGCGTGTTCTGCGGTGCCGAAATCGAGATTTACCAGGGCCGCCATACCAATGCCGAAGCTCTGGCTAAGTTCAGCGACGAACTGCATTCCATGGAGCCGGCTCCGGCACCTGCACCTGCCCCTACCAGTTCCTTTACCTCGCTGCCGGCGCTGGAGCCGGTTCAAAGCCCGGCGGCCCCTGCCCGAGCCGGTGTCGACCTGTTTCTTATCTTTGGCATCGTAGCCGGCCTGGCCCTGCCCTTTGTAATCGGTGGCGCCAGCCTGGCCCAACTGGCCCTGGCCCTGCAAGTGCCTGCTGAAGGTCTCATTCTCTACACCGAGAAGCCCAATGCCAGAGTCTTGCTGGAGTCCCTGGATCGCACCTGCTATATCCTCGGTCAGACCTCCCGCCACGGTGTTTTCTATGCCAAAGACCTGCCTGCCGATGGTTACCGCTTGCGCTTGAGTCTACCCGAGAGCCGCACCCTGATGCAGAAAATCGACCTGGTGAAAGGCAAGCTCAACTGCCTTGGTTTTGAAAAACCGATTCATCTGCCCCGACTTCCCGGCGCCGCTGCCGAGGAGGCTAGTAAATGAATAGCGCCTCCAGTGCACAAGTTACTTGCCCTACCTGTGGCAAATTCCTGCCTCGCACTTCCAAGTTTTGCGGCTTTGACGGCACCGACTTGACCCTGGCCAAGACAGGCGGTGATGTTCGAAAAATTTGCAATCTTTGCGGCCGGTTCTTTCCCGGATATGCCAATTTCTGCGCTTTTGACCGTAGTTCTCTGGAGGTGCTCAAAGGGCAGGCTGTGAACCTGACGGCTACGGCGCCGCCGGTCGCCAGCGGACCGGCTATAAGCCCCCCGCCGGCACCGACTGCAGCCGGAGATACGGTGGATGTCTCCCGGCAGGCTGTTCCCAATGAACTGCACACGGCAAAAGCCGATGATGACGATGAGGATGACGAGGAAGAGGATGATGGTCCTTATTCAGCCCTCATAGGCAAGACCATAGACGGTAAGTACATGGTGCAGAGTGTGCTGGGCGAAGGTGGTATGGCCGTTGTATACAAAGCCAACCATGTGCAGATGGAACGCACAGTGGTTATTAAGGTGATGCAGGGCTGGCTTCTCAGCAATAAAAATTCGGTGGAACGCTTCGAACGCGAATGCAAATTGACCGCCAAACTCAATCACCCCAACATCGTCTCGGTCTATGACGTTGGTTCCATCGACGGTAAAGAGCCTTACCTGGTCATGGAATACATCAAGGGGGAGGCGCTGGCCGACAAGATACACAACCAGGGAGCGCTGCCCTATGCCACTACTGCCAATATCATTATTCAAATGTGCCGCGGACTGCAGGAAGCGCACAGTATCGGGATCATTCACCGCGATCTGAAGCCCGATAACGTGCTCTTGCAGCATAAGTCGGACCGTCCCGACTGGGTGAAGATCGTAGACTTCGGTATCTCCAACCTGGTGCACGGCAGCAAGCGCCTCACCAAGACCGGCCGCATGGTAGGTACGCCTGAATACATCGCCCCTGAGCAGTTGAAGGATCGGCCCATTGATATTCGCACCGATCTTTATGCCATGGGCATCATGATGTTTGAAATGCTCACCGGCAAAGTACCCTTTGAGGGCGAGTCCGCGGAGTCTATCTTGATGAAGCATTTGCTGGAAGAACCGCCGCCCATCTCGGAAGTGCGCCCCGATATATTGGAGCCGGGCAATCCCTTCGAACCTATCATCATGAAGCTTTTGCGCAAAGAACCAGATGAGCGCTACCAGACCGCCGTTGAGCTAAGATTAGATGTAGAACAGGCCCTCAATCAGGTGCTTCTGAAGAAGGGCTGACCTCCTAAATTCCGCCCCGGGTAAGTAAGGGAATTACCTTTGACTCAGGGCATGTGGTGAACGAGGCTCTTATGGGCACTAAAGCAGTCTACCTTTTAATCTTATTAGCAGTGCTGTGGAGCCCGCCGGCGGCTTTCGGGCAGTCAGTTTCGGTGCCCCCGGCGCCGGCCAGTTATTCGCCTCCTCCCGTCATACAAGTGCCGCAGCCCACCCCTCAGGTTTCCATTCCCGTCTTTCCCCTGCCGCAGATCCCGGTTACCACCCCTACTCTGCCCTTGATTCCCACCGACTTTACCAGACCTTTCATGGGTACGGCTCCCCTGGTTTTCTCGGCACCCACCCTGCCTACCGGCAAC
>JACRFZ010000102.1 GCA_016212515.1 Candidatus Melainabacteria bacterium
ATTTTCGCCGACGCTGTCGATTATTCCCGCTACATCGAGACCTAAAATGAAAGGATAGTGCCAGGCGGGATGACCTGTGCGGGCAATCTTGTAGTCGACGGGATTGAGTCCGACCGCTCTCACCTTGACTCGAATTTCATCGGCTTTTGGTGTCGGCTCTTCCCGGTCAGTCAGGTAGAGCGATTCGATAGGACCCGGCTTGTCGAGGCAAAGAGCTTTCAACTTTTTTCCTTCCTACTTTATACACAAGATAGAGAATTTATACTTGCTTCAACCGTTGAGACGATAACCCAGCTTGGGAATCGTTTCAATCATAGACTTAGAGTCTTCCAGTCCTTCGTCGTCGATTTTCTTGCGCAGACGTTTGACGCAGGCTCTCACGGCTTCCGGAGAAGAATCGGAGTCAGTATGCCAGAGTCTTTGTAGCAGCGCCTCGGTGCTGAAAATTTGATTTTTGTGTCTGAGGAAAAACTCAAGCACGGCAAATTCTCTGGGCATAAGCTGAATAGGAGCACCGGATTTGGTGACGACGTGGCTGCGCGGATCGAGTTCTATATTGCCCGCTTTCAGGATGGGGCTGGCGCTGCCGGCAGAGCGGCGGATCACAGCCCGGATGCGAGCTGCCAACTCTTTCAAACTGAAAGGCTTGGTCAGGTAGTCGTCCACTCCCACATCAAGTCCGGTAATACGGCTGTCTATTTCACCATGACCGGTAACCATGATAATCGGTACGTTGATGCCCTGGTCGCGAATATTGCGGCACACTTCCAAACCGCTTGTGCCGGGTAATTCCCAGTCGAGAATGATGGCGTCGTAGCTGGCAGTGCAAATGCGGTTGATGGCTTCTTTTCCATCACTAACGTGTTCAACTATATGATCCTCGTCTTCAAACCAGATTGCCACTGTTTTGGCAAGGTCTAAATCGTCTTCGACTAATAGGATTTTGGACATTAATGCCGTATTTTGCTGCCTGCCGTTTCCCTTCCTATTCTACTGCCTCAAGGAAAGAGGCCAATTGGGACCTTTATTTATCAGAAGAGTGAGCCTTTATGCCTGCCCTTCTAAACCCGCCAGAGACAGGCTGCTTTGTAGGTATTTTGTGGCGCTTCCTTATATGTATTTGGCGTAATGAATCTCTGGTTTGCGGCCTGTTTTGCCGTAGAAATACGAAGATTTTTTCGATTTGGCGCTGAAAATTGTCCGCGTTTCGTCACGCATGTGAATTATCGTTAATCCGTCGAAAACAGCAGGTCAAACCGGAGCCGGAGCGCAGGCAGGCACATTTCGAGAAGTACTTACCAGGGACCCAGACAAGGAGATCACAGTTATGAGTCAGTTTGAGACAAATGAACTTGCCGGAAAAGCAGAATTACCTGCAAGAGATGCCAGTCAAGCCTTATTTGCAGACACCTTGTCGGCTAATCCGTTCCAGGTGTCTATGAAGCAGGAGTACAAGCCTGTGGTGCTTGCGCAAAACGAGTCTGGTTGCCAGTACAACGAAGGTAGCTGTAGCACTACGGATGTACCTGGGTCGCCGGTTGAACCGCATACCCCTACGGAACCTCATCCTAACCCGACACCGGAATCTCCTACCTACAATAACAACTTGGAGCAGCAGCAACAGCAGCAACAGCAACAACAGCAAGAGCAGCAGCAGCGCCAGGAGCAGCTCAATCAGCAGCAGCAGAATAATCAGCAGCGGTTTGAAGGGAATGTCTCTGGCAAGGTTGAAGGAAATGTCTCAGGCAGAGTTGAGAACCATCTCAATTTAGAAAACAACCCGCAGAATACCCTGAAGAATCAAGTCGGCGTCGATGTTAAGCAGGGACCGGTCTCCAGCATCAGTGGTGGCGGAAACAGCAACAACGTCTACAAAAACACCAGCTATGCCAATATGCGCGGAGAGTCTTTGCCCGGCAATGATTGCCAGACCTTTGCCGTAAGGGCCGACGGCTATATGCTCGGCACTGGTGGTGGTATCGGTTTGTCTAACTCCAGCAACCGTTGTATAGAAGCCAAGGCCGAGAAAGTCACCTGTGATGCACCTGCTTCCCTTGGTATCGCTAACGAGCGTAACACCGCCGCCGTACAAAGTTGGATGGCCTATGCCAATGACAGACAACGCTCTCAGATTATTGAGCACGGCATGCGCAATACCCAGCATATAGCCGACAACGTAGCGGCGAAGAGTGACGCCTGTGTGGCCGGGGTAGAGGGTGGTAAGACTGCGGCACCGCCTCAGACAGTAGTGGAAAAACAAGTAATTGTGCATGAGCCGCCGCCCAATATGGCTACCCAGCAAGACCTGCAAGAAATGGAACAGCGACAGGTCAGAAGGTTGGATCAAGCCTACAAACACGGTCTCTATAAGTAGGAGAGTTTGTCTTGAACCGCAGTGGATGTTGCCGGGGCGTCTCGGATTGACCATTTGATTTGGTCCAAGGCTTGATCTAGAAGCCGTTTCGCCCGCCATTCATTTGCTTTGTTGTCGCCGTGTGCTTACCGCAGTGGTCGAGGTAGGTAGGTCCAGGAGCCCCGGCGCTGTGGGCAAAGGTAGACTCCTGATTTGTTTTTTTTGAGGTGTCATTCATGTTGGGCGAACGTAGCTTTGATAAGCACAATTCCGGCTCTGCCGATACGCCAAAAGATCTGTCCTTTGATCAGGTTCTTGATTCTATGTCTCCCAAAGAGATCAGGTCGAGAATTCGAGCCATGGCCAAGGAAGAAGCCGCTGGAAATGCGGATAGAGGTCTTTCCGAGCCTGGTGATGAGAATACTGCAGGCGGCAAGAAGCATCGAGCCGAGAGGGAGCATCGTGCACAGAATGAGGAACGCCCTGAGAAAGAGCCGGTCAAGAGTGCTTATGAGGAGGCTCTTGAAACGATGTCTCCTCGCGAATTTCGCAAGAGGATGCGGGCTGTAGCCGAGGAATGGGCTCAGGAGCGTGCGGCGCGGGAGGCGGAGGAGAAACGTCAGGCGCAAGCGGCCCTGGAAAAGACCAAAGCTGGCCATCCCGATTCACCGCGAGAGTTGAGCTTCGATGAGAGGCTGGATTCTATGACGCCTCAGGAAGTGCGCACTAGAATGCGCGAGTTCGCCAGGGAGGAAAAGCTGCGTCGGGAAGCGGAGTTGCAAAATCTGGATCTGGCCAAGCTACCTGAGCCGGGAATGAAGGAGCCGACTAAGCCGGACGAGCCTATCGATATCCATGACGGCAAACTTCACCCGGTTAAGATGACCTATGACAAAGCTTCCAACAGCTATATTACCGAGGACGGTTATATTCTCTCGGCCGGATCGAAAACTGATCGCATTTCCGGCTATATTCTTCAGGATCAGCTCAATGAGATTGCTCGGCTGCAAGAGTCAAAAGAAGAGGAAAGTGGCCCTAAACCACCGACCAAGCAGCGCTCTCTAGAAGATCAGCTGATTGATTTGCCCGCTGCCACAGGATTGGATTACCGTGGGCTGGCCGGCGGTGTGCCGGTGCGCACTCTCTATGGACCGGGTGGAAGCAGTTGCAGTGAATTCGCCGTATCAGTAGATGTAAGAATCGCCGGCTTCTCCGGTGGCGGCCTGACTATTTACGATAAGCAAAATGAAGAGTGTCAGTTGGCTCAGACCGTGCAGCATGCCTGTGCCATTCCGGAACTGCTGGCCATGGATGTTCAGAATGCCAGAAATGTAAAAGAGATGCTTCTCAAGTCCGATGCCGTGGCTACCGCTTCCGATTTCTGCGCTGAGACCATTGACGCCGTTACAGCCGAGAAAGCCAGGTTACGGAAAGAAAGGCAAGAAGAAGAGGATGAGGAGCAGGATGAACCGAAAACGACTGCTCTGGCAAGCGCGCAGGCTGAGAGCGAAGAGGACGAGTAGCCCCGGTGCGGTTTCGGTTACTGTAGTTCAGCTACCAATCAGTTCTTTACTGCCGACGAAGACGTGATGTTCGTGCAGGTCGGCAAAGAGGGTCAGGCAATGTTTAGTGAGCTCATCTTTTGCCAGCGCGCAATGCTCGCTAGCTACCGCCACCAGGTCTAGATAGCTACAGTTGCTGTCCCTGGCCGTTTGGACAAGCAGGGCGGTCAGGTCGTTTACTTCCACTACTCGCACTCTGTAATTGAGCGGGTTTCTGGCAGCTACCAGAACAACCTGGCGTGGCTCAAGTGCTGGTGCGGTCTGAGGACGGGATTCATCGTCAAGGATGTCAATTAGGGCCGGTATGTCGTACCGGCAATGCAAAAGTCGCAGTACCGGATTTACCAGCGGTTGTCTGCGGGCAAGGGCTCTTACAGTTGGGGCGCTATCATTTTCGATACTATAGGATACTTCCTGGTCGGATTCCGCCAGTTCGGCTTGCACAATTTCGAATTGAATCAGGTCGCTCATGAATGGATATTTTTCCGCTAGCGCTTTTTGATTGGCGAGGAAGTAAGCGTGGAAATAGGCTCCGGTGTTGTTCATACGGAAGTGGTCGGGGCGGCGGTTATTCCTGGTCAACTGCGGCAGGGCCAGGCAGTAGGCCCGTGCCAGACTTTCCCATTCTTGACCGGCCAGCTTTCTTGTACGGGGAAAGATTCCTTGCAGCACTTGCAGGTGGTTTTCTCTCAGAACATTTGAGTAGACAGCAAGTCTTCTCAGATCGATTTGCCCTCTGGCATAATCGGGCAGGTCGTCGATGTCCGGTGCCTTGCCGGCAAATGCCTGGTCGAACCAGAGTTCTACCAGGAGCTTTTCCAGGTCATGCAGGCGATCACTCAAGGTCGCTTCTCCAGTTCCAAGCTCGTTTTAGCTTGTTTCGCTTCAGCGGTGATTATCTTAATTGCGGAGAGTTCCGCCAGGATTTCATCAAAAGGCGGCAGGTTTTGGTCTCTTTCGAGAGTGATGCCGCATACGGTGGCTTTGCTTAGAACATAGCGGAGTAAGTCGAATACCGGATCGGCTATAGGCGCACCGTGAGTATCCAGCACAATATCCTCTTTGGCCAGATGCCCGGCCATGTGGATTTGTACGACGCGCTCCAGGGGCAATTGATCGAGGAAGAGAAAGGGATCGAAACCATGATTGACTGAGTTTACATAGACATTGTTGACATCAAGAAGCAGCCCGCAGTCGGCTTCTTCTAATAGCTCAGTGAGGAACTGCGGCTCTGTCATGTCGCTACCCGGCATGCTCATGTAATAGGTAGTATTTTCAATTAGAAAGGGTTTTTCAATCTGTTCTTTCACCATCTTTATGCGCCGGGACATATGCTCGATGGTTTCCTTGCAGAAAGGTACCGGCAATAGCTCATGCAAGTAGAGATCGCCCAGGCTGGCAAAGGCTACATGATCACTGAACCATGGCGCATCGGTAAATTGAACGAAGGTCTTCAACCGGGTTATATATTCTTGGTCGAGGGGTGAGGCGCCGCCCAGGGAGAGATTGAGACCGTGTACCACCAGGGGCATGGAAGCCCTGGCTTTGTTGAGACGTTCTCTGGTATCGCCGCCTTTGCACAGGTATTGTTCCGGAATTACTTCCAGAAAGTCGATGACATGGCCGGCTTCAAAAGTCTCCGCTGCTACCTCTCGGCGCAGTCCCAGTCCTACTCCCAGGTAGGGCAGGGTACTTTTGACCTTATCGAAACTGCTGCTCAATTTTCACGCTGCCGGGATAGAGAAACGGATTGCATTTCTATGTTCCCTTTCTTTAACTATTTTGTTCGTACGATTGGAAAGGTATAGGTTTTACTGAAAGTCAACTTTCCGTCTTGTAGCACGCCGGCATTGAAGAATGCCAGCACACCAAAAGGCATACTGGCGGAGGTGGTGGTGCGCACCTGTACATAGGGTGAAGTTTGGGCAGGTGGTGTGCCGCCGAAATCCTGGTAGACAATCGGGGCAGCAATTTGCGGGGCCGACAGGAAAGTCGTCGATTGGTAGCCTTTGATGACGGCATTTGCCAGTTTGGTCGATTCCGTCAAATCCTGTCCCTGGGCGGCGTTACGGCAGGCATCCCGGCAAACCCGGTCATTTAGATAGGCGCCGAAAATGATGATGCCCAGGTGCAGCCCCAGGAGCACAAATATTACCGTCATGAAACTGCCGCAGGCCAGCTCTACCGACAGGGAACCTCTGGCGCGATCGTGGCTGTGGACTTTGTTGTTTGGGGTTTTCATCTGTTTCATGACGCCGCTCCCGGGGCTGCTTTAAATGACTTGTTTTAAGTACTCGTTTAGACTATTTGTTGGAGATTAGCTTGACCAGATGTCTGGCAATTTTGGCAAAGGAAGAGCGCAACTCCGAACTGTCGGTGACCAGGGTGAAGGTACCGCCGTGTCCGGCGATGCCGGCCATGCCACCGGTAGTGGGGTCAGAGTTGGTGTCGTTGAGGATATCCTTCTGGTCGGGAATGATAACGGGATTTTGGGCCAGACCGACCGTATAGACGGCAATTCCTGCATCGCGTGCCTCTACCGCCGCCATTCTGGCATTGGCTTTGGGATCGGCACTGAGGGGACCGCTTGGTACGGTCGGTTCACCGTCGGTGAAGAGCAGTATGGCTTTGACACTGCCCGGGCGAGCATTGCTTTTCAGGTCCTGGGTGGCGGCATGGACGGCCGCTCCGATATTGGTGGAGCCCATGGCCACGCAACTATTGAGCGCCTCGTTCACCTTGTCGAACTGAGTGTTTCCTGCTGTCGGGCTGAGGGGCACATGGGGTATAGGGTAGCCCTGTTTGGCGCCGAAGGGGGCATAGTCATCGATGTTGTACCAGGTTTCAGTGCTGTTTGCTGCCGTGCCTATTTCTGAGTCGAAGGCCACAAAGCCGAAGTGCACATCAGCATCGGTGTTAAGAATTTGGTTCATGGTCAGAAGCGCACTCTTCGCTTCCGCCATGGGCTTCAACTGTAGCGTCGCGGCATTCATATAGGCTTTTTGATAACCGGCTCTGGGTGTGACAGAAACCGAAGTGTTGGCTTTGCTGCTTTTGAAGACGGTGTCCGATTCGAGGTTACCTCGGGCTGCTTCCACCAGGGTATTGACGTCGGGGAAGTAATAGCCGTCATAAGTGGTGCCGCCGAAGGTTTTATTGCCATCTATATTTACCACCACATCGGTGAAGGATTTGAAGCCGTCGAAGGTGAAGGCATTGCCGGGCGGGCAGTTTCCCGGCGGCGCTCCGGCTTCCGGATAGGCACCGCCGGAGCGCAGTCCGACCACACCGTAGTAGGCGGCCAAATACTCGGTGAAATAACTCTTGGCGCTCCAGTAAGACTCGGTCAGTATTTGCGGATAGGTGGCGTTGAGGCTGGTGCCCGTGGCAGCCGGTTTGATGATGTCGAAGATCTTGCCCTGCATGGGCCCGTTAGCGCCGGTCACCGGCGAATAGACAATTTTGCCCGTGCCCAGGGTGTCGTCCCACTTGCGTTTTATAAAGGTTACCGGGGTCTGGTCATCCATGGAGCCGGAGACGTCAAAACACACAACGATATCTAGCTTGGGTACGGCACTGGTAGAGACGGCGGTGACGCCCCAGGATTTTATGCCGAGAAACTTGCCGAAGGCCAGTTCTGCGCCGGTGCAGGAACTTATTTTCACCACCTTGCCATTGGGGCTGGAAATGGGCTCCACCGCCGAAGTTACCGGGTTGAGAAATTCGAAGTAGAGTTTCGCTTCGCCTATATTGCAGGCAAGCATTGCCGGCGATGAAACAACACTGGAGTTAGACAGGGGCAAACCGAGATTGGTATTAGCCTTGAAGATTTTGAGAGCGCTCTCGATGGCGTCAAGATGGGCTTGAGTGGGATTGACATTATCCGAACTGGCCAGGGTGGCCGAGCCTGTGAGAGCCGCTGCATCGCAGGCATTTTGCAACTCTTGCTTGGCTAGATAGAGGCGGCTGAATTCAAAAGAGAGAACTACAATCAAAGGAAATAGTGTGAGCGAGAATAACATCAGGAGGGAGAGGATGCCCTGACCAGCAGTCTTACGTGCGAGCCTGGCACCTGTGTTTGCTCTTTCAACGTTGCTTGTCTTTTTTATAGTCTTAAAATATTTTGGCATGATGAGGCTCTTCTGTTTTCAGCAAATAGGTAGGTGGGCGGTTTACGGTCAGTGGCAGCGCACCTGTCAAAGAGTTAGACCCTGTGGGTTTTCGCAGTACTGTCTGGCCGAAAGTGTGAAAACAATCGGCTTAGAAACACCGGCAATCGGCACCGGTGTCGGGATTGGCAAAAGGGGCGCGCCCAGGCAGTCTGCCGTTACTTGAATTTGATAGGTGTTAACACTTTGATCGGCAGGCTTGCTGAGGGGCAGAGCCGAGCTTGTGGTGGCAAGGGTGTTGACATTGGTGACTAGAATTTCGGTCTTGATGTTTTGCACATCGAGACCAGAAAAGGCCGCTTTCACTTGCGCCAGTTTTGCATTACCTTCCGCTACTGCTGAAGGTTTGCCGTCAATGGGTGTTAGAAAGGTGTTCGCTCTGGCGGCCGAGAAACTGGCAAAGTGGATGCCTGCATAGAGGAAGGTCACTCTCAAAAAGGCGGCACTTAAGTTTAAGAGCGGAAAACCAATGACCATGAAAAGAACCCAGAGCACCAGGGGCAGTTCCGCCGCCACTGAAGCTCTTTCTCTTCGACCGCGGCTCAATCCTGTTTGCTTTTTTGCGCTTTCTTTCGTTCTAGCCTGTCGCATCTTTGTCAGCGCTCCATCGATTTTTGCTGCCACAAACCGTTCAGCTTGCCGCGCTGCATGGCTGCTTCCGGCTCAGGCTTGGAGGATATTTTGAGGAGAAGCAAGAGCTTCTGCCTGGCGGCTTCAGTTTTTACCATGCCCAGCGCGTCTTTGCAGGCTTGCGCCGCTTGCTCGAGTTTGTGGCTGGAGAGCAGAGATTCGGCATAGCGAACTTGTAATTTTTCGTTGCCGGACTCCAACTTCATGGCTTCGCTGAAAGCTTTTGCGGCATGGTCGTATTGCTCGGTATGGGCATAACTTTCGCCGAGCCAGTAAAAGTCGAGGGCTGTAGGCGGGTTGGAGCGCCCCGAGCAGATCTGGTGATAAAGAAGGAGAGCTTGAGCGAATTGCCCGCTCTGATAGAGACTTTGCGCTTTACTGCGTTCGGTATCGAGTGTGGTGCTACTGCCGAGGCTGCTGTTTGGGCTCAAATAAGCAAGAGACTGCGCGTTCTGAGCCTCAGCGGACGACAAGGAGGTCAGGCTGACAAGTGTAAGTAAGACGAGGCGGCAGTTAATTCTGCTCATCATAAGAAAGGCTCCCTGCATTACGGTTAGCCCAGGCTGGAAGAAGCAATTTCGGTCGTGGTTGTACCGCCCTGCTTCCAACTCGGTCGTAAGCGGTTCACCTGGTCCCGTTAATTTCAGCCTGATGGCATATTGCACTTTAGAAGTGCAGTACTTTTCGCTGCAAATCTTCTTACGGACGCGTGACCAAAATCGGACAATTCCTGCGGGAAATACGCTGCTGACAAGCTCTTCGAGTCAAGAGGGAGAGATGCTCTGACGTTTATCTGGGCGGCCAGACTGCTCGTTGTTTTCTTTCTTGCAGCTCTTGCAATTCTTGAGCGGCTTGCGCCGCTTCTTCCGCCTGTTTTCTATTGGCTTCCCGCTGCTCTGCCATCTGCTCAGCCAACTTCTCTTCCGGGCTTTGACGAGCCATAAGTGGAGGGGTGCCCATAGCGAGTGTAATCTGGCTGGGACCGAGGATGGGGGCCAGTATATTGGCCATGAAAGCGAGGGTGGCATTGATCACGGCAAGGGAGCTGTTTCTTTCCCTGATACTTTTGCCCCAGTATGATGCACAGTCTTTCGTTATGACCATTCCGTCTTTGCGCCGGTAGAAGCGCACGCATAGCTTGCCTTCTTTCTCTTCTATGAGAGCGAGCGCCTCTTGCTTTGTCATTGCCGAAAGGTTGTAGACATTTTGTCGGCAGGACTGGCAGAATCGAATTCGCTCATCGCCGCTCATTTTTTGCCATTTCATGGGGCAATTGAAGAGCATCGGCATCGCAAAAAGAGGGTCTTCTTCCTTCTCCAATTCCGATGCCATAGTCAACCTCATCGCAGTCTCAGAAGGGTTTCCGGGGCCCGGCGCAGAAGAATTCAGGCGTGCCTGAATAGCAGTTCAAAGAACCTAGTTTGTTCTGCCCGGTGTTTCAAGATGGCTAACCGACGAGCTTTCGAAATTTACAAAGTGATATGGAGGCGAGTTGCGTGCCCATCTGGTTTATAAACAGTCTCATTTAGAAGTAGATTGATCAGGGGCAGACCGGCGCCAGATGCTCGTGAAATTCGCCTGTGTATTTGTATTTGGGAGCAATGACAAGCTTGCCTGCTTTATCGATGTAGCCCCATTGACCGGAAAGGTACACACTGGCCAGTCCTTCCGAGAAACGGTCGGCAGCGTCGAATTGCGGTGGAATCAGTGTCTTGCCGGTCAGTTTGATATAGCCCCATTTGCCGGGAATCCACGACCGGTAACCTTTACCTATATTTTGCCAGGTTCCGAACTGCACGGCTGCAACGTCTTGCGATGGAGCGTGCACATCATGGAATTGAGGTTTGATGATGAGCTTGCCGTCAGAGTTCAGGAAACCCCAGCGGTCTGGTCGATTTATGCCCTGTTTGTAACCCAGGGCCACCGGCGCTAGATTTTGCGAGAATAGACCGGCTGCTTCGAATTGACTATCGATAACGGTCTTGCCGCTCTTGTCGATATAACTCCAGTGCGCGCCGCGCACTTCGTAGCGGTCTTCACTAACTTTGAACTGGTAAGAACCGAAGCCGTCGCCGGTCATGACGGCTGCTCTGTTGTCGCTAAAGCGACAGGCAGTTTGAAATTTCGGTTCGATCTTCCATGTGCCGGTACGATCGATAAAGCCCCACTTGAGACTGGACTGGCTTGCCGGTGCCAGACCTTCTGAGAAACTGGAAACCTCTTCGAACTGTGGTTCAATGACGAATTTACCACTCTTGTCGATGAAGCCCCATTTGCCCTGTCGGGCTGCTGCCAGTCCTTCAGAGAAAGCCAGCACCTCTTCAAATTGCGCTTGAATGACGAGTTTTCCTGAGCTATCTATAAAGCCCCACTTTGGTTCGCCGTTGTCGGTTTCGTCGCTCTTTGCAGACGGCTCGTCAATATCCTCGGTAGATTGCTCCCCACTGGCGGCTGCTTTTGCTTTCGCCGGAACAGTTACTTTTACGGCTGCCAGTCCATCACGAAATTCTCCAGCCGCGAGGAACCTGGGTTTGATGGCATAGTCGCCGTTGGGAGAGATATAGCCCCAGCGCGGGTCTGCACCGACATCGTTCGAGGCCGTGGCCGGCGCCCATTGGCTGAGGCCAGCCAGACAGAGCAAGGACGCGGTAAGGGCAAACAGTCGCTTGCCTGTTTTGCGTCTGAAGCGGCTGTCCTGCGGCTTTGAAGTTTTTTGAATGGCCTGTCTGGCGGGGGCGTGCATCTTGAAATTCCCTGTCCTTTTACTGCAGTAACTGTTGGCTTGCTCCACTGCCGAGCCGAGGGATTTAGGCGGTTTGATGGCTATTTGAGATTTCCCGGTGTTTACTGGCCGTTCCTTGCGGACTTTGACATTCTCTTGCGGATTTTGGCATTCTCTCGGGGATTCTGGTGTTTCCGGCACAGCTTTGGGCTTGTGAGGCCGCCTCCAGGCTTGCGCGCTAGCCTCTGTACTACTGACGCTGCCTCTGTACTACTGGTTAAGATAGAACTATAAAAAGTAGTAAGAGCGACAACCCCCACCCGAACCAGGTTGTTTTTCTGAGCCTCCATGAGAAAATCAAGCTTCTCGGGCTCTGAGTGGCTGCCAAGTGTGCTATTGGCGGTCAGTTGTGGAAAACTATAGGGACCGGCCCCGGAGCGGAGGCGTATTCTTGTCGCTGCCCCGGTACGGAAAATCAGTTGCGATAACAATTGCGGTCGTGTGAGGATGGTCGGTTGGTGGACATGAAGCAAGAGCCTCAAGTGAAAGAGGTTACGCCCTATAACTCGGAGCAGGCCAAGTTTGAATTTCTGGTGGAGCGAATTTCCACCCGGGTGCGGGGCAAGATTTTTGAGTCCTTCAAGCGCCTGGTGCCGCCTACCCGCGAGTTAAAGGTCCTGGACGTGGGCGTAACTTGCGACCGGCGAGCCGACTCTAATTTCTTCGAATTGCATTATCCATATAAAGATCGTATTACCGCCGTTGGTCTTGAAAATGCCGCCTTCCTGGAGGAAATATATCCCGGTCTGACCTACGTCAAAGCCGATGCTCTGGATTTACCCTTTGAAGATGATTCTTTCGATGTGGTTGTAAGCTGGGCCGTAATTGAGCATGTGGGCTCAAGAGAGAGGCAAAGGCGCTTTATCAATGAGCTTTCCCGGGTGGGTAAGAAGATCTTTGTCACCACCCCTAACCGCTGGTATCCGGTGGAGTTTCATACCGTGCTGCCTTTCATGCACTGGCTGCCGCCCAATCAGTTTCGCTCCGTTTTGAAAGCTCTTAAGAAAGATTATTTCGCCGACGAGGCCAATCTTAATTTGCTCGACGAGAAGGAATTTTTCGCCCTGGCGCCCCAGGGTATGAAAGTGCAGGAAGCGCATGCGCGCTTGCTGGGACCTGTTTCCAATCTGGTGCTCTACGGCGAGTGGCAAGGTCAGGACTGAGCCCGATCAGTCGGTTCTGTCTTCCGTTTTGCCTTCAGTCCGGCTTTCAACATTGTTCTCTTTCAATAGTTTCACCATGAAGGTGGATGGACGCTTTCCCGGCTCCGGTAAGGCAATGAGCCTGCCGTTTTCGTCAATGGTCTGCCAGCCTTCGTCTCTGGCGGTAGTCGTGCCGGCCAGATCTTCCTCTTTCATATTGAGAGGCACTTCCTTGAGATAGGGCTCTTGCACCAGGGCTTTTACATCCAGTGCTTGCAGCCTATTGTAGATGGCTTGCCTACTTTCTCTGGATAGCTGCCAGAAAGCTTTGATGTCGGTGATATCGGCCACGATTTCCAGTTTAGCCAGACGGGCAAAGAAGTAACGGCAACTGCCCAATTGGGCAATGCGATCACCGGGTTTCAAACCGAGCTGAGACAAGGCCCCTGGTATGAGCAATTCCACAGACTGAAAGCCTTCTCCCAGAGCTTTCTGGTTGGTCAAAAGTGGCCAATAACCGCCGCCGACAAGAGCGAGCCTGATCAGGATGAAGCCTACTATGGGCGCAGTTGCCGCCAGCCAGACTTTTCGCTTCTGGACAAGAGGAGGCTTAGAGGAGGCCAGGAAGATGCAGGCATAGACCGGCACCAGATACGGTGTGTAATAACGATCGGAATTGACGGTCACGTCAATGCCCAGCATTATAAAGCCCAAACCGACGGCTGCCGGCAACCAGAGCGGCAATGTCGCTCTCAGGGCGTGCCGGCTCAAGGGCGCGGTTTTTGAGAAAACGGCGGTCAGGGAAAGTATGAGCAGCCCGCCGCCAAAGAGCAGTGTATACCGCAGGGCATTGGCAATTACTCTTGGTATGTATTCATGCCATTCGATGATGAGCGGCACGCCTTCGTACCAGTAGGATGGGGCGTACCAGGGTGCATAGGTGGTGCCCGGGAACTGTCCCTGGAATTCATATACTTCCGGCTTGGTGCCAAGCAGGCGGGTGGGATGTACGAATTCGGGAGAGCGTCCGTGAATAATGGGCTGCTTGAGGAAGATATTCCAGCTTTGACCGACCTTCCACACATCGCTGAAAGTAAGATGTCCAGCCTTTTGCGAAATTACAGCAATGTAGGGTGCCACCAAAATGGTCAGGACCACAAAGGCGGTGAGGAGCGGCTTACGTACTTGCTTTTGGCTCAGGGCTTCCGGTACAAGCGCCAAAAGTAGGAGGTAAGAATAGGAAAGCATGGGCGCTTTGGAGAGGTAGCCGAGGGCACCGACGAAGGCCAGCAGGAGGGCGGTAAGCATGGCTCCGTCTCCACCGCTTCGGCTCAAGCGTCTCAGTTTGAGGGTGAGCGCGGTGGCTGTGAAGCCGAGGGCACTGGCCAGGAGGTCTGGTGTGCCGTACATAGTTTGCCCCAGGGCCAGGCTCGAGTATATGAAGATGAAGCTGAGGAAGACAGCCATCAAGCTGTAGAACCAGTTCTGGTCGCCCTCTTCGCTGCCGAGGCTGCTGCCCGCTTCACCGCTACTGGCGCTGCCCTCTACGCTGCCGCTGGCGTTGCCTACTTCAACGCCGCTGGCTTCTTTTTGTTGTTCTCGATTGGATAATTTGAAATTCTCCTCCAGGCGCAGCTTCAGCTCACCCAGTAGAAAGACAAAAGAAGCAGTCAGGACCAGGTAAATACAGACATTGGTAAGCCGCACCGTCAAAAGCTGCATCTCCACGGAGGCGGCCGAGAGCTTCAATACTAGTGCCGTCAAAATGCCGTAAAGCGGCGACCAGTATGGATTGATGAACAGTTGAAAATTGCCGTTGAGGAAGGCCTCACCATTATCCAGGTAGGAAATTAAATCCGTATCCCAGAGGTTGGCTAGTCGAGACCAGGCCAGGGCTTCTTCCAGCGCCAACAAGAACCCGCCGCACAATATGGCGGTGGTTGCGAGCCTGGCGGCTCCGGTCAGCTTCACCCGGGCTCTCCCTTACTCATGGACATGGCTGAAATAAAGAGCGATGAGAAAAAGCAGGAGACGCCAATGATAATCAAAGTACTGGCGAAGGCTGCAAACTCGGGACGAGGCAGGGGAGTCAGACCCAGGTTGAGCCATTTGAAGACCAGAACGGCCATGATGGCGCTGCCGGTCAGGGTTAACAAAAGCCCGGTAATCAAGCCTGTTTCCAACTTGAACAATTTGTAGAAGGAAAGAATGAAAGGATTGTTTCTGTCAAAGCGCCTGCTCCAGGAATAAGTTTTGGCATGGAGCCAGAGGCTCAAGATCTGGAAGCCGGTTACGGCCATGGTCAGTGCCACCATGGCTGATACTACACCAAGCGCCCTTCCTTCCGACTGAATGAGTCGTAAGAGCACGACCAGGTGCAAAAGCATGCCGCCGCCAAAGAGGAAGAGACCGGGGATGAGAAAGACCTTGTTGGGGGCGTAAATGAGCATCATGCGCAGACTGCGCCAGCCGTCTTTGAAGGTGTTGAGCTTCGACTCGCCCAGGCGCTCCCCCAATGTGATCGGTATTTCCTGGATGCGCAACCCGGCAAGTTGAGCGTTTATGGCCAGTTCCAGATTGAATTCCATGCCCGGGCTGACCGGCCGGATTTTTTCGTAGGCTTCTCTGGTGAAGGCGCGGTAACCGCAGTAGACATCGGAATAACTGGTGGCAAAGAGGAGGTTCAAGATGAAGGTGAGCATGGGATTGCCCACATAGCGGTGCAGCCAGGTGATGTTCTTTTCGCCCTTACCCAGATAACGGCTGCCCGTGACAAAGTCATATTTGCCCTCTTGCAGACCTTTGAGGAAGTCGGGAATCATAGTCAGGTCGTAAGTGTCGTCGGCATCAGCCATAATCAGATAACGGCCGCGGGCATGCTCGAAGCCTTTCAAATAAGCATTGCCGTAACCTTTGAGGGGCTGGTGACAGAGGTTGGCTCCCATTGACTGGGCGATTTCCACGGAGCGATCGGTGGAGCCGTTATCGGAGACCACGACTTCGCCGTCGATGTTGTGCTCTTTAAAAGTTTTCTGGATTTTTTCAATGCAAATACCGAGTGCCTTTTCTTCATTCAGGCAGGGCATCACCACTGATACCAGGGGGCTTAGTTTGTCTGGCTGGTCATCTTGGCTTGTCATCTTGGCTTGTCGTCTTGTTCAAGTTCTTGTTTGCGCAGCAAAATCATCTGCATGTTGGAAGTTTTTGCTCCCAATTTTGCCCTCACTATATCGAAACTGGTGAAGAGACTCAATAGAAGCAAATTCTGGAAGGGGTTGAAGAGCCTGACAACCCAGGGAACGGCGATTTTTTCTTTCACTATGTGATGGAGCGAATAAATCCAGAAGCTCTGAGCCGGCAGGTAATTTACCTCTTTGACGGTCAAACCGGCAGAAGCAGCAAGTCTTTCCAGGTTGTCGGGATTGAAGATATACCAGTGCCGGGGAAAGTGATAGCCTCCCCAGTAGCGCCTGCGAAACAATTCAACGTCCAGACTTTTGCTGTTGGGTGTCTCCACTACCAGTACGCCGCCGGGCTTGAGCAGTCTGGCCAGGGACTCTATCACCGCTTGCGGACTTCCGACATGCTCCAGCACCTGGAGCAAGACTATCAAGTCGAAACTGCCTGCCTCAAGGTCTCTTGCCGCTTCCTCCACTCTGCCCTGGACGCAGTGGAAACCCTGCTTCCGAATTTTTTCTACGGTATCGCCGTTGATTTCCATGCCATAGAGGTTGTGGCGGGCATAACCCAGTTCTGCGAGTATTTGCAGGTTTCTGCCGTTGCCGCAGCCCACATCGAGAAAGCGCAATTCCTTTGTGGAGACATGTTTGAGCCAGCCTCTGGTTTTTCTTTTGTCGAGGAAGTCTTTGGCTTTCACCGCCAGGGGACTTATGGCGCTGTCGTAGTTGTAAGAATAATAGTTGGCCGGGTAGATGCGGCTTAGCTCAGCAGCAGTGGGTCTCGGGTTTAAATAAAGCGTATGACAGAGGGGGCAGTCGACCATGGTAAAGGTATCGCCGCTGGTGTCATACTCGAAATCGAGACCGCTAGCCACTACCGGCGCGCTCACGGCTTTGTCGCCGCAGACGGCGCAGACTGCGTTCTCCATATTCAGTGGGGTTGATGCTGTCAGGGTGCTCATCCGGGCTGTTCTTTCGTCAAGAGAGTTACTTGTGAATCCTCTTCCGGCACAGGCAAACTGGCAAAAAGCTGGGCGAGAAAGCCTATATAGCTCTTGTGAAAGGTGATGTCGGGGCTGTCTTTGAGCTTACGGTAAGCCTTCTCACGGTTGTAGTAAGGAACCCGGGGGAAGAGATGATGTTCGGCGTGCAGGTGCATGGAATGCGGTGCAAAGATGATTTTCTCAAGCAGATTGGGCGTGAAACTGACCAGACGTTGGATGTCGGCTTTGCTGTCCGGTAGGACAGGCACGGCATGGTCGCAGAAAGCTCGTATTTCATCGGCCAGGAAGACGCAGACATAAATAGGACCAATCCAGTGGCTGAGGTAGTACCAGAGTGGTAGATGCAAGCCGAAGAACATAACAGCGAGGATGAGCAGTTGCCAGAGCGCCACACTCAGCCTCGACCTGACGTAAGCGAGTAGCACCTGGCTCTTCTGCGTGCTTTTACAATTTCGGCTCTGGGGCAGATCGGCGTAGGCTTCCTGGCTCTCCGGCTCACTTTCCTCTACACTGATGCTGGTTGCTTTCAGGGTTTGATTAGCCTTTATGCTGCCCAGGGGCGAGACCTTGAGGACGGTTTTGATGAAGGTCTTGAGACCGAGGCAGAAGGCAAGAAGACTAAAGAAGCTGTTCTTGTCGGAGAGGCGGTGTAAATAGCGGTCGGGATCATCCTCGTGACCCAGCCGCTTATGATGGTCAAGGTGGTTGCGGCGACCGTCTTCAAAGCCCATGAGCATGGGTGAATAGATGAGCCAGCGGCAGATGCGGTCGTTTACCGAAAGGCTACTATGGAGGCAACCGTGCAAGCCGTCATGACCGAGGATGAAAAGTCCATACTGGCCAAAGCCAATCAGGAAGAAGGCGGCAGTGAGCGTGACAGCGGGCAGAATCCCGGCGTTTCCGGCCGCGAGGCAGAGAGCACCTAGCATTATTGAAAGCCAGTTGATGGCGAGGTCGAATGCGGAACGGGCGGGATTGAGCTTGAGCCATTCTTTTAGTTCCGAAGCCGGTACAGAGGTTCTCAGGCGACGTTGCAAAAGGTCGAGATTGGCGGGACTACCGGCGCCTTGAGGTTGAGAAATAGCACTATCGAGATTCATAGAATAAATAGTATCCGCAAATTCGCCAGGTTTGCTTTCAGCTAACCCAAAACAAATACCCGAGAATAGAATTCCCACTTGGAGAACTTTACCCTCGGGTATGTGTAGGTTTTTCAATCAGCTCTTAGCTGGATGAATTTCCCTGCGGATCGTATTCAGCGACCAGTTGTTCTTGCAATAGTCTTCTTTCCGAGCCGTTGGAACCGGGCATGGGATGATAGAAGACGAACAACTCGGCCGGGCGTCCGCCGTGGCGGTCCCACCAATTGCCCACCTGGCTGTTGATACTCTGAGCCTGTATAGACAAGTCGTCGGCCTGACCAAAGAAAAGCACTGTGTGCGACTTGGGTCTGGCATCCGGGTCTTGCTTGTAGGTGACCGCATAGAGCGCCGGGGTTACCGGAGGCTGCCATGTGTCGAGAGTACCAGCGGCGATGAACTTGATGCGCTGGCGTTTACCGAATGAGAGAGCAGCCATTTAGCGACGTCCGCCGCCGCGATGACCACCACCGGTGTTGGATTTGGGCTGGGAGATGCTGACGGAGATCTGTCTGCCGCCCAGGTCTTTGCCGTTCAAGCTGGAGATGGCAGCTTCAGCCATGGCTTGGGATTCCATTTCAACGAAGGCGAAACCACGCGGACGTCCGGTGTCACGGTCTTTGATGACGTTTACGGAGCTGACCGTTCCTACCTGACCGAAAAGTGTTTGCAAATCGTCATCGGTGGTGGAGTAGGAGAGGTTGCCCACGAAAAGCTTGTTATTCATATTTATTACCTTATGTATTTCCTTCCAGGTTCATCTAAAAGGAGCAGTGCTGATTTCTGTAACTCGGGACCCTGTATTGCTCACACTAACGGTTGGGAACTAAGGAGCATTTTGGTGCTTCACCCAGGGCTCAACCGGTTGTGCTTTTCGAACCGTGCTCAGAAATTTGTGCAGCGAAACTGCAAGATGAGAACTTGGCCTTCAATACAACCTTTCAATGATCGCACAGAATTGCATTTATTTGGCAAAGTTTGAAATTAATGTGAGTATTAAGATTGCGGTCTCAGTACTGAAAGCAGGCAGGGGGAACCTTCCTGGCAGACGGGCTGCTTTTTTTTGGGGGCTAATTCAAATTCATCAAACTCAAAATTCGGGTTAAACCGGCCCTCGCGCAGCAGTTGCAGCGGCGCTCAGGTCCATGGGCTAGAATATCCATCTTCATTAACTGCCGGCATTTTTTGCCGATGACATCATCCTAGAGGCGCCCCCATAATGAAATCGATTCAGAGCCGACCTCTAAAGCGGAGCCTGGGTTTGGGCTTGAATCTTGGCACCGGTGCCCGCGCCCTGCAGGGCTTGACTGCCGCTCTTTGCCTCTCCTTCTTCTTGCCCCTGGCGTCGCCGCCACTCTCCATGGGGTCGGGTCCGGCCGCTCTGGCGGAAGGCAAGACCCTGGTGCGGTTTCGTTCTTTTGACAACAGTATCTTCGCCGAAGCCAAACGGGACAATAAATTCGTTTTACTCGATCTCGAGGCTGTCTGGTGCCACTGGTGCCATGTTATGGATGAGAAGACCTACGGCAATGAGGCGGTGGCCGACTTGCTCAACTCCCGCTTCATTTGTATCAAAGTAGATCAGGATGCCCAGCCTGACCTTTCCGTCAAATATGAGGACTATGGCTGGCCGGCCACGATAATTTTCGACGGGGATGGTCGGGAGATAGTAAAGCGCTCCGGCTATATCAATCCTGACAAGATGAAGGCCCTGCTGGAAGCAATTATCAAAGACCCGAGCCCCGAGGAAGCGCAACCGCAGTCCTCAAGTCTCAGTGCTGCTTCCACAGCGGGTGCCAGCGCCGGCGCCGAGGCAAAAGACCGGGGTGACGCCCCTGCCGGAGGCGATGCTAAAACCGATGCTAAAACCGATGCCAAAGACGATGCGAAGACTGATGCCGGAGACGGTCTTTCTGAGACCTTGAGGCAGGAGCTGCTCGATAAGCACTTGCAAGGCTATGATGCCAAATACGGTGCCTGGGGCACCTACCAGAAATTCCTGGACTGGGACAGTGTGGAATATTCCATGCTGATTGGGCTTGGGAAAGACCAGTCTGATGCCAGGTCTTACCAGGAACGTGCACGCAAAACCCTGGACGGGGAGCTGAATCTGCTCGACCCGGCCTTTGGCGGTGTTTATCAATATTCCACCGACGGAGACTGGAAGCATGCCCATTTTGAGAAAATTATGCAGACCCAGGCTGAGAATCTGCGCATCTACGCCCTCGGTTCCATGTTGTACGGTGATAAACGCTACCTGCAGGCGGCACGAGCCATAGCTGCATATCTGCAAGAGTTTCTATGCTCTCCGCAGGGTGCGTTCTATACCAGCCAGGATGCGGATCTGGTTCCCGGCGTTCACAGCGGCGGCTATTTTCAGCTGAGCAAGGAGGCGCGCCTGAAAAAGGGCTTGCCCCGTGTCGATAAGCACATTTATGCCCGGGAAAATGGCTGGGCCATTTGCGCTCTTGCGCACATCTACGGTGCCACCGGCGATAGAGCTTATCTGGACCAGGCCCTGAAAGCGCTCACCTGGATCGAAGCCAACCGCAGCCTGGGTGGCGGCGGTTTCAGCCATGATCAAAAGGATGCCTCCGGACCATATCTGGGCGATACTCTGGCCATGGGGCGAGCCTATCTGGCGCTCTACGGTGTTACCGGGCGGCGCCACTATTTGCAGTCGGCCGAGCGCTGCGCCGATTTCATGGAAGCTCAGTTTCGACTCAAGAACGTGCCTGGTTACGGCAGCGCCCGGGACAGCGGCGGCCCCATCAAGCCCGTGCCCTTGCTGGATGAAAATGTGATGCTGAGCCGCTTTTGCAATCTACTTTACCGCTACGGCGGGGAGCCCCGTTTCCGTGCAATGAGTGCCAATGCCCTGCGCTACCTGGCTCAACCTGAGGCTGCCTTAAAGAGGAAGATACTGGTTGCCGGTATCTTGCTCGCCGATGCCGAGTTTAGAAACGAGCCCACCCATATTACGGTGGTAGGCCCTAAAGGCGATGAACTGAGTCAGGCTCTCTTTGCCGCCGCCAACAAATTGCCTCTGGTTTACAAGCGCATCGAGTGGTGGGATGCAACGGAAGGTCCCATGCCCAATAAAGACACCGAACTGCCGCAACTGTCACGACCGGCGGCCTTTGCTTGCAGCGACGGGCGCTGCTCCCGACCGGCCCATTCGATTGTGGAATTGACGGCGATTTTTGAGAAACTGACCGGACGTAAGAGCAAATAGACCAGGGTGCTCCGATGGCTTGCTTGCCGGTGCTGACCGGCAGACCCTTCGCTTCAGGCAAGTTAGACTCATCTGTGAGACAATTAGCGGCCAGTTAATGGAAAGGGAATGTCCCATGGATGATGCGACCCCAATTATCGCCGACCGGAAGCCCTGCATTCTAGAATTGGAGCCGGGTGAGTATTACTACTGCACCTGCGGCCGTTCAAAGGGGCAGCCCTTTTGCGACGGGTCCCATGCCGGCACCAGTTTTTCTCCTTTGCAGTTTACGGTGGCTGAGAAAAAACGCATGGCGCTATGTGCCTGCAAGCACACGGGCAATGCGCCACAGTGCGATGGTACTCACTCCAAACTTTAAGGAGTTGCGGCCGGTGATGGAATTAGCATCTAGCTGGCGGGGGCTTGTCTCTAAGAGTACCAGGGTACTCTCTGTTGGAATCGTTTTGACCGCTCTCGCCACTGAAAGCAGTGCCGCCTGGGCCGCCCAGGATACTACCGCTGTTGTCGGTGCTGATACTGCCGGCGGTGCAAAAGTGGACGGCAAGCGGCACCGCGCGGTTAGAGTAAAACGTCGCTTCGACCAAACTTATAAGCTCTGGAACAGCGAGCTGGATCGCTACGTGGTTGACGGCAACGTAAACTACGGACTCTGGCAGAAGCATCAGGATGGGCTGAAGCGCTTTCTCAAGCAAGTGGAGGCACTATCTGAAAGTGAGTATGAAAGCTTCAGTCGCCATGAGAAGTTAGCATTCTGGCTCAATGTCTACAATGCGCTCATTGTCAAAACCGTGCTTGATCACTATCCGATCAGCGGCAAAATCGCCCAGTATCCCAAAGATAGCTTCCGACAGATTCCTAACGATTGGGAAGCGGAGAAGTTCAAGGTTATGGGAAAGGACATCAACCTCTATCAAATTGAGCATGAGAAGATTCGCCGTGACCTAAGCGATCCGCGCACGCATTTTGCCGTGGTCTGCGCCTCTCGCAGTTGCGGCAAGCTTTTCAGTAATCCTTACCTGGGTAAGGAACTCGATAAGCAATTGAACGAAGCCGCTCAGCGTTTCTTGAACGATAGCAAGAACCTTGAACTTGATCCTGAAAATGGCATTTTCAGAGTCTCCAAGATCTTTTCCTGGTTCACCCTCGACTTCGCCGCCCACGGTGCTGCCAAGCCGGTCTTTCCTCCCCCCGGGGACGAAGAAATTGTGGCGGCTTTCATTCGACCCTATTTGAGAGAGGCAGAGCAGAAGAAGCTCTTTCTCATCCTCAAAAATCTCAAGCAGATCAATTTTGACTATCTGCCCTACGATTGGTCGTTGAACGATACGGCTACCGCCCGCTTGCAGCAATAGGGGAGCTGTGCCTTGAGGCGACTTTTCTAGAAGTTTTCTGGAAAGGTAGTTATGACGACTGGGGGCGAATTGCTTCAGCCATTTTCAGAAGACCCGTTTGTGCTGCCGGATTTTCTTGATTCATTGCTGCTTTTTGCAGAAGATCGGCGACCGGTGCTCGGTCGGTATTAGTGAAACCACCGTCGCTGAAGGCAAACTTGAGAAAGTTCTGGGTCAGCTTAAACTTCTCTGGAGACATTTGCTCGTCATCCCGGAGCAGATTCTTGGCGGTGTCGATGTTGGTGAGGCGGAGTTCGGCCGGGTTCTGCTCGACGGGGGCAGGCAGGTCGCGAGTGCGCATGGACTCAAGCTCGTGCTGAAAAGCCTGGGAGTCTGCATGCGCTACGTGTTCTTTTGGAGTTTCGCTAAAGAAGGAGTTGTCGTTGCCTTGAACCATGATATTACCCGAACGCCTTATGCCAGGATTGCCGTCTTGTGAGCCGGAACGTACTTATCAGATCAGGTTGTACCCGAAATTGGGCTCTGCCAGACGCCCCTTGGAAACAATTAATTTTCAGGCGCCGGTGGCACCTTCGCGTCGCCACTCAGAGCCGCCACTAGAAAGTTGCCGGCGATTGCTTGCCTGAGACCGATGCCGATGATGGGGGCGGGGTCGGGCAGGGCGTTGTTGAAGGCGCGGTCGGCATTATTGTCGAAGTGACCGACCAGGTGCAAAACTCTGCCTGCGCCGTAGGGGAAAGTCAGGGCCAGGATACCCAGATTGGAGCATTCTCGCTGCATTAGATCGCGGCTGCGGGCCAGCACTTGCACTTCTCGTCCTCGTAATACTTTCACGGTCTGGCTGCGATTCTCCAGCTTCCAGTAGGCAACTCGCGGTACACCCACAAGCAAGACGGGGTCTTCATCCACCACAACGGCGTCGACAATGCTGCTTTCGGTATAGTCGCTGTTCCATTCCACATAACCGGGAAAGGCTTTTTCCAGGCAGGAATCCAAAGCCCAGTCGGTGGTCAGTAAGTAGCCGCCGCCGGAGACGAAGTCTCTCACTCGCTGCACGGCGCCGGCGTCTAGATTGGCCCCGCAGTTCACCACCAGGATGCGAGTCTGGGCCAGGTCGGTTTCCTTGAGCTTGTTGGATGTGATACGAGTGAACGGCAGCCCGTAGCCGCGCATAATGTGACCGGCGTCGTCCCATTGTCCTTTCACTTCGATAATAGTCGTCTTGCTGAATGCGGCGGCAATGCCGGCATGATATTGCTCCAGCCAGTTTTTGAAAGTGGAGGGCTGGACGGCGATGGTACGGGGCGGTTCCAGATAGGGCGATTGTTGCAGAAAGCGGGAACCCATTTTGTCCAGACCGCGATTACTGCGCTCGAATCTTCGGTAGGTACTGGAACTGATACCGCCGGTCAAGGTATTGCTGCCGGATTTGATTTGTAGAACCGGATTGGCGGACTCTGCTGCCGCACCTGGCTGAGCTTTCGCTCCACCGTCATCGCCTTGCGCAAAATTCTCGCCGCCGCTACTTCCTGTTTTGCGGCGTGATTGTGGACGACCGCCTTCCGTTTCGGGAATAGCTTCTCTTTCATCCGGATAAGAGTTTGGTTGAGTTTGCGGTCGGCGCCTTGAGGCCGGGCGCTCTCGCATCTCTTCCGTATCGCCGTCGACCCAACCGTTATCATCGCCGCGGGCGGCCGGGGGGCTTACCAGCGGCGTCAGGGCCAGGGTCAGGCAGAAGAGCCCGGGCAGGACTGACAGCACTGAATGGCGTTTGTCTGAGGTTGGTAAGTTTTCTAATGGCACGGTTCAAAACATAAGGGGCGCTTAATTGATCCCGGGTCTGAGCTTTCGGGCTCAGTCCGTTCTGTTTCCCCAAAAGGAAGCTCAAGTCAGCTCAGTATAGCCCATAATTCAGGCCAACCCAAGAACCATGAGGCGACTCTGCTTACAAGGACGCTTCGCTTGCTCTCTGGCGATAAAGTTGGCTAGGCGCTTCTTTTGGATTCGTCGCCGGCGCCGGGCAGGTCGACTTCATCCATGGCTCGGCGCAAAGAGGCGAGCGCTTTCAAGTTCGGCCAGATTGCTTCTTTCATTTCTTCAAATTCGTACTCACCGATCTGCCTGCGCTCATAGCGCTTGCAGACGTCTTCCCACAGCTCAAAAAGAGCCTTGGGGCAAAGAGTCTCCCTGGCTTTCTTTTGAAATTCGAGTAGGTCAAAGGCTTCGATGGTAGTAATCCTCAGAAAATGCACAACACCTATTAACTAGAGTGCCTAGTTTATGGGATTCTGTCAAGTTATTCTTTGCCCGCACCGCAACCAGGGGTGGTGACATATCATCAGTGGATATCCTAGGGGTGCTTCTAGTTGTGTTTGCCTGAGAGCCCCAAAAGCCCCGACGGACTCAAGGTAAAACCTTGAGCCCGCCCCTTTTGTCTGGAAAATCCGTTCGGTCTTATTCGACGCCCAGATAAACTTCTTTCACCGGTACGGTTTCGTAAAGAAGTTGATCAATGAGGGAGTGTAAGGCGTTTTTGCTGAGCACGAGCAGACGTTTGAGTGAAGGTTTTTCTCTCTTGATCTGTCTGACCTGGTCGAGGAAATTCTTGAGGATGGATTGCTTCTCTATCATTTCTTCCGGGAAGTCGCTTCCCTTAAGTGCTTGCAGATCCTTGAGGCTGATCCTTTGTAGATTTCTCAGATTGTTTTTTTTGGAACTTTCCATGGTCTCAGCCATTTCCTTCGCCAGTGCTCGGTTAACCGATGCCAGAATGATAGGAAAGAAATGTGATTTTTTTGTGGCACGGGCTCTTTTTCAAAAATTAAATTGCACCTTGCGGCAAGCTTGAAAAAGCAGTTTTCGGCAAGCCTGAAAAAGCATTGTTCGAAGAAGCCGACCGCGAACAGAAAGGCGGAAGAGCCCAAGAGCGATTGAACTTCGGGCTTTCAGGGCAAAAAGTACTGGCGGCCTTCGTGGTATCCCCATTGAAAGGGTTGTCAATGGCGCATAGTCTGACCTTATAGTTGGCGTTTTCAGGTCTTTCCTGGCGGTATCATGGCTGAGAATCCGGAACTACATAGAAATAGGTTGCGGGAAGTCAACGTAAATGATTTCCAGACCGAAGATCCTCTGGGTGCTCTGGCCAGAGAAATATTGAACCGGGAAAAGGCAGCCGAGAATAAGTCGTTGCTGGATAAGACCGTGGAGGTCTTCTACAACGTAGAAAAAGGTTCTCTCGAAAACATGAAGGCAGTCGGGCTCAAAGCCTTCGAAGCCTCTAAGAAGGGTGACACTGCCGCCCTCCAGGCTATGACGCCGACCATACGCGAGTCCATTGATAACGATAGAAAAGCCGTACAGCATCAGGAAGAGGTCAACTTCTACGCCGGTAGTTTCGCCAAGGCCGTGCCGCTTTTCGCCGGTTCGAAAAGTAAACTGCTTCTGGCTGCCTCGGTGGGCGTCAATGCCGCCGAGCAAGTAAAGGTAGGCGATGATCTAGCCTCCGGCTCAGTGCACGCGCTCATGGGCGGGACCAAGGGCTTCGCCATGAAGAAGACCTTCGATTATCTTGGCCCTCGTCAATTGTTCTCCGAAACAGGTGTGGGTGCCGGAACCGCGGCATTGCGACCGGGTCTGGAGTATGCCAATGTAGCAACTAAAGGTATCGCTCTAGGCGGTCTGTCGCGCCTCTACGAAACCGGACTGACTGCATCCAATTATGTGGATGCCCAGGGCAGGGTGACTACAAGCTCAGTCACCGACGGTCTGCTAAAGACCACTTCCACTACTCTCAATCCCGGTGCTATGGCTATGGACGCCGCTCTCTTCATGGGCGCGCACGGGGCCTTCAAGCAAGTGGCCGGTGCGGCGGCGCGTGCAACGGAAAGCTCACCGCTGCTGAGTTCCGTGGCCAATTCTCGCCTGGGAGTTTTCAGCCGCGAAGGGCAGGTCTTGACCAATGCCGGTATGGGTGCCACCTTTGGTCTGGCTACCGGCTCTTCGCAGGAATTCATCAGACAACAGTCCAGCGGTGAGAATTTTGATTTGAGCAAAATTGCTCGCCGCGGCGTCTTGCAAGCCCTCACCGATGGTGCCGCCGGTGCTACCGGCTCCTCTCTGGTGCATGGCGGCAAAATGTTGCAAGCAAGGGCTTTTGAGCTTAAGGTCGGACAACCGCAATTGAACAGAGGCTTTGCCGGTGATGAGGCGCCGCTGGTAGACCCGGCCGCTGCCAACAAGACCGTAGAAGCCGATGCCGCGGTGCAGCCGAAAGACGCCACTGTAGTTGTCGATGCGACTACGCAGGTCAAGGATGGCACCGTGGCTGTCGATGCCGCCACTCAGCCCAAAGATCAGGCTGTGGTTGCGGATAAGCCGGTTGTGGATGAAGGCTCCACGCGGGTGCAGACAGTTGAAGCCGCTCCCAAACCTGAGCACCTCAGACCGGGTGACGGACCCTCTGCCACAGTGGAAGTCTCTCTCCAGGCCGATAGTGCACCGACCGTGCGCAATCCGGCACTGGAGGCTATCGCCGAAGCTAAGACCGCGTCTTTCATCGGGCCCAAAGAGCCGGCAAAGTATGTGCGCAAGGCCAGCTACGAGATGACAGAGGCTCAGAGGCCCGTTTTTGAAGAGGGCATTAAGCTCATTCAGGGTGTATTTCGCGGTCATTCCCAGTCCGGAGATGTGGTCAAGTTTCTGGAATTTGGTGCCGGACGCGGACAGGAAGTGCGGACCCAGTTCGAGCAAATGGCCAAAGACTATTCAGAACTCGGAAATGTGCAGGTTCAGAAGTTAATCGAAGTGGCCATGAAAGCCACTCCTGAAACCGTAGCGCTTGCTCCGGAAGGTGTGCGCTTAGCTGATCAAGCTTCGCGGCCCGGTGTCGATCCGCTTGGTCCGGAGTATCGGGCCCTGGTTGAATTCGCCTGGGGGGCCGGCAAAGGTGCCGAGGGTCCGGTGCGCATCGTCAGCGAGTTGGTGGGGCACCCGGGCATGAACAAGCTCCTGGGAGAAGTCTATGCCGCTTCCGGTAAACTGGAGCGAGTGGTTGAGGGACCGAAGCCTCTGGTCTGGGGCGATACGCCGCCTCTGGCGCAGGAGCAATTGCGAGCTATTCTGGGTCATCGCCCGCAGAATGCTGAACAGCACATGGTCATGCGTGAGGGCATTCAAGCCTGGGCCGATGCTTATCCAGCTCACCATAGTGTTTTACACCAGTACGCCAGCAGAACTCGCTACGGTGATATTGCCGCCATGATTGATGCGCGCCTGGGAACCGATTATTTCAGTCGCTTCCGCAACAGCCATCTGACCGAACTGCCTGATGCTCCCGATTCGGCTCGCATGAACGGACCGGATGTCGATAAGGTTACCGCCAAGCCCGTGGATGAGCGGGCGAATGTGCCGGTGGATAACCCCGGCAGTGCCAATAAACAACCAGCATCCGACGGCGACGGTACCGTTAAGGAGACCGGCAAAGAGACGCCGCCGGTCAAGGGCGGCGCTGATGATGTTGCTGCGGTGAAGCCGCAGCCCCAGGAACCGGATGTCGTGCGAACCGAACCGGCAAAAGAGGGTGGACCGGTTCTAGATAAGCCGGCCATTGTTCACGAGCCGGGCAAGATCACCGTTTATCCCGAGCGTCTCATTCACGATTTTGAAAACACCAGCGGTGCAGCTAAACAGGCTCGGGCTCACCTTCTCAGTGAGCATATCGGTTCCATGTCCGATGCCCAATTTCTCAATTGGCTCAAATTCCTGCACTCCACCGTGGATAGACCCAATGCGCCGCCTGAGTTGACCAATCTCTCCGTCATGGGGATGAGCCGCAGCAGTGTTCTCAGTCGCCCGGAAGTGAAGGTGCTGGTCACCAATCCCGAGACCGCACCGGTTCCTCTTTCCACTATCCGCAACTTCCTGGCGGCCCCGGTCAAAGGGCAGGCTGGTGGTGAATTACCGGTGGGAGTGGGTGAGCACATCGCTTATCGATTGGAGACAGCTCTGGAGATGCAGAGGGCTAAGAATGAGGCGAAAGCCGCCGCCGAGGCTGAGCCGAACACACCCCCCAAACCTGTTCCCATAGACTATCCTGCTGCTCTCAGGGATGCCCTGCCCGGCTGGTACACAAAGCAGTTGCGTGATGCTTATTCGACCAGAAACCCCCAGACTGGTCAGTATGAGTACCCTCCCGGCTTTGATCCCATTTTGAAGGACTGGCTGGAACTTGGCCGACAGGTTGAGATGTCCAACTCCCGTTACCGCGAATCGACGCCGCCACGCAATTCCGTAACCGACCGCTTCTCTGCCCTGGAGCAGGCCTTGAGTGTGCGCACCCCTGAAAACGCAGCCCTGGTAGACCGGCTCTTGCAACTGGGCGCCGGGGATCAGCCCGCGGTCAAGTCGCTGCTTTCCAAATTGGACCTTACGACCAATGCACCCGAACATGCCGAAATGCTTGCCCTGGTGGCCCCCAAGGCTGAGAACATCGGCGATTTGAAGACGCTCATGGATGCAGTTTATTTCGGGAAGAAGGCCGATCAGGATTCTTATAAATCGCGCAAGGACGGACGTGACACCAGTCAGTCGGATAAGGTGCGCGATGCAAACGAAGCCCTGGCTCAGTCAGTGGTCTCGCGCCTGCTTCTGCCCGGCTCCGCCGAGCATACCCGCGTCAGTCAGATCGTCGGCGATGTTATTTCCGGTCGCATCCGTGACCCCCGTCCTGATGACGGCGGCTTTAACCGTGGTGGTAAGCCTCAACGCAGCCCCGGCGGTAATGCCGGTGAGTTCAGAGGACGCCGCACTGAACAAGGGGGAGAGCAGAAAGGAGATAACAACAGGGATGGCAATCGTGGCGATAGACGTCGCGACGGGGTAAAGCCGGTTAAGTTTAGCGATGCTATTGAGGGCGATGGTGCCCACTCTTCAAAACCTTCAAAATCTTCCCAATCTTCCCAATTGCAGGGTGGCGATGAAGCAGGCGGCGCCGCCGCTCAGCCTCGGGTTGAGACTTCGGAGCCGCCGCAATTGATCGGCGACCCCTTGCAGAAGCAGGCTGAGAGCGGTGACGGTCAAGGTCAAAGTAAGCATGCACAGCCCGACGGCAAGCCGACTGCGGGCCAGGATAGCGGCACGGTACAGCCTCGCGACCAGGTCGATGATGGTCTCGCTTCAGGCGGCACGGCTGAGAACGTCTCTCAGACAGAGAAATTCAATCGTCGCTACGAAGGAAAGCGCCGCAAAGGGGGCTCCGATGACGATGACGGGGAATCCGGCAAGAAGCCCGATAGCCCCAGACGAGCGGCAAAGAGAGAACGCGGTCAGACCTTCAACAGCTTTGAAGACCTGGCTCGCTGGCGCAACGGCGGCGAGTAAGCAAGCTCCTAACGGCTACAGTTGATGGACATCACGTCTTCTGCGGCGAGCATTTTGACAGGCTCTCACTGTAGGCTGCCATAGTGGAAGGGTCGAAGGCCACCAGGTGTATTTCGGTCAAAGCGCATTCGCTTCTCTTCTCCAGGAAGTCGCAAATTGTCTTGATGGCAACTGCTGCCGCCTCTTCTAGCGGGTAACCGTAAGCGCCGGTGGAAATGGAGGGAAAGGCGATACTCTTAATGTCGTTGTCGCAGGCAAGGGCGAGGCTGTTTTGGTAAGCCTGTGCCAGTACATCGGCTTCTTTATTCCTGCCGCCGCGCCAGATCGGCCCCACCGTGTGTATGACATAGCGGGCCTTGAGCTTGCCACCGCCGGTGATGACGGCCTGGCCGGGCGGGCAACCCCCTTGCATGGCTCTTATCTGTTTGCATTCCTCAAGAATAGCCGGCCCGCCTGCGCGGTGAATGGCGCCGTCCACGCCGCCGCCGCCCAATAGCGAGGAATTGGCGGCATTTACTATGGCCTCTGTTTCCGACCGGGTTATGTCGCCCTGCACGAGCTTGATCAAGACGCCATGCAGTTCTAATTCTTTCAGCATGAGAAGAGCCCTTCCGGTAATGAGTGCTTCAGCCCGCTTCAGACCTGATTTTTCGGCACCAGTTTCTGATCGATGATTTGACCGGCAGAGTCTAAGGTATAGTCGATTACCTGGTCGCCGATTACCATGCGTTTGCCGGTGGGAATGCATGGTTCGGCGGCATTATGGTACTGATATCGGGTTTCGCTGATCAGATAACCGTTGGCATTTGATTCGCGCACGATCATGGGACGGGCTTGAATAGTGGTGGTGCTGCGCAGGTTTTCTGTAAAGGTGACGGTCTTGCTGCCGTCGGAGCGGCAGGATTCAATGCGAGTGCTGCTACTATCAGGCAACATGGTGGTGATGGTTTTGACACCACTCATGGTGTCGATGCGCATGGTCTGCACGCAATTGGGTGCTTCAAAGGCTTCATTGTCTATTTGAAAGGCTGCCGGCGGCGGCTCGGCAGGCTTGATCAATTCTTGTTTTTCAACCACCGGCTGCATTTGAAAGGCGCGGCTTTCAGTGGCCGGTTGATTGAGATTGAGGTCATAGCGTCCGCTCTGGGGAATCTGTAGTTGTGGTGCGCCCAGTAGTTGCGGCGGCAGCGGCGCCTGGATGCTGTATGGATCTTTGACGGGCTCTTGCTTATTGACCAGACCGAGGGCCTCAAAGGGATTTTGAGGCGCAGCCTGAGGCGTATTTGCCTGCTGATGCGGAACCTCTTGTTTGAGCGCGACCGGCTTTACTTCCGTCGGATGATATTGAATCTGTTGAACTTGCACCGGTTGCGGCGGAGGTTGCATTTCTTGCGGTTTAAGTTCTAATGGTCTGGGCGGTTGCATGGGCTCTACGGCCGCTTTCAGCATGGGCTCGGGCATCGGTGCGGGCGTCGGCGTCGGGGCGGAAATCTGGGTTGCCTCAGCCAGGGGAGCGATGACGTTGGGTACGTTCATTTCTTTATTGCGCGTCTCGCGGGCAGCAGGCTGCATGCCCTTGACCAGAGCGTTGAGTGAGCGTTTCTGCGGTTTTTCGTCTTTAGCCACGGCTTGCTCTTGCTTCACTACATTCTCTGGGACGGCCTTGGTCGGCAGGGATTCAGGGCCCGGCTTGGCGCCCTGCTGATAATTTATATTGACGGCGGCTTCTTCCGGATTGTTTTGCCTGGCCCGGTGACCCTGTCCCCAGCCCTCTTGCTTCAATCCGCCGCCGGGAAGATCGGTTTGCTGATTGGCTGGGCTCATGGCCCAGACCTTGGCGGCCAGACCATCAGGTTGACTGGCTTTATTAATTTGCGTCTGCAGAAAACGGCGGGCCCCATTTTCATCTGGTTGGTCCTGGTTTTGCGCTTGCGATTGTACAAAGTCAGGGGGCTGCCCCATGGTTTGAACCTGATGATTTACCGCCTGGGTTACTCGAAAAGCAGCAGAAACTGCCTCTTCCTTTATTCAAAACTGCCGGATCTGCTCTCTAAGCTTCTAGCCTCCTTTTGCTATACAGTGAAAACGCTATCGCTACTTTTATCAGCTGCCCAGGATTTCCCTGGCCAGTACCACCCGCTGGGTCTGCTTGGAGCTGTCTCGCGCCGCTCGCGCCGAGTTGAGCAGTTTGTCCAGTTCCTGACCGTCTTCCGGCACTCCTGCCACGCCGAAGGCGAAAACCAGCCCGCGGGGGTCCATATCCGCTGCCAGCGGTGCTTCTTTCAATACGTCGACGATACGATTGGCCAGCGCCGCTGCTGCTTTCGCATTTGAGTTGGGCAGGATGAGGGCGAAGTCGAAGGTTTCGTAGTGCCCGAGCAGGTCAATGGGACGTTTAACCAGGCTAATGCGCTGCATGGCTCGCTTCACTGCCAGAATTTGCAGGGCTTCCACCGGTCCGCTCTGACCCTGGCGCCGGTGACCGAGGCTGAAAACCACCAGAGAGAAGGGGAAGTTGAAGTATTCGTAGCGCAGATATTCCTGTTCAAGGAAATAGAGAAAAGCCGGGTAGGTGAGAATACCGGTTTCCTGTCGGATCAGGTGTTTGGTAACGCTCTGCAGCGTGCCTTCGTCAATGCCGAGGCTGCGGAGATTGCCCGAGCGTGCTGCTTGATCTGTGACCTGTACCAGTCCGCAACTGATCAAGTTGAACAAGATCGGTACCCAGTCGGCTTTCTTCATGGGCTTCTTGCGCAAGATATCGTAGAAAGTGCTACGCCCGTCTATCTGCTCAAATAATTCCATCTGCGGCTTGATGGGCAGCGGCGCGCCTTTCTGCAATTTGCTGGCAAATTCCTGCTCGGAGATGATGTTCATTCTCTTCACAAGAATAGACTCCATCTTCAGGTTGGCCGATTCCAGATACTTGCTCTGGTCGAGCAAGGTGACCCCTTCCATGAGCATGGCGTCCAGACGGCGTTTGACCGTCTGGTGCGGGCTGGTTTCATCGGGCCAGAAGCGAAACTCGCCGGTGGTCCAGGTAATCAGTTCGATCACGGCATCGTCGCCGCCCACTTCCTTCAGTTCGGCGTGCATGGGGGTGCCGTCTACGAAATAGACCTTGGCTGTTTCTCCCTTGTCTTTCACATCGAGACGCCCGGTCATCTTGGACATGGTGATGGATTGCAGCAGGTTGGGCGCCTGCATCTTGGTCAAATCGCCTTCCAGCGTAGCTTTCATACCCGGTCTTGGCGCGTCGAAGAGAATGGCACTTTCTGTACCGGTGATGGTCGGCACTTCTACCGAGGTGTTGCCAATGGGCTTGAGATTGGACATGGAGTCTGTGCCCATGAAGGTATCGGCAGCCAGACTGTCGCCAAGCGGATCGCAGCCGCAGCCGCTCATGACGATGTTGGCTACGAGGCTGACATCGCTTTCGGCGTGTTGAAAAATGACTTGATGCCCCTGACTGGATACCTGCGTCAGGGTCCAGACCGGCAGCCCGATTTCCTGCTCGAATTTGACTGCAAGCAGATACTCCTGTGAGCCTTCCGTCACCGAGAAGGGTTGTTCGACCAGCCTGCCGGGTACCTTGACTGCTTCCTGGTGCAGAAATTGGATGTCGGTGTAGGATGGTAAAACGGAAACTTTGGGAAGGCGGAACCCGCGCGGAATTGGCGCGTTGCCTTTGCCTTGTTGTGATTGCCTAGATGAAAACATGCCGATACCAGAAAAGCCATCAGTACATCAGTACAGAAACTGTTTCACGCCTGACCTGAAAGTCTGACCAAAAAGCCTGACACTAATTATTATCAGTTTGCCACATATACGAGTCTATGAAACAAAAATAGAGGTAGAAAAGAGACACCCCTCGTTTCTTGCGAGGGGTGTCTTTCTCTTGGCATTGCCGGGGAGTTGACCCGGCATTTGCTACTTTCTCGGGCTTACGGGTAGAGACCACGCAGGCGCTTGGCTTCGGCGATTCTGGAAACGCCGATGCGGAGAGCGGCCATACGGGGGCGCAGTTTGCTCTTGGTGGAGAGCTCCAGCACCTGGTCGCAAGCACGTCCCATAATTTGTTCGAGGCGCTGATTGACTTCATCTTCGGTCCAGAAGAGATGCATCATGCCCTGTACCCATTCGAAGTAGCTGACGGTAACGCCGCCGGCATTGGCCAGAATGTCGGGTACGACAATCACGCCTTTGTCGTGCAGAATCACGTCGGCTTCCGGGGTAGTGGGGCCGTTGGCGCCTTCCACAATGATTTTGCATTGCAGTTTGTCGGCGTTCAAATTGGTGATTTGACCTCCGAGAGCGGCCGGTACCAGCACGTCGCAGGGCAACTCTAAGAGCGCCTTATTGTCGAGATCCTGGGAGCCGTTGAAGCCCTGCACTTTGCCCATTTCAGAAACGTAGGCGATCAAGCGTGGGATGTCGAGCCCTTTGGGATTGTAGATGGCACCGTAAACATCGGAGACACCGACTACTTTGAAACCGGCTTGATGCAGGAGTTTCGCGGTGACGGAGCCGACGTTGCCGAAGCCCTGTACGACCACGGAGGGAGCATCACCTTTGATACCGTAATGGTTGACGGCGCGGCGCACGCAGTAGGCTACACCGCGACCGGTTGCTTCGGTGCGGCCGAAGGAACCGCCGATGGAAACCGGCTTGCCGGTGACCACTGAAGGCACGGTGTGACCGACGTTGATACTGTAGGTATCCATGATCCAGGCCATGGTCTGCTCATTGGTGTACATATCCGGGGCCGGAATGTCTTTGTCGGGTCCGAGCAGGTTTATGATTTCGGAAGTGTAGCGGCGTGTCAGGCGCTCGTTTTCTCCCGGTGTCAGGTTCCACGGCTCCACGCGGATGCCGCCCTTGGCGCCGCCGTAGGGCAGACCCATGAGGGCGCACTTCCAGGTCATGAGCATGGCCAGGCAGGAAACTTCACCCAGGTTTACTTCCGGATGGAAGCGGATGCCGCCTTTGGCGGGTCCGAGGGTGACGTCGTGGTGCACTCTGTAACCGGTGAAGGACTTGACGGAGCCGTCATCCATGCGCACCGGCACGGTGACGATGAGAGCCCGTTTGGGATAACGCAAGCGTTCGTGCAGCTCTCTGTCTAGACCCATCTCCTCGGCGATTTCGTCGAGCTGGCGTTGAGCACCTAAAAAGTGCTCGGTTTCACATTCCATAGTCGGTTTATCAGCCGACGTGACCGCTACCATGCAGAGTTCCTCCAGTTAGAGCCAAAATTCTAAAGGTTAAACGCCTGAAATATTGAAAGGTCCATCTATACATTCAGATTGTCCGAAGTTGCTTCCGGACCTACGACCTTTCAAAGACGTTTCAATATGTTAACGCTTATATGCAGGCGATATGGCCATACTTACCGAAAGGCAAGCACTTAATTTTTTCTCAGTCCTCGTCCTTACCGGCTTTAGACCGCTTGGCCTGCCTGTCCCGGTTGAAAATTGACCGGCGGCAGGACTAATTAAATGTTTATCGGGTAAGAGTAGAGTTATCCTCTCTTATAGATGTGGATGGCCGATAATTAAGTCGGCTGTTTTTCCCTTGATGGTATCGTCTGCGGTGCGATATCGGCCGGCTCCTGATTTATTTCAACCTGATTCATTTCAATTAGCTTCGCTCAAATCCTTACCATCCCTTTGAATTATCGATGAAACTGTCTTTCGAGCACATTCTCAACGTTTTTTTGGTCTTCATTCCCGTGCCGATTCTTGGCAGTTATCTGCACTGGCCTCCCGTAGTGATTTTCCTGACCGCCTGCCTGGGTATTGTGCCCCTGGCCGGTCTCATGGGCAAGGCGACGGAGTATCTGGCCGACCGGATCGGTTCTAGCTGGGGGGCCTTGCTCAATGCCACCTTCGGTAATGCTTGCGAATTGATCATCGCTCTTGCCGCTCTAAGAGCCGGTCTCATCGATGTTGTGGAAGCCTCCATCACCGGTTCGATTATCGGCAATATTTTGCTTGTGCTGGGCGGCTCCATGCTTGTGGGTGGTCTGCGCTATCAGACCCAGTATTTTAATCGTACCGCAGCTACGACATCCGCTACCTTGCTGGCTCTTGCCGCTATCAGCTTGACGGTGCCCGCCGTTTTCCATATTTCCAATTCTCATCATTCAGCAGCGGGCGACCATCACAGTGACTATAACCTGGCCCTGGCCATCGCCGTCATTCAATTGGTCACCTATGTATTGAGTCTGATCTTCAGCCTTAAAACCCACAAGCAGCTTTATTTCAGCAACGAAGGCGAAGAAAAAGACGAAGCTCTCGGCACGGCCGGCTGGGGTGTGGCTAAGTCCAGCTTGGTCTTGCTGGCTGCCACTATCGGTGTGGCGGTGCTTTCCGAGTATCTGGTCAATGCCGTGGAGAAATCGGCCGAAACCCTTGGATTGAGCCATATCTTTATCGGCGTCATCCTGGTTGCCATAGTCGGTAACGCTGCCGAGCACAGCACGGCTATCTTGATGGCCTTCAAAAATAAGATGGACCTTTCCATCAATATAGCTCTTGGTTCAGGCAGCCAGATTGCTCTCTTTGTGGCGCCGGTTATTGTCTTCGTCGGCTACTTCACCGGCCATCCCATGGACCTTTGTTTCTCGGAAGTGGAGCTGCTTTCCATCGTCGTTTCCGTGATTATTCTCTCCTTTGTGGCCACGGACGGCGAATGTAACTGGTTGGAAGGCGTGCAACTTCTGGCTGTTTACGGCATTTTGGGTGCCGCCTTCTTCTTCGCCAGTCACTGATTATGCCTGAACTACCTGAAGTCGAAACTGTGGTGCGAGGCTTGCAGCAAGCCCTGCCAGGCGATAGCTTGAAGAGTGTGCAGGTGCTAAGACCAGACTCGATTGCCTTCCCCGCCCCGGATCAGTTCCGTCGCTTGCTGCCCGGGCATGGCTTTCTGTCTGTGAGAAGGCGCGGCAAGTATATTCTCATTGATCTTGACGAAGATGCTTCCCTGGTTTGTCACTTGCGCATGTCGGGGCGGCTCCTGATTCGCGGCAAAGGGGCCGGCGCCAACGACGCGCGCTTCTTGCGGGTGAAGATGCCGCTTGCCAGTGGGCGCCAATTGCATTTTGAAGACATGCGTGTCTTCGGGCGCCTCTGGTATAAGCCCCGGGGGGTGTGCCTGGAAGAGGTGGTGCCGGCGCTTTCGGAACTGGGGCTTGAGCCGCTTACGGATTTGACTGCCGCTAAACTCAAGGTGCTCTTTGCCGGCAAGAAGCAGGCGGTGAAGACGACCCTGCTGGACCAGACCTTGATTGCCGGAGTGGGTAATATATATGCCGATGAGGCTCTCTTTCTGACCGGCGTGCATCCCCAGACCAGTGCCGGCGATCTTACCGCCAGGAGCCTGGGTAGACTGGTCGAGAGTATTCAACTGGTCTTGAGTCGTGGTATCGAATCTGGTGGCTCCACTCTGCGCGATTATGTGAACGCCGAGGGCGTCAACGGCAACTATCAAAATCAAGCCTGGGTGTACGGGCGAGAAGACGAGCCCTGTCTCAAGTGTGGGCGGGAAATTGTCAGGGTGAAGGTGGCGGGGCGCTCGTCACACTTTTGCCCAGGCTGCCAGAAGCGTCGCTAATTTTTCTTCTTGGGCTTGGCTACCAGCCTTACTCCTACCGGAGCGATGGCGCCGCTTTCAGCCAGAGCTGCTTCCCAGTGGGCCAGCTCGCAGGCCAGTTTGCCACCGTCTATGGTGTGAGGCAAAAGATCTGCCAGATAGCGAAAAAGATAGGGCACTCTCGCTTCCAAGAGGAAACGAAAGTTATCTTGCATGACACTCTTGATATGCTCGAAGGGCGTAATGTTGTGCTTCTCTTCGTGGTGATGGCGCCAGCCAAGAAGAGCTTGCCTGACATATTCTTCCGGTGAAGATGCCTGGCTGACGGCTTGCTCGGAAAGCCAGGCGTGCCTGCTTGTCTGACCGGCTTTTGGTTCCTGCCGGTCTTTCAGCATCTTGGCCAGAGGAAAGAGCCAGGCGCAGGTGCGGCTGTCTACCCGCTCGTAAGAGAAGTCTTCCACAATTACAAGACCGGCGGGCTTGAGCATCTTGATTGTGGTGTCGATATTGGTGCGCAGGGGCTGCAGGTGATGCAGCACCCGGCTGAAGAGAATGGCATCGTAGGGTTCACCCTTGAGGTCCTTAAAATCGCAAACCCTGGCATTGATCCCTAGGGCTTCGGCTTCCTTGACCCGGGCCGGATCTATATCCACGGCCTCCAGTTTAAATCCACCCTCCATAAGATTTTTGGCAATCATGCCGGAACCGACCCCGACATCCAGGACCCGTGCCCCGGCAGGCAGGTACTGAGCGGCGAAATTACTGGTGGAGCGAGCTTGAAACTGCTCCGGCGTAAGGTCGAGGCTTTCCGGCAATAGGGAGGCTGTTTTGTCTTTTGATCTGGCTTTGGGCATTAGTGCTGCTTCTCTCAGGTTGATGAAGGTTTGCTCTCTCTGGTCTTTCTGTACAGAAATAGCAAAGCGGCGGGAATACAGTTTGTCATGACAAAGGTGAGCACGTGCAAGACCGTGGCGTAGGCCAGGGCTTGTTCATAGGGAATGGTGGGTGCTACTTTGGTGAGGGCCAGCGCCACCAGAAAGTGAAAGCTGCCGGCATTGCCGGGGGTGGGAATCAAGACTCCCACCGAACCAATTGTGAAGACAATCAGGCAGGACATGGGGCCCACTAACTTATCGAGGTGGAAGGCCGGCAACATAAAGTAGAAGTTGAGCCAGTACATCGACCAGATTACGAAGCTGAGAGCGGCGATGAGGGGATAAGTAACCGGACTTTTCAGGGCCCGGGTGCCGCTTTCGAATTGTGCAGCCAACTCCAGGAGCTTCTCATGCAGGGCGGACGGCAATTTCTTGCGACAGAGATCCATATTGAGGATAGCTTTGAGAATAGCTCCGACATTGGGCAGGAGCAAGAGTCCGATAATTGTGCCAATGAGCAGACCGATACCGCCCGGTATTAAGCCCGGTACCGCCGCCAGCAGGCTTTTGGGCAAGACCAGCAGGCAGACGCCAAGTAGAAAGACCAGCATGGCCATATCCAGCATGCGGTCTATCAGCATCGTGGGCAGCACGCCGGCCCAGGGCAGCTTTTCGTCTTTGCAAATGGAAAGAAGGCGGGCCACTTCGCCGCCTCTTGGTATGGCAACGTTGACGGCATAGCCGAGAATAACGGCATAGAAGGAATTGAAAAGTCCGATCTTGCGACCGGCCACCGGGTAGAGCAGAAATGTCCAGCGGTAGGCTCTCAGGACATGGCTGAAAATGGCGGTAAGGCAGACGGGTACCAGCGGCAGCGGGTCTATATCCCGTGAATACTGCCATAGTTTCTGGGGATCCACATTATGGAAGGCCAGGTAAAGCAGGACAACTGCAAAAAGCCCGGAAACGATTTGTTTGACAAGGTTATTGGACTTCTTGACCGACTTCTCTTGGTTACTGCCGGCAGTTTCATCACTTTCCTGTTTTACTTCCAAGTTTGGTTAGCCTTAAGTCGGGGAACTAACCAATAAGGTTACTATGGGTACACTCTACATAGAAGAACTATGTGCAAGTTTGCCGAGTTCAAGTTGTAATTTGAGCTAGGTTTGGGGTTTGACTGGGCACAATAGAGTTGTAAGCGTCAGGCTTGAAAGGAAGAGTGCATTGATTTTGTCAAGGGTCCTGTGAGACTTTGTACTGTTCGGTGATTTCTTGCTAGGTAGGCGGTTTACAATATTGATATGCCGGGTTGCAAGTTAGCTTGTAAACTCTGGGGCAATCAAATGGAAACCTTTGTTCGGTGGTGAAATGGAAGCCAGGAAAACTAAAGTACTATTGATCGAGGATGGCAAAGAGGTCAGTCATGACCTCAAGGATGTCCTCAAGACAATGGCCCATGAGTTCACCATGGAGGTCACCGACCATCTGGCTGGTGGGCTGAAGGTGCTCTCCGAGGGTAATTTTGATGTGGTCGTTCTGGATGTATCCTGTAGCGATCAAGTCAGCGATGGGCTTTCGCATTTTCTTAAATTGAGAGAGAAAGATGCCAGTGTGCCGGTGGTGATGCTGGGTTCTCGCGAGCAAGACAAAGTCGGCAGTGAAGCCGTCAAGCAGGGTGTCAAAGATTTTCTAGTGAAAGACGAACTGGATGGGCGTGTGCTCTTGCAGTCCATTCGTTATGCTTCCACCCTCAAACGCATGGAAGACGAGCTGACTGCTTTGAAAGCGAAGCTTGTGCAAACCGAAAAACAACTAGATATGATCGCCAACGTGGATGCTTCCACTCAGGCCCTCAGCCGTGCCGGTCTGGAGCGAGCCCTGGAAGCCGAATATGTGCGCGCCCAGCGCGGCGGCTGGAATCTAGTGGCCATGCTTATCGACTGCGACGACTTCGATCGCATCAACCGTCAGTTCGGTCACGCCGTGGGCGATGTGGTGCTCCGTCAAATAACCGAACGCATACGGGAGACGGTGCGTCCCACCGACCATGTTGCTCGCATGGGCGGCGACGAATTCCTTTTGATTTTGCCGGACACCCGCATTGCAGAAGGTATGCTGGTGGCTGAGAAGATTCGCCTGGCCGTGGGTGAGAGCCCCTTGCGGCTGGCTTCCGAGACGGTGCGAGTGACGGCCAGCTTGGGTGTGCTCGCCCTGCCTTATGAATTTTGTTCCATTGAGGAAGTGCTCTCGCTGGCCCGGCTGGCTGTGCGCGAATCGAAGTTACTCGGTAAAAACCGCGTCTCCAGCGGCGAGAAGAATCCGAGCCTGTCGCCTTCTCTTAGCCCCGACAAAGCAGCCTTAGATGAATTGACCGAGAAGCTGCGCAAAGGCGATTGCTTCCGGGCAGTCTCCATGCCTATTTTTCATCTCTCCGATGAAAAGGTAGTGGGCTATGAAATCCTCAGCCGTGGTCCGGCTGGTGCCTTCGAGATGCCCGATGATCTTTTCAGAGTTTCGGTAGAGCACAACTTGCTCACCATAGTCGACTTGCGCTGTTTGAAGACTTGCCTCTCTGCTTGCAGCGATCCTAAGTTTGATCAGAAAGCGCGCTTTCACGTCAACCTCTTCCCCTCCACCATCATGGACACTCCCATCGACAGGCTGATGACGCTTTTCCCGCAGGAGACCCATGAAGGTACTTTCTGCGTAGAAATAAGCGAACAGCAGTTCATCGGTGATCCTGCTTATTTGAAAGACCACGTGCACGCTATCAGAAAGCGGGATATCCTGGTGGCTATCGATGATGTCGGTTTTGGACGCAGCTCCCTGGAGAGCCTTATCATTCTCGAGCCGGACATTGTCAAAATCGACCGCAAGTACGTCTCCGGTATCTCCGCCGATCCGGCCAAAGCCAGGCTGCTCAAACGTCTGGTGAAAGTAGTCAATTCTATCGGCGCCGAGCTTATCGCCGAAGGCATTGAGTGTCGGGAAGAACTTGAGCTCCTGGTGGAAATGGGTGTTCCTTTCGGTCAGGGCTGGCTCTGGGGTAAACCAGCTTAAGGCTGAGTGTTTCCGTACCGGCAACTTTGTGTTCTCCTTACCCTGAGATCAGTTGTCGATGCACCAGGACCACAATCAAGGCCAGGCAAACGGAGAGCTGGATCCCTCCTGTAGTCTTGGCTTGGGCGAACTAATCGACGGAAAATATACGGTGCTAAGCTTGCTTGGTGCCGGTGGCGCCGGTGCCGTCTACCTGGTGGAAGACCGGGAGGGCTCATCTTTCGCCTTGAAAATCCTGCATGCCGGTGCCGCCACGGTAGAGAAAAAACGTCTGCGTTTTGTGAGAGAAGCCCTGCTCGCATCTCGTCTGGAGCATCCCGGCATTGTGCGCATAGTGGCATCAGGCGTGCATAGCGGCACCATGCTCTACTATGTTATGGAAATTGTGGAAGGTGAGACCCTGGAAGCGCGGCTTCGCAAACGCCCGGTCTCTCTGGAGTTCGGGCTTGATGTCGCTCTCTGTCTGGCTGAAGCTCTGGAATATGCCCACGGCAAGGGCGTCATCCATCGGGACATCAAGCCGGCCAACATCTTTCTCGCACCGCCTCTGCCCTCGCGAAAGGCTCTGACCTGTCAGGCTAAGCTGTTGGATTTCGGTCTGGCCCGTTCCATAGTCTCTGAGGAGTCGCAGAGTCTGGGATTGACCGGCTCTCGTGATGTTATCGGCACACCTGTATATATCAGTCCCGAACAAAGTATGGGGCGCACTATGGACGCCCGTTCCGACTTCTATTCCCTGGGTGTGACTCTCTTTGAGATGTTCGCAGGTGCTCCGCCGCTGCTCGGCAATTCAGCCATGGAAACCATCATCTTGCATCAGGAAGTGCCGGCTCCAACAATGGCGGAAGTAAATCCGGATGTTGAGTTCAGCCCTGAGTTGGAAGCAATAGTGGCACGCTGTCTGGCTAAGCGTCCTGCCGACCGCTATCAAAATGCCGGTGAGATTTACCGAGATCTTTTAGCGTATAAGGAAAGCCTCAGTCAGGATGGGGCTTTCGTGGAGAGCCCGGCTGAGCAGAAGAGTGGTGCCTCCTTTTCTTATGTCTGGATAGCCGTGGTGGCTTCCGTCTCCCTTTTGCTTCTGGCTTTTAGCGCCTATTTTGCACTGACAAGTTTGAAAGAATCGCGCCAACCTCCTGCTAAAGTAGTAAGTTCGGTAGCCAAGCCAAGCGATATGGTGCCTTCCGTTTCTGAAGAGGAGCGCCTGCAAGAAGATTGGCGTCGGCGCTCCCAGGCTGTGCAACCAGGGTCTTATCTTCTTAAGGGGAATTGGCGTGACGGCGCTAAGGTGCGTCGCTACGGTCTGCCCCGGCAAATGCCTCCCGCCAATTTCTCTGTGCACGAAGGCAATGTGCTTCTAGGTGTGCCGATAAAACCCGGTGCCGGAGGGCTTATGCAGGTGCCTGAAGGGGCAGGTCTGGCGGTAACCGTTTCAAGCGACTTGATGGCGGCACCGCGCTTTTTGCTGGGGTTTGATCCAGGCGTTCTAAAGATTATGCATTTCCACAAGAATGCCGTGGGCGTCAATAAGTTCCTCTCCCAAATGACCTATTTCAGCGGGTTAGAGCGAATCGACGCTCAATGTGTTGATGCCGATGACAGCACTATCGAGTATCTGAATAAATTTCCTGCCTTGAAGTCTATTAATCTTGGGCAAACGGCTGTCACCGCCAGTGGTGTAGCTCAGCTACGGCGCTTGCCGCAACTTTTCAGTTTGGAACTGGCCGGCAACAAAGGCGATAGCTTGCTCTTCCTCGATAAGTTGAAGACTTCCAACAGTTTGCGATTGCTCATTTTGGAGGCTATGCCACTCAATCACAATTGCCTCTCGGCTCTGGCAAAAATAGAAAGCCTGGGAGAGTTGCACTTGCGTGGTTGTGGTTTGGCCTCTTCTGATTTGCGTGAACTTTTGCCGCTAGCCTCGCACCTGGCCGTGCTGGAGATCTCTGGTGATAAGCTGAGCAAAGGCAGCCTGGAGACATTGAAACGCTTTAAAAAACTGCGCTTTCTAATGATCGAGAGTGCTGATTGGACAGAGCAAGAGCGCTTGCAGTTAGCCCAGGCTCTACCTACCTGTAAGATTATGAGCAGAGAAGCCAGACCGGTGACTCCTGAAGCTGATGCGGAATTTTAGGAGTCTTTGTTCTAAAGAAACTGCTGCTGTTCGAACTGGCAAGGCTCAGCAAATGACACTCTGGTCTAGTTCTTTGATGTGTTTTCAGTCTAAAGCTGGTGTCGGACTTCTGAAATAGACGACTTGATTCGGGAATCCCGTATTGTTTGAAACCGAGATTGACTCGATAATGGACCCTGGTCACAGCAGGTAAAGACGTGATAGCACAGCTTCCCACTTATCGCTTTAGCTGGCGGCAAAAAATGCCGCTTGTTTGTCTTGCCAGTCTTTTGTTAACTGCTGTAGTTTTCCGCATGATGGTAAGTCCCCATTGGTTGACTACGTATTATTGTGAGTGCTTCTTGAGCTGTATCGATCGCACTCCGCTCGATAGCGCCGCATTGCTTGTTGCTTTGCCGGCCAGCGGCACGTCGTTAGTAATAACTCAGTGCGCGCCGGGGCTTTCGAAAAGGCAAGTGCAAACACTTATTGGCGCCCCTAAGTTCAAGGAGCGTAAGCTGGCTTTTCCTGGCGCGTCGCCAGATATTAGAGACGCGGACGAAGTTCATTTCTATGAAATTTTGCCGAATACCTTGCTGCTTCTGGGCTTCAAAGGTGACGAATGCCGCTTCGCCAGGCACTTCTTGTCAGGCGAAGAAACAGCATATTCCTATTGGAAAGCAGAACAGATTCAAGAACTTGGCCGAGGACAGACCAGACAGGAACTAGAAGCCTGGCTTGGTAGATGCTTTGTTGAAGATTCTCCTCTTGTGAGACTGGTGCTGCTTTCTACCGGGCAGGATTGGGCCCGGGATGCGACTTCGACTGAAGATTACGGGTCATTCTATCTTGGTGATTCCGATTTGATTGGGCTTGAAATGAAAGATGGAAGACTGGCTTCTACCCATGTGTATGCCATCTTTCATTAGTGCGGGAGGCGCGCTCGCCTCTATCGGATGGGATGAACGTGCAACTGGTTATGAAGAAACTTCTGCAATTGGGGACGAACGCCACTTTGCCGCGGATATGTTTCTTTGCTCGCTTATAGAAGGCAGTTTGCCGCCCTTACTATTTAATGATTTTAGCGCTGTAAATTGGGGTTTTCAATCGGCTAGAGTTATAGCAACAACTTGAGGAGACTGAGAGCTATGGACGATAAAATCAAAGAGAAAGCGATAGCAATTCTCAATAAGATTATGGAGTTGGAGCTGGCCGGTGTGGTTCGTTATACCCACTACGCTCTCATGGTATACGGCTATAACCGCATTCCCATCGTTAGCTGGCTCAAGGCAAACTCTAATGAGAGTTTGATGCATGCGCATAAAGCAGGCGAATTGGTTACCTTGTTGGGCGGTCACCCCTCCCTCAAGATTGGACCTCTTCTTGAGACTGAAAAGCATGATCTGGGCGATATTTTACGCGAGAGCCTGGACCATGAGAAATGCGCTATCGCTGCATATTATGAACTGCTGCATGCCACTGAAGGCAAATCGGTGCTGCTTGAAGAGTATGCTCGCGAAATGATTATGGGCGAGGAGCTGCATCTGGATGAAGTCAACAAGATGTTGAGAAAGCCTGGAGACATTCATCCATTCAACCCTTAACTTCCACGTTCGGGGGCATTGATTTAGCAATTCTCTATTGCTCCCGCTTTGCCGGGGCTTAGAGTTGTTGTCATCAGTAAGCTTGTTTCGGGGTGAAGGTTCGTCGATTGACTTAATGCCGGTGTGCGTCTTCTGTGGCGCGCTCCGGCGTTTTAGCGTTAATGCTAATGACAGCGGCTGTCCGGTGTATAATCGGATCATCAGCGCCAATATCAAGGAGTCTGCCGTTGTTTCCCTTTGATGCTACAACTCTGGCATGTTTGGCTCCGGTACTGGTGTTGTGGTCTCTTGCGTATTTTATGTATCGCTGGCAGAGTCGGAGCCTCAGGCTGCGTGCCTCCGCTCCTGATACGGAGTCGGTAGAAGGAAGGTTTTTAGGGCGGTTCGCCAGGCCGATCCCCTTCCGTCCGGCACGACAGGCGCAATTGATCATATATGGGTTCTGTCTGATTCTGGCTTCAAGCCTTCTATCGGTTTTTGTCTATTTAGATTTCTTGCGGCCGGCGGTGCTGCCGGAAACTAGTGTAATCCTGAGGATCTTTGTTTATCAGCTTATTAGTATTGGCGTGGTGCTGCCGGTTTTTTTTTTCTGCTGGCTGCATTGAATCGGCGCACCGTACCTGAAATTGCCCCGCTCTGGTCGCGACTGCAGCCGATATCTCAATCAATACTTTTCTGCGTCATTACTATTGTTGCTCTTCCGCTTCTGGAAATTTTGAAAACATCAATTGGAATTTCGCATCTTCCTCACTGGATTGCACGTGACGTTTTTCGGGTTGCGCTAGCCATCTCTGCCGTCCCGTCAGCGATCTTGTTTATGTTTATGACAGCTGTTCTTTCGAAAGAGAATTTCATTTATGGTATTGATGCCGACGAGGCGTCTTTATATCGCGATTACCTCGAGGATCGGAATTTCCATCTATGGCTGTTGGATGATAAGTCTGATGAGGAAATTAATAGAATTATCGCTGTAGCCAGGCATATAGGCGATCTTGCCAAAGCTGATGTGTTGTCTCGGGTTCTGTTGGATAGACATCTACTGAACCGGTCCGAGGATCTGTGAGTGGATGTGCAGGTTTGTCCGCTGTCTGCGCGATCATTCTTGCGGTTGCTATTCTTCCGTACCGTCAAGAGGCGGTGCGGTGACTAATGGGCACTGCTTCTTTAAGCCGGCGGATCAATTTGCAGATTGGCGATTACTTCGCACCACTCTGATGATGAACCACCCTGGGCAACGTACTGATTAATTAGCCACATGCTTCTTGCTTCGGGATTGGTTGTGTCGCGCCAGATGGTGGAGAAGTCGCCCCAACGGTTGTATCTCTGTCCTTGTAGAGGCTGAAAGTTATTAGATAGCCCGCTTTGTATAGGAACTATGGTGGGGGCGGAGCCATCTTCACGAATAATGGCAGCGTAGGCGCCAAGATTTCCGCAGTTGGGATCATTTGGATCGCTTGAAGTGGTCGAGTCGCCGGAGCGTGAGAAGCAGATTACTGTGTAATCGTCTTTGCCGAATGAGGCGATTGATGCGTTGAAGTAGTCGTAGTGCCCTCTTGGGTCTGCCAGTTCTCCCCAATTGGCCAGACTGAGATCCCGTGTAACCGGATCAATAGCCAGGCGGTACCAACGTACAGCCAGGCTTCCGAATCTCATTATTGAGTGCGTGAGCCACACGTTGAAGCCGTCGCTTACGGGTGCTGCGTCTATATTTGAGGAATAGAAGGCAATCTTTTGTTGTCCGGCCGGGTCTGGTTGTTTGACATAGGTGAAGCCCATGAACTCCCAGGGTTTTACCGGTATGTTGCCATGACTGACAATGGCTCGTTGTTCCGGGAGCATCTTTACAAAGGTCAAGTCTTTCAAGGTGTTGTTATTGGCGCAAATGAAGTTTGCAGTTTTCCACTCGGAGCCGGTGGCGTCTGCCACTGGATATATTCCGGTTCCGTATTTTGCCGGGTCGAGAGGCTCAAAGATCTTTATACCGCTATCAGGTCCAAGCTGGGGCGGAAATGCCAGGGCGGAAACCTGCGGCATGTATACAAATTGCGACCAGCGCCCGGCTCCGGCAGTGCCTTCTGCCTCTGCGCCGGCGTTCTTGGGGGCGGTGTCTTTCTCCGATGGGGCTGCCGCTATGTCTTTCCCCTCTGCATTCGTGGAGGTCTCAACCGTAAGGTAGATTCCTCTGCCGTCGTACCCGACTTGAGGAAAGTCACAGCCAGGCATGTCGAACTGTGATGCTTTCCAGTTTCCTGGAAGTGGGCTGGGATAGGCGTGCTTGGGGTCGGTGCAAGCCAGGTAGACTTTATGACCAAATTCTAGTTGCATTACCAGCCATTGTCCGTGTCCATATTTGCCTGCCTTGGGAACATAGAGAACGCGCGGGTCAACCAGTAACCCGGGGTTGGCTATGCCTGCCTGGCGCCAGAACTCCTGGTCGGTGATTTGGGCAAGCTTGGTGTGACTGGATTTGTCGTATACCGTAAAAACACCGTTGAGGAACTCAACATAGTGGGCTGGACCGACCGCACCATTGGAATCAGGCGGCTGCGATGACTTTGTGAAATTACTACTGGTGCCGTTGAATTTATTAAGTGTGAATTTTGGAGTCTGGACGGGTTGAATTGCCATGACGTGCCTCTCTGCCGCACCGTGGGTGGTGCCGGATAATGTAAGTACGACTTGTTTGCCTGGCGGAGAGTATAGCAGACGATTTCATGGGAATCGTGTATTTTCTAGGTGGACTGTCAAGTGTAGAGCGTCCCAGATTATTTGAGCGGCTCGTACTCAAGAATGAGAATACCCTGGTCGACTGCTCTGGATTGCTTAAGCGCGAACCTCTTCAATTCTCGGCTGTCGTCAAAGAGTTTCAGCCCGCCGCCTATGGAGAGCGGATAAATAATCAGACGCAGTTCGTCGATGAGGTCGTGGTGAAGCAGAGCTTTTACCAGGGTGGCGCTGCCGTAGACGAGAATATCGCCACCTTCTGACTCCTTCAATTCAGCCACTTCTCTAGCGCCGTCGCGCAGGATGTGGCTGTTGTGCCACTCTACCTTTTGAAGGCTTTTGGACACCACATACTTCGGCATTTTATTGATGGGGTCTGCGAACTCGCTGCTGCTTTGACCCGGCCAGTAAGCGGCAAAGCCCTCGTAGGTATTTCTGCCTAAGAGCAGGGCGTCCACGCGGGAGAGTTCCTCAATTTTATATCGGCTTACTTCCGGCGAGTCGTAGGTGAACTGCCAGCCGGCATGAGGATGTGGTGTTTCATTACCGCCCGGCGCCTCGATGACTCCATCTAGTGTAATGAATTCGGTGACTATGAGTGTTCGCATACAAGCAGGTAGTTCCGTTGGCGCTGTGTGTTTGTAAGGGCTGTGAGGGCAGCAATTATTGCATCTAATTCAAACTGACAGGTGCGGTTCGATTTTGTTCGTGGTCGTCCACCCCCTTGCGACGTTTACTCCTTGCCCATGCGCGGAGCTTTGGTCTTCTGCTCCACCTTGAACCAGGGAACTGGTTTTGCTGGTTGAAGGCTCTTAGGGATGACAACATATGCAAATAATTGAATATGCGCAAGTCTGTGTGTTTCGTGGTATTTTTATCAGAGGTTGACGGTTGAACAGCCGACTTGCATTGAAATGGTTCGTTTCTTATTTCGATGGCTCGCAACCTAGGCTTGTAACTGGTAACCGCTGAATAAGGAGCAAAGGAAGTGTCCTACAGCATCTTTTTCTATGGGCTTGTGTTTCTTTTCAGCCTCGACTTTCTCTTCTTTCTTCCCATTGGAAGATGGCTTTTTTCCAGGCTGGACGAAGAGAAAGCCCCAGGCATTCTCAAGTCGTGCCTCTTGTTTGGTGCCTGGGCGTTGGCTCTAATTGCGTGTTATTCAACTGGTGAAAGTTTTCGGATTTTTGGTTTGCTCGTTCTCTGGAGCATTTTTAGATGGCTGTTCATAGGACAGCGGTGGAGTAGCGTGCGCCGGGGCTGTGGCGCTCCCGGCTTCATGTCTCACTGGGCCATTCGCTATTTGGCGCTGTTTGAAATTGCCCGGATTGTTGATCCCTCTGCTCGTATCGGCCAGGCCCTTTGGGAAGCGTATCGAGTTGACTTTGGCTTGATTATGCTTTGTGCGGGAGTCTATAAGGCCTTATCGGGCTACTTGAGAGATGAGGGCATGGAATATGGCCGCGTCAACCCGATGTGGGGTCATCATTGGCGATTCTTTACGAAGAAAAATCCCTTTGGCTTCTATCCTAGATTAATGAACTGTGTTGCTTGTTTTGTGGAAATTATCTCTGGGATATTCATTCTCTCTCCCAGCTCATCTTTGCAAATGGCAGGCGCCCTGGCTATAAGCCTTAGTTTTCTCTATGTGACCTGCTTTATCAGGTTGGGAAGGCTTTCTGTTCTGATGGCAGTGCTTCCCTTTATGATTTGGCAGAGTGTTCGCGTCGGGGCAATTGAGCCCCATGCTATTTTTTCACTGCCATCCTGGGTCGAGGCATCCATTCTTTTTGTAATCTACTCTTTCATAGTGGCACTGCCTGTCTTGAAGGTTCTTCAGTACTATAACTTTCTCTCGCAGAAGGCTCTTCCCTTTGGTTTACAGAAGTCCTTTGATCGTTTCATGAACTGGGTTCCCATAATAATTTGGCGTGTATTCACCGCCGATTTAGTCAATTTTTATGTTCGAATCTATGCTGTCGGACCTGCTTTCCCTGGCGGAGAGAAAGCGATCGTTAATGAGTCTACCTATGATTTTGCTTTGAACGGTCCTGTTATCTTGAAGCTTCGATTTTTGCACGTTTGTGAGTCAATCGCGCTCACCAGTGTCTTTACCACCCTCAAGTACTTCAAAGGTGATTTTGCTGCTTTTGAGAAGAAGTTGACTTCGTATTCTCATTCGATTGTGGGAGCTTTAGCTCGGTCTGATCAAGAGCGCGTTAGCGAGCTGCGTTATGAGTATGTCTCAATTGCTAAAGGTGCTGACGGATTCATCAACCGTCACGTTGCCTCGTTCTACTGGGACCGGTTGACAGGGCAGGTGAGAGTTGAAAGGCTGGACCCTGATTTCGATCCCTCTACGCTTTCTGCCAATTCTCCCGTTAAGCAGGCTGCCGCCCCCGGTACTTATCTTACAGCTCAGTAGCGCTTACAGCCCCAGGCAATCAATATCTACAGGTCACTGTACGATGATAAGGTCGAATGGCACTTGGGGCCTGGGCTTCTTTTTGTGATTTGAGCCAGAGTAAATTGTCCACTTCGGCAGCACTAAGGCTGACGCCGCGCTGGGCGATCAGGCGTTTGAGTTTGTCTACTGCCACAATTGTTGAGGCTCTAATGCTCAGCTCTTCCAGGCTGTCTTGCGGCAGTTCGATTTTGTTGTCTACTTTCTCGCTCAGTTCAGGGTTGTAAATTAGGGCGCCTGCCTCTCTCAAGAGTTGCGGCACTTTGTAGTCGGCAAAGGCTGTGAGCCTATCTGCTTCGGGTAGACCGCTGCCGCCCTTGAGTCTGATTAGATAGTCTATGTCGCTTACCAGAAGTTGTGCCCTCTTGAGGAAAGGCAAGGTCACCTTTCCTGCAGGTGTCTCCATGCGGGCTGTGTCTTGAAAGCCGCTGTAAGATGCTTCGATGTAAAATGCTTTGGTGAGGCAGTCTTCTTCTTGCAAGAGCCGAGTCAGTTCGCCTGCTTGTAGTCTTTTTGTCAGGTCTCTGAAGAATTCCAGTCGCTCGGGTAAGAGGCATAAACGATTGACGCCGCCGAGCCCGGCACTAAATTGCTCTGGGGTGGTAGTCTGGTTTGCTGCCAGGTTTTTCAGGTGGTAGAGATTTTCGCGCAGGCTGTGTAGAAGGGCGAGGCTGCCATTGTATGTGGTGCCGTAGCTGGTGAAGGTCCAGCGTGGTTCGCCCCAGTAGCAAAAACCGATAGCATGGAAAAGGGTGAGAAAGCTTACGGCTTCTTCCAGGCTAGCCTGGTTGATGAAGACCTGCACACTGGCCGGCGCTGCCGCCAGCCAGTGTAAAACCTTGACGGGCGGACCGCCATAGGCGGCTGCCAGTTCAGATGCCAGGTATTTTAGTGCGGCTTCATCGATTTCTACCAGAGCCTGTGTCTGCACGAAACGGCGCATTGGTGCCAATATGGGATGAGCGCCGGGCTCATCCGCGTTGCTACCAGTTGATGTTGTGCTCGAGTTTGATTCCGTCATCGAATGTATATTGACCGAGTGAACCTTCCCTGGCCTGGATGACGATGAAGTATAGCTCCTCTTGACCGGAATTTCGCAGGCAGCGCAGGGCGGCGGGAGCCAGGCGCACGCAACTGCCTTCGGCGACGGGCACGATTTCGTCATCTATCGCCATTTGCCCCTGCCCTTTTAGGAAGATATAGACCTCTTCGTTTTGTTTGTGGGCATGACTGAAGGGGATGGTATATCCGGCCGGCAGTTTATTCATAGATATTTCGCTGCCGTTTGTGCCTATGAGTTCTTTCAGAAAGACCTTGCCTCTGACGGTTTTGTTGAGGGCGGGGATGAACAGGGGATATTCGGTCAATTGTTCCAGGGCGCCCAGGTGGGCGGCGCTGTAGTTGGTTCCCTGGGACAGTTTGCCGGTGCGCTCAAGCTGTTCCCGCACCTGGGAGGGCTGAGTTTCGGTGTTTGTGTGGGCGCTCATTTGTTTTACCTCTTATGAGTGTTTCTTTTGCGAACCTTACTGTAGATATTAAACACCTAGTAGGTAGGAAAAAACAAGTGACATGGCAATAAATATTTTCAAGTGGTCAGGAAGGTGAATGGTTCAGTCCTGGCAGTCGCCTGCCGCCGCCAGCGGGTTCTGGGGCAGAGCCCGGCTCTTGCACACTGGGCAGAAGTAGTCGACCTCCAGGCTGTGACCGCATTTGCGCCCTACCAGCCGGTTGCCCACGCCGGTGTATTTTTGCCCCCAGTCGTAGAGGGCCCCCACAATTTTGCCCAGGTCGCGACCCTTTTTGGTCAGGTGATAGGAGAGTCTGGGTGGATGTTCGCTATAGAGGCGGGAGTCGACCACGCCCTCTTTCTCCAGATTCTTCAGGCGCTCGGAGAGCACACTGGCGGTGATGCCCGGCAGAGATTCTTGTAATTCATTGAATTTAGAGCGTCCCAGAATCAGGTCCCTGACTATGAGCAGGGTCCATCTCTCGCCTAATAGCTCCAGCGCTTTTGCTACCGGACAGGCTTGCTCGTAATTCCTACCCAACCGCCTTATATCCTTATTGGTCTTCAGGTAATGCTTGCTATATCTACGGCGACCAGATATCTTACCTCTCGGTCGTCGGTTGATACGCAGATTTACTTATGATGATACCTCAAGGTAGAGCAGATGCGCCCAGGTCGCTCTTTTGTTTCTGCCTATCGTTGAGTCTTCTCTTTCTGCTCCTTCATATGGTGCCGTATTGGTATCTGCATCCTCTTAAGATCTGTCCCGACCAGGCGGTCTATCTGCAGATGGCTTCGGCAATTCTTTCCGGGCAAGTGCCTTACCGTGATTTCTTTGATTTTAACCCGCCCCTGATTATGTATCTGAGTATGATACCGGTAGTAGTGGCGAAGTTCCTGCCCTGGCCGGTGCCGCTTTGTTTTAATTTCTCGGTTTTGGCGCTCAGTATCTTCGATGCAGTTTTGCTTACCTATCTGGTTTTGCGAAACCAGCCCGTCTTTCCCTTGCATCAGTTTTTGCCCGTATTGTTCGTCTTTGCCGCTTACGGCAGCTTTGTGGTTTTTGACATGGGGCAAAGGGAGCATCTCTTCGTCTTGCTGTTTTTGCCCTATTGTTTTATGCGGGCCATCTCTCATTTTCAGGCGGAAGCTGCCGACAAAGTCCCCACCTGGCTGAGGCTTTTGTCGGGCTTGATGGGAGGGCTGGCGCTCTCTTTGAAGCCGCAATTTCTTCTTTTCGGCCTGGCACTGGAGGCTGGTTTGTGGCTGGAGAGCAAGAAACTTCCCTGGCGCACAGTTGAAACTAAAACTCTGGCAGCAATTATGGTCGGATATGTTCTGGCTGTGCTGTGTTTGCCAGGGGAAGCTCTCGCTATTTATTTCAAGGAAGCGGTGCCGGTCTATTTACTTGGCGCCAGTTGGAACGGCCGATGTTTGCTTCATATGCTTTTGTCTTATGAGTATTTTCGGGAGCCTGTTTGTCTTTGTTTGGGCACTTTGCTTCTTTCACTGGTGAGTCGCCCCGGCCGTTACTGGGCTGTGTTTTTATTGCTTTCTCTGGTGGGCTTCTTCCATTATTTGAGCGGCGGGCAGGCCTGGACCTACAGGCTTATACCCTTGCAATTCTTCTCGACGGTGTTGCTTGCCTATTTGCTTGGGTGCTATGTCTATTTTGTTTTGAGCGGGCACAAGCTTGCTTTCAGGCTTTTCTTGCAGGCGGCTCCAATTTTGCCTGTGGCCGGCCTGTTTTTCTGCACTTTTCGCATCTTTTCTTTCTATAACGAGAGTGTCGGCTCGCCCGGTTACGATCTTTCACCACTTGGCTATGCCATGGTTAATCCCCGTCAGGACTTCGATTCAGCCTTTTTCTCCATGGTTTCAAACAGTTTACCCCAGGAGAAAGTGGTAAGCATAGGCACCGCCATTAGACCGGGGTTCCCGGCGCAGTTGCAGGCCCTGAGACCGCCGGGTAGCCGCTATTATTACAGTAGTCTGGTCATGATTAAGGAAGCCAGGGAAAGGCATCCTCGCTATGCCCGCTATTTGTTGGGTCTGGAAGCGAAGCAGGTGGCCGCCCTGGGGGAAGATATTCGCAAGCAGAAACCACGGCTGGTCTATATTCAAACTGAGCCGATGGCCTCGATTCTTGCCCCATACAACTTTAATAGATACCTGGAAGATTATGAGCCGGCCGGATATGTAGAAGGTTCGCTGGTCTATCGGCGCAAGTAGTTTGAGCTTGCATTTCCTCTGGTACTATATTTGTTAGATTCATGAGGCTAAAGCACTTGCCGGTATTGTCAGTTCAATCTTTCAAGGAGCGCTTTCGGGCTCTCTTTTTGACATCAGAGGCGGTGGCTTTTCTCGTGCTTACCCTGCCTGTCTTCTGGCTTATCGGGCGCGATTGTTTGACGCGCCGCGGCGATCTTTCGCCCCTGGTGGCTATGCATCTTGTCACCAACCAGCTTGTGACCACCGAGCAGGTACCTTATGTGGATTTTCTCGACCTGGCGCAGCCGATAATTTATGAGTTGTACAGATTGCCGGCCTTGCTTAACGATGCGCTTGGGTTTTGCGGTATGCCGATGCGCCTGGAAGAAGTCGTCAAGCTCATTGTGCTTGTTCTAACCGCACTTTCATCTGTTACTTGCTTTTTGCTTTTAGGTCTGGCTAGAAACAGTTTGCAGGCGCGGATGGAACCGGAGCCGGCTGAAAAGGAGGAACTGGAGGCTTTGACGGAGGCGCTCAGCCTGGCTCAGGTGGCTTTCCCGCTGGCGCCGGTTTTGCTCACCTATATGGGGCGTTTTCAACTGGGCGAAGTGCAGTTCCTTATGGCGCTTGCCTTCATTCCCTGGATCGCCATTCGCTATCTGGCATATCGGGGCTGGCAGTTGCCGACCTTTGTGGGGCTCTTCCTCGGCGCTGTCACCGGTCTGGCCTTCTCTCTAGAGTTCCCCTATTTGCTCGCCCCCCTGGCACTAGAGGCAGTGCTTTCGGCTTCCATGAGAAAGCTAAAGCCGGTTTTCTCTATGGATAACCTAGGCCTGCTGCTGGCTGCATTGGTGGTGGCATTGCGGCTTTACAAATGGCCGGAAGCGATGCAGACGGCCTATTGGAACTGGATCATGCCGCTGCGGATGTTGCAGTTTGGTGAGCTTGACGAAATGATCCATGGTCTGGGCACTTCCCCGGATCTTTTCTATGTTTTCTATGGTTTCATTGCCCTCTTCATTCTTTTCGTGCTGGCTGGAAAGCGTAATGCTTTTTATGTGCCGGTCATCGCTGGTAGTGTCATTGGCATAGCCTTTTTTCTGCTGGAGAAGCAGGGCTTTACTCGCGATATTCTTCTGGCTATGGGCAGTATTTTGCTTGGTCTGACGCTTTTCCTTTGCGACTTTATTCAGCGATTTTGTCGGCGGTTCGTTACTGTGGAGGGGCTAAGAAAGCGAGTGTCCCTGCTGCTCTTGGCGTTGCCGGTTTGTGCTTATAGCGCTTTCTACCTGGTGCGTATCGAAGCCGACTACAGCGAAGGCATTAATCCTAATCCGAAGGTCAAGTCGCCCGGTCTCGGTGATATCAACTTATACGTGCAGGCTCATTCCCAGTGGCGCCATCCGGTGGCTATTCTCTGCGACTATCCCGATTCCACCTATCCGCTACTCTTTAATCTGGAGCGCACTCCCGGTACCTATTTGATCAATGGTAGACCGGTTCGCCACCTGATGCGTCTTGAGAAACTCAACATGCTGAGCGGTCACTGGAAGGAATTAAACGATACTATTTTGCGCAATTTGGAAGCTGAATTTTCCAGTTCCAGGGCTGATCTGGTGCTGGTGAGCGGCTGTTATATGCAGGAGTATGTGCGGCAGAACAAGCTGCTCGATCTTTTGCGTGAAAACTACGACCAGGGCGCTCCCTGTATTTTCCTTAGTGATAACCGGCAGCCGAGAGAGTTTATCGGTTTTTATTATGGTTATGATACCTGGCTCCGGAGGAAATCCAAGTGATTTCGCTCCGGAAACAGATACCACTAACCTTGATTGCTTTAGGCTTGTTTCTCTTAAGTGGAGCCAATCTCCTGTACTGGTCCATGCATCCGCTTTCCATTAGCGCCGACCAATCGGTGTATGTGCAGAGCGGTGTATTGCTTCTGCAGGGCAAAATTCCTTATCTGGATTTCTTTGATTTTAATCCGCCCCTGATCATTTATTTGAATGTGGTACCTGTGCTGGTGGCGCGAGCGTTCGCTCTGCCTCTGCCACTTGGTCTTAATATGACCGTAATGGTCTTCCATGTTTTTAGCACGCTCTTCTCAGGCTTTTTGTTGTACCGGTATGGAGGGCAGTGTCGACCGTCGGTAAAAATGGTTGAGATGCTGCCGCTTCTGGCTATGTATGCCTATTTTACGCAGACGGTTATAGCCGACCATGGACAGAGAGAGCATCTCTTCACTATGGCCTTTATGCCCTTTTTTGTGCTGCGCGGCTTACGTCATGGCGGCGCCAACCCGGCCCCGGGGAGCAGTTGTCTGGCCGGCTTTCTGGCTGGTTTGCTCATGTCTTTGAAGCCGCAGTTTTTCTTGATATGGCTTTTTTCCGAGCTGGGTTTTCTCTGTCAGTCTGCCAAAGGTGATCGGGCGCGCCGCTATCTCTCTAGCGGGAAGACCAAGCTCTCGCCTGAGCTTTTGGCATTGCTGGTGCCACCTTTCGTTTATGCGCTCAGTTTCTGCTTTCTCCCGAGGCAGGCTTTGAAAGTATTTCTGGATGTGGCGCTGCCCATTTATTCTTTCGGTAATAACTGGGGCGCCCGCAGCTTTATGCCAATGCTGGTGGGAGAGTATCTTTTCGCCTGGCCCTTCTATCAGTTTTTGACCGGCGCCATTATTTTCCTGGCCTTGCGACGGGAGAGCATCTGGCTTCCACCCTTGCTTATGATCTGTCTGGCCTGTTTGTTTAATTACTTGAGCGGCGGTCAGGCCTGGACTTACAGGCTTTTACCATTCTCGCTCTACAGCAAGCTCTTGCTGGCCCTTGAGGGCGGTATCGTCTTGCGTTTCATTTATGATCGCTTTAAGGATAGTTTCCGCCAGGCAGCCGTTCTGGCAGCCGTTCTGTTTTTACTTTGCACAAGCTATTTTTCCTATCGTTTCATGGCTGATGCCGTGGAGGAAGTGGATAATGCCGAGGGAGAGCTCTTTGATTTGAAAGAGATAGGTTATTCCGGCAGTAATATGCGCGGCGAGTTGGACGCGACTTTCTTCTGCATGACGGAAAATAGCCGTCTGGGAGACAGAGTGCTCTATATCGGCTCGGGGATAAGACCGGGCTATCCGGCGCAGTTGCAGTGTGGGCGCCGCCCCGGCAGTCGCTATCTTTACGGCTATCCCCTCACCATGCTCAACCAGGCCAAGGATAATCGACCGGATTTGACGGCACGGTTCAAGGCTCTGGAGGCGCGCATCATTGCTGAGTTGGGCGAGGATATTAACAAGAATAAGCCTAAGCTGGTCTTTGTGCAGCTATGTCCCATAGCCCTTCTTCTTGAGCCGTATCATTTCATTTCTCGCTATTTGCAAAACTATTCCTTGCTTGGGGAAGTGGATGGAGCCGCCGTTTATAAGCTCACCGGCAGCAAGGTTGACTTGAAGAAGTATTCGGTGGGACAGCGGGAAGAGATGGTTCTGCAGGTTATTTGCGGACAGAAGACGGCTATTGAAGTGGCTTATGAGAAGGGCTTGCCGGTGCGTCTTGTGGAAGATTGGGTGGAAAGAGCCAGGACCGGCATGCGCAGCAACCTGGATGATCGTACCCTTGACGAGAGGGGCATATTGAAGCTCAAAATTGATGAGTTGAACAGTGAGATTTGGCAGTTGAACCGGCAGATAGACAAGCTCAAAAACGGCGGACGCTGATTGCTAGTTAAATCGTGTTTGAGGTGTTTAGCTTTCGACTTTGCTATAGTCTGAAGTGTTTACCGGCAGAGATAAAAAGTCTTGAATAAAACCACTGCGCTTCTTTTGGCCCTGACCAGTGCATTGATTGCCGCCCCGGCTTTTGCAGATGCCGTCAGTTGGGAGAAGGTTTCGAAGGAAGCTCTGGCTGCCAGAGAGGGCAAGGAGCTTGATAAGGCTGTCGGTTTGTACCGAAAGGCCGTGGAAGATGCCCGCGCCAGTGCTCTGGAGCCTAAATTTGTCGCTCTTTCCTTGAACGACCTGGGGCTCTGTTTGCTTGCTGCCGGACAGAAGGGCGAGGCTGAGAAGTATCTGCTGGAGGCTATTGCCGTGCGCGAGAAGGCTTACGGAGCGCAGGAGCCTACACTGGTGCCCACTCTCGGGAACCTCGGTCAGTTTTACAAAGGCGAAAAACAGTGGGATAAGGCTCGTCAGTCTTATGAGCGGGCTATTGCCATTGTTGAGAAGAATAGTTCCGACAAGGACGTCAAACTAATTCCTCTGGTGAATGCCATGGCCGCCCTTTCCATGGAAGCGGGCAATAATGAGGAAGCACTCAAGCAACTGACCAGGGTGAAGGAACTGGCTAAAGCCAGCGGCGACAAGGGGGCGCAGATTATCGCTCTCAATAATATGGCTGTGGTACTGCGCAAGCTTGACCGCAAGGACGAGGCCGAGGCTCTCTACAAGGATGTTCTGGCCCTGCAGGGCGACAATTCACCTGCCGACCAGGCAGGCCGAGGCGAGAACGTTGAAGCTAACAAGGCGGCGGCGCTCACCAATCTGGCCCGGGTTAATCGTGAGAAGGGGCAGTTCGATGCGGCCAAGCCGCTCTTGTTGGAAGCCTGTGAGCTTTTAGAGAAAGGCAAAGACATAAGACCTGAAAGCTTGATTACGGCTTATGACAATCTGGCCACGGTGTCGAAGGAACTGGGCGATTATGCCGACGCCATAAAGTATTACAGGTTAGCCCTTTCTCAGCAGGAAGGCATCAAGGATACCGGCGCCGATGTGAAGGCGGCTCGTATGACCAACCTGGCTCTTGCTCTGGTCAGCTCCGGTGAGATGAAGGAATCGGATGAGCTGTTCAAGAAAGCGCTGGCCTTGCTGGAAGAGAAGTATGGCAAGGACAGCCCTAAAGTGGCTCCGGCACTGTCGAATTTAGCCGAGCTTTATCGCCAGCAAGAGAAATATGATGCAGCAGAGCCCTTAATGAGGCGCTCCTTTGACATAAGACAGGCTTCTTTGCCGGCTACCGATGCCGGGCTTGCCGATGGCGCCAACGATCTGGCGCTTCTTTACAAAGAGATGGGGCGCGAGAGCGATTCTATAAGTTATTTCGAGAAGTCTCTTGCCGTGCGGGAGAAGAGCCCGGATAGCCCGGAACTGGCTACGGCATTAAATAACCTGGCCCGTTCCTACAGGCAGTCGGGTAAGCTGGATAAGGCGGAAGAGCTTTACAAGCGAGCGCTTTCCATGAGAGAGCGCCTGTCCGGTGCTTCCGATCAAAGCGTGGCGGCGGTTTTGCGCAATTACGCCGTGCTTCTCAGGCAAATGGGTCGTAAGCCCGAAGCCAGAGCCCTGGACAAGCGGGCGCAGACAATCGAAGACAGTGCTCAGTAGCGGCGCTAACCGTGGTGCTTGCCTGATTTAGTTAGCTGTTTTCGTCATCGTCGTCGTCAATGACGGTGCAATCGATATAGGCTACGCCTCTGGGTAAGGTACCGAGGCGTTTGGCTGCTTCCTTCGCCAGGTCCATGACTCTGCCGTGGGCATAGGGACCCCTGTCGTTTACCTTGATGACGATTGATTTGCCGGTCTTCGGATCTTCCACCAATACTTTTGTATGGAAGGGCAGTTTGAGGTGGGCGGCGGTCAATTTGTTCATATCGAAGGTTTCGCCTGAGGCCGTCTTTCTGCCGTGAAAGGGGACGCCGTACCAGGAGGCGTTGCCGCTGAAGTTTTTGGGATAGCTGGCGGTTTTCTTGCTCTTGCTCTTGCCTGCCAGAAGCTGACCATGGCCCGGCTCGCTTGCCAGGGCGCGGCTGTCTGCGGCACAAAGCAGGAAGACGAGAATCAGTGAAAGCGGCAGGAAGAGTTTAACCGTCATTTTTCAGAATCCCCTTTAGCATCGGAACCATCTAGATTGATTTCCACAGTAGCCTTCGACTTGCCCGGGTCTTTTTTGATGTCGGCGTAGGGCGTGGATACATTTACCGAACCTTTCGATTCGTCTATATCTACTTTTATGCCCGGTAAATTGACCTTTACCCTGGTATCTCCATCGCTACTTCCTGCTTCTATCTTGACCGACTTATCGTTGCTTTCGGTGGTCTGATTGTTGTTGTTGTCATCATCGTCGGCTCTCTTTTCCGATTCTTTTTCCACCACGGTGGTTTTGCCGTCAGCTCCCACCGTCACTGATGTTTCCTCTTGCTTGGTGACGGACGGGCTGGAATTATCGCTGTTTCCGCAGCCGCTCAAGGTCATGGCGGTGCTCAGCACGCTAAGACAGATGATAAGGCTGAAAGTTCCCGGCAGAGGTCTATTGGTCATGGTTGTTTCCTTTTAGGCGGTTAGGCGCTTTGGAGTCCGGTTTAGGTGGCCGAATTAATTTGTTGGAGTCACAAGATTCTAGCTAAAAGGCTATCATAGCTCTAAGTTAAAACCGAATCTGGAGTTTCATGGACTTTTTCCACTTCTGCTTCTATTTGATTGTCTCGGCCGTCTGTGCAGGGCTGGCGGCGAGGGTTCTACCCGGTAGTAAAGTGAAAGAGCGGGCTAAGGAAGTATTTTCGCCGGCCGGCTTTCTCTCGAAGGCGGTGGTCGGTATTATCGGCGCCTGGTTGGGCGAGATGGTGCTTGGTCCGATCGGCCCCAGTTTGGAAGGCGTGCGTCTTGTACCGGCCGTGGTTGGTTCGGTTTTCTTTGTGCTGGCACTGTCGCTGGTGTCGCTTCTGGTATCGAAGATAGTGGCGGTCTGTAATCTGCCTTCGCTGATTAAGGGGCGGCAAACCAGTCGCTGAAGCCGCACCGGCTCTTACCTGGTCATGTAGTTATACTCGAACGTAAAATCTACATCCACGGGCGCCTCCAGGGACGGAGGCAGCGGTGTCGAACCGGAAGCCCCTTCCAGCGCTGCTTTGATTGCATCCACGTCAACACCGTCTCCAAAGACTTCCATAATTCTATCGTTGACTATGCGCCCCTGAGAATTCACCTGAAAGGCGACGGCTGCCCTGTAGGTGGTGCCATTGCTTTGCGGCTGCCAGTGTTCCTTGATTGACTGTTGCAGGCTTTGAATGAAGTAACCGCTGTCCGCTTGCACCTGTGCTTCTGCGCGTTCCTTGATGTTCTGGGGCAGAAGCTGCCAGGTGAAGGAGGTGCCAAGCAGTGCTTCTTCCTGCCTTTTGACCTGCAGAAGTGGTGATAGATCTTCGGCTTGTCTGGCATAGACAGAGAGGGCCAGGCTGCTTGCCAGATAGCCTATTATGGGTAGCGGCAGGCAGAGGGCCAGGCGGCGCAGTTGCTTGCGAGTATTGAGACTGAGGCTCTCTGGGCTGGTTTCAAGCAGTTGATCTCCCTTGATTATGTTTATAATCGCCCCTGAAAAGAGTGATAGCGAAAGGGCGGCGCCGCCGTATAGAAGCAGGCAAACTGCCGGATGATAGGCGGCTTTGGATACGATGAAGAGGCAGGCCAGCCCGCCAACCAGATACAGCAGGGCAAGCAGGTAGCGACTGCCCGGCACGAAGCCGCGGCTTTTACTTTTGACCATGGGCGTCTCCCGGCAAAGCACTTAAGAAAATTTCCGGCAGCAATAAAGCTTGTTAGCAGAATATCTTGGCAACCGTTCGGAAGCACTGGGAAAAACCCTGAGCCTTCAGCCTACGATGACCACTGGTCGCGAGTGGGGCTCTTTCACTACTTCTCTGAGAATTTCCCGGGTCACCGGTGCGGTTTCTCCTTCGCCCAGGAAGATATAGCGAAAGACATAGCTCAGGGGGTTACCCTCGGTCCAGCCGAAGTATGCGTGAGGAATCGTCTTGGTCTCATCCCGCAAGTGCAACAAGATGGCGGCGATGGCGTTGGGAATAGCTGCGCTATGGCAGCGCAGAACTTTGTGTCCGTTGATGAGATGCCCTTCCACTCTCAGGCAATTATCGAAAAACTCTGAGGGATCTGACAGTGACACTTCCAGAAAGATAAAGCTGGCCTCTTCATCGGTTAATTTGTGAATGCGGCGGGTTTCCAGTTCTTTGGTCTCATAGTGGGTACCGCCCGGTCTGTGGGCCAGCAAGTTAATTTGCCGGTTGGGCATAGCCAGTGCTTCTTCCACAAAGCCGTTGGCTACTTCATCGAATTTTACTTCCAGTATGCGCAATTCCAGTGAGCGCATTGCCCTTGATACCAGAGATGTGCACAATATGGCGGCAATGAAGAAGGAAGCAATCTGCAAGCCCTCCGGTCTTTCATACATATTGGCGATAGTGGTGTATATGAAGATGATGAGAATACTGAGAAAGTGACTGCGCTTCAGCTTGCTCTCTTTCCACACGGAAAGCACCACTGCCAATGAGGCGGAGGTAAAGAGAACGAGAACACCGGTGGCGTAAGCACCGGCCTGAGCGTCAACATTTGCTTTGAAAAGCACGGTGACGGTCAAAGAAACAAAGGTGAAGAAAAGCACCAGTGGCCTGAGGGCTTGTGACCAGCTTGGCGCCATACCGTAGCGGGGCAGGTAGCGCGGCACCAGGTTGAGTAGACCGGCCATGGCGCTGGCTCCGGCGAACCAGAGAATGGCGATGGTGGACAGGTCGTAGAGGGTGCCGAAGCCCTCACCGCCGAATTTGTGAGCTAGATAAGCCAGGGCTCTGCCGTTTGCGGCACCGCCCTCTTTAAATAATTCAGGCGGGATTAAAACCGTTGTGATTACGCTCGATATGAGCAGCAAGACGGCCATAATCATGGCGGCGGTGGTGAGCAACCGACCGGTGTTCTTGATGCGACCTTCTATTTCTCTGTCGTCGGCGGTTTTTGGGGCTTCGCTCTTGTGCTTTCCACCGGCGGCTGTTGTTTTCTGGTCGCCTTTGACGAGGGGCATGACTGCCACACCGGTTTCAAAGCCTGACATGCCCAGAGCTAGCTTGGGAAAGAGCAAGAGCGACACCCCGAGCATGCGCGGTATGGAATGAAATTCATTGAAGAGGGCATTGTGCCAGTTTGTCAGGAGCTGGGGCGCCTTTATGATTTCTTGTATGGACCAGACTGCCACAAGACCGTTGGCCGCTAAATAGACGCCGACGATCACCACCGCCAGACCGATAGCTTCTTTAAAGCCCTTCAAAAAGATCAGGCAAAGAGCCAGGATGAGGGCCGAGGTGACCACGACTCGGTCTTGCATGAAACTTGGGCAGAGCGGGTTTTCCACTATGTGGGCGGTGGCGTCGGCGGCTGAGAGGGTAATGGTAATGATGAAGTCAGTGGCGGCAAAGCCCAACAGCATGAGGATGAAGGCCTTTCCGAGCCATCCTGGCAAAAGCTTTTCCAGCATGGCAATGCTGCCCTGCCCGAAGGGGCTGGCCTTTGCCACCCTGCCGTAAAGGGGTACCAGCCCAAAGAGTGTGACCAATACCACGATACCTGTTGCCAACGGCGAGAGAATGCCGGCGGCCAGAAATGCTATGCCAGGCTGGTAGCCAAGGGTTGAAAAGTAGTCCACACCGGTGAGGCACATGACCTGCCACCAGGGGGCTTTGTCATGGTGGGCTTGTTTGTGGGTTCCGTTCGTTCTTACTCCCTGTAAGAGCCACCGGCGCACACGGTTTGTCTGCGTGCCGGCTCTTTTCTCTACGGTGATTGTGCTCATGAGTTTTCCTTGCGCGCCCGCGGGCGAGATTCTGCCTCTTTTATTAGGGCAAATTTCTGGTCAAGCTTGTGTCAATTGCGACCATGCTTACATCAAGAAAGAAGCAAGAAAGAATTGAGAAAGCGACAAGAGATTCTCGCTGCCATATCAAACTCTGCAGGAATTTGTTTCTTTCAGGGCGGCTTGCTTCTCTTGCTCTTTTGAACAGTCGCCGCAGGAGCAAAACTTGAAAGTTGCTCAAACGTCAGCCTGCGGGTTCGAGCCGCCGCCATGGAATCGTCACAATTTCGTTTCTAGTATGGGACACATATTAATCCAAACCCGAGTAGCGATTTGCGGCAGTGTTGAGGACGCCTCCACTGCAGATACGACTTTGCGCAACTGAAGTTGCAAGAGACGGCGCTCGCTCACCATAGAACCTAAGGAGATCTCAATATGGGTAGACAAGATGTAAGCGACCAACAGCAGGAAGTGAAGTCTGGTGGACAGAGTGTTTGGGGTGGAGTGGCTGCCGAGCAATATACTGCCGACAACCGTTGCCATGCCCGCCCTGAACCCCAGCCTCAGCCACGGCCAGAGTTGCCGCCGGTGACGATTGAGCCTCATTCCCACGCTACTTCCGATGCAGCTGCTACATCTCACTCTAGCGCTACTGGTATTGGCAATGGTGGCGAGGTGGGTCGCGGTGGTGATGGTGGAAAAGCCAACGCTGTAGGTAATGGGGGAGATGCCAATTCCTCTGCTGTGGGCAAAGGCGGTGAAGGTGGACGCAGCAATGTAGACATAGACAACTCAGATAGAAGTAGCTACACGGATAAGTCAATATTCTGGGCACCATATAGGGAGGCAACTCAGGCCGTAACCCCTGGAACGATGGGCGGACGGCTCAGTGTTGCTCTTCCCAGCGGCAACCTGGATTATTCGGTGTATGGTCCGCAGTCATCTAGCGCATTCAATCTGAATATGGATCTGGCTTTGCCGGGAAGCGGTTTTGGTGCCGGTTTAGGTATAGGATCCGCCCATACCGGAGATGCACCACCTGAGGTGAAAACTGCTGTTAAGAACATCGACGATAGAGCCGGTGTGGCTCTGGACCATCTCCTCATGAAGGATCGCTAAGGCCCTGAGAGCGGGCAGGCGACTGGCGTTATTCAGGTTGGTCGCCTGTCTGTTAGGTTTCGTCGTTGCCCTCTGCACCTGGTAGTCACTTGACTCGCTCCGCTTGAAGCCTGTCACTGGTTGTAATTTCCATAAGGACTTTGTCCGCATTCCCTCCCCTTGATTGTTTTTGAATTTGGTGGCTCAAAATGACTAGAGAAATGGTAAGACCCTTCGAAGATCGACTTCCCGATATCCAAACTGCGGAAGGCGCGGTTGCTGAAGCCTGGGGCGATCCTGCGCGCATCGCAAAACCGGAGCGAGTGACTGGCGAGGCGGTCACTTTCAGACACCTGCCTGAGGTAGAGCTTACCGACTCCCAGAGCAGTCTTCATGGGCTTAAGATGCGCGAGGATGGGCAGGTAGAGTTTGCAAATTCAAAAGGATCAGTGAGTTGTCCCGTTCCCGAATCCAGAAGCTATGGAAAGTTCTTGTTTTTCCGCACTACCAGTGAGGAACGTGGAAAACCTGAGGACATTGCCGGAGTGTGCAAAGATGCCGTCGACCAGTATCAAAAACTAGAATCAGCAGATCAGGCGTATGAATTGGCCTCTAAAATTCCTGATAAGAACCTGGCTAAGGCTGTTGCCTTTTCAATTTTTGAGAAGGAATTGCAGAGAGCCGGCTTGACCCTCAAGGACATCGCCTACAACGAAGTGATGGCAAACGATTTTCGACCAATTGCTGAACTTACACCGGAGGAGCGGCAGAGGCGCATTGAGGCAAACGAGAGAAGAATCAACTACAAGAAGGCTCTGAGAGAAGAAGAAGCGAAGCCGTCGGAAGAGATAACTGCGGAAGAGGCTGAGCGAAGAGAGCAGCAGCTTTCACGTTACCTGAGCGAAATTGGCGTTACTGAGGAGCGAATCAAGATTAATCAGCAAGTCTATGTTCCTTTAGGATGGGACCTCCGTCAGATGCGCGCTGCAATACCCCAGGCGAGTCGCAGTGCCGGTGAATCTTCCCCGCTAGTGGTTCCGCCGGATCATGTCTATGTGAGCACCAACATCAGTACTGCCGGTGGGAAAATTGAAACCGAGTACGTCAGTGCCGTCAATCAGTCACTCAATCGCGCTGGCGTAGATTTCTCCCTGGGCGGTTATCCGCTGGTGGGTTTTGGAGGCGGAAAATGGCGGCAGGAGTCAGAGCCGGCTCCCGAGGTCGAGAAGGCAATTCGCAGCAGTCTAGCCGATCAAATGGATGCGGAAATATGGCAGCAGAGCCAGGGAAGCAAGCACGAGCGGGCGGTTGAGCAGCTGATCCTACAGCGTCGAGGACTTAAGTTCCAATAGAAAAGCCGTTTCTTCTGTTCAATTGAACTTCCTTGCACCTCGCTTGCGGCTCTCCTAGTACAATTCGTATGTATTGGATGCTGCGGGAGTGTCATGGTTCGACCGCTGAGTAAAGGGCCTGGTTACGAAATACAGTTTGCGGCGCTCTTGCACAAGCTGAGACGTCGCTATCTGAGTCGGTACAATAAGCTCTCCGGTGAGCGCTATGCGGAGCAAGTGGAGCGTTCCGTCTTTGATCTGGCTCTGGCTTTTCTTGGCAAGCCGGGGCAATTTTCTCTAGACGCAGAGTGGCAAGAGGTGCTGGCCTTTGCCCCCCTCTACGTTGAAGGTCTCAAGTGCAGTCTGGCTGAGCAAGGAACCGTTGCCCAGGAGCGAACTTTGCTGGCTTTCTATCTCTCGCGCATATACGAGACCCTGCGCTTTGGCATTGAAAAACGCCCGGCTGCCTCTTACTACACGCCGCCTCGGCTGGCCTATGCCATGGCGGCTCAGCTTTTGAAGAGTCCCTTGAAGAAAGGTGCACGTGCACCCATAATCTATGACCCTTGCATGGGCACCGGCTGTCTGCTTCTGCCCTTCCTAGATCTCCTCGGCGGTAGCCGGGACTTTCCTGAAAGAAAGCTGGTTCTCAGTTGTCTCAGGGGCATGGATCAGGATGCGCATGCTCTCGCTCTGGCGCAGATACTAATGGCCTTTGCCATTGCAGAGCCTGCTTCCGACCTCTGTGAGCCGGCTTGCTCCTTCAAGCAGGAACTGACAGTTTTGCGGCGCTCCAGGCGCTTTCGGCGGGGCGATAGTTTGAAGGAAAGAGCGATACCGGATTTCGATTTGCTTGTGGCCAATCCGCCCTGGCAGAGTCTAAAGGGTACAAAAGATCTGGGTGCCGGTAATAGCAGTCGACTCTTTCTAGAGCGCGCTGCGGCCCCCTTGCTCTACCAATCGGACGCAAGACGAGTGGCTCTGCTTTTGCCGGCCTCGTTGCTGGCGGATAAGTCGGCCGCCGCCTGTCGCGGCAAACTACTGGCAGCTAATTTGCTTGAGCAGGTGCGCTTGTATGATAACGGCGATAGAGGTTTTCCGGCTCATAATTCTTTGAACTACAGCCTCTGGGTTCTTTCTAAGAAAGAAGACCATGACGGCATTTGTGTTCAGGGCCGGGATGGGACGCTGCTTTCGCTTTCAACTGAGAACCTGCTTGCTCTCTCCGGTCCCGGCTGCATTTTGCTCCTTCCCGATCACGAGCGAGAACTCTTGCTCTTGCTCAAGCTTAGAGCGGCTCTCGATTTAGCCGACCTGCTGGGAGAAGGCGGTCTCTTTCAGCTTGGCCGTGAGTTCGATATGACCACCGATAGAGCTTGCTTTCTTGCCGCCGAGCAACTGAGCGAGGGAGAGCGAGCCGCCCGCTTGCCCCTCCTGGAAGGGCGTATGGTCAGCCGCTACGGACTTTCCGGGCAAGCCTTCGTGACCGGTTGGGGGCGCAGTGCCCGCTGGCAAAGTTTGAAACAAACTGTTCCTGGGGGTGCCACTACCGGCAGTGCGAGTGGCGACTCCTTGCCGTTCGGGGCGGCGGCGATTAGTCCGCAGTTTTATCTGAAGGCGGAGGCTGCCGGCCCCTTTCAGGGTTTGAACCAACTCAAACTCTGCTTTCAATCCACCGGTAGTAGCGCCAATCGCCATTTAATGGTGGCAGCTCCGGTGCCCGACCTACCTTGCGGAAATTCGCTCTCTGTTCTTAAGGCCAGTCCGAGCAATGCCTATCCGCTTAGTTCTCTTTTTTGTCTGCTAGCAATTTTGAACAGTTTGGTCTTTGAATTTCAGTTGCGCAAACGCCTGTTGGGCAATAACCTCAATCAATTTCTAGTGGGCGACTGCAGCCTGCCGCGAGTCTTTGAGCAGTTCCTTACCGGACAGCCGCAGGAAGAACAACTCTCGACGATTCTTCTTGCGGCTACTGCCGAGAGCCTGGAGCAGGGCTTGAACCCCTGCTACCTGAGCGCACTTGTGGACGAGGGGCTCTTTTGCCTGGATCAACTGGCAGACTGGCGGCGGTTTAAGGCTGAAGACCCGGAGGGTTTTGCCGAGCGAATGGAGTCTACAGTGGCTTCTCTTTATCAGCTTTCTCCAGCGGAAATGCAGATAATAAGAAGGAGTACCCCGCCGCAGGCTGTGCTTGGCAACGGTTGATGACCGGTGCGCACTAGAAAGGCTTGCCTCTTCATTGACTTGGCCTTTGCCGGGCCTCGATAATAGAGCCAGGTACAAGCAATAGTTGGCGGTTTTAATGAGAAAGAGCAGCAACGACTGATGCACCAGGGTAATAGTTCGGCTAAGCATGTTTCAGCTGATTTTGTTTCATCTGATCATTGTGATGGTTCTTCCCCAGACGGCTCAGGCGAGAGCAGTGACCAGTGCTTTTCAGGAGTCTCCGGCGCGCCTTGCGGCTTGTTTGCCCTGATTTCGGTATTGGTGCTGGCCTTCTTGCTCGTGAGAGATCTTTTGGATAAGTCCGGCGATCTCTCTACGCTTTTGAGTCTACATCTTTCCCTGGCCAAGACTTTTCTCGACGGTTCCAGGCTCTATCTAGACTATTTCGATTTTTCACCGCCTCTGGTATTCGAGTTTGCCAAGCTGCCTTATTTACTGCAGTCTGCCCTCGGTAGTTGGCTTCCCCTGCGCATCGAAAGCATCACTAAAGTTTTGGTCGTGCTTGGTATGTTGGGCTCGTCATTGCTCTCGGCCGTCATCATGGTTTCTGCGCGCAGACAACTTATCGAAAGACTCAATTTCAACTTGCCCCGGCAGGAAAGGCTGAGATTCAGCCGCCTTCAGAGCGCTCTCACGGCCATGACAGTTCCATATCTGGCGGCACTCTGGTACTTCGCTTGTTTTGTCAGGCTGCAGGTCGGCGAGCTGCAGTTTCTCTATGCCCTGGCCTTAGCGCCCTTTCTTTTGATTACCTGGCTTGCTTCCGAAGGGCTGAATTTTTCGCCCTGGTTGCGCTTTCTTCTGGGGCTTTCCCTTGGAGTGGTCTCTTGTTTTGACTTTCCCTTCTTGCCCATCAGTGTGGTCTTGATTCTGGTGGGCATCTTCAGCAGTCGCTCTCTCTTGCAAGGCTTACTCTCGCTCTTTACCTTTCAAAATGCCGGTTTTCTGTTTGCCCTCTTGCTTGGCGGCTTGCACTATTTGGGTTTGCCTGATGAGGTCAGGCATGCCTTTG
>JACRFZ010000104.1 GCA_016212515.1 Candidatus Melainabacteria bacterium
GGAGCCCACGCAGAGGCGCTTGAGGGCGCTGCCGCCGAAACTAATGGCGGTTGTCGGTTTCTTTGTTTCGGCAGTAAGTTGTTCAATATCAAAGCCCTGCTCCTTCAATTTGGTCAGCAGACCGGCTTGACCGCCCAGGTGAGCCGCCCCCACCGCTACCATAGCGCTGTCTTTAGGAGGTAAATTCTTGAGAATATTTTCCACCATGGTCTGGTTTCGCTTATCCAGCATGGCTACCCTGACTTTTTCAAGATCTTCCGCACTGCTTGCTTTGTCTCTGCCGCCCATAAGCTCATCCACTTTGCCTTCCTTCCAGTTCTTCTCCAGAGTCTCCAGATTGGCTCGAGTATCTTTATTTGAGATGAGCGTTCCCAGCAGTAACTTCTCCTGTGTGGAGGCGTCGAAGCTGTCCATGAGGCTCAATTGCATGTCGATTGATTCCAGGGGAATGATCTTTTTGCCGACTGCGTGTGCCTCATTGAGTAGGTGTCTGTCTATGCCAAGCTCGGGTTTGTAGCCGGCTTTGCGCAGGGCGGCGGCGGCCACAAGCTGTGATACCACCCACGGTTTATAGGGGTGGTAGGCGGCCAGGTTTTCTCCGGCCCAGTCAAGGTACTGTTTGAAAATCTCCAGGGTCTCAGGCGATAGTGACTGACTGAGATTGGTCGGCGGTTGGTAGAGCCCGCGCTTTTTCATGATTTCCAGGGTCTTATTTGGATCTGCTTGCAATACATCGGCCTCTACAAAGAGAATGCGGCTCTCATTGAGGGCGGTTTCCATCTCCGCAGGCAGTGGATAGAAATTTGGTTTAGCCACATGTATGGTGCCGAGAAGATAGACAGTCTGGTCTCCTTTTTTGCATTTCCAGATGAATAGGGGCTGCCTGTCGGCTTTCTTTTCGAGACTGCTCTCTTCTTGCTCGGCTGCCCGGGCGGCTGGAAGCAAAGACTGGCTGTTTGCCTGGAGCAGACTGTCATTGCCGCCCAGGGCCAGCAAAAACAGGGACGCCGTGAAAAGTAGATTCTTCATCTTCGCAACTGGTCCTCGGCTGGAATCTCCAAAGGGTCTTACCCGTTGCTCTGGCAGTCCAATCGCCGAGCCGATTAATTGCTTCTAGATAGGTACTTTTCGAGGGCTTTTGCCGAAAGGTGGGCTGGCACTGTTTATTACTGCTTTAGCCCGCTCCACCAGGCGTTTTGAATTTGACGCTTTAGCCATGGGCAGTGCGCGCAGGGCATTTGTTCTGGCTTCTTTGTATTGCTTGAGCATCACTTGCGCCTTGGCCAGTTCAAGCATGCGATAGGCCAGGTCCGGGCAGTTTTTGCCCCAGGCTTTCTCTTGTATGAGCAAGGCTCGCCGTGAGTATTCGGCTGACCTGGCCCATTCTCTGGAGTCGTAAAACTCTTCCGCCAGGTAGCCCAACATGCTGGCTACCCCGAGACTATCTTTGCCCAGATGAGCTTCCGTTGAATGTAACAAGCTCTGGTGTGCGGCAGCCAGTCCACCGCGCTTTTCTACTTGCTCGGTGGCAGTATCGTCGAGGAAATGCAGCCGAATGGAGACGCCGGAAACCAGACATTTAAGCTCGTTGGTGCCTCTGGCGCACTTGAGGACTTCCACCCATTCCCGGTCGGCATCGCTGTCTTTGCCTTCGGCATAGGCTTTCAGCCAGTTGTCGAAATGCTTTGAATTGAGAGCACGCTGGCAGGGGGCGTTGGCGGAATTCCCGCGCCCCCTATCCATAATTTTGTCGAAGTCACCCATGACGTCATCTCTGGCCCCGGCTGCACCGGCAGCTGAGATTATGAGGAGGACACTAAGTACAAGGGGTTTCAGCTCGATTTTCTTGCTCTTCACTCTTGTATTCTACATCCAACTTCACCCAGGCGGCACTTTCGTAGCGGTGGCTGAGATTAATGGCCGTCGCTTTTGCCACAATGGCGTCCAGTCCACTGGAAATGGCGGCATTAATGGCGGCTGGATGGGAACTGCTTATGGGTTCCGGGTCCTGTCCCGTCAATAAAAAGAAGAGGGTGGCTCCCATGGCGTAAATGTCCGACTGGGGCGTGGCCTGCCCTCGGTACTGCTCCGGCGGCGTGTAGGCATGCTTGCCGGCGCATTCTGCCGTGGTAGCGGCTTGGAAAAGTTGCGAAATACTGAAATCTATGATTTTGAGGCGGCCGTCACTTTGCAAAATCAGATTGTCCGGGGTGAAATCACGGTGCACCACTGGTGGTGTTTGACTCTCCATATAAGAGAGAATGTCGCACATCTGCGAGGCTAGCTCTCTTACTTTATCTTCCGGCAAGGCACCGTCTTCTCCGACCAGACTGCGCAAGCTTTGCCCCTGAATGTATTCGATAACCAGGTAGGCGCGGTTGTTTTCAATAAATAAGTCTTTTAGTTTGACGATTTGCTCGTGGTCGAGCCTGCTCAAAATAGTACTCTCTGCTTCGAATTCCGCCGCCGATTCAACCAGGGCCTCTACGCCTTCACCGGCAGTCAGAACAAATTCCTTCAGCACCACGTTTTCACCGTTCTCGTTTCTGGCTAGATAGGCAGTGGCCTGTCCGCCGCCGCCAAGAAGGCGCTCTACCGTTAGTGAATTCCCCCTGAGGGTGCTGCCCGCACCGATAGACGCGGCACTCTCAGCAGACTCGCACCCGCCCGCCTGCACTACTCTGGTGTGTTCGGTCAGCATATCGAACCAGAGCTCGGTGTGCCGCGGGTCTTTCAGCAGGTGTGAACCTACCAGGGCTTCCTGGGCTCGAGCGGTGATTTCAGCGTGGGCAGCATGCTTGCATACAAATTTAAAGAGCTCTACTTTCTGATTTTCAGTTAGCTCGAAAAGTCTGATTGAAAGTGTCGGCCCACTGTGGGAAGTTATTGTCAGTGTGTGGTCTTTCACTCTGGCGGCGCCGAAAGAGTCGCAGAGAGCCGCCAGTTTATTGAGCAATTTGTAAAGGCTACTCTGGGCGCTCAGATGCGTTGTGGGCAGGGGATAGAGTCTGAAGCTGACGCCTGGTCCATAGTCGATTTTGGTGATATCTTGCCATTCCATGTCTCTTGTGAAGTAAACCGGATCAAAACCCCAACACATGAGGTCACCAAACCAGCCTTTGGCTGGTTCCTTACTGATCTTCTTGTCGTCCAGCACAATGTCGTATTCGCTGCTTAGAAAATTGAGGGGAAATGTGAACCAGCCTTTGAAGAAAAGTACACTGAGAGCGCAGCCTACCGTACCGAAATAGAGCAGAATAAACATTATCTGCTTGAATTGAGGGTCAAGAGACGGATAGCCGAAAAAGGCGTCTACGCCGCTCTTTAAGTAGAGCAGGTAAGTCAGGTAGCTGGGAATGCCGCTTACCAGGACGGTGAGGATGGTCAGTCCGAAGACCGGTGAGTCGAAGAAGTTCTCCTCTCTCTCGGTCAGAGCCGGTAAATTCTGTGCCAGCACCAGGCTGCCCGGCTTGTCTTCTCTGTAGTTTTGCAATCTTTCGTGCCAGCCGGTGAGGCGTGCCAGCCAGTGAAAGAGCATCATGACCACTCCCCCATAGACTGAGAGGAAAATTCCAATATTGAAGAAGGGCCGCAGGTGCTTGAGAGCGGTGCTGGTGGTTGATGCAAGCGGCGTATGGGCATACTCGCCCAGCTTACTTTCGTCTATGCGTTTGCGCAGTGATGGCGGCGCAGCTGCCCTGAAGATACCATACAGTGACCAGGCTATGAAAAGGGTGAGAACGATAAGCAGACCGGTTTTTAGCGAGAATAGCGTCACGAGGAGCAGTGCCGCTGCAGGCGCGGCATTGATAAGGAAGCCCCTACCGAAGCCGGGTTCCTGAGCTTCGAAAGTCTTTCTGAGGTACTGCTGCTTATCGTTCTCCAGGCTCTTGAGACCGGTCCACTCCGGTCCGTTTATGCCGTTTCGATAGGCCCGTCGAAAGAGGTGGAAGTAATTAAGGCAAAAAACGTAGTAGGCTGTGTTTAGAAAGATGCTCAGTTCAGCACCAAGTCTGTCGACTTTGTTTAGATGCTTAAGTCCGGCCCGGAGTTCGACAAACTTCTGGGGAAGGGCACTTAGCTCTTGCTTGGGTAGATGACTTTCTGCAACTACGGTACACAAAATGTTCATAGTTTACCTTCCCGACTGCTTTCCAGCCCCAGTCTCATGAGAACCTCTTCAAAGCTTTCCGGACGTTCTGTTGCCTCAAAACTTGTGCAGCATTTAATTAGTTCGTTGAGAGAGGGTGTTATGCCTGCACCATCGGCAATGGCATCGCATTCCTTGAGCGCCTGTGGCTCTTTGCCTGTGGCAAGAAAATAAAGGCAGCATCCGAAACTGTAGATGTCGCTTTGAATGGTAGCTTTGCCCCTCAGTTGTTCCGGCGCTATATAAGCCTGTTTACCGACGAGAGTACCGGTAATGCCCTCGACAAACTGATGGGCAGAACCAAAATCAATGAGTGCCAGGTTGCCGTCGTTAGTTATGACCAGGTTGTCCGGTGTCAGATCGCGGTGCAATATTTGTGGTTCGTGCTGGTGCAGCTTCAGCATGAGAACGGCTATTTCTCTTGCCAGGCGCCTGATTTCTATTTCGCCGAAGGGCTCTCTTTGAGCGGTCAGAGTCAGTAAATCCGTGCCCGGAATGTAGTCTAAGAGCAAAAAGTGCGAATTGTCCCAGGAGAATGTCTTCAGTACTTTGCTGATATTTTTGTCTTGCAGGGTTTCGAGAATGCGGCATTCTCTCTCGAATCCGTTCAGCAGATCTTTCACCCTTTCCGACTGTGCAGGCAGGGCAAATTGCTTGAGAATAGCTAGTTTGCCCTCGGCTCTCACCAGGTAAACGGCAGAGAGTGGCTTTGAGGAGAGTTGCCGGATGATGCGAATATTGCCTCTTTCAATAGAGCTACCGGCTGCAAGAGGCTGGAATGTTGTAGATGTGTAGTTTCTTTTGGCGGAGAGGGCGGTTTGTCTTCTGGCAGACTTTGGTGCGTCGTTGGCCTGTTTGGAGTTGCTTGCCTGAATAGTTTGGGCAAGTAGTTTCTGATGCTCCAGCACGGAATCGCCAAAGGTGCAGAGCGGTGCTTGTTCATCCAGTGCCGTAAGCAGAAGCCTTTGATCGCTGGGGCTGATTTGACTTAGTCTGAAGCAGAGCTTGCCGCCGTCCTTCAGTTTCAGTGTCAGTTTCCTGCGGTCCTTCCCGAGTGGTCTACCGTTTGAGCCGATCCTTGGCGGCGGACCGCTTAAGGATACCTCCCTGATATCTTCCCAGAAGTGCATGGGCTGGGCGAAATGCAGCGGCAGTCTGGAGAGTAAGGTCTGGTAGCTGAAGCCCCAGGAAAATAGTTCCAGCAATTGCGGACGAGCCGTGGGGGTGAAGGGAAGCAGCATGACGGCAAGTGGTGCCGCGCACCAGAGCGCGATTGTGCCGGCGATAAAATGTAAGAGTTCCGGCCGACCGGAGAAAACGTCGGAATGCGAGGTGATTCTAGCTTCGGTAAAGCTGGCTGAAAGCCAGTTTCTGATGACCAAACCAAGTTCTCCCGGGCAATAGGCTACCAGCCAGTAAAGAATGCCGTAGCTGAGGGCCAGCAAGGTCAGGGTTTGCATGACATGCTTGATAGCAGGATGGGCCGCTCTCACAATCAGGCTGTGCTTTTGTGTTCCCAGGCATTGCGTGATGGAGTAGAGAATACCGTCAGCCTTACCTGCACCCCGTGTCACCCAGTGGGCGAGGGTTTGGGCCAGGGCTGCCGCAGGTCTTGAGATGCAGAGGTAGAATACAATCGTAAAGAGGATGCTGAAATGAGTGAGAGTGAAATAAGGGCTTTCCTGCAAATTGAAATGTGGGCGAAAGAAGGCCTGACCGGTGGGTTGACCGTGATAGACACCGGCGTCATCCAGGCTGCAGAGCAACCAGTTGTAAGTATAGGCGGCCAGTCCTTCATGCATACCCAGGGCTGGGGCACCTACAAAGGCCACGGTGAGCGCCAGCGCGGTGATTAGTACAAGGTTGTAGATGACGCCGGCGCGCAGTTTTCGCGATTGCTGTTTGGTGAGAACAGAGAGTGCCAGGCCGCTCACAATAGCTACGCTCAGTACCGAGACACTGCGCAGCGCCAGACTGGAAAAGAAAGTCTGCATGGAGAGATTATCTTTGACGATGAAAATTCCCATGATAGGTACAAGCTCTTTAAGTACATAGCCTCCTATCAGAATAAGAGCCGCCTTCAAGTGCAGACGTCTGTTGTTTTCTACCCTGGCCTTCCAGATGGTAGCCAGTGTCTTGCTCCAGCTGGTGAAAGTTTCTTGTTGCTTCTGAGAAAGATAAGCGAGAGAGGCGGTACAACCGAAGAGGATAAGAAGGAAGAGCAGCCGGTTCAGCTCAATTATTTGCAGAGTCAGGGCTGTCATGGCAATGTACAGAGCGCAGACTAGCAGCTCGTTTTTGTCGTCGGAAAACCAACGGCAGAGTTTTTCGAGAATAGCGTTTTGCCTTGGTGATAGTTCTGCGCAGCCGGGGTCTTGGGACTGCGGCTCATGCCCTGAAGACTCTGTGGAATCTGAGCTTTCCAGCTCCGGCAGAGCCACTGATACAGGCGATGCCTGGTCAGTCGCTGTTAGAGTGGTGGACGGCGATGATTGTCTGTAATCTACTTCCGCTTCTGCGTTGCTAATTGGCTGGTCATCTTTCGGCTCTGAGACCTTAAGCCCCAGGCTTAGACCCTTTACTGAGTCTGCTTCTTTCAGACTGATTCGCTCCGACACCGGCCTGAGCCGAGAACGTTTGATCATGAAGAAAATACCCCGGGGGTGCCGAAGTGCTAAGGGTAAAGTGGCAAATTTTCATAGTACGCTGGCTCAATTCTACTGTCGTATCGGTGGATGTCAAGCAGGGTTTTCCCTGAGGTTTGCATCGGGAACCTATTCAAGTTTCCTGAAGAGGATGGGACACTATCACGGAACACCTTTTGTACAGGAACCCTCACGAGCTGGTGTCTGTCTAGGTGTTGTGACTTGGGTAGTCGCGGGTGTAGATGCTTGCTTGTCTGGCGCGGCAGCAGAGTGTTATTTAGACGTCGCAGGTGCTAAATCCAGACAGTTTTCTACAGGAGCACATAGACATTTTGTAGGCGCAGGATCTGTCTACGAGATCTCGAAGCCGCCGAGTGGGAGGCGCAAAAGGTTTGCGGCGATTGAAAATCATTTGTTGCTCGGTACCTACACGGCATCTACAAAAGGTCGAAGGTCACTTGTCTGAAAGGTGCTGGTGATTAGGACTTTCGATCCTTAACCAGTGTTGAGGTTCCTGTGTAGGTTTACACGCCTGTCTACAGAGCATTGAAGACGCCCATCAATTGGACAGTGTGAGGGTTCCTGCACAAAGCGAAGCCGACGCCCAAGAGATAGAAAGACTGACCGCCAAGCTTACTGAGCTAGAAGCCGCTATGCATGAAGCCCAGAAAGAGGCTGTTGGTCATAAGGCGATGGTTGACCAGCTTCAGAAACTTGTTGAAAAACAAGAGAAAGAACTAGAGCGCCTCCGGGTTGAAGCTGCAAAGGTTTCCGAACTAACTTGTATTGTAGAGACCTTGCGGGTGCAGAATGATAAGCTGTTGGAGCGTCTTGCACGGTAAAAAATAGTTTGCGATCAGCTCCTTGCTATCCATCAGAATTACATGTGATTTTTCAGACCTTGGATTCAAAACACCCTATAATCGACTTTCAGCGGAATTTGTTTTGACGGTACATTATGAGTAAAGAAATCGATCTCGAAGCTTACAAGGCCATGGCTTTCCTAATTGAAAATGCACCTGTCGCAGTGCTTAGAGTTTCTTTCGAAGGAACCCTAATAAATCTTTCGCCGCAATTCAAAGAAATCACTGGATATAGCAACTTTAAGGATAAAAGCCTTTTCGAAATACTTAGTCCTGATGTCAAAGAATCTTTTGTGGAATTCTTTGAGAATGCCACTCGGTTTGAGGATAATGGAATCAAAAGTTGTATCACCGAAATCCTTAAATCAGACAGTTCCAGATTGCAAGTTGGAGTTAGCGTACGCAGGAGTGACCCCACCCATTTTCTTGTACCACGTCAAGCAGACAATTCCTGTTCTCGAAAGTGCTGAGCGAATTGCGATGGTGCAATTCGTCCCAGCGATCCGTGCGGTCTGACTGTGTTGTAGTCTTGCCTCCATTCCTCTGTGA
>JACRFZ010000105.1 GCA_016212515.1 Candidatus Melainabacteria bacterium
CAGAAAGGCCAGCGCTATCTTCAGGGGGCTCGGCTCACGTTCTCTGGTATCTGCCTGAAAAATGCCTGCACCGGGGGGATGTACCTGTGAAGATTACAACGCTTAAGCCGATATTATCAAGTGTTTCATTAACAGAATCACCAACTCCATGAAATGCACAATCGCTCTTTATGGCTCATACTGACTGGTGTGTGGAGGTAAATCAATGAGTTCAAAACAAACGTCGACACTATCCGTACGAGCCTTTCTGGCAAGCTTTATAAGTCTTACTAGCATTGGCATCGCTGCCGGTCAGGCCCAGGCGAAGTGGCCCTTCATGGGTGGGCAAGCACGGGGTGAAGAGGGAGAGGTCCGCACCAAATCGCTATTTATAAAAGAAATCAATGACCGAAAATTCAATACCCAGGTTTTGAAGTCCGAAGCACCGGTAGTAGTAACCTTTTACTCCGATATGTGCGAAGCCTGCCGGGCTTTAGACCCGATTATGGATCGCATCGCCGGCAGCTATCAGGGGAAAGTCAAGTTTTATCGCATCCTGGTGGACGACAATCCACGCTCCTCACAGCGCTTCAATATCAAGAAAGTTCCCACAGTGGCAGTCTTCAAAGGCGGCAAGTTGATGGGCGGCAGCGTTGGCTACACCCCCGGCGAGACTCTAAAAGAGCGCATCGACCAGGCCCTCTAAACAAAAACCAGGCAAGCAGCGTTTTCTTCACAGCTTTGGCAGAGGAAGTGATCATGCTGTTATCCTTATAGAATTGGCAATCTCGAAATGGTATTAATGCGGATTTAACGGTGAAATCAAAAGTGAAAAGAGTCGGACAAACCGACAATTCCTCCAGAAAGACAACCCTTAGACTCCCCCACAAGCCGCTCCGGCTCAAGACCGGTCTCTTTGGTCTGATCATCAGTCCTTTTCTTTGCCTGGCCTGCCAGAAGCCCCTGCCGGCGCAGGAGCCGACCGGGCACCGCCACAAAATTATCAACGGTTACGAGGTGCAGCTCGGCCAGCGCGACATGACGCTCACACCGGTCAATTCCGCCGGTGAGCCGGTGGGCAAAGGTATTAACCTGGCGGTACCCCCCTGCCCCATCCTGGAAATCAAAGACGCCGCCGACTACATGACAGCCAATGATAGTCTCCAGGTCTGGCTGCAAGCCATCCGCAAATCATCGGCCATAGCGGATGTAAAAACTTTCATGCGCGACATCGTCATTCCAAGCTCAATCAAATTAGTCGGCAGCCAAGCACTCCAGGCAGAAACAGCCAGGGAAACCACCCCGGTCATAGAAGACCGCTTCTTGCCGACCCCAACGGCGCTGCACAGTCTGGACCAGAAATTCATGACCATGCTCGGAATTTCCAACACGATTCTAAAGACCGACCCCAGGGCCCAGATCACTTATAAGGTGCGCACCAGACGCCTGGATACGGTTGTGAAAGACGCCGGCGGCAATCTCAAATTGCTTACCGGTTCAGCCGACACTTTCGCACCGGACCCGCCCACGCTGGGCGAGAAGGACACCCCCCTCATGAATGTCTTTGCGCCCAGGGAAGATGAATCTCTGGCCAACTATATGCTGGTCAGCGTTGGCGAACGCAGACAGCCTGTCAGTCTGGGAGCCGATAATAAAGGCTTGAAACCGGTGCTGGAAAAACTAAAGAACAAGCAAGGTCTGAAAATTGTCTTCTGGGGAGATAGTATCAGCGCTGGTGGCTTCGCCACGGCCCCTCAGTATTTCTTCACCAACCGCTTTCAAGCCGGTCTCAGTAAACTCTTCCCCGACAACAAGCTGACCGTGGTCAATCAGGCGGTATCAGGCTCCAATACGGGCTGGAGACTGGCTAACTTCGACAAAGAGGTAATTGCGGAAGCACCCGACCTGCTCATTGTGGAATTTCTCAACGACTACACTCTCAGACCGGAAGTGCTGGCGGAGAACTACAAGACCATCATCGCCAAAGCGAAATCAGCCAATATTCCCCTGATCATCTGTGTCCCCCATCCCCCAGTACCAAGCTATGTCAACGCCTCCACCTGGCACGCCGTCATCGACGGACCCTATCCGAAGCTTTTGCGCAAACTCTGCCAGGAGCAGGGCGTAACCATCTGCGATGTGGCCAAACGCTGGGACAGCATCGGCAAAGAAGGCTTAAAACCAAAGCTGCTGCTTGTGGACGGACTCCTGCATCCCAATAATCACGGGCATAAAATTTATGCAGAAGAGCTACTGGCGCTCTTTCAAAAGGCACCGGAGAAGGCCGGCGCTGCTACCAGCACTTCAAAATGACCCTCTAACTTCAGAGGTAGGCGGCATCCGCTACGGCATCGGCCACACGCTGGTGCACTTCTCTATCGAGTATGCTGGGCACGATATTATCGAGCTTGGTCTGGCGACAAATGGCATGAGCGGCTGCCAGTTTCATGGCATCGGTGAAGCGCTCCGCCTGGGCTTTCAGGGCACCGCGAAAGAGCCCGGGAAAGGAGAGAGCATTATTGATGGTACGACCGTCGGCAGCAAAGAGAGCACCGCTGGCCATGGCTACTTCCGGCAAGATTTCGGGGTCGGGGTTGGAGAGGGCTAAGATGATCTGGCCCGCTTTCACCATCTCCGGTTTGATCAGGCCAGGTACACCAGTGGTGGTGACTACCACATCGCAATCGGACATGATAGCGGCTAGATTTACGGCCGTGCCTCCCAGGCTCTCCAGACGGCGAGCCGCTTCCTCTCGCAGATCGGTACCGAAAACTTCCTTGACGCCATAAGACAACAAGAGTTGAGCGATGCCTGAACCGGCCGCTCCCAATCCGATGATACCCACTCGGCAAGCAAGCAAATTCAAACCGCTGCGAACGGCAATGGTCATGAGCGCTGAGAGCACTACCACGGCCGTTGCGTGCTGGTCATCGTGCAAGACCGGGATTTTCAGCTCCTCTTGCAGGCGTCTTTCGATCTCGAAACATTCCGGTGCGGCAATATCTTCCAGGTGAATAGCACCAAAGGTGGGGGCAATCTGCTTGACGGTGTTGACTATTACATCTACATCTTTGGAGTCGATCAAGATGGGAATACCGCTCACTCCCACCAGTTGTTCATAGAGCACCGACTTGCCTTCCATCACAGGCATTCCGGCCACCGGACCGATATTACCGAGACCAAGAATGGCGGTGCCGTTAGTCACGACCGCTACGGAATTACCTATGCACGTATAAGTGCGGCTGGCTGACTCGTCTTTATGTATGAGTTTGCAAATTTGCGCCACACCGGGCGTATAGATTTTTCGCATCTCGGCGATGCTGTCCAGAGGGAACCGGCTTTTGACGGCAATCTTTCCACCTTCATGGGCCTGTTCCACCGGATCCAGAACCGCTTCCAGTCGGACGTTCTCCAGGGCGGAAAGACCTTCCACAACTCTATCCAGATGCTCCTGATCCTCAAACTGCAGGCTGATTTCCCGGATCAGGAAATCAGGGCCTTGAGAATAGATGGAGATTTCGCCGATGTTGGCGCCGAGTTCACCCAGTCTTGTAGCCAGTTTGCCGAGGTAGCCGGGCATATCCAGGACGCGCACGCGAAAGACACGCAGGAGCCGCTGTTGAGATTTTGTTGAAGACACGATGGTTTCCCTTAGTCAATTGTCATTTTACCGGAAGATGACACTTGGTCGGTACGGCTCAAGCTTATAACGCATCCACCGACGAGCAAACTTTTTCCGCTTCAGTCTGAACAAATATGACAGTTCTATACGAGAACTTTATGTTCTTCTATCTCGGTCCAGGTGCCGAACCAACGCACAACAACACCATCGGCGTCCTTAACGGGCACAGCCCGGCACAGATGCCAGAGATAATCGCGCCCAATTTCACGTTCACGATCGCGCAAAGCGCTGCGCCGGTGCCGACCGCCCAGACCCAAAACACGCTTGAGCCGGAAGCGTACTTCAAAGGCACCGGCAGCGGCGAGAGCCGCTTTCCATGATTGATCATAGGCGGGCAGGTCGTCGCTGTGAATGAGCAACCGCCAGCCGCCGTGCAAGCTCTGCTGAGCCGTCAAGCCAGTGTATTCAAACCAGCGATGGTTCCAGAAATCGATATTACCGGAAGCGTCGGCAGTCCAGACAATCTGCGGCAGAGCATCGGCGATAAGCCTCAGCTGTTCTTCCGACGCCATTAAAGCATCCGTAACGCGACGCTGCTCATCTATATCGGTGGCAATAGTGAGCCAATTAAGTGTAGCTCTGTCTCCATCGAAGAAGGGCACCACCTTGAGCAGATGCCACTTATAATCGCCGTCCCTGTTATTGAGCCGCACTTCGCTCTGAAAATCGGCATAAATTTCGCCTACGGAAAAGCCAGTACCGTTGAAACTTAGATTATCCGAAGGATGCAATAAATCCGTCCAGATAATCGGATCATCGGTATCTTTATCAATGCCGGTGTAGTTGTAAAAACTCTCGTTGCCGTAAATGACGTTGCCCTCTGCGTCGCTGACAAAGAGCAGTTGCGGAATCACCGAAGTGAGAGCGCGCAAATTGTTTTCTTTAAAAGCCAGCTTTTCAGACAAAAGTACTCTTTCATGAATGTCCAACAAATAGGCCAGTAAATCCGAATGCCCGGGGCCAATGCGGGTCAAGCCGGTTAGCACCACTCTCGTGCTGCCATCTTTTCTCTTGAGAGCGGTTTCGAAAGGTTCGGCAATTATTCCGGCATCAAGAGTGGCTATAGAACTTTCAAAGCGAGCCAGAGCCTCTTCATTAAAGAACTTGTCGATACTGATGCCGCTCTCTATGTCCTGCTCCCGGTAGCCCGTTAAATCGGCGAAACCCTGATTCATTTCCAGCAGTTTGAAATCCTTGTCGAATTGCACGACCACCGCCGGTTCAGCCCCGGCACAGCGAGAGATCGAGAGGCACTGCTGCTGACCAAGTACTTCCTCCAGCACGGCAATGCGCTCTTTCGATTGCTCCACCTGCTTTTTAAAGAGGGCGACCTTCTCAGCCAGCGGCAGTTTTAGTTTGTCCAAATCTATTGTAGTCATATCTGAGGATGGTCCTATATAGATGTCCAGGTGCCGATCCACTGAGCAATTTCACCGCGATAATTGCGCAAAGCCACGGCTCTGGCCAGACATCGCACATAGTCGTCGGTCTTCTTGCGATCCGATTCACGCAAACGGAAATCAACTTCGAAGGCATCTCCAGTCTTGACCGAAGACTTCCAGCGGTTCATATATTCACGCCTATCTTCGGGATGAATGAAGAGGGCAAAATCGAGACCCATTCTATGTTCCCGACTGTGTCCGGAGAATTCATACCAGCGTTCGTTCAAAAATTCGATTCGCCCATCGGGAGCCGCGGTCCAAACAATTTGAGGAATTTGATTGGCTAGCGATTGGAAAGCCTGGGCCGATTCCAAAACTTCATCCATGATCCGTTTGCGCCGGTCCACATCGGTGGCCGTGCCAATCCATAGCCTGGTATCCTCGGCAGCAAACTGCCGCCAGGTTTCCTCAGGCAAATTATTGGTCAGTGCCAGATCAAGCAAACCGTTAGTGAGACTGAGCGGTTGGATGCGAAAGGTGTGCCAGTAATACTCTTCATCCTGAGCACGCAGTCGATACTCATCGCTGAAAGTCTGCACCTGGGCTAACTTACCCAGGCGCCTTTTAAACCCTTCCAGGTCTTGCGGATGCATATAATGCTCAAGCAAATAGCCGTCATCGCGACTGCCATTAGTGCCTGTCAATTCGTAGAGGCGCCGATTAAACTGGCGGGCGGCACCGTCTTGATTACAGACGAAAACTATATGGGGCATCTCCTCAACAATGGCCGAAAATATGGAGTTGCGCTGCTTGATACTGTCTTCCAGGTACCTTAGCTCGGTGAGATCAAGCCAAAACGCCACATACTCCAGAGGCTCAAGACGGGTCACACGCAAAGTGGTCATGACTGGTTTCAGCCAACCATCCTGGCTGACGCGCTCGGTCTCAAAGGGACGGGTAACCAGGGTTTCTTTGAAATCAGCCAGGTGCGCACGCTCCAGCGCAATAGACTCCGGCGTGGACACATGTTTGAGAGTCAACTTGCCGCCGTAAACAGCTTCCGGTTCCAAGCCCAGGTAACTGAAGAAGGCCTGATTGGCTTCGACGATACGCTCGCCCTCGGAGACTTTGAAGGCCGGAATCGTAGCAGAATGCATCACATAATCCATCTGTGCGGCACTGTCCTTGAGGAGCAGAAGCTTCTCTTGGGGCGAGAGACTGTGTAAACCGGCCACGCAAGACTGAGGCGGGTGCTCAAGGCGATACTTCTGTTTAGCCTGGGATTGCCTGGCCAGAAGTTCCGCTTCCTTCCCCCTCAAACTCTGGAGTTCCAGCTTGAGAGCTTCGTATTCAGCGCTCACTAGCCCATCCGAGGTCTCTGCTTCAAGGAGAGCCGCGCCGTCCTCACCCCGGGGAGTGCGCACCGCAAACTCGGCATGGTCGTCATCGGCCGGCTCCACACCAGACTCAGTCAGCGGTGCTGTCCCATACTTGCTAGTCTTCTCGTCTTCTTTATTTTCCATAGGGCCAATCGAATGAACGCGCCGAATGAACGCACCAGAAGCACGCCTCAATTCATTCTGTCTGGATATTGCCAACACCTGGGAAGAGAATAACACAAAATTTCCAACCTCTTGCCAACCTTGCGGAATATGAACGGTTTTTCGTCCTTCCCCTCAAATGGGAAGAGGCACCGGGTGGGTGCCTCTTCCTGATAGATTTCGGAGATTTTTCAGGTTTGCGGGGACAAGAAACCGCCGCCTGAAGTTTTCTTTGCCCGAACCGAAAGCCGCCAATGGAGCAGGCCTGGGGTTGGAGAGCTGTTAGACCCGGAAGAATGGCGTTTCCACCACTTTGTCGGACCAGAACACCTGAATTTGATACTGACCCGGATTGATCTTGACCGCCGGTGCCACGACGGCACCATCCTGGTTGGTCTTCGAGGAATAGATCAGGCCCTTATCGCTTTCCGTTACTCTTACTTCCACATCGGCAATGGCATTGTCTTCGCTATCCTTGGCCTGCAGAAGCAGGCGCAGATTGTTCTGATCGACCATCCAGCCTAAGTTCACTTGAATGCGAACGTCACCTTCAACCTTCTCGAAAGTACCAAGAGAAACCAACTGGCTGCCCACCCCGCGG
>JACRFZ010000106.1 GCA_016212515.1 Candidatus Melainabacteria bacterium
GAGCGCGGCATCACCATTCTGGCGAAGAACACCGCCGTAAAATACAAAGACTATCTGGTCAACATCGTCGACACCCCCGGCCACGCCGACTTCGGCGGCGAAGTAGAGCGTATTCTCGGCATGGTGGACGGTGCACTTCTGGTGGTGGACTGCGGCGAAGGCCCCATGCCTCAGACCCGCTTTGTTCTGCGCAAAGCCCTGGAGCGCGGTCTGCGTCCCATCGTGGTCATCAATAAAATCGACAGACCCAATATCGACCCCCATGTGGCCGTAGACAAAGTTTTCGATCTCTTCGTGGAACTGGGCGCCACAGCCGAGCAGCTCGACTTCCCTTATCTTTTCGCCTCCGGCGTCAAAGGCATCGCCATGGTCGACCCCACCCAGGAAGGAACCGACCTGCGTCCCCTCTTGGACCTCATCTTGACCCACTGCCCGCCGCCGGAAGGCAGCCTGGAAGCAGCCAGCCAGATGCAGATAAGCATCCTCGACTACTCAGATTACCTGGGACGCATCGGCATCGGTCGCATCCATAACGGCGTGCTCAAAAGCGGCGAGCAAGTAAGCTTAATCAAAGAAGACGGCTCCGTAGTCAAAGGCAAAATCTCCAAACTCTTCACCTTCCACGGTCTCAAGCGCGTAGAAGTAAATGAAGCCAAGGCCGGAGAGATTGTAGCCGTGGCCGGCTTCGCCGGCGCCAACGTGGGCGACACCATCGGCAGCGGCGACAGCCCCACTGCTCTCAAGCGCATCAAAGTAGACGAGCCCACCATGAAGATGGCCTTCCTCGTCAACGACAGCCCTTTTGCCGGTCAGGAAGGTAAGTTCGTTACCTCCAGACAATTGAGAAGCCGCCTCTTCCACGAACTGGAAACCAATGTCAGCTTGCGCGTCAACGAGACCCAGAACACCGATACCTTTATAGTAAGCGGCCGCGGTGAACTGCACCTGGGAATCCTTATCGAAACTATGAGAAGAGAAGGTTTCGAGTTCCAGGTCTCCCGTCCGGAAGTTATCCTCAAGGAAATTGACGGCGTTGATAACGAACCCTTCGAAAGGCTCTTCATCGATGTACCGGATGATTACACCGGTTCGGTCATGAACGAACTCGGCCCCCGTAAAGCCGAACTGCAAAATATGAGCGTGGAAGGCAATCAGTCCCTGCTCGAATTCATCGTGCCCACCAGAGGCTTGATTGGTTTCAGAAGCGAATTTCTGCGCCTCACCAAGGGAAATGGCGTCATGAACCATGCCTTCCTGGAATACCGCCCCTGGTGCGGTGAAATCGCCCGTCAGAGAAACGGCGCTCTGGTTGCCTGGGAAGAAGGCGTGGCTACTGCCTACGCCATCCAGGGTGCTGAAGACCGCGGTGTCTTCTTCATCAGCCCCGGTGCCCGTGTATACGGCGGCATGATTGTCGGCGAAAACAACCGCCCGCAAGACCTGGACATCAACGTTTGCAAGACCAAGAAACTGACCAATATGCGCTCTGCTTCAGGCGATGTACTGGTCACCTTGCAGGCGCCCATGGAAATGAACCTGGAAAAATGTCTGGAGTATATCCATGATGACGAGCTAGTGGAAGTGACACCGCAGACGGTGCGCATGCGTAAACGCAACTTGAGCGGCAAGCGCTAACTAATTCTCGACACTGACAAACGGAGCCTTGACTGACAGGGCTCCGTCTTTGTCTCTATCGACTTTCACAAAGGGAGCCCGTACCTTCAACTGGCTGCCGCTGGAGACTTCTACAAATGGTGCCTTAACCCTGACGGCGGCGCTGGATAGAGCAGTGCCGGAAGCACTGCCCTGGTTAGCGCCGGCACCAGGGTCGGCGTTGGGGTCCACACGGGAGACAATATCTTGCACTATGCCGAAAACACCGGAAAGTAACCGTTCAAGCCCCAGGTGCCCCTGGGCAGTCTGGGCCGGAGCCGGCTCCTTTGCCGGTACCGCCTGCGACCCGGGTGCTTCTATCGGAGCCTGAGGCGCAGGCGAACTTTCTTCCGGCACAGTCTGGGTCTGCCGCTGGGGAGCCCCGGGGAGATCTGAGCCCTGGGCAAAACCGGCCGGCAAAGCAACGATTAAACCGGCAACTACAGGCAAAACTCTCTTCAACATACTTCCTATCCACCTCAAGATACGAAAGGTCTACTGACCACAGCAACTTTTAGGGGGGCGATGAGTTTTTCAAGAGATAAAAAAGAGGAGCAGGTCTTTGCGCCGACCTGCTCCTCTTTTTTGAATGCGCCCTGTTTAGCGACTGTTCGCTCTATCCCAGAGACCTATCTGTTTATCTCCGTTCTGGGGGTGATGCCCACCATCTTGCCGATCTTATCTAAGGTCTGGGCCAGGGAAACCAACTCATTGTATGTGTAGCCGCCACCGGAATTCTTGAAGGAAGCTTTCACTACAGTAAGAGTCTTCAATTCCTGTCTGGCTTTGTTAGCCTTCTGGCTGTTGATTCTTCCGGCAGCCACCTCGGTGGCAATTCTAGATTCCAGCCTCGCTTGCCTGGCGTCGATATCGGTCCAAGCCAGGGCCCGACCGGTACCGAGACGATTGTCGAGATCGCGGCTCAAGCGATCAAGATCGCGCACCAGCGACTCGGTCTCGGCCAGAGTCAGACCACCACCGGAGGAGGCGAAAGCCGACTTAGCCTGACCTATTCTTTCCACTTCGTTTTTCAAATCGGTGGCCGAAGGTGCATCAAGTTTGCGGGCAAGCAACGCATCGCTTATGCGCTTGGTAGTATCGGAAATGCGACCGTCAATTCCGTTCCACTGGGCGCTGGATCCGGCAAGGCGGGTATCCAGTTTGGCGGAAAGCTTCTCCAGCTCGGTTATGAGAGAGAGGGACTCGGCGTAGCTCAAACCACTGCCGGAGAAGCGATAGGTTACTTCATCGCGGGAAATGCGATCCAGTTCCCTGGTGAATTCCCTTGATTGCTCCGCCGTCATGCGACCGGATGCCACAGCTTCTGCTAGACGATTGTCGAGCTCCGCCTGCCTGGAATCCACATCAGGGAGAGTAGCCTGGCTTTCCTTCATACTGCCTTCGATATTACTGCTCAGTTTTTCCAATTCAAGCGCAAGAGCAGCATGTTCGCCAAAAGAAAGACCACCGGAGGAACGGTACTTAGCTTCCATGTCCATCAGTCTGTAGAACTCACGCTTGAGCGTATCGGCATCCTTGGCGGAAAGCCTTCCCTGCATGACACCTTCAGTGATGCGCTGATAAAGCTCGGCTTCGCGCTTAGCCAGATCGGGCAGCGCCGTTTCGGAATTCTTCATCTGAGCATCGGCATCTTTAATGAGCCTATCCAGATCGGCAGAAAGAGTGAGTGCTTCTTTGGCATCGAGGGTGGAACCCGATGCCAGGCTTGAGGCTTCGAAAGCCGTGATGCGATTGTATTCAGCTCTCAAATTCTGCACTTCTTGAGCAGACAATTTGCCGGTCAAAGTACCGGTTGAAATAATCTGATCGGCCTGTGTCTTTCTTTGAGTGAGAGGCAAAGACACATACGGATTATCGCGAATTTCTTTTTCCAGACGGGCGGCCAAACGCTCAAGATCAAGGGCCAGGCTAAGTTTTTCACGCTCATCCAGAAGTCCGTCGGTAGCTCTAAAAGCCGCTTCCCTGGCTGAAATTCTGTCAAAATCCTCAAGCAGGGAACGGGTCTCATCAGTGGTCAACTTGCCGCTCAATGTGCCGTCGGACATGCGCTTATTGATTTCATCTTTGCGCTTAACCAGATCTGGCAGAACGGAAATTTCACGGTCTTTGATCAGTTTGAACATTTTGCCGTTCAATTTAGTCAGATCAACAGAGAGACTGATTGCCTCCTGGCTGTCGATACCGGCAGAAGAAGCAGCATAGGTTGCTTTGTTGGCAATCACTTTATCGAGATCGCTCTTCAGTTCTACTTCATCAACTTCGGCCAGGCGCTGTCCGACTTTAGCATCGGCAATACGACGCCGAATATCATCAATACTACCCTCGATACCTACCCATACCGGTTTCCTGCCGTAGACGGCACGGTCGATTTTGCCGTTCAAGCGCTCCAGGTCAATCAGAAGATTCTGCGCTTGCACCAGGGTCAATTGTCCACCGGAAGCAGTCTTGAAGCTCTCTTCCTTCTTACCGACAGCATCCAGTTCGTCTTTATAAACCTGCGCTTCGCTCAAGGTAATCAGTCCGGCAGAAAGGGCGGCAGCCAGGTTTTTATCTACATCGGTGCGGCGCTTGTCCATGGTGATGGCGCTGTTGTCCTGCACTTCATTGTCAAACAACTGGGCGTCAACCTGTCCGTTCAGTTTTTCAAGATCGAGAGCGAGGGTTAGCTGCTCTTCAGCGCTAAGAGGGCGACCAAGTTTGCGCAGACTTTCTTCTCTCTCGGCAATGCGCTTGAACTCGCCTTTCAAATCGGCAGCTTCTCTATCAGTTAGTTTGCCGCTGGTCACACCGCCTTCTATTTTCTTCTCGATTTCAGATTGGCGTACGTCTATGGCAGTCAAACTGACCTGCCGATCGTGCACGGTGCGGGTCAGCTTTTGACTGAGACGGTCAAGTTCCAGAACCAGCTTGATGGAATCAGCCACGCTCAAATGTCCGTTAGCTGCACTTTGGGTCTGAATGGTTCTGTTGATATTCTCCAGTTCCATCTGAATCTGGGCATATTCCTGCGAGGTCAAACGACCATCGGAATAAGCCACACCAAGACGCTTGGTGATTTCATCACGGCGGGCGAAGACATCGACAAAGCCCACCTGCCTGTCGGCCAGGCTGGCTTCCATTTCTTTGACGATGCGATCAATATCAAACTGTAGCCTCAAACTTTCCCAGAGGCTGAGGCTGCTGTCGGAGGCGCGGAAAACCGCTTCCTGGTCGGCAACTCGAGCCAGTGCTTGTTTGAAACCTTCGTATTGAGCCTGGGTAAGACGCCCGGCATTGTAGGCATCCTGCAGGCGCTTTTCGATACTAGCTTGTCTGGCATCCACATCGGATATGGAGGAAACCGACGCAAGCAAACTATTAACATCTGCCGCACCGGCTGGTAGCCCCAGCGGATAGAGGGTGCTAAGCATAGAAAATACAGCCAACCTCTTTGCCATGGTTGCCACGCGCTTACGCTTCATAAATTCCTCCAATTAGTTCCGAAGGTCCCGAGTGTTATCATGACAACAACCAGGACTGCCGAGTCTTTGTAAGATGAATATTCTAAATGGTTTGTTCCGCCTTACATCATTGCGCCACCTTATAATCATATTTACTGGTCCGGTTTACTGGTTCGGCTTTACCGGTGGGAACTAAATGCGACTGAAAGTAGACAGCGGCGGCGGTTTGCAAGCCGTCATTTACACCCTGAAAAAAGCCCTGGAAGTAGGGCCGCTCAAGCTATGGCAGCGCATGCGCTCAAAAAACGCCTGCAAGACTTGCGCTCTTGGCATGGGTGGCATGCGCGGCGGCATGGTCAATGAAGCCGGACATTTCCCGGAAGTTTGCAAAAAGAGTCTGCAGGCTCAGGCCGCTGACATGCAGGGGGCCATCGCCGGTGACTTCTTCGACAAAACCAGTCTTTCCAGTTTGCTGCAACTTACGCCCAAGCAGGCCGAAGACCTGGGGCGCATCAGTTATCCGATCATGCACAAAGAAGGCGCCACCCATTTTCAACCTATCACCTGGGAATTTGCCTTCGATTACATCGCCAGAAAACTGAAGGAAGCTCCCACCCCAGACCATGTAGGCTTTTACGCCTCGGGACGCTCATCAAACGAAACCGGTTTCCTGCTCTCCTCTTTTGCCCGCATTTATGGCACCAATAATGTCATGAACTGCTCCTACTACTGCCATCAGGCCTCCGGCGTTGCCCTGAAAATGACCATCGGCACAGGCACCGCCACAATCGCACTAGACGACATCGATCACTGCGACATGGTCTTTTTGATTGGCGCCAATCCGGCCAGCAATCATCCGCGCCTCATGTCCAAACTGACCGAATTGAAAGAGCGCGGCGGCAAAGTGCTGGTTGTAAATCCGGTGCGCGAACTGGGTCTGGAAAAATTCCGGGTGCCGTCCAAGCCCAAGTCAATGCTCCTGGGCACCAAGATTGCCGACCTCTACTTGAAACCGCTGGCAGGAGGAGACATTGCTCTACTGACCGGCATATTGAAGACCTTGCTGGAAGAAGGCAAGGTGCAAATGGACTTCCTGAGCGCTCATACTGAAGGCTTTGAAGCCGTACTGGAACAGGCAAAACAGCTCAGTTTCGAAGAACTCACCAGCTCCTCAGGCATTAGCCGGGCTGATTTCAAAGCCGCAGCCGACATGCTGGCCTCCCACAAGCGCGTCATCTTCGCCTGGGCCATGGGACTCACCCACCATAGCTTCGGCACCGACAATGTCCTGGCCCTGGCCAATCTGGCTCTGGCCACCGGCAATGTGGGCAAGCCTGGCGCCGGGCTTCTTCCCATCCGCGGTCATTCCAACGTACAGGGCATCGGCAGCGTGGGCGTAGCACCGGATTTACAGGAACCGGTCAGACAGGCCCTGGAAAAACTTTATGGCACGAGCTTGCCGGAAAAACCAGGACTCGACACCTATGCCCTCATAGAAGCCGCCGGACGCGGCGACATAAAATGCCTACTGGCCATAGGCGGCAATCTCTGGGGCTCAAACCCGGACAGCAATTATGCAGCCGCCTGTATGCAGGAAATCGAAACGGTCGTCTACCTCTCGACAAAGTTGAACCCCGGGCATTTCCACGGCCGGGGCAAGACCACCATCATTTTGCCGGTGCTGGCCAGAGATGAAGAACCGGAACCCACCACCCAGGAATCTATGTTCAACTTCGTGCGCCTCTCCGAAGGCGGCAGCCCCAATATTCAAGGGCAACTGCGCTCCGAAGCTCAGATTCTTTGCTATCTGGCCAACCTGGTTCTGGGCAAAGAACCGGTAGACTGGCTCAAACTCACCAAGGCTGATGAAGTGCGAGCCCTTATCGCCGAAGCTATCCCGGCGCTAAGCGGGCTCAAAGACATAGGCGAAACCAAGAAAGAGTTCACCATTCCCGGTCGCATCTTCCATACCCCTGAATTCAAGACAGCTTCCGGTAAAGCCAAAATGCACGTGACACCGCTACCGCATTTCAGCTTTGATGACGATGCACTGAGGCTTATCACCCTGCGCTCGGAAGGTCAGTTCAACTCGGTAGTCTACGAAGAATACGACCTGTACAGGGGCATGCCGCATCGCTTCTGTATTCTGGTGGCAAAAGAAGACATACAAAGACTCGGCATCAAAGACGGTGACAAAGTAAAAGTGCGTGGTGAGGCGGGCAGCCTCGATAACATAGAAGTAGTCGAAGGCGACATCAAAGCCGGTGTGGTAGCAATGTTCTATCCGGAGTCGAATGTCTTGATTAAAGCCAATGTAGATAAACTCTCATGCACTCCGGCTTTTAAGAGCGCACCGGTCTGGATTGAGAAATAGAAAAATTGACCTTTATCGGTGTAGAGCGGATTAACCTGATTAGCGGGGACGGCAAGTAGACCCACCAGGAAAAACGGCAGCCAGGACTCCATCGTTACAAAAGCCACGGCCATAAAGGGCAGCCCGAAGAACAAAATAACCGGACTGGCAAGCAGCAGGGCGACTATGGCGATAAGCTTATAATCAGCACCATCAGCTTTCTCGCGGACGATGATAATCTGCGGGTCTCGCGTCTCTTTAGGCGCTCCGGTCAATTTTGGCTCCTGGTCCATGCAAACATCCGTCTCATTAGATTCACAGACTGCTAAGCAAATTTTAGCGCATTTGCAGAAAGAGGTTGGACACTAAGACATGAGGTTACGCTACAAGTCTATTTCCATAGGACTCTCATCAGGATAACTGATCATATACCTGGAATTATCAAACTGAAGAATGGCGTCGATTATCTTGTAATGCGAAGGCTTAGGCTCCAAAACAGCCAGCCTCGCAAACTGATCATAACCGAAAGAACACTGCCCGCCGGACCAGAGCACTTGCTTGGCTGGTTCTTTGTGCGACACCAAGACTTCCTCCCGGAAGTAGGCGCCATTTGGATCTCTGAGGTCAACTACATATTTTGATGTCTCAGCAGCGGATTTTCCCAGAAACTCGATTGCAACTGGTTCGCACGGCTCCATCAATTGTCCGAATCTCACCCCACCGGCAACTCTGGCATGGTTCAAGGCTAAGATGCAACCATAAATACAACGCTCGGCCATGTCGTTATCAGCGAGCAAACTAAATTCCGCACTAATTCCTTCAATTGCAGAGCCGTTATTTACAACGGAAAACTCAAAAGCTTTGTCCCCGGCGGCAGTGCGAAAACGAAACAAGTACTTATTATCGACGTCAAGCCAAACTCTCAAGGGATGCATTTTTCTCATCTAGTACCAAGCTCCAAGACCAATTTTCCCGCGTCGCTTACATTCTGTGAAACGCTACCCTATTTGCAGACATAATTCCCATTCCAATATTGAACGAAATCCCTGACGCTCATCTCATACCTCACACCTTCGCCAGGGTCTCTTATCCTTAGATTACCAGTAGAGTCAAATCCATCTACAAACACAACGTGAGCATCGTGCCCCAAAAGCTTTATCTCAGCGACCCACCCGGAGTGCGCACTGATGAACTGATCGAATTGCTCCGGAGAAGAATATCCCGATCGCCAGCCATTATTCATCAACTTCGGCAACTCCCTTAACGGAACCTTCGACTCTCTGCTACTCATTCCGAAAGGAAGACTCTCCTGGTACATTTTCCAAAGCTCCTGCTGACTTACCTTGCCCTCCATTGCCATCTCTCCTACCGCACAAACACAAGCATTCTTGTGAAATTGCTTAACGACATCCACAGACTCTCTTTTATTCATCAAGGCTTTCGGAAACTCCCTGGCAATTCTCTCGTAATAACCTAATTGACTCTCGCCTGATTTCATAAACTGTTCTTCAAAGGAGGCCATCAGAGAAAACAGCTGCTCGATTGGCTTAAATTGCTCGCTTGGGAAGACGCGATTAGTTGCCGATTCGAAGGCGAGAGTTGGTCTTGCGGTAGGAATCAAATTCCAGATATCCCGCATCACCCCCAATGGCATATGCCAGAACCGGTCGATCAGACTGTCGACCTCTACATTGGAAAACGGTAGCCTTACAGCAGTTTCTCCCGCGTCCAACGCCTCTTGACGCGCTACACGGCTGAGGCTCGAACCGGGCGGCACTCCAAATCCTGATGTAGCAAAATCGAACGCCTGCTTAAAAAGAACTGGTCCAACTGCCCCCTTTGTATATTGAGAGTATTTGAGAATAGACAGACTATCGAGCCCGCCTGCATGCGAAGCCAGCACCGACAAATTGCTGTTCCGTTGCAAAGCCTCATCAGAGAGGAACGCATCGTGCACCATGGCGGGAAGAGCTACAATGATGAGACCACCAGCAACAGCAGGATGCAAACGCTCCAGCGCAGCACCGACAACTGTGCCAAAGAAGAAGTTTACTGAACCCTCAACGCCGAGTGCAGGCTTCTCTCTTTCCCACTTCTGGGCAGCAGTCTCGCAGGCACCGAACAAAGGAGCGATACCAAATATCAGAAGATTATTACCAAGGTCTCGTGACTGAGATTTGCCAAATCTCTCGAAAAGGTCTGGTCCCAATAGATATAAAGCCAGCGCGGAACCAACATCGTCATCAGCGATACATAATCCATCGATCTTCTCTTTCTCGTAACCTAGATCAATGACACTCTGAACCAACTCGTTTCGAGCGCTTTTGAAGGACGCAAGCCGCTCTGCTAATTCATCGGAAGGAACCATCTGCTCATCAAGAAACTCAAGGCTACCTTCCGGTAGTCCAGACTCAGAGCTAGAAACAGAACCAATTAGCAGCGTGGTCTTGCGACCGTATGTCAGGTCCGCCTGTTTCTGAATTTCATTCAATCGAATACTGCGAGCGTTTTCACTTAGCCAGTCACAAGCCTCCATCTGCTTCAAGTATGATGCAGCAAAGCCATCACCGCCCGCAGCTTTTGCTTCCAATTCCTCTCTACTAATAGAGCCCTTAATACTGGGACCGCCTGCAGTCAGTGGATCTAATCGGGAGACCCGATTTCCATCGTCCATCACAATCTCAATACTATAAGCCTGGTCACCACCGGCGCTGCCGGAGTGCTTATTTGTTCTTGCGGCCTCGACAGCATCAAAAAGTTTAGCCGGTGAATTAGCCGCTTCAAGCACTTCATTCGACATGTCAATATCAGCCCTGGATAAGTCTTTAGATGGCACTTTACGATCTTCCGAAGAATTGGACTCAATCTTCTCAGAATCGGGATTTTGTTTGTTCATGGACACAAACCACGCAGGGAACTCTATTATAGCTCACCTCAAAGTTGCCAAGCCCGACTGCGGTCGACACCCACAATTCAGGCTGAGAGCTTTACAATATCAACGGATCCGCCTTTCTCATGGCAGAGTAATCGCCCAGATAAAGCCGGCAGGTAAGCTGTACAATGTCGTGCATGCATAAAGACATCGAAAATCAAATCAAACTGAGCTTCGCTTGCCCCATGTCGTGGGAGGCTATGCCCGGTACGGACAAAGAAAGAAGCTGTGCAAAATGTTCTTGCACGGTACAAAACATCACCGACTACACAAGCGAAGCGCGGCGTGACTTACAAAATCGCATTGATGCCGGTGAAAAAATCTGCGTTGCCATGCCGGAAGCGGCGCCAACAGCTTCTGCTTTAGATGTTTGCCGCCAGGTAATTGAGGACTACGCGGCTCTTAGATACGGAGCCATGGCCGGGAAAATAGCCGGTATAGCATTATCGGCTTGCTTACTGTTCGGAAGCTTTACCTGCAAACCAGCCATTGCCGAGCCATACAAGACACACATTCAGTATTCGGACAAACAGTTTTACAAAGACAAGGCCGGTTGCTATTTCTTCTTAAGGCCGGTACCCGATACATGGATGGGAGAGGCTTCGAGAAGCGATCTTAACGACCTTGGCAGTTCGTTGCTGGCAACCATGGAACGAAGCGAAAAGGCGGAAGACAAGGATAAAATACCAGTGTTTGCAAGCCCGGTCGCTAGAAGGTTTAAAGAAGAATTCAATCACGGTATCTTATCTCAAAGGACCTTAGATGATTTCGCCAGGGAATGCACAGATAGCGGTCAATTCGAACTGTCCGCAAGAATTCAAAGTATTTCAAGACTGATAGAAAGATCGGGCGAGCCACTACAAGAACCAGCAGTCTCTCCTCGGTCACGGAACAATAATTCAGTTAAAGAACGTTTTCAGAAACTGCTCAAAGAGGTAGATGAAAACACCGTAAAAAGTCCAATAGATGCAATGAACGATCTTATAGATCTAGTCAGATTTAGAAGCTGCTATCGCGAATTCAATAATGAGTATTTCTCTAAGGCTTTGACGGAGCGCTATGACAAACTAGAGGCGCTGTTACCGAGCCCAGTATTGAGGCTTAAGTTGGCTCTTGGGTTCGCCCCCTTGGGCGAAGAGGAAACTGTTTCCAAAGATGCGTCACAATGGAAGCAGGCCCAGCAAGTGAAGCTAGCCACTCTCAGACAAAAGGTCATAGCAGAGTCGGACAAGCAAGCTAAAGAAAAAGACTATAACGGCGCCTACGAGTCGCTTGAGCAGGCTGCAGAAGTTCGAGGACCACTGATTACCCTGACAGAGCAAAAACTGCTGACCGATAGACTGCTAGATCTCATGCCCAGCCTGGATCTTTCAAAAGGCATCGAATGCATAGAACTATTGGATCGCATAGCCACATGCTCCAGGGATAACGCAAACTCTGTACTAGATCTAAACAGGTTCCAGGTAGAGATCAAAACACTGATAGACAACTTTCTAAAGATCCCTCTGCCACACGAAAGAAATGAGCAAGAAGAGCTAGGCAGGCAGTTTATAGCGTTGGTGTCAATTCACACATATACCCTCGCCGGTCCCATTCTTCGAGAGCGTAGCCAGGAATTGAGAAACCGCCTGGGTCAACTAGCAATTCAAACAGACGCCCGTCCCATGGCGCTGTTCGAATACTGCATCGAGACTCTAAACGAGGATGGAATTTTTCAAGGCACCAGGGAACAAGTCAAAGAACGATGCACAGCGCTCATTAGCGATCAAATGAAACTCTACAATCACTTTCGAGATAAGAAGAAGTGGTCGGAGGCTCTGAGCATCCAGTTGTCAATGCGCAAACTCTTTCGATACAACAGTGATCTAACAGCATCTCCTCAGTACAAAGAGTTTTTGAATCATTACCTGGAGATTGCCGGCGAAGCAGACAAAGAGACCATCCGGACGCTCTGGCAAAGCTTCAAATATCACCTTTCAAACCACTACGCGGGCAACCAAGAGCAAGCCCGAGAAGTCGCCAAGCTAGCCTCAGACAAGATCTATGACCGGCTGTTTGTGGATATTGACTCAGAAATCCACGGTCATAACTATAAAGAAGCCATGGATTATCTGAACGAAATAGCCAAACTGGTTAACACCGGCTGGGCGATTTACATCGAATCCGCAATAAAACATGGACTCATACCCACTGAAAAAATCGCAGCAAGAATGAAATCTATCCGAGACAAGGTAGATCCGCTCGATGCCGCTCTAATCGATTACTGGATAGATTTCTATAAATTTTGACGAAGCGCTTCCCATAATGGTCAATGCCGGCCCAGAACAAAGTAGGCGATAGCACCCAGTACCAGCACAATCCCCAACACCACGGCTGAAATTTGCAAGAGCTTGCGGCGCTTCCGGGCAGCAAGAATTGCCGCTATACGAGCTCTCTCCCGGGCGGGAAAGACTTCCAGGCGCTCCACCAGCTTGGCCACCGAATCAAAACGATTGCGGGGATCTTTATCAAGACAGCGCTCGATCACTTCCTCTAAGTCCCTGGGCCTCGCCGCATCGAACTTGAGTGAGGCAATCTGGGGAGGCAATTCAAGGGCATGCTTATTCTTGATTTCGGCGTAAGACCCCATCTGAAAGGGCGGCACGCCGGTTAGAAGCGCAAATCCAACCAGCCCCATTGTATAGAGCTGCGATCGTTCATCGAAATCGAGACCACGGGCTTCATCGGCCGACATATAGAAAGCATCAAAGGGAGTGGCAGAAGCATCGACCTTCAGTTTGCCAAGGCTAAAGTCTGTCACGGCAACGGCCGGTTCCGAGTTCATATCGTCTATGAAAATTATGTTGCCTGGTTTGAGACTTCTATGAAAGTGTCCGTCTTTATTGGCAGCCATCAGGGCTTCGCCCACCGCAAGCAAGATCATAACGGCAACATCATGACTGGGAGTACCATGCAAGGCTAAATACTGCCCGAGATTGAAGCCGTCTTTATATTCACTCACCGTATATGGTGTCTTACCATTCAGAATACCGTAGTCGATCAAACGGGCTACATTCTTGTGGTTGAGCCGGGCGAGATTTTTGGCTTCCTTCTCGAACTGAGCCAGAGCCTCAGGGCTAACTTGCTTGAAGCACTTGACGGCAACCTTGGTGCCCCGTTGCTTGTCTCTGGCCAGTATGACATTGGCTCTTGGACCCTGTCCCAATATACCGAGTGGTTTGTATCTTTCAGTCGGGAAGTTAGCCGGGGACATACCAACTGTGGACAGATCAAGTTCAACAGCCTCAACTTCGCCGGGCTTTACCTGAGTCAAATGATTCGCAATAGACTTTACTTCAGGCGTCTCGCACGTGCACAGATCGGGAACCCTTACAATGCCTGTCGGGGCCGTGGCAACACGCTTCTTGCAGCGCGAGCAAAGAGCAATTGAATACTGAGCATTTGGCGAATAAGGGCGCTCGCAGCGGCAAACAGTTTTCCACTGTGTGAGGGAAGGTTGACCGGCCTCGCTTTTCAGCCGGAAGCAGGTCTCACAACTTTCAAGAACTGGCTTATCCATATTTTGAAGCGCGACCATAACCCGAAATGACGGTTCTACTGCTACTAATTCTTGCGCTCTCGCGCTTTCCTCTCAGCTTGATGCAAGTCAAGTTTCACCCCTTTGTAGACTTCCTTGCGGGCTTTATCAATAGTCTTCAAATCATCGATTAGAACTTGAGCAGCAGTGGCAATGGCCATGTTGTCGTACTTGGGACCCTGGGAGACCTTTATCAGGTTATCGCAATCTTTAGGCATACGGGCTGCGATCTGTTTCATAGTCTCCAGGTCGCTCCTGGTACCGTCACTGACACCATCCGGCAAAACAAGAGCAGCGATTTCCTTTTCCAACTGAGGGGCAAGATATTGCACATGATCGATATAAAAATCGACCCACTTTTTGCGAGGGGGCACAAAACCCTCGCCCTGAATAAAGCCTGAGCCGTTCACGGGGGTAATTATGATTGGTCCCACCACATCAGGACCACCGGCGAAAAACATATTGGGTTGCTGAACTTCGGAGAATAGCCCCCAGGTGGCATCCTTCAAATGATGCAGAGTCTCTCCCACTTCCTTAAGACCGGTCTCCGCCACAAGAGCCACCGATTCAACAGAACCGCTCAGTGGCTGACTACCGGCAGCCCGGGCAAAGGGGGTAGTGCTCGCATCAACCGGCACTGCTGCCGGATCTACTGCCGGTATACCGGTACAGCCGGGAATACCGGCGGCACTTTCGGAGCTGTTGGTGCCGGCACTGGTATTAGCTCCGGCACCACTTTTAGTATCATCTTTCAGCTTAGTATCGGTACTAACACCACCGGCGGTCTTAGAACCATTATCAGTGTCAGAACCATTGGCAGTGCCGGCAGCCTCGGCGGACAGACAGGAATGGACAGCAAAACTGGAGGCAACCGAAAGGATGGAAGCAAGTAGCAGACGCCGCCTATTTTTTCTCAACACCAAAAGCCCCCTCATTGTCCGCGCCGCCGTTTGTAAGTTCCGCACTAGATTCTACACCGCGCAGGGATATTCTAGCGCCCCCGTCATCAGTCATGTCGCCTTGAGGAGCGGGAGTGGGCGCACCTTCAGCGGCATCCTTTTGGGCTTGCTTTTGCAAATTAGCAAAGGCTGCCTCGAGATCGTCAACGGGCGGGGCATCGACAAAGCTCGGGGCCGATACCCGGGGTTCTTCTTGCGGCGGCTTCTGCATGGAACCAACAATAACGGCACCGGACTCCTTCAATGAGGGATCTCCAGCTAACCTGGCCTGCCGTCTCAACTTGTCGTCAAAATCACGGGCCTCATCGTCAGGATCATATTCAACCTTGTTTTCACCAAGAAAACTCTGCAAGACCTGCCTGTACATACTGGCACGGGCCAGCATGACGATCATGGCGGCCGGAACTGCTCCGACTATGAGCACCATGCCTCCGATAGCAGCCACCACCAGAAGTATCACTTCCGTCAAAGCAATGCGCACCAGAGTACCCTTAGTCACCTGATTGCTGGCTCTGAAGGCTTGAATCGGCCCCATGCCCCGGTCTACGACGAAGTACTCATAGAAGCGAAAAGACAGGTCTAACCAAATGCCCGGAAAAATAAAACACAGATAGGCAGGAAATCTCATGCACTTCATAAGGAAACCAGCCGAGAAGAACTGCCAGAAATAGGGCCAGCAGACAAATAGATCTTTCGGTGAAGGCGTCTCATTGTCTATCACCTTCAAACAGGCGCGCAGCATACCCATCTGCACCATGGGTCCAACCACAAAGCCGGCCACCATACCAAGCACCGAAAGAAAGACATCGGCTATGGCAGGCAGGGGGAATTTCATGATGTGGCTAACGATAACCACAGCCGTAGGTAAAGTGGCCATAGCCATGATCAGGAAGGAGACGACCATGACCCCAAAGAGAGGCAAAAAATGGGAAATCATACCCTTCCAGCCGTCGGAAAGGCACTTCTCAACCGAGAACTTATCCCGCACAACTGGTAGTTGCGTCATGATTGAAGCTACCCCTTTTTGACCATATCTTCGCGTGCCGGCAGTTTGCCGAGCAATTCACCCCAGAGGAAGCCCTGACCGTAATCGATACCCATCTCCATCAAGAGCGGCAAATCTTCTCTATTTTCTATACCTTCAGCGATAATCTGCGCCCCCAGGCTCTTTGCCACGTTGGCAAGGCGCCTGAGAAGTCGCGCTTTTGCCGGTTCATGGGAGAGGCCGGCTACATACTTTCTATCCACCTTCACCAGGTCAGGCTCCAGCAAAATCAAAGTCTCCAAGGAACTGCGTCCGAAGCCGACATCATCGATAGCCACCAGTATACCGGCATGCTTGAGGGCATTCACATGGTCACGCAGATAGGCAGGCTCACTGATGAATTCCTGTTCGGAGATTTCAACACAGTAGCGGATATGGGAACGGTCGGCGGGGAAAAGCTCGATTAGCTTATCCACAGGCGTTTCTAGCAAGGTAGAGGGGAAGAGGTTGACATGGAAGCGAGCATTTTCCTCCAAATCTCTGGGCGCTGCCAGACAGAGCCGCAAGCACTGCAAATCTACCGTGGTAAGAATATTGTTCTCCACGCAAATACGGAAGAAATCGGCCGGGCTCTCGAAGGCGCCATCCGGACCGCGACTCAAAACTTCATAGCCATCTACCTTCTCGCTGGCCAGAGCAATAATGGGCTGATAGACGGTACGAAACTCGCCTGCATCCAAAAGCTGTTCCACAATATCGCGCTGGGTGACGCGAGAACCTTTGGAGAGGGGAGACTCTTCCGCCACGGTAACCTTATTCTTGCCGGCAGCTTTGCTGCGCTTAAGAGCAGCCCGGGCTAGATTGACGGCTTCCTGCACGGAAGCAATTTTGGCAGTTAGACTGACTACGCCTATTGAAGCAGTGACAGGTACAACATCGTTGGCTCCCTGCATGGGGGCATCGGAAATACCGCTGCGAATACGCTCAGCCACCCGCATCCCATAGGGCAGACTGGTATCAGGCAGGAGCACAAGAAACTCGTCACCGCCCACCCTGGCCACATGATCGGAGGGGCGTAAAATACCGAGAATGCGCTTGGCTGTCTCTTTCAAAATCACATCGCCGGTGCCGTGGCCGAGCCCTTCATTAACCTTCTTGAGATTATCGCAGTTAATGAGCATGGCTATAAGAGGCTCCCCGGAACGTCCGGAACGGTTGTCCTCGATTCGCAAAACCTGCTCCAGACAACGAACATTCAATACATCGGTGAGATAATCTACATTTGCCAGACGCTCAAGCTGTGCCAGCGCACCGGCCAGATCACGGCGAAGTCCGGTCAGATCGTCCTGGGTCAGTTCACCACTGCCATTGCCGTAATAGCCGTTGCCATTGCCGTTGCCGTTGCCGTTATCACCCGAGCTGTAGCCAGCGGAAGCGCCTCCGCTGTAGGCAGGCGAGAGCGGGCGCACGGCATCTAAGCCAGGCAGACGGGCTTCATCGGCAATATCAAATTCAAAGTCACGCCGGTTGCCGAAGAGTTCAACCAGAGCTACTACAAAACTGAGGCAAGCAAAAACGAAAGCCACCAGAGGCAGACTGTTACCCCTGGCTTTCACATCCCCGGAGAAGAAGGCCTGGATGGCCGCGCTCTCCTCCTGCTCCATAGCCACTATTCTTTTAAGGATGGCGTCGGCATCGCGCATTTCCCGGTTTGTCAGAAGCAGACTCTGGGCCGGACTGGAGCCTTTGTCCTGGCGCAATTTAACATCGAGATCGATTTCCCCAAGACTGAGGGCCAGCTCATTGGAAAGGCGGCGCACCCGCTCGGTGCGACCGTACTGGCCGCCATCTAAAGCCTGCAAGCTGCCCAGGTGCAACTTCAAGTCTTCCAGGGACTGGTTAAAGAGGCTCAGGTGCTGCCCTTCACCGCTGACCACATAGCGCTGGCTGTTCACCAGAACCATGCTGTAAGCCGAACCGATAGATTGCAACTCCTTCACCGAATTTTGCCTGGTTTCCAGCCAGTGATCGCCGTGGAATTGGCCAAAACCCATCATCGACAACAAGGAAGCCACTGCCAGAAGTAAAAAGGCTATGGCAAGGCTGAATATTGTCTTCTTTTCAGAGTGTAGGGTCATAAGAAAGCGCCGTAAGGGGCGACCATGAGGGGATACCGTCCGATAAACAGAGTGCCGGGAAGCCACCTATCTCATACACAAAAACGAGCAGATCTAATCATAAATAGATGGATTGACCCGTTGCCGTTACACAGACACCGCACCGTCAGTTGCCGAAAGCCCTGTAGAAACCTCTAAAGGGTGAAAGCTCAACGGTAACACCGGGATTTTCCTTCTTAAACTTGTCCTCGGCTTCTGCCGATACGTTGCAACCGGCAATGTTAATAGTCTTAAGCTGCTTGCGACCGGAGAGCCGCATTAAACCCTTGTCTGTGATTTTGGTATCGGAGAGATTTACCACTTCCAGATGCTTGAGAGAGAGTAGGGTATCAATGAAGCCGTCTCCGACATCGCAACCGGATACACTCAGCTTAATCAGTTTGGGTGTATTTTTGAGAGAAGCAAGACCGGCCTCGCTCAACTTGCATTTGTCGAGAGAAAGCCAGATGATCGATCCGTTCCGGCAAAGCTGTTTCAAACCAGCATCATCCACATTGGTGTCATCCAGTAAAACAGTCAAAAGCCTGGGCATGCCGGCAAGAGCGGCGGCTGTCTTATTTGAGACACTGGTACCGGCTAGATCCACCGTGGTCAAATTCTTGAGCGCTGCCAGTTTGGCGGCGCCACTGTCGGTAATGCCCTTGCAGTCGCGAAAGCCGACCTGGGTAAGATTTTTGAACTGTAAAACGGCCGGAATAATGGCATCATCAACCGAGCAACTGTAGAGCCCAAAAGCCCCAAGTTTATCCTTATTGATATAAGACAAGCCTTTTGCCGTCACCTTCGAGTCCCAGAGGCTAAAGACTTCCAGGAATTTGAGCCTGGCAACGTGCGGCATGGCCGCATCGGTTACACTGAGGTTGCGAGGCTCCAGGCGGGTCATGAAGGGTTTGGCGGCAATCATTTTGACGAACTGCTCGTCGCCGCTCTCCTCCTTTTCCATGTCATCGAGAGGGTCTTTCTCTATGGGTTTTGCAACAGGTGCAGGGGGCTGGCTGACCGCAGGAGCATCGACCGCGGCTTTAGCTTTGCCGTCCTCAGCCGGGTGCACACCAGGTCCGAGCAAGCAGTACCAGGACACGGAACCACCTAAGACCATAAGAAGTGCCAGAGCGGCAAACAATCTGACGCGGCCGCGCTGCCAGGGGGAAGGTTCCAGATCAACATAACTAATCTCCTGGGCATCATCCTCGGCAAGCTCTATCTCCTGCCTGCGGGTTCCGGGGCTGGAGCCCGCACTGCCATAGGGCACAGGCAACTGCCTTTGCCCGGTGCGATTCAGATCGGCTACAGTATTCCTCTGGCTCTGGGACCTTGTGGCAGAACCGGTCAGTCCCATTGACTTAGCATCCACAGTCAGGTCGGAAGAGCCGCCGGCTTTCCGCTCCAGGGCTGCCGGCGGGTCTGTCAAACAAAGGGTGGAAAGCTCCAGGGAAGTAAACTCGGTTACAGCCTGCGCCAGTTCCTCTGAAAGAGGCGGGTTTGAGGCCACATCATCGAGAAAGGACTCGCTAGGACTCACCATGCCCGGTGGCATCTTGACCATACCCAACTGGCAGGCAATGGCCACCAGATCGCGGCGCAAGGCTTCGCTCGACTGATAGCGTTGCTCCGGTTCTTTAGCCAGACAGCGCATTACACAAGCTTCCAGTTCCGGAGGAAAATCCAGACCAATCGAAGCTTCCTTCAACGTAAGCGGTACTTCGCTCACATGCTTGTCCATGGTGTGTAGCTTATTCTCGCCTACAAAAGGAGGCACACCGGTCAAACACATATACATGACGCAGCCGAAAGAATAAATATCGGCGCGGCTATCGACCCGCGTACCCTTGATCTGCTCCGGGCTCATATAGAGTGGAGTGCCTAGCGCTTCTCCGGTCTTAGTCAGATCTTGAATGGTATGGTCGTCGAGATCGCGCATCTTGGCGATGCCGAAATCGAGCAGTTTGATTTGCACGGTGCCGTCTTCTCTCAAAGCCAGCATAATATTGCTGGGCTTGATGTCACGGTGCACAACGCCATGACTGTGGGCGACGGCCATGGGGTCAAGCATTTCAATAAAGACCGGCAGCGCTTCCCGCAAAGGAAGAATCGATTGTGGGCTCATCTTGACGATATCGGCAAGAGTGACGCCCTGTACGTACTCCATCACCATGTAGGGGCGGTCTTCGTCATCTATGCCAAAGTCATTGATGGCCACGATACCCGGATGATTGAGCGCAGCGGCCGCCTTAGCCTCCTGGTGGAAACGCATGCGGGCCTTGGGCGACGCGAATTTGTTCTTGAGCATCTTGATGGCCAATACGCGATCAAGAAAGACCTGACGAGCCTTATAAATTACGCCCATACCGCCGGCGCCGAGCACGCTTATCAGCTCATATTTGCCTAAATAGGTGGTCCCGACCAGCTCGTCCTTATCCTCGGCCTTGAGCATCTCCTCCCGGGTGCGAGTCTTACCCGGCACCGTCTTACCGGAAGACTTGGCCGGTGCCAGACTGCCGCCGGCGTAAGAGGCATTCGTGGCAGCCAAAGGCCCGCCGGGAGGCACCACCGGCGAGGGCGATGCGCCGGGATCGTGTGAATCTACGCTGTCGGATTGGTCCATGTGAGCCGTCTGAGTATCCGAATTGAAGGCGGGAGAAAGAGCACCGGCATTTCTGCTTACAGTATCTCCATCGATGTATACCTTTTCCCGAACGGTAGGTATCTTCTGCCTACCGGTGTGAACCCCCGAGGCAGCCGACACCGTTGTCTTATCATCATTGCCGCCCTCCCTGGATATACCCTTTTGCGGCTCCATTCTAAAGGCCCTGCCGGGCGGCATCATCAGCACAGGCCAGACAACATGAGCGGGTGCTACGGCGCTCGATAAAAATGGTCTGGCTTGCTGGGGTTGAAATTTATCCCCCACTCGGGGGGCCGGTGGCGGCAGCATATAGCCCGGCGGCGGCAAACTACCCTCCGGCAGGCGGAACATGAAGGCAGAAACTGATGAGGTCCCCGAATGCCCGGCAGCCCCTTCGAGTGAAGAGGACTGGTCTTGCTGAGGCTGGAATTTATCGGTCATGGCAATAAACACCGGTAGTATCGCACACGATACCACAGCTTTCTTAATATATAGAAAGACACAAACGATTATCAGCCACTAGCAGAAAGAGGTGCTGCTCTCGCAGCAATCTCAAAAGAAAAGGTGCTGCTCTCGCAGCAATCTCAAAAGAAAAGGTGCTGCTCTCGCAGCAATCTTAAAAGAAAAGGTGCTGCTCTCGCAGCAATCTCAAAAGAAAAGGTGCTGCTCTCGCAGCACCTCCCAATTCCACCTTCCGGGCTTACCGTGGTTTGTCCTACGGTAGGTCTAGAAGCCGCCGACAGCTCTTAATAGATGTAGAGCATCTCTCTGAACTTGGGCAAAGGCCAGAGAGCATCATCGACAATCTGCTCAAGGTCGTCGGAAATGGCACGAACGGCATTCATGGCAGGAATAATCTTCTGCTCGTAGAAGCGAGCCCGATTGAGATTATCACCTTCACCGCTCTCGGCATGGTCGTCATGGTGACCTTCCTTGATCAGTGATTCCAACTTATCGATTCCGGACTGCAAGTTGCCAATCTTCTCACAAAGCTCTTTCAGCAAGTGCTCTTGCGTAGACATATTGATGCCGGTGATGGCTGCACGGGTGGTGGCTATTGTCTGCGCCACTCTCTGCTGGTACTCGAAAGCCACAGGCAAGATAATGGTGCGGGCAATGTTCGCCGTCAAAAGCGACTCAATATTGACAGTCTTGCAATAAGACTCCAGATTGATGTTGTAACGGCTGACCAACTCGTCGTTTTCGAGCACTTCATAGCGCTTGAAGAGATCTTTCACTTCCGCGTCCACGAGGCAGGGAAGCGCTTCCGGCGTGGTTTTCAGATTCGGCAAGCCGCGGCTTTCCGCTTCTTCATGCCACTGACGGCTGTAGTTATCGCCATTGAAGAGAATCCGTTTGTTCTCGCTCAAGGTCTCACGCACCACTTTCTCAACCGCTGTGTTGATATCGGTGCCGCTGTTTATGAGCTTCTCAATCTGGGTAGCCACATAATCGAGCGACTCAGCCACAATGGTGTTGAGCACAGTGTTGGGCCAGGCTACCGACTGGCTGGAGCCAACCGCCCTGAACTCAAACTTATTGCCGGTGAAGGCAAAAGGCGAGGTACGGTTTCTATCGGAATCATCGGCCGGCAGTTCGGGAAGAGCGGCAACGCCGAATTGCAATTTCTTGCCGGCGCGACCGGTAATCTCTTTCTTACCGGACATCAGGGCCTCTACCACTTCGGTGAGTTTATCGCCAAGATAGATGCTCATGATTGCCGGAGGTGCTTCGTTGGCACCAAGGCGGTGATCGTTACCGGCGGAAGCAATACTGGCTCTCAAAACATGACCATACTTATTGATAGCTCGAATCACCGAGGTGAGCACCAGCATAAACTGCTGATTTTCATGGGGCGTATGACCGGGTTCAAGCAAGTTATTGCCTTCCTCATCGGACATTGACCAGTTGTTGTGCTTGCCGCTGCCATTTACGCCGCTAAAGGGTTTCTCGTGGAACAGACAACGCAAACCATGCTTCTGGGCAATCTTACGGAAAACTTCCATCAAGAGCATGTTGTGGTCTGTGGCTACGTTGCTGGTTTCGAAAACCGGAGCCACTTCAAACTGAGCCGGTGCCACTTCGTTGTGACGGGTCTTGACCGGTACGCCCAACTTATAGAGTTCGGCTTCGGCATCCATCATGAATGCCAGCACACGCTCTTTGATGGAACCCCAGTAATGGTCTTCCATCTCCTGGCCCTTGGGCGGCTTGGCACCAAAGAGAGCGCGGCCGGAATTGATGATATCCGGGCGAGCCATATAGAAGGCTTCATCAATCAAGAAATATTCTTGCTCAGCTCCAACCGTGCAGGTGACACGCCTAGATTTGTTACCCAGCAGACTGAGAAGGCGCACGGCTTGCTTGGAAATGGCTTCCATGGAGCGCAGGAGCGGTGTCTTCTTATCGAGAGCATGACCCGAGTATGAACAAAAGACGGTCGGGATACAGAGAGTCTTGCCGTTGGTGCTTTCCATCAAGAAAGCCGGGCTTGTGGGATCCCAGCCGGTGTAGCCGCGAGCCTCGAAGGTAGAACGAATTCCACCGGAGGGGAAGCTGGAGGCATCCGGCTCGCCCTGAATAAGAAGCTTACCGGAGAATTCCAGGTTAGCCTCGCCTTCATCACCGCTGAAGACCAGGAAAGCATCATGCTTTTCGGCGGTCAAACCGGTCATAGGTTGGAACCAGTGGGTGAAGTGCGTGGCACCACGGGCGATGGCCCAATCTTTCATGGCGTTGGCGACGATGTCGGCCATGGAAGCATCGAGTTGCTCACCATGATCCAGACAGCGAACTAGCGCCTTGTAGACGTTCTTGGGCAAAAGTGAACGCATGGTGGCACGATTGAAAACATTGCTACCGAATATTTCGGAGACCGAGGTTTGAGTGTAATCGACAGTGGTTTGCACAGGTTGGCGTTGTTGCGCAGTCTTGAGAGCATCGCCACGTCCAGACGCAGCGCCGTTGTTAGAAGCAGAACCTCGTCTCACCATCGTATTTCCTCTATCTTTTACTGTCATCTAGTCTTTACCTCATTTTGGAAAGTAGCATTTGACCGGTTTACGGCAAGTGTTCGATATTAAATCCCCAGGGCTTTCAAAATGACGCGCTTGCGCCTTTGACCATCAAACTCGGCATAGAAAATCTGTTCCCACGGTCCCAGATCCAGTTTGCCGTCCGTCACCGGAACAGTCACTTGATGGTTGATCAAGATGCGCTTCAAATGGGCGTCGCCATTATCTTCGCCGGTCTTGTGATGTAAATAATTCGGGTTTTCCGGCGCCAACTTTTCAAGCCAGGTGTCGATGTCTTGAATCAGACCACCTTCCCAATCATTGACGTAAATGCCGGCTGTTATGTGCATGGCAGAAACGAGAATAAAACCCTCTTTCATGCCTGTCTCGGCTAAAAACTTTGCGACGTCGTCAGTAATGCGAATATATTCGCGTCGCTTCTTCGTGTCGAACCACAAATACTTGGTATGGGCTTTTAAATTCGCCTGCACCGTCACTTATGTTCTCCTGCCCCGGTTTTGCTAATGATAGCCCAACTTAAGCAAAAGACTATTAGATGACGCGTTTAAGTAACTTTGGCGCAACAGAAACTAAAAGCCAGCCCCTGTCTGCACCCTGGGAATCTGTGAAAGTGCTTGCCAGGCCCTGGTTGTATCAAGATTGCGTAAAGCTTCTATTGTGGCACTGTAATCAAGATGACTCCGCTCAGTCAAAAGCCAGTGCTTAGCCCCTCTGTCCCAGGTTCCCACCAACCGATTGGCCGTTCCCGCGCTTTCATCTATGACCACCGCTTTCAAACTGGGCACATAGCTTCCTCCGGCTCCCCGGCGCAGCAAATCAAGAACCTGACCCCGCTCTCCCAGGAAGATACCCTTCTCCGTACCGGAAGATATAAGACCAATAGAGCGGGTGGAAAGCAAATCATCCTCGCCAGGATAGGCGCCCCGTCCGGGCTTATGAGTATGGAAGGTCAGCGCGTCAGCCTTATTAGGGGCCGGCAAGTTGGGCAGACGCAGTTCGGAGCCGCGCACCGGCCGACTGAGTTTCATAGAAGCCAGGTCCACGGCGCGCCCGGTCTCTATTCCCGCCCAGCTATGACTGGGGTGCTCGCTCAGTTTCTGTAAAAGTCCGTAGGCATCGACTTTGGTAGATTGAGCGGTCTTCTCAACAAGACCGAGGGGCAGACGCTCAGTACCCGGTCCCATGAAGGCCAGGCGGTTGCGAAGCGGGTCGACCACCTTTTCAGTGGCGGAAATGCCTATGCGCGTATAAAGCAAGGGAGTGCCGACATATCTAGTAGCCATATAACCGCCGGCAATGAGACCCGGCGCACCCTCGGCCATATGGGCCAGCGAACTGCCCATTTTTTGAGACGACTGTTCCACAAGGGTCTGCCGCTCGGCAGCGCTGGTAATAGCCCTAGCCTGGTCGGCAAATCCACCCAGGCCCTTAGCGGTACCATAAAGCTGATCGGCAAGTAAAACAGCACCACCCACATAGCCAAGCTTCGGCGCAAAGCGCATAACCGCAGTGGTACCGGCCCCAATCAGTGCCCCCTGAAAGAGGCGCCCCAGCACAGCACCTTTGTCATCTCTCAAATCAGAAGCCAGGGTGTCCACCGCTTTGCCGGGAACAGCCACAGCAGCATCCCAGGCCATGGCGGCGATTTCGCCCTTGCCCACCGGTGCCCCCTTCCCGCCGGCTTCCAGGGAGGTCGCCCGGGAAGCCGAAATCGTAGCAAGCCCGGGGCTGGCCAGCCCAGGCTTGAGACTCGAACCTTGGTCCAAGTGAGCCTGAGTGGTTGCAGGCAAGGCAGAAGCAGCCGTGCTCAACGGCTTCTCTCCCAATGCCAGACCGAGAAGATCGAGGGAATTTCTGCCGTCCGCCTCTACTTTGCTCTTTTGCCCGGCATCAATTAGACGGTCCTGAACCGTGGAAGAGTCTGCATTATCGCCGGGAGAAGCCAAATTAGACCTGCCGAAAAGAAAACCAACAATTCATCTCTAACTGGATGAGATCTTGGCCTGATATTAGGCGAAGCCAACCCCCATGTCATTGGGGGAATTACGATGCCCTTCAGCTCTTCGAGCCTTCCTTCTTCTTGTCCAAAGCCCCGTCCAGGCGCTGCAAGCCTTCGCTGGCGTCCAATTGCTGAGGATCGATGGCCAGAGCCTCTTTATAGGCCTGAATGGCCAGGTCGGACTTGCCCTGGCGGGCCTGTAATTTGCCCAGGTGGGTCCAGAGAGTGGCCTGCCGGGGCGCCAGTTTAATCGCTTCCTGAAACTCACTTTCGGCTTTAGCCAGATCGCCCTTAGACTCTGCCATCCAACCCAGGTCCACATGCAAGGCCGCCACCTTGGGCTGCAACTTCACCGCTTCATTGAGCTGCTCCACGGCACGCTCGGCACTGCCTTTGGCAGCCAGCAAGAAGGCGAAATCGGCGTGACCATAAGCATCGGAAGGATCAATAGCAAAGCTCTCGGCATACTGTTTCTCAGCCAGATCGAACTTACCTTCGCTGGCATAGGCAAAGGCGATGGAGCGCGTCACCTTGGCGGCATTGGGACGGTAAAACTTAGCCCATTCAAACTCGACAATTGAATCAGCCCACTTGGACTGAGCCGCTAAAGCCAAGCCCTGGCGATAATGCAACTTCAGTCCATCATTTTTAATAGCCTCTTTCTGCTCATCGGAATAGGGAATGGCATCCCCTAAACCAACTACAATCATGAATTCGGCCAGGGCTCGCCCGGGGTGCCCCCTGAGCAAAGACACCAGCGCATAATCCCTGTGAGAAGCACGAATATGCGGCATGCACATGATGGAAGCGCGCAATTCGACATCGGCAAGATCAAATTCTAGATTATGGAGATAGGCACGGGCCGCTTCGTAATGATCGACGGCCTCATTTTGCAGCATCGCTTTTTCGTTTGCCGCTTCCTGCTCCGGCGTCAGCGCCTGCGACTGCGCGGGAGAGGCTGCGTCCACCACGGGAGGACCGCTTGAAGACTGAGCCCCTGCACCATCAGCCGGTACTTCAATATTGCCGCCGTTAACGGCAGCGCCATTACCGGCAGTGCCAACATAAGGTTCACTCACCGCCCCACCGGCAGTGGCATCGTCCTGTGCCTGATCAACCGGAGGAACTTCGCTGCCATCGCTGGAAATAGCTGTGTCGGGAGCAGGAACGGCCAGGCCGGACGGCTTCGCAGGTGTGTTTTTCGCAGCGATCGGCTCTGCTTTTGCAGCCCCGGCATGTTCACCCGGCTCACGCGAAGATTTTGGTAATTTCTGGGCTAATGCCGCGCCGGAAGACTGCCCGTCAAAATCGACAAAGTCAGCCCCAAAAGACAAACACAAAGCCAGCCCCATGGCATTGAGGGCAAGGTTCCTGGAAACAGACAGAAATTCAAACCTGTCTCTAGTTTTCAAATTTCCCATGCGGAAGCTCCCCTTGCTACTTCAATTTTGAAAGTCACAAGTCCTATTATGCCATCATCCAGGGCAGGCAGAGCAACACCAGCAAACCTGACTCTATCCCAGGGTTTCCCCCAGCTTTTTAATAATAGCCGTCTATAGCGACAGCATCGCTCAGGATTTTTTCTCCGGCAAAGGCGCCGAAACGATGGCGATTCCGTGCTTCTCGGCGAAAGCCACCATCTCTTCCCGGTCCACCACCAGGGTTTCTTTAGCTTCCACAACCAGAATGCTGCCGCTCGCGGTTCCATCCTCGCGCAGCATGGAGCGCAAAGTGCTCATGCCCACGGTCGGCACGTCGAAACGCTGGTCTTGATTAGGTTTAGAGACTTTGCAAACAACCACGGGACCCCGGGCCAGTTTAACAGCCCGCTTGATCGCTTCATCTGTGCCTTCAATAGCCTCCAGGGCAACAATCATGCGGTCGCGTACCACCACGGTCTGCCCTATATCAAGGCGGGCAATTTCCCGAGCCACCCCCATGCCGTACTCAATGTCGGCATATTCCTCTATAGTGAGCTGGCGGCTGGTGAGCGACCCAATCTCGGGGAACAGATGCACCAGGAATTCGCGCTGGGTGAGAACCTTCACTCCTTGCGCTTCTACGAAGTCGCCCATATGAAACTGAATGGTATCGTCATTAAAATTCGGGAGCTTGGAAAGCTCTTTTACCGCCGTCCAGTCAAACTTATGCAACTGTCGCAGCAGATTGAGTTTGGGCACTTTGCCAATGAATACTGCACTGCCGCAGCCTTCTTTCTTAAAGAGACCGACATTGCGACCCAACTGACCGGGGGCAATCAAATATGTCTTGTGAGCATGGGGCTCAATCAACGCCAGCGCATCTTCCGAAAGGGCCATACCGATTACACGGTAGCCACGACTTTTAGCTGACTGCGCCACCAGCGACGGCAGTTTGCCCTCGCCGGCCACTATACCCAGAGTCATTGTGGATGTGGCATTCTTGCTCTCTTCGCTAAGACTCATAGTGCCCATTCTTTTGTATCACCCGCCTGAACTCTTATAATGTAAGACTGACGAACAGTCTGAGAAACCTACGGATCTTATCCCGCTGCAGTCTCAACCTACGCCGCTCTCCTCCAATGCCAGGTCAGACCCAGCGAAGAAGACCGGTTTAGTTTATCATGGACTTGGCAGCCGCCCGCCGCAGGCTATAGCGGTTTAATCGCTAAAATAGCAGGGGAATCGAGCCCTGGAGCCATTTCCCTTGACATTAGCCTTTAAGTGTAATTAAACTGCTATGGTTGATGATAGTGAAAGCAATTACGTTGGGACCACAAAGATGTTGAAAACAGTGATCGGATGGCAAAGGGTGGCCGCAGCGCTATCAATTCTGGCGCTGTGGGGGCTCGGGGCAAGTGCCGCCCAGGCCCAGGGCTTCATCAAGGGGAACAAGGGTGATCTCCCGGACGCCAGCGGCTTTTATATGTCGAGACGGCA
>JACRFZ010000107.1 GCA_016212515.1 Candidatus Melainabacteria bacterium
CCACTATGGTGGAAAAAGGGCATAAGAAACATCTCCCCACTGGTCTGAATTCATTATAGACTCAATTGAGGCGACGGCATGGCGACGGCGCCACTACCGGCAGTGAAGTGCTTGGTGCGGCGCGCTCTTATTCCTCGAAAATTAACTATGGTATTTTTATTGTATTCCCGGCACAACTGCGCTAAGTTCGCAATCTACTTAATTCTCAGGCAAGACAGCAAATTGAAGATGTCCACACAAAACACAAAAGAGCAAAACACAAAGCAAATAACCGGCAAGGCCTCCTCTCGGCCGCACGCTTGCAGAGCCGGTGCAACCATCCTCGCTCTGCTTACTACCCTGGCTGTCGGCCTCTGCTCCGGAACAACCGCTGCTCTTGCCCAGGATAAGTCGCCATGGCAGCCGGAAGAAATTTACAACCAGAACCAGCCCACACCGGAAGAAGCAGGGGAGCAGTCAGTCGAATTTACGCCCCTTGGTCAGGCCCAGGGCACACCGGCACTGAATGTGATTGTACCGGCCGCCAGACCGCCCCTGCCGCCCCCGCCTCAGGTAAACCTGCCCTTCACCGCCGCTCAACCTTCCAAGCCAAGCCTGGCCTGGCGGGCCCGCGCATCAGCCCTGTTCAAAAACAGCGAACTCGATGCCCGCACGGCCGCGGTAACTGTAACAGCCTCCCTGGCTACGCTCAGGCAGAGCCTCGAGAGACGTATCCAGGAAGCCGGTCTGACCATCGCCGATGAAGCTCCGGATGGCAGGCAGATCCTTTTTGTGTTGCCTTTTGAAAACCAAAACCGGCAGGATTCCCTGCAAATTCAAAGAGTGGCTCCCGAGCGCGCCATTCTAGCTGTCAAGCCCATTAAAGGCAGCACTGGTAACTTCGAAGTACGAGCTCAGATAGAAACTCGCAATAAGTCTCTCAATATCGAAAGAGTCAAACAAATTCTTGAGACTGTCAGAAGTGAGAACCAGACTCAAATGCAAACACAAAATCAATCTACCGACGATCCGATGCTATAGCAATTAAGCAATGACAGCAGCAAAGCACACAGTACTTGGCATAACCGGCACCATATCTTCCGGAAAGTCTCTGGTGGGCAAAATTCTAGCCCGGCAAGGTATAGCCGTAATCGACACCGACCAGGTGGTGCATGAATTGCTTGCAAGCGATGAAGCTACGAAAAAAGCCATACTCAATCAATTCGGTGCTGCCGTTTTTGCCGAAAGCCCTCGCCCGGGAGAGCCGCTTCCCCCGGTAGACCGCAAAGCCCTCGGTGCCCTCGTTTTTTCCGATCCGCAAAAACGCAGCAAACTGGAAGCTATCCTTCATCCCAACGTCATTTTAAACTGCCGCAAGCGCGTCAAACACCTGAGCGAATCCGGCAGCTCAAGCCGCTTCCCGCTGGTTGCTATTTTGGTACCGCTACTATTTGAAGCCAAGCTGGAAAAAGAATACGACGAAATCTGGTCGGTCTTTACAGAAGAAAGCGTGCTCAGGCAAAGGCTAGGTGAAAGAGATAAACTGAGCCAGGCAGAAATCGAAAACCGCCTGGCAGCCCAGTTGCCCCAGAGCGAAAAAGCCAGGCGAGCCGGGCAGGTTATCGATAACAGCGGCACACCGGAAGAGACTGAGAGGCAGGTGAACTTACTACTTGAAAAAATGTTTCCCGCAGGCAAACCGCAAACTCTTTCCTGAACTCTTAGCTCAGGCAGGTCTGGCTCTGATGCTCAGCGCCTCAACGGCGATGGCGGCTCCCCACAAGGCGGCGCCGGCTCAAGCAGGTGCCGGCTCTGCGGCTGCGGATAGGGCAGCCGACAAAGCAGCCGACGGCTTCAATCTCTATCAAACCAGCACTATCCTCGGCGATCAAAACATCTTTGTATCGGCCCAGGGCATCAAGATTTTCGATCGCAAAAATATCACCGGTTTGACGGCATCCGCTCCCGACTGGCAGGTGTGCCTTTACAACAATAATACGAAACGCTACTGCCTGCTTCCCTTCAAAAGTTACGGCGGTCTCGGTAAAGGAGCGTCCCTCACCACTGGTGGTTTCAACCTCAATAAATTGCCTCTCAAGCAAAGTAAAAAGACTGAAACCAGGGGGCTCGCCGCCATCGAACTGACCACTACTTCCGACTTCGAGAAAAAGCAACAGAAAGATTTTGAACGAGAGTCCGCCGATCCACGCTTTCCCCAGTCGGCTGAGCTACTAGTCGCCGATAAAATGCCTGTACCGGCCCAGGCCGCCACAATTCTCTGCCGCTATTACGGAGTGCCGGAAGGCAAGGGTCTGCCTCTGCAATTCAAGTTCGTCAGCTTGCGCGGTGAACTGCACTATATGCTCATGACCAACTCTCTACAAGCCATGAAGACAAGCCGGAAAGGCTTTGAAAAACCGCAAGACTACAAGCTTGTGCCCGACCCGGGCAAACTGGAAGATAAGCAGAAAGAACTGCCTCCCATGAAGTTCAAAGAAACAGTGCGAAAAATCAAATAACAGGAAAGAAAGAAATGACTGCGCCACCACCATCACCACTACCGAAGCTCCGCCTGGCTCGTATTGCCGCAACTGCTCTCGTTTTGCTTTGCGCAACCGCACTTTCGGAATGCCAGGCCGCTCCCTCTGCTCCCGAGCAAAAGGCAGCCCCCACTGCCGGCGCAGAGCCTTCAGGCACCACTTCTCCTAGCACCAATCAAAAGACTTCTCAAACCACCGCCAAAGACACCCCTAAAGCCACCACCCAAACCATCTCTCAAAGCACGAAAGCAAAGGGCACCGCAAATGGTGCCAAATCACAAGGTTTGCTCACAGCCGCCCAGGCTAGAAAGCTCGTTGAAGAGCGCCCGGAAGTGAAGGAATGGCTGGCCCTCTTTAAGAAACCGAGCGCCAAGGCCCACCCTGAAAGCAAGCCGGTAATAGAAGTAGAGAAAGACGGCAAAAACTGGAACGTCCACGTCTTTGAGGCTTTGCCGGACCATACCGCTACCTTCAACTGGTACTCGGTGGATCCCGCTACAAAAAAGATCTCACCGATGTTCTGAACGAGCATTCTTGGGCGACAAGAGAAACTGATCAAGGTCGCTTTCTTTGATGGCGCCGCCTTCCGAAAACATCAGCTCACCCATGTCTTTTACCTGATGATAGCCTTTTCCCAACTCGAAGGCAGCAGCTTGAACCGGTACAAGCTTTAAAGACTTAATTGAAATAAGCTCCCGTTTCTTGCCCAGATAATATTCCTCCAGAGAAAGGGGAACGCAGTTTGCCTCCGGCGCATAGGTAAAATGACAGAGCGCTCTAACCATGCCGGGTTCTACCTTCAAATCACGGCAGAGAGCGAGAAGGTGATAACCGGACTCACCTCGAAATTGACACTTGTAAATATCACAGCCAAAACCAAGAATTTTTCTTTCGCCTACTTTTACAACACTTTCATACGAGTGTTGAAACCAGCTATGACCGCAGTGATCATTCAATAACTGCTCAAGGGTGAGAGGTAGAAAATTCTTGCTTTCGTCATCGAATAACACAACCCGTTCATAGTTGGGCGCTCGTACTATGTACTTAACTACGCCGCTGTCTCCCAGAAATTTATCTCTGGCCAGAAGCAGCCTGAAACTGGGGAAACATTCTGTTCTAGCCACCAGAGAGAGAGCCTCTCCGGGAAGCGGGCACTTCTCAGTACTGGGAAATACCTTCAAAAGCTGCTGCAACGGCGAATCTTTACCCTTCCTCGCCTCATCACTCTTGCGTAGATGCTGAAGAGTCGACTGCAATTGCGCCGCCATTGCTTTGTCTTTCCATCTTTTGTTCAAAGCCCAGACGACCTGGTATACGCCTGTATGCTCGGGATACTCAAGCAATGCCTGCTTACTTGCCAGCTTAGCGGCCGGCCAATCACCCGACTTAAACAGCGCTTGCAGCCTGGCATTGTCGACGGCCGCATACTTCTCCCTTTTGGCTGCGCACTCTTTCTTGAGTTTATCCAGAATGGTCAAAGCTTCTTTATGGCGATTGAGACGAGAGAGAGTCACAGCGCACTGGAGCTGATAATACATATCGTTCGGTCTCAGGCTTTTGAGCTTACTCCAGGCCTTCATGGCCTGCGCAAACTCCTGTTCGTCCATGCTCTGCAGCGCATATTGTTTTATAGACTCTTCCGACTTCAAATCTTCGATACTGTCCTTCTTCGGCGACAGAACATCATTAATGGTCTGTGCCGATACCGGCGAGGAGACTGCGCCGATTGCCCATAATGCAAGGCCCAGGCAAATGGATTTCCTCATTCGGCATCACCTCAATAATTCTCATAGAAAATATAACCCCAGGAGGGCTCTCTGTGTTATTCTCATCTTGACTACCAGGTTGTGAGGCTCATGGCACTTCATCTACAAGTAAACCAGAGCATTCGTGCCCTCAGGCATCTCCTCGCAAGGCGCAGCGCGGACGGTCTCAGGGCGGACGCCGGACCGAAGCTCGCCCGGCTGTTCTTCTCCAGCCGCTTCTCTCTTTACTTATCCTATTTCTGTCGCTTTTCGCTCTGCCTGGCTCTCAGCCTGGCCCCTATAATGGAAAGCCTGCCGTTCTGCCGGCCGGCACTGGCCGCTCCCGGCATCGCAGAAAATCTCCTGAGCGGACCAGACGCCGCCGCCAACAACAAACAACTGACCAAGAGCATTGACTGGCTAACTTCTCTTCCTGATGCCCGGGAAAAGGCTGCAAGAGAAGGCAAGCTGATTTTGTGGCTGCATATGCTCGGCAATATTGACGGCTTCACCTGAAGCGCCGGCAATAGCTTGAGAGCCGTGTCGCTCTCCCAGGAACCGGTTTTTTCTTATTTGCGACGCCGCTTTGTAGTCGGCTATCGCAACATAGCCGGAGAGCCCTATGCCGGCGACTCCGGCGTGCACCCCGTCGACGGCAATGCAACCGATACTACAAACGGCGCCGGTCCGCACAACTTGCAAATATTTGTTCTGGCTGGTGACGGTACGGTTCTTACCTGTCTGCCTGGTTACTGGAACAAAGATGACTTATTGGAAGAGCTTAAGCTGGCTGAAAAGCTCAATGCCCTGCATTGCGATCGGTACATTCAGAGCAAAGAGAAAGCCGCCCTGGCTGCCGCCCTGCATCTTAACCATGCCAAACAGCACTCTGAAGAAACCACTGAGCGCAGTCATTTGCAAGGCTTCGATCAAAGGCACATTTACGAACAGAGAAGCACCCTCGCTGATTGCATCAAAGACAAAGAGCTGTTGCAAAACGCTGATGATAAGCAGATACCCGCCAGGGCATTCAAAACCACCGACCAGATTTATCACGAGAGGATGAGCAAAATTGGGCTAGTGCCATACGAGAAGTTCGATCTGGCAGCCTATACGAACTACGGTACAAGCCACTATGACAGAGGTGAAAGCGAAGCCAGTTCCCACGAAAAGCTGGCTCTCAAAGGCAAAAGTTTGCAGGCTTTGACCCGTCCAACCATAGTCCCGACTGCTGCTGCGGCGCCTTCACCAGCGGCTCAAGACCTCAGTCTATCTCAATTGAACGCCGCCATAAGCCGCACGCCCAACCGACCGGAACTATATGAAACCAGGGCACTCTGGTTTTCCAAAAGGGGCATACCGGAGCAAGCGCACATCGACGCCTGTCGCGCCCTCTGGCTGGGTTCGAGAAACCAAGAAACCCTGGCATTAAAGAAGGCTCTGGAAAACTATATGGCTAAAAGGAAAGCTTCAATATCGGCTCTCAAAGCAAGAACCAATTGACTGCTGATTCTCTTATCGACGGGTAAAAAGGATGCGGCAAATTCATTAACAGTGCCCGGCAGTAGATTGCGATTGGAACTGCACTGCCCGCCTTCCAGAATTACAGTCTCAATGATTCAAACCACGGCAAACAACGGCTGCCAGAAGCACTGCTCTCAGCGACCATGCCGCCGTGCGCAGCCAGTTCCAGCCCACCAGAGCACGGTGCGCTTCCTGACTGAACTGACTGGCGAGAGCGCCGTGCAGTTGGTCGGCAATGAAGAGTGTAGATAGCCAGATCAGGCCAAGCAAAGCTAAATTTAGCGCCGCTTCCGGCATGTGCATGCAACGTGGCCGTTGAAAGAGAAGTAAGACCGCTGAAAGGAGCTCAACGATCATGACAGGAGCCACGACCATGGTGGTCAGACTGCAATGCACTCGCTCGTAGGCGACAAAAGCTTCGCTGCCGACCCTGTCGTAGAGAGGGTAATGCACCACCTGCACAAACCAGATCAAACCGGTCATAAACCAGGTTGCTGCCGCATGTAACACCAGAACCAAACTAGTCAAAGGAACACCCTCTCTCACTCCACTCATTATGGTTTTGCCGCGTAAACTGCGTGTGAACGTGAACGTGAACGTTAACGTGCACATGGCACAAGGTGCAAATATGAACTTGGCTGTACGCGCAAAAGCAAAGGACAAAACCGCAAAGCCATTGCCTTCGTTGCCGAGTATCATTTGACGTGTCGCAGGTCTGGTCGCCACTTTGGTTCTTACTACATTTTATAATACCTTTCCGGTTTTTGAAGAATTTTCAACCTGTTGCCCTGGCTCCTTTCGTTTTGCTTGTAGGTTCGATACAGCCCGTTAAGGTCTGAACAGCGTTCAAATAGTCTTTGCTAAAAACTGAAAAAAGTACGCGGAAGGAGACCGGCTCCTCCCGCGTCCAGGGCAGGCGACTCAAACAAGGTTGAGATGATCTGCGGAAAGCGGAAAGCTGAAAGCTGAAAACGAATTACCTGAGCAAGGGCCGAAGCACCTGGCGAAACCGGCGGTTTTGCATTGCAATCAGTGCTGGTGGTGATGGCCGGCGTGATCGGGAGCACCCTGAAGGGGACTGCCCGGCACTGTGGGTTTCACCTGAGGCGACTCTGCACCAGGACTGGTACAGAGACTACCGTCTTGAAGGTGGTGCGACCCATGATTGTGATAGGGCATAAACGTAGCCGGCCAGAGCGTCATCAGAGCCATGACAATAGCCATGGTCAGATGGGCGATGTCCTGTCCGAAACCAAGCCAGGGGAAGGTTCCGGTGGAGCTCTTGCAGTCATTCCAGACCCGGTAGAGGTAGTAGGAACCGAACCAGACCCAGTAGGCTGTCCAGGCGGCGGTAAGAAGGGGATGCACCACCGGTGATGCAAACATCCAACCCATACCGCCAAGCATGGCAGCGTGAGCGAAGTCGTACCACTGCTTGTTGAAAGGACGGCGCTTGCCCCAGGTGAAAGCCCGCAGCAGATAGGAAACAGTGCCGACGCCAAAGAGTATCGACCAGAACATTGCCGGAACCGGCAATATCCAGGGGGTGAGGCAGGCTACCATGCCAAGCAAGCAGGCACCGTGCCAGAACTCGTTTTCAATATCGTAGTAGCCGTTGACGCGCTTCAGGTAAGCAGGGCTCACCAGGCGGAAAGCATAGAAAGCGGTGCCCAGGGCAAACCAGACCGCCAGAAACACAATCAGATGGTGCATTTTTATTCTCCTGGTAAATGTTAGAAAGACCACGCCGGAAGCGTGGTCTTCAGTTACTTATGGAAAGACGGGAACGAAGGTCAGTCCGAAACCACGCGGGTGTCGGTGTATTCCTTCAGGTTCTCGTGGTATTCGGCGCGAGCCGCAACTGCTGCCTTGTGGGCCGCTTCGAACTTGACCAGGGAGGCCTCGTAGAGGGCAAACCAACGTGCCTCATCGGCGGTGTCGGCATCGAACTGAGCAATGGTCTCGGCGGTGCGGGCTTCGGCGTCGTAGTTGGAAGCTTCACGCTTCTCATGGGCCGTGCGCCAGTGGCGACTGAGGTGATGCACATCGGCGACGGCCTTGCCAAGGGCAGCAAGGGCGTCGGCAAGGACGCTGCGAGCGCCACAGATGTTGCAATGGGGAACTTCGGGAAGAGCGGGGGCAGAAGCCTCGCAAGTGTTGTCGCTGTTTTCGGACATGTCCGTAACTCCTTGAGAGCTATGGTGAAAGGCGGATATGGCTGGAGGAAATAGAGTTGCTTTGATTTACCTGGAAATTTGGAAGAAAAAGAGACCCCTGCAATCTAAGGCAGGGCTAAGTCGTAAAACAATCAAAAGGCTGTAAAGCAGAGCCGGAATAGCCTTTCCGGATATTAGCTTTCGTCCATCTGCGCCAAACTCCTCTAGCGTAGCCATACAACCCCCAACCGGGGTTAAGAGTGACTGGTGATGATGGTTTTACCGCTTAGCAACCAATTTGTGAACGTGACGCCAATATTCCAGACGACCTGTGATTAAACTTGCCGGATCAAGGCATATATCAACCAAAGGTTACCTGGTCGAAAGAAACTAACGGTCCCCTGGAGAACATGGCTACCCACTATCGAGTATTTGTCGATTGCGACAGAACCCTGGTCAACACAGACCTGAGTTCACTTATCAGTCCGCGCTGGTTTGACAAGCGCCCCAAATTCTTGACCCAGGGCAAATTAGTGCTGACCGAAGCCAGGCCCAGCGCTCACGCCTTTCTTGCGGCCCTCAAGAGTACTTACAGTGTCTCCATTTTGACTCTCGGTCATTCCAAGTTTCAGGCCAAAGTCCTGAAGGAACTCGGTCTGCTCAGCTACGTAGAAAGTATCTATGGTCCGGACAACTGGCAGGAGCTCACCAAACCGGACGGCTTTGTGCTCATCGACGACATGAGCGCCGATTCCATAGGCATTGCTTACAAAATGCGCTGGCTGGGTCGCCAGCGCTCTCTGGAAAACCTCGATGCCTGGGATAGCATGGTCAACTTCCATCTCATTCAGTGCGCTCCCTTCATGGGCGGCAAGACCGATCAGACGCCCCTGACCGAGCATTTAGACGATGTACACGAACGCATGAAAGTGCAAATGAACGGCAACCAGCCAGCCACATAAGCATGAAGCACAATTGAAGAGCGACCAGTCAGCTATACGAGCATGAAAGTGCAAGAGCAATCAACCAGCTACATCACGTAGTAACTGTTGTAAAAAAACAAGAAGGAGAGCAGCCTGAGCTGCCCTCCCTCTCAACGGTTACTACCGCCCCTTGATACCGGCGTACTTGTCGCAGGCATCCAGGAGGGCTTTCTTGATACCCGGCTCGCTCATGGAGTGACCGGCATCCGAGACCAGAACAAACTCTGCTTCCGGCCAGGCCTGAGCCAGTTCAAAAGCTGAAGTGGCAGGGCAAACCATGTCGTAACGCCCCTGCACGATGGTGCAGGGGATGTTGCGCAGGAAAGCAACGCCATCCAAAAGTTGACTGTCGGACTGGAAGAAACAGTTGTTGATGAAGTAGTGGCACTCGATGCGGGCAAAGGCCGTGGCAAAATCGTCCCCGGCATTGCGTGCCACCAGGTCTTTATCGACGTAGAGCTTGGAAGCGCAGCCCTCCCAGATACTCCAGGCTTTGGCAGCTTCCAGGCGCACCTTCTCGTTCTTGCTGGTCAAGCGCTTGTAGTAAGCCTTGATCATATTGCCCCGCTCCCGCATGGGAATGGGCGCCAGATAGTCCTTCCAGAACTCCGGAAAGATGAAGCTGGCACCTTCCTGGTAGAACCAGGCCAGTTCCTTCTTGCGACCCATGAAGATGCCGCGCAAGACAAGCTCGGTGACGCGCTCCGGATGAGTCTCGGCATAGGCCAGAGCGAGGGTGCTGCCCCAGGAGCCGCCGAACACCATCCACTTGTCGATGCCGAAATGCTCACGCAGAGCCTCGATATCCGAAACCAGATGCCAGGTCGTGTTGTTCTCCAGCGAAGCAAAGGGCTTGCTTTTGCCGCAGCCGCGCTGGTCGAAGAGAATGATACGATAGACATCGGGATTGAAGAAGCGCCGGTAACCGGGCGATGTGCCACCACCGGGGCCACCATGCAGGAAGACCACGGGCTTACCGTTGGGATTGCCCGACTCTTCAAAGTAAATCTGATGCCCACCTTCAACGTCGAGCCAGCCTGTGCAGAAAGGCTCTATTTCAGGGTAATAGTCGCCCTCGGGGCGAACCGCAAGCTTGCGCCTCTTTCCGGCGACGCCTGCTTTTCCGTCTTTCAATTTTGTTTTGGACATACTTGGTCCTTCTTTCTGATTTTTGTTGAAAGTCTAAAGGAAAACTCCGGCAAAGATCCAGCCCATGCAAACAGCGAAGCAGTTTGCCCTGGCGCCTCGGCTCTGCCGGAGAACCCTTCTTAGTTGAACTGACGAGCGATGGTCTGCCGGAAACGGCGCTGCCTGACGACTTTGCCGTTCACGGTCAGGGTACGCGACAGGAATACATAGAGATTTTCCCGGTCGGACCTGACCAGAATCCTGGTCTTGAGGCTGAGATTGCGACCCCGGGAAACGATCACCGTGCTAGCCCTGCCGGTATAACGAGCAGCCCAGGGCTTCTCGTCGTTGGCGGTCCAGGCATTGCTATTTTCGGTGAAGAACTTGCGCCCCCTGATACGATAAGCCGAACGCGCCTTGATCGTATGGGTGCGGTCAGCGGTGCGATAGTCGCGCCGCTGATAGACCTCACTTTCGGCTTTGCCGCCGGGAAAGTCGAGCCCCTCGCAATCTCGCACCTGGCGCTTGCTCTTCGGCTGGGGCAGGTTGTCTACCTTGCCCTCATCGATAGGCACCACCGGTAGAGTCATGGACGAAGCCGCGAAGTCCACTGTGCTGGTCATGGCATCCGGGCTTGGCCAGGTCATGATTAGCTGGGCGTTGCTGACGGAAAGACGAATCTTGTGACCGGGGCGGAAGGTCCATGAAGTGAAGTGCAGGTCAGTAACCAGATCGTACTCGCGGTCGGCCTCGGGCCAGGACGGCTTGAGACGGTCTTCCCTGATGGCCGGGTTATAGAGGGCACCGGTGACAAGTGAAACCGCGCCGTCCGGAGAGACATCTTCCAGACGCACAGTCCACTTGGCCTTCGGCGAAGAAGCCTTCACCTTAAGCTTGACCCGTGGAAAGCCGACGATCTGCAAAGGCTTGTCCTGAGGGGAGCTGTCCCAGACCAGGCTGTCGGCATCATCGCCGCCCATATCACCCGTGGTGTCGCCCCACCAGGTGCCCGCCGCCGTACCACCAAAGGGCTTGTAAACCAGGGGCTTGCCGCTGGAAGCACAGGCGCCGTCCAGCTTCAAAGTAAGAGCCTCAGCTCCTTTGAGCGGAAATACATCCTGCCGCCAGTAGCCCGGCACGGTCTCGATTTCCTTGTCCGGCTTATGCCCATGGCGCACATACACGAGAAGCTCCTTCTCGGGCTTAACAGCGGTCTTTCGTGCGCCTTTGGCAGGGGCATCCAAGGCGGTTCCTTCCACACCGGAGAGGTCCGGCTTGAGGTAGCGACTAAACCACTCAGTCATGCGGTCGAGCCACTCGTAGTTAGGACCGGGTGTGCCGTCATCGGGACAAGAGTGATTCCAGGGCCCGATATCGCAACGCACCGGCACCTGCAAGTTCTCATACATGCGCATGGTGGCTGAGCGGTAGCCGTCCAGAAGACCACCCATCAAGTAAACCGGAATGTCGATGCGGCTGTAGTCTTCCTTGAGGCTCTTGCGGCTCCAGAACTCACCGTCGAGCTGCTTGCTCAAGTAGGTGAACAGCCAGGGTCGACGGTCAAATCGACTGCTGAAATACTCCTCGTCGATGCCATAGTCGGGAGTCGGCGGCAGCCCCAGCTCGTGATTGATGAAAAGGTGATAGGGGTCGAGGTGCAAGTTGCCGTCGATGTAATGCACGTCGTCGTGGAAGAGGTCGTCGGAGGCATGCACGGCGTGGATCGCCTTGAGGGCAGGCGGTCTGCGCATGGCCATTTGCAGCGAATTGAAGCCGCTCCAGGAAACGCCGAACATGCCGACATTGCCGTTGGCCTGAGGCAAAGCGGCAAGCTGCCGAATCACCTCTTCGCCGTCCTGCATTTCGATATCCGAGTACTCTCGCTCCGGGCAAACGCCCTCTGAAGCGCCGGTGCCGCGGATATCAACCTTGACGGCCAGGAAGCCCAATTGGGCTAAATAACTGAAACAGGGGTAGTCAGCGATGTAGAAAGTATCGTCCTTACGGTAAGGAAGATACTCAAGGAGAACGGGAAAGGTCTCGCCCGGGCTGCCGTTCTTACGTCTGGCAGCCTGCGGCACAAAGAGGGTAGCAGCCAGCTTGACGCCGTCCGGCATCAAAAACCAGCGCTTTTCCACCCTGAATTTATAAAGACGCTTACCGATTCTTCCTGTCGAAGCACGCGATACACGGTTCATAACAGGTACCTGAGGTTGGATTTTCTGTTGGTAGACAAACTGCAAAGCCCGCCCCTATACCAGAGCAGTCAGTTCCATCGGCACTAAATGCAGCCGCAAGAAACTGAAAGTGATGGACTTGAGAGCAGGATTGGCAGTGTGGGATTGACCCTTGGAAAAGAAAAGAAATAGACGTACGCAGAAACTAGGGCACGGAACAGAACATCTCAAGATTGCGCGCTAATTAATAAGCTTCAAATTACCTGTCATGACTATTAAGAGCTAGCGCGGCTCGCCAAAATCACCAACAGCTAGCGAAACCCGCACACGTTGACATCCATGCCCACAGACGCTCGTGCAGCCTGGCAAACCCAAACGCAACCTCTCTCTGCCTTATTCTCATCAATGACAGAGCAAAGCCCGAGAGCAATTCCAAACATCACCGGCACAGCCCTGGTTGCCAAGGGTTTTCAAGGCTGCCTGCCGGGGTATGTTGTAAAAGGTGCATACCGCATATCCGGTTTTCCGGAGAAAGAACAACACCGGCAACCACAAGACCTGGGGTAACTGTTATGGGCAAAGACAAGCCAATCTGCGACTCGAAAGAGCATGTTCAGCAAGCACAAGAGAAGGCGGAGCAAGAGAGCCTCCTCGGTCAAAAGTTCTGGTCTGCCATCGGCATGCCCATCGAAGGCGATAAGTCAACGGTAGCCTGTACTCCTAAAGAGCAGGCGGAAGCTCTACAGCGGCCCAAGCTTTCAGCCAGAGAAGAAGAGCAGGTGACACGCAATGTACAGTCACTGGAAGCAGCTATCAAAACAGGCGATTTAACCAAAGTCGGCGAGCTTTTCAATCAGATGGCTCCCCGAGCAGACAATGTCGTCAAACCCGACGAATTTCACAAACGTTCCGGTGTCAAAGTTACCGATGAAACAATGCACCGCCTCAACAAAGAGCTCGACAAATACGGCATCAACCTCGATTACCGTTCTATGGGCGTCTACCAGGGCGACCGCTCGCCATCTTTGATCATCTCTCGCGAATCTCCCAAAGGCAACGGCATCACCGAACATGTTGAGGTAACCCTGCAGGGCGGCTCCACCAAAGACTTCATGAGACACAGCGGTACAGACCGGGTGACCATCGCAGAAAATGGCGCTACCAGTTTTGACAAAGTAGCCGGCGTAGGCAACAGAACCGGTGCCGAAGTAGCCTATCAAGAAATCATGAAGCCTTATCTGGATGCCAAAAAAGGGAAGTGATTCTGCTCAGTTCGTGAACTGAAAGCATGAAAAGGCAGTAGAAATCGACGCGAGCTCAGGCATACCTATCCGATAGGGAATCAAGTCGTTTGGCTTTTGGTGCGGCTTTAAGATTACTCGCGGTACGGTATGTAGATAGAGAAAAAGGTAGAAAAAGAGGGAGCCGTAAAGAGCACAGCCTGAGGGCGGTGATAATTACGACTCCCCAAAAGGGTGAACCGGGCAACGTTTTAGCCTGCGAGCCAGGGCAATAAAGCATAAGATATAATATCGGACATTGGCAGATAATTCTGGCAGCGTATTTGGTGGCATTAGCTTTCTGCTCCCTTTCGACCTTTAAAGGCCAAAAAGTGCAGGAAATCCACAGAGTTTCTCAAGCCACCGGACGGACACTCTAGACAAAAAATGGACCTATCCCAAGCACTAGTCCCAACAAAAAGGAAAGACTAGATTCAAACTGGTCTTTCCCTTTTGGCCCGGCTGCGAACCGACCGAGCATTTCGATTACTGCGAACTAGAACCAACGACGGTTACCATTGCCGCGACCTCTTGTATTTCCATTAGCGATTTGCCTGTTGAAATTATTGGAGAGCGTGTCAAGGCGATTCGTCAAGTCCCGCGCTTCTGCATAACTGAGCCGTCCATCTCGATTGTATCCCTGTTCTAAGGCAGCAATTCTATTGAGCTGATAACGGAACCTTCCAGACTCATTGTAATTGATGGTGCCGTTCACGGCAGCTTGAGTGATGGAAGCATCCAGGTGCGCTTGTTTTGTGTCGATGTCAGCCCGAAACTGACCCTGATCAGCCAGATAACTGCCTGAACGTCTCATGTTTCGACGATACCAGGAACGGTCGTTCCAATTGATGGAACCTACACCACTAACAGTATTGGCATTGGTCAAGTATGCCTGAATCTTAACGGAGATATTATTGAACTCGTTCAAGATACTTTGCACTTCAGATGGGTTGTAATTACCATCAGAAGCCGCATTGCTACTGGAATTGGTGATGTTGCTCAGGTCATTGCGAAGTTCGGTTTCTTCCTGACTATTCAGTTGCCCGGAGTTTACACCGGCCGAAATCTGGGACGAAAGCTGATTTTGCCTCAGATCAAAATTACTGCGAATCACGCTCTGCTCGGTCTGCTGCACGCTGCCATTGTTTGAGTTCCCGCCCGAGTTATTCAGATAGCCCCTGAGCAAGTCGTCAAAACCAGCAGACTGTGCAGGAAGGGACAAAAGGACGACTGAGATTGCGGCAAGACTGCCTGCCATTTGAATTTTCATAAAACCTCCCGGTTTTGGGGCGCTGCCCCGAAATAAAGCTTCCAGTCGCTGCTTTCAGAGCATAAGCTCTGAAAGCAGTGGAGGAATGTGCACTTTCCTCAGACCAACCAAAGGTCTGCTAAGGCTAACCAAGAAAGTGTAAGGAAGAGACTGGTGCCGGCGCTAAAACACTGTATATGAATAGGTAGAGGCCAACTGTTTATCGCCTTTGTGGGAGGCTGATTTCATATCCTGCGCCAGCTTTCCATAGTCCTGGTAGGTACCAAGCACGTGTTCGAAGTACGCCCGGCTTCTTGAATTACTTGGCGTTGAACTCTTCTGAGCATCAATTCTCACCAGCCTATCCATAAAATCACTGGAAGCTCCGGATGAAATATCACCATCGGCCCGCTCGATTAAAATACGAGCCATTAGATCGTCGCGCCGGATGCTTAAATCATCGCGAGCACCGACATAGTAGATTGTCTGGCCGCTGGCAGAAACATATTTCACCATTTGAATGGGAAAAGGCGATTGAGCAACAACGGTTTTGCCGCTCAAACCCTCAACCGTCATCTGCGGCGCAGTGATAATCGATCCTTGCAGGACCATCGGTCTTGTGGTTGTCACCGTCTGGGTGGTTGTGGTGACGGTGGTCTCAGCCGCTTCAGCTCCGGCACTGCCGACAGCAATAGCTGCCAACACAGCCAGCAATGTAGCGGCAGTTATTGGATTGCGTTTCATAAAATAGTCCTCTCTAGGTTTTGCCTCCTACGACGAGAGAACCACCCGGCAGTTCCAAATTTCTTCATGCCCCTCAATAGCTCAAAAGCGCCGTCAATAGGGCACTTCCGCCCAATTGGCAGAGTTCACATACAAAGCTTGACTATTCACCTGATTTTCACAAATCGTCCTGGCCTTCGCCAAATAATCCAGCCAGTGTCATTCACTGACCTTCCGTCATATTGCGTCAATGATGGCCTAAGAACCAAACTGCCTGGTGACAATGCGACCCACCGTGGTGTCTGCCAGACGAGTGAAGGTCATTCTTGTGTCACCCTTATCGATTCTAGCCTGCAGTTCTCTTGTGTAAGCCTGCACGGTGGGATCCGTGTTTACATCTACCAGAGTGCCGTGAGCTTTCTGAAGCAGCTTCAGATAATCGGCCGTGGGCAGTTTTCTGCCTGCCAGATTGGAACCGTCCAGGGCAATGAGAGCCAGAGTCAGGTAGTTGACCGGAGCCTGACCGTCCATGGCCGGCTGCGCATAAGGGGCAATCTTGCCGTCTTTGAAATGCAAGACATTCAAACCTTTGTTGGCAAAACGACCCCAGATTACCTCCCTTGCTTCCGTGGGCAAGCCGCCTTTGGCGTCCTGGATCATCTCTTGCAGTGTCATCTTGGCTCGGTCATTAAACTCCATGAAAGCCACCTGCGAGCCCGATGCCCTGAACCTATCGGCGGCCACATTCATCAAGCCCCTGAAGTTGGGGAAGGAACGAGCATCCGGGCTGAGCCAGATGTGCTCGCCCCAGACGGCATTTTTGATTACCTTGCCGTCTACGTTAATTACCTGCGACTGGATACCGCCAATCACCTGACCATTGCTGCCGCGCAGGGCAATGGCGTCCCAGGTGCCGCCTTTCTCAAGCAGGTAGCCGTAATATGTAGAGAGTTTCTCGTACTCAGACTTATCAGGAAAGGCTTGTTTAAGCTTAGGATAATACTCTTCCCTCATCACGGTCTTCATGGCTTTCGGGTCTCTAGCAGCCACTTCCCGCATGCTCTCCACCCCTACGATGGTGGGCACATTGCGGTAGTCTATTTCCGCCACCACTTTACCGTCGGTAGCTTTGAAGCGCTCGAACTCCCGCCGCCACTGCTCTTCGTAAGTTATGCCGGCCGGTGTTTTTAGGGCTCCAATCTTTTCGGAATTGACCTCCACCAACCTTTTATCGCCCACTTCCGCCGCTACTTTCGCTTCCATTTTGTGAGCATAGGTCTCGGAAGCCAGGCGCAGTTGCCTGTAATGGAAAAATGCCTGTACTTCATCTCCTTCTTTCAAGAGTTTGGCTGCTCCGGCAAAGTCATCTTTATGCGACTTCAGGAACCATTCATGGGCAAATTCATGGGCCCGGTCGGCCGCCGAGTTGTTGGCACCACCACCGGTTCTACCCATCAAACTCACTTCTTTGCCTTGCAGATGGGTGGTTTCTTCGCCGGTTTTCACTCTCAAGGAAGCAACCTTGCCGGACAATTCATCGAGGGTCTCCGACTTACCGCTGAGACCGCTCAGTTGCATGTCGCGTTCCACGGGATTGCCCCGGCCAATCTTGTCGTTCAGTCTACCAAGACCAAAACTGGCTAATTTCTGTGCGCCGGGAAGAAACAGGTTCATAGCACCGCCGGCCAGCATCTGCCTGGTCAGCTCATCGCCGCTGGTGGCATGACCGGAGACAGCGTCTGCCACAAGCTTGGAAGAGGCGGCGCCACCGGCACCGAGAAGGGCATAACCACCAATTTTAGGGGCGATGGATAGACCGCCCAGTTTGGGATTGAATTTTTCATAGACGGAAAAGGCGGTGAGAGAGCCAGCCATATTGCCCAGACGAGTCTCGCCTTTGTTCACATCGCGCAGACCGTCATAGGCAACAGAACCGGCTATTTGTCCGGTTTTGTCGCTCAAGAGGGTCTTGCTGAAAGCGGCAGCCTTCTCGGCACCTACGCCTGTTGCCAGCTTGGCCTCCACTCCCAGAGCACTGGAAGCAGCCCTTATAGCGCCGCTCATGGAACGTCCGGCCGCCACATAGACAAGGGCCATACCGACGCCGCTCACCACTGCCTGACTGACCATTTCCTTGCTGAAGCCGCTCACTTCGCCAACTTTGGCGTGCTCGGCGCGTTTCATAATATCTTTGTCGGCGATGGCTTGAGAAGCTGAGTTGGCAACTTTACCCACAGTGTTGAAGATAACTGCGTTGTAGGCGTCTCTGGCCACGTTAGCGGCAGGGTTTAATAAGTTTGCCTCTGTCCAATCGGAAAGACTGACTTTAGATGCATCGGAAGAAAATTCGCTTTTCATTTTGCAGTTTCTCAGGTGAAGAAAATGGGGGCGCTGCGCCTTCAGGTAAACCCATGCTAAGCAGCGCTCGTGACATTTTCGTGAGTAAGCTCGCTGCCCATGGGAGAAACCGCAAGGCGGCAAGCGAATTGCTTTAATCGAGAATTTTCTTCAGTTTAGTCACCCAACCGGCCTGAGAAGGCTTCTGGCCGGTCAAATAATCTTCATAGGCTCCCAGAGCCTGGCTGTTCTCAGGTGCAGCCGGAGCCGGTTTGTTATCGTGCATCTTGCTACCGCATTCACCACAGAATTTGGCATCGCTCTCCTGGGGCGCACCGCACAAATGGCAGGCAATGATTCTAGTCTCCAGCCTGTAGCCGCATTCGCCGCAGAAGCGGGAACCAGCCACCAGAGCTTCGCCGCATCCAGGGCAAGCCAGCCCTCCGGCGGGAACGGGCGCTGATGCGGCAGCCATGGGCATCATCGGCACAGGTGTCGGCAAAGGCGCCTGCGCCTGGGGGAAAGCCGGCATGGGCGCGGCGGCCGGTTGATCGGGCTCATAGTATTCACGGGGATGCTGACTCTGGGGCAACGGTTGCGGCAGCGGTGCAGTCACGCCCGGAGGAACTCCCACACTGGCGGAAGGCTTCACTTCGCTGCCCATTACACCATTGACGCTCTGCCAGAAAGCTTCTTCCGATGCGGCACTGGCTGCAGCCTGAGGGGTAGGGGTAGGCACAGCCGGAGGGGCGGGAGCTGCCGCCGGAGGCATGGCAAAGCCCGGCGCGCTATCAGCGGCAGCCGCTGTCTGAGGCGGCAAGCCGATACCCACATCGCGCACGTCGCTGGCGTCCTTCTTCTCTTCTTCCCTGGTCTGACTTTTCTTGCGACCCTTGGCCGGTTTCTTGCCGGTCTCAGCCTGCTCCTGAGCCTTGGCCCGCTGTTCTTCCTCCTGCCTGGCCCTTTCTTCCTCTTCTTTTTTGGCCTGAGCTTCCGCCTGCCGAGCTTTCTCCTCTTCCTCGGCCCTTAAGGCAGCTTCCTGCTTGGCGCGCAAGACTGCTTCTTCCTGGGCTTTGATAAGGGCTTCCTGCTGCGCTTTTAGTTCGGCCTCCTGCTGGGCACGCAGTGCCGCCTCTTGCTGGGCTTTCAGGGCTGCTTCCTGCTGCTGAGCCAGAAGTGCCGCCTCCTGCTGCGCTCTCAAGAGAGCATCCTGCTGGGCTTTCAGCGCTGCCGCCTGTTGCTGGGCCAGGAGAGCCGCCTCTTGTTGCGCTCTTATTGCCGCTTCCTGCTGGGCTCTCATAAGAGCTTCTTGCTGCTGAGCCAGATAGGCTTGTTGTTGTTGCGCTCTCAGGGCGGCCTCTTGCTCGGCTCGCTGCGCCGCTTCCATCTGGGCTCGCTGGGCTGCCTCCTGCTGAGCTCTCAAGGCAGCTTCCTGCTGAGCCAGAAGGGCCGCTTCCTGTTGCGCTCTCAAAGCCGCCTCTTGCTGAGCACGCCGGGCAGCCTCTTCCTGCTGGGCCCGCAAAGCAGCCTCCTGCTGGGCCCTGAGAGCAGCCTCTTGTTGAGCCTTGAGAGCTGCCTCCTGATTGGCTTTCAGTATTGCTTCCTGCTGCGCTCGCAGTTCCGCTTCCTGTTGCGCCTTCAGTATTGCTTCCTGCTGCGCTCTCAGTTCCGCTTCTTGCTGGGCTTTCAGCGCCGCCTCTTGCTGTGCCTTCAGAGCCGCTTCCTGTTGCGCCCTCAGTTCCGCTTCTTGCTGGGCTTTCAGCGCCGCCTCTTGCTGTGCCTTCAGGGCCGCTTCCTGTTGCGCCTTCAGTGCTGCCTCTTGCTGTGCCTTCAGGGCCGCTTCCTGCTGCGCCCTCAGTGCTGCCTCTTGCTGTGCCTTCAGGGCCGCTTCCTGCTGCGCCCTCAGGGCTGCCTCTTGCTGCGCCTTCAGGGCCGCTTCCTGCTGCGCCCTCAATGCTGCTTCTTGCTGGGCTCTTTGAGCAGCTTCCTGCTGCGCTCTCAGGGCTGCCTCTTGTTGAGCCTTGAGAGCCGCTTCCTGCTGCGCTTGCATGGTGGCACCGGCAGGCGCAGCGGCCGCCCCCGGTTGCACCGTAGCACCGGCAGCAGAAACAGGCTTGGGTGTCGAATCCTGCATGGTTTCCAACAAAAAGCGCGAAGGCGCCAGCACCACGTCATTGAATTTGCCGGGATAGGAAACATAGAGCATGTCCTTAGCTCTCGACATACCCAGGTAGCACAGGCGCCGCTCCTCCTCGGGATCGCCGGCCGTCTCGGAAGGGAAAAGCCCTTCGGCCATGCCGGTGAGGAAGACTACCGGAAACTCCTTACCTTTGGATTCGTGCAAGCTGAGAATATAAACCAGCGGTTCCGCCTGACCGTCAGCCGACTTCTGGCTGGTCTGGCTGCGCACGAATTCGCTTACGGTCTTGAACTTGCGTGCTTCTTCTTCCAACTGCGAAAGTTTGCGCATTGGCTCATAGTTGACTCCCGGAGGCACTTTCACGGCCTTGTAATATTCGCTGAGCCTCTGAGTGCGTTTCAGAAGGGCAATGGTCTCCGCCGGCGGCAGATTTTCATGATTCATGGTGCGAATAATGCGCACCAACTGTTCTAGATCTTGGCACGACTGATCTGCCACCGCTTCCGAGTAAATCTCCACTGCTTTCAAGAAGGAGAGGTTATTGGCCTCGGCAAAGCTGGCTATGGTGTTGAATAACTTGGGGTCAATCTCTTTGGTGCGCAACTGACAGATGCGCTCGAACGATTCTCTCGCCTTGGGACCGTCCGGGTCCATAACCAGGCGCAGAAAGGCCATGACGTCGGCTACTTCGTCAGGCACCATGGTAGAGTCGGGATTAGTAGTGAGACACTTGATACCCTTGCGAAAGAGTGCCTCCTCCACCAGTGAAGCGTAACGGTTATACCGATACAGTATGGCAATATCTTGCGGATTACGTCCTTCCGACAACAAGCCCTGAATTTCCTGGGCCACCCATTCCGCTTCCGCCGCTTCCGACTCGGCCAGTTGCGGTCCGATCACGGCGCGTTCCCCGGACATCTCCCAACCGGGCACCATTTCCTTGCGGATACGGCGACGACTGAGTCCGTCCAGCAAACGGCCCGCCAGCTCCACTATTTCGGGATGGGAGCGCCAGTTATTCTCAAGCACGTAACAGCGGGCATTGGGCAGACGCAGGGAGACCTCTGAAAGAATCTTGGGCAAGGCCCCTTTGCTTTCGTAAATAGACTGGTCTTCATCACCGGCAATGAAAAGATTGTCCTGCGGTAAGGCCAACATACGCGCCATGAGGTCCGAGGCGGCGGTAGCATCCTGATATTCGTCTACCAGCACGAATTCGTACTGATACTGATAGCGGGCTCTGATATCGGCATTGTCGGCCAGAAGCTGAGCGGCAAGAGTGACCATGTCGTCGCGATCAATCTTGTTGCTCTTCTGAAGCTGCTCCTCGTAACCCTGATAGACCTTTGCCACCAGCTCGTCTACACTGGTCTTGGCTCTTTCTTTCACATGCTTAGGCGTGATCAAATTTGCTTTATAGAGCGAGATCAGAGAAGCAATCGTAAACTCCTCCAGCTCTTCCGAAAGCTCAAGAGTAAGCTGGTCGAGGTCACGTTTAAACTTGGTAAGCAACCGCTGAATGACACGCTGGGGATTGCCCTCGACCTTGAGGGGCGGCTTGCGCTTGATGGCGCCGGTGTTTTCTTTAAGCAGCTTCAGCCCCAGCTCATTCCAACTGTGAAAGTGCAGTTTTTGCAAAGTGGGCTTATCAATAATCGATTCAATATCAAGCCTGAGCGACCTGACACTCTCGGTGGAATGAGAAATGACGAGAATGCGCTCCGGATTGACGCCCTGCGAAAGCAAATGCGCCACTCGCCGCACCACACAGGTGCTCTTGCCCGTACCGGCACCACCGGTAATGGCAACCGGTCCGGCACCGGATGTGATGCACTGCCGCTCCACGTCGTCTTCTACAGGTAACTCCAGCAAATGAGAGGAAGATTGACCGGAAACCAGCCTGCCGGAAGGTGACTTCTTACGACCCGTCACCCAGACATCGGCCACGGCATCCACGCAATCCATCAAGTTGGCCAGCAAATCCACCGTGGTGAAACGCAAAAGTTTCCAGCCGTCGCTCAAGAGCACCAGAGTGCGCGTCGCTTCCGCCGAACGCGAATTGGGATTATCGAGACTGGCCAGCAGATCGCATTCTATGGCCAGCTTGTTGCCTCTTTCCATCAGGGCAAAATCGACCATATAGTCGCCCATCACATGCTGCGGCAAAAGGTTGAGCCCGCGGCTCACCACAGCCTTGTAGAGGAAGTACTCAACCTTCAACATGGGCGGCAGATTTTCAGCACGCAACATGCGGAAGTGGTGCAAATCTATGAGCATGCCGTCCATGAGCCAGGCGGCCTTCTCCCAGGTAACGCGCCGCCCGGCATATTCCAGATCGTCACATTCGGCGCCGTAAGTGAAAAATTCATCCAATCCCAGGGGTGTCGTAATCACCAGAGGCTTCTGAGCAAGGGCCCGGGGATAAAGCAAGTGATGATAGAAATACCAGAGCTGCTGCGGTGTCTCCGGTGCCACCAGATCGGTGACAATCAAGACCTCGCTGTCGAGCATATCGAGTTCAAGCTTTGATAAAAGCGGGCGTCCAAAAGTGGTCTGGGCTGCTGCATGCTGATAAAGATAATCGGCCTGCTTGTAAAGCATGTCGCCGGCTATCACCATACTGGTGACGCCGCGTGACTTGAAATTGATCACGGCCGACTCTATGAGAGCTTCCTGGTCTTCGGAATAATCAGAGAGTATAAGCCCTCTGGGAGAGCCCTGATAAAGCCCTACGGAGTCCACAAACCAGTGCACCGCATCCCGACACTCACCGGGCTGGGGCGGCACTTTATTGGGCACATGGTCGCTTCTAACTGCTTTGGACACCAGTTGTATCGCTGCTACTTTCTCGCGGTATTGGTTCTAATCGCCGTCTCTGTATCTGGTCTACGTTTTCTCAATCGCTCAGCTTGTTAGCTTTGCAACCAAGCAGGCAACCCCCTGGGTGCCGGCACAACTTTATATTCCCACTAGTAACGAATTTTTCGAACTTCCATCATATAAGTAATGAAAGAAGATCAAAACTACTCCTCTCAGAGCTAAGCCTTAAAGGTAAAGCCTAACCTCAAAAGCCTGGCTCCACCGGCCCGTATCCTGTTTTCCGATCGGAAAAGATAGAAGAAGTCTTCGACATGCTAAAGACCGTTGTCACGATCTGGGCGCATATGTGAAGCAAACAGAATGCCACCACCGGTAGATATGTCTTTTCCGAGTCATCCACCATTATGCGCCACTGCACGGCATTTGCAAGCCTGCCAAGGGCTGATAATAAAGCGACAAGATTAATTTTTGAAATCCTTGAAAGCCCCACCACTTGCCATTTAGCGGCAATACGCACCTTTACAAACGAACGCTTGACATATTTTCAGATGGGCCGGGAATAGTACAATCACCCTTGGGACATTCGTCGGAGTGTCCCTGGTGTGCCCTGTAACCAAACTAAAGATCGTTTACCAGGTTACCTGGCGCAACTTCTGAAAGGAGAAGACGTTCGATGAGATCAGCACTTCTAGTCCTTGCAGCCCTGGCAGCCGTTTCGGTGCCGGCAGCGAATGCGCAGGTTTGCGGCGATGAGGGAAGATATTTCCACCTCCGTCCGCCATCCTACTCCATTAGCCGTCACAGAAAACAGTGCATCCACCGCTGGGCCAAAGCCCTGCGTTGGTACAGAGAGCACAACGGCGATAAGCCCCTCTGCACCAAGTAGGATAGAGCCCTAAAAGGCTCCTCCTCTGGTAGACACGAATCCTCAAAACCATGGCTCCGGGCTCGTCCTGGAGGCATGTTGAGGATTGGTCTGGGTTTGTCACTTTTGACATTCTGAATGCATTTAGCGCTCTGGCAGGCGTTGGCAATAGGCTAAATACAATCAAATACGCGGGGTAACTACCTACCGATGCTTCCAAAAGGCGGCATTGGCGGCAATGTTATCCCACGGTAGGCCGGCATCTTTTTGCCGGCCTTTTTGTATTCCAACAAGACCTTCTCTATACGCCATTATCTGCCTGGGTTGTGCCAGAAACAGCCAGGGCAGCTCAGTAGCCAGATACTCTTGAAACTTCCTGTAAATTGCTTTCCGTGTCTGCCGATCCGGCGCCAACCTGGCTTCCCGTAACCAGCCGTCAACACGGGCATCCTGCAAGCGACAAAAATTGAGGGCACCGCCGCTGCTCCATACCATTGAGCATTCCGGGTCCGGTCCAAATGACCGGCTCCAGAGAATTACATCAAAGAGACCCTTTTGCATGAAAGCCCGGCGCAAAGTCGAGTATTCCATCACTTCAACTTCAGCAGGAATATCCACCCGGCGCAAATAATCTGCCACCGCCTGCGCCATCTCCTCAAAGTCCTTGATGGTGAGAATGCGCAGTGCCAGCATCTTGCCGTCTTTCAACCAGAGCTTGCCTTCCTTCTTAAAACCGGCTTGCTGCAAAAGCGCCGGTACTTTCTCCGGTGCAAAATCGGCTCGGGGTAAATTCGGTTCAAAAGCCCAGCTTGTGAGGGGCACATCCGTATTCGGCACCACCGCATGACCACTGTAGAAAGCATCCACCATGGCACCACGATTGATGGCACAGGCGAAGGCCTGACGCACCTTGAGATTATTCCACGGTGCTTTCTCTAAATTGAAACCAAGATAAACCGTGCGTCCACCGTTAAATTCTGCCATGGCCAGATGCGCTTCACTCTTTCTGAGAAAGTTCTGCCAGAGCCTGCCGTCTACCGGCGCCAGGTCAACTTCACCCCTGGCCAGGGCGGCCGACAGTGCCATTTTATCCGGTATCACTCGCCAGACTATGCACGCACTCTCTGCCGGCTTGCCCCAGTAATAGGGATTGCGTTCAAACACCAATTCCTGTCCGGCTTTCCAACTCTTGAGTTGATAAGCGCCGGTACAAATAGGACTGCGTCCCAGTCGCTTGTTGCCATGATCTGCCGACTGCAAGATATGGGCCGGCAAGATACGCAGTTCCGCCATACGCGAAAGCAAGGGCTGGCAGGGTCTCTCCAGAACTAGAACCAGATTGCGCTCGTCCTCAATAACTACTTCCTTCATGTCTTTATAATCGCTACGAAAAGGCGAAATACTGGAAGCCCCAAGCAGAAGCGAAGCCTTGATATCAGCGGCTTCAATCTTTTCACCATCTGAATAGCGCAGATTCGGTCGTAGCCGAAATCGATAAGTCAAACCATCTTGAGAGACACTGAAGCTCTCAGCCAGGCCGCCCACCAAATCAAGGTTTTCGTCGAATTTGACCAGCCCTTCGTAGACCAGACTGGAAGCACAGTAAGAACCTGAGTCGATGCCTCGCAGCGGATTAAAGGAAACCGGCTCCCAGACCATGCCAAGCACAAGCTGAGAAGTTTCGCCTCTGGTCTCCTTACTTGGTCGGCTAAGCCCGCGCACCGAGGCGTCACTGCTCCCGCCCGCCACGGTGGAGAACTCCGTCTTGTCTGCCGCACATCCACTGAAGCCGAAAACAGCCGCAAAAGACAAGGCCAGCCCCTTTTGCAGAGGTCTGAAGGGTGTAAAGGCTGCAAACTGCAATTTAGAGCCCGGGGGTAGTCTGGGCCACGAAATAGAAACAAGCGAGCATCACCAACATGGCGCTGGTAACACCCAGCCAGAAGCCCGCTACGAGAATTTGCCAAACGATCAATGCCTGCCTGGCAGTGAGCGAAATCATGATGCCCAGGCGGTTTATGATGTAGAAAACCACCGAACCAACTGTGAAAAGCAAGGGCAAGAGCTTGAGTACAGGCGAAACCGGCACGGAAACCGCCATTACAAGACTCAAAATACACATGACCACCAGTACGATGGTCACGTAGTCGGAAAAGCGCTGCTTAACGTTTTCAGCTACCGATGCGTCGTTTATGTGCTTGATTGCCAAAAACAAGTTGGCCAGACCGGCCCGTCGGGGAAATTGACCCGACTCCGGCGCCATATCAGACTCAGCTTTAGCTGCTTTCTCGTTTGGTACGTCCGCTTCCGACACCGGCAACCTCTCAGTTTACTGACTCAACAGCCTCAGCAGGCACTTACTCGCTTTTACCTGACTTCCTTTTGCCGATAAACTAAACTGGAATGATTCAGTTCCGGCAACTCCCCTATATTATCAATCTTTGCGATCAGGCTCAAACAGTTATTGATGAAACTGCACATTTCCAGCCCATAGCCTGCCGTATATCTCCAGCGCCTTAATCTCTCTACTTCCATTGAACCAAGCCCCCCAAGCCAGCTCTCCCGACCAGGAACACGTCACAGTGCTAGTCTTGCACTGGCGCGGCATAGACAAAACCCGCCAGTGCCTCAAGTCGCTGGCCGGCATCGACTACCCCAGCTACAGCGTCCTTCTGGTCGACAACGGTTCCGAAACCCATGACGGCCTCAGCCTCCAGCAAGAATTCCCCCATATCGAGCTATTGCGCCTCGAATCTAACCAGGGCTTTGCCGGCGGCTGCAACCGCGGCATGGAACATGCCCTCAAGACCAACACCAGCTACATCTGGCTCCTCAATAACGATGCCCTGGCCCATGCCGAGAACCTGAAAATGCTCACCGGCGCACTCAAGAGTCGCCCTGAAGTGGGCGCCGCTGCCGCCCTGGTGCTGGAAGGCCAGAGCGCCGGTCCGGAAGACAGCCCCAAAATCGCCACCGGTTTGGGCAAAATTGACTTCCTCAAAGCCAAAACTTATCTCAAGCCCCTACCGGAGAGTAAAACCGAACAATCCACCGACCCCTTCATCACCTGCGACTGGGTAACCGGTTCCAATCTTCTACTCAAAACCAGCGTGCTCAAGCAAGTGGGTCTCTTCGATGAACGCTTCTTCCTCTACTTCGAAGACGTTGACCTCTGCTTCCGTATTCGCCAGGCCGGCTTTACCTGCCTGCTCGTCACCTGCACCATGATTGAACACGAGGGCAGCGCCTCCACCCAGGGCGGCTTAAGCCTCTGGCGCGCTTACTACCACACCAGAAACCGGCTGCTCTTCTTCAGCAAGAACGCCCCCCTGCACCTCAAACCCCTGGCTCTTGCCGCTGTCAACAGCCATATCCTGAAACACTGCCTCACCCTGCCCTTCCGCGGCGCTACCGCCAGAGCCAAATTGCGCGTGGAACTGGCCGGTCTTAAAGAC
>JACRFZ010000108.1 GCA_016212515.1 Candidatus Melainabacteria bacterium
CTGGATGCCGTGGTCGAGAAGACGCAAAAATTCTTCGGCTGGCTCAGAAAAACACTGAAGTTCCAGTAATTTCAACTGGAAGTTGAGTTTCTCGCCATTTCACTTTCTATATCAGCGGTCAGACCTTCCGTGGAGCCGGCAGCCAACTTGCCGTCCAGACCATCCATAAGCCAGGTATTGAATTCACGTTCATGGGTATCCATGAAGTTATGACCGGCAAGTTCGAAGATCTTTAGCGTGGACTTGGGCAAAAGTTCATGCAACCGCACGGCATAATGGCAGGGCGCCACCGGATCAAAACGGCCGGCGGCCAGATGCAAGGGACAGGCTACTTGAGGCGGTTTGGCCAGAAAATCTACGCCTTCGAAGTTGTGCATGATCTGTTCGAGGGCATGGCGCTCGGTTTCAATCAATGTGCGAGGACGAAAGGACCAGTTTTTATGCAAGCCGCTCTTTTTGATGCCATTGTATCCGGTGCGCATGAAGACACGAAAAGCAAGCGAAACCGGCTTCAGAACACGGGCCGGCAAACCGGCAGCAAAAACCATGGCAAACAGCTCCGGCGACGATACGGCCATGGAAACACTGATGATGGCGCCCAGAGAATGACCGACAAAGACACAAGGGAAAGTAATATCACTGCCTTGAATGGTCTCGGTTACATCTTCAATATGTACAGCCAGATCGGTTTTCTCTCCCGGCTCCGGCGAAGAGCCGTGCCCACGCAAATCGACTGTATAGCAGCGGTGCCCCAGTTCAAGCATCTGCGAAATTTGAGCGGCCCACATATCGCTTTTTGAGCCGGTACCATGGATAAAGAGAATATCAAGAGGCTTCTGGGCAGCCTTATCAAGGTTGCTGGCCGTATGCGTCTTTAAAACAAGCTTCAAAAGACACGCCTCAACTAAACCGATCCGGTCATTTCCAGATCCATGTCTTTGCCGGGTTTATCGCTCTTTCGGGCAGACGGCAACTCCACACCGGCCAGGGCAAGCAGCTTCCTGGCAATATCAAAAGAGGCATCTACCTTATCGAGTTGGTGCACTGTCGGCAGAGGAGCCGGCTCACCATCCGAGCGCAGGCGCAAGTTCTCTACTACCGGCACAATGTCGTCGGCTTGTTCAATGTCATAGGCCAGCCCCTGGCTGACCAACATGCGCGCTGTGCCTAGTTCTTGCGGCATCGGCTTGGTGATCATGTCTATGGCCATGGGCAATCTTCTGGCAATGGCCTCGAAAGAGGTCAAGCCACCAGCTTTGGTGACCATCAAGTCGGAAGCAGCCATAACATCGGACATGCGATCGTGGAAGGGCAGCACCGCGGTTGGTACCTTCGACTTGCGCATCTCGCGCTTCAATGTCTCATAGAGCTGCTTGTTATGACCGCATAGGAAGATTACTTGTATCTTGCGGCGCACATTGGACAGTGCCCTATAAATGGAAAGCAAATTACCGCCGCCGGCCCAACCGGCATTAATACAAATGGTTGGCAGATCGGCTGTCAGACCTAAGTGCTTACGAAACTCACCGGGGCTACTGGAAGCAGGAGTGCGAAAATCCGGGTGCACCGGCATGCCCATAATGACGATCTTGTTTTTATCAACACCCAGATCGATCAGACGCTTACGGGCCAGATCGTTGGGAACTATGGTGAGAAGCGCGTCGGGACAGGCCCAGCCACTCCAGAAATCGCCGTTGGGATCGGTGACCACGGTAATCAACTTGGTGCGATCTTTCAAACCCAACTCTTTGAGAGAGCGAGCCAAATACTGGTTCGACATGGGATGCACCGAAACCAGCACGTCGGGAGAGTGCTCCTTAACATATTTATTCAAATAAGGTCTGGTAATCTGCCATCCCATTTCGGAATCGTTCGGCTTGAAAGTTTCGATGAACCAGTAGTAGTACTTCATAGCGCTCTGCTGGTGGCGCAACAAGTAGTTGTACAGTTCAACAAAGCGACGGTTTAAAGGGTGAGAGTTCTCCACCACATTTTCCACAAAAACCTGCACCGGCTTTGATGGCGTACCGGCGGGAAATTCTTCCTTTAAGACATGATGTATGGCAGCCTCGATCGCTTCGGTAGCACTGCGGTGGCCGCCACCGGTATCGGAGAACATCAAACATATTTTCGCAGGACGTCCGTCAGTGGTCTCTTTTGAACTTGGATTCAAGAGCCTTTTCCTCACTTGCTTTGGTCGAGAGCGGGTACTGCGCATACCGGCAAACCGGCATAAAATCGTACAAAGGGGGCATTTTCTGCTAAAATCGGCAAAACATCGTACTAACCTTGAAAATAATGTACCATCAAAACCGGCAATCGCTTAGTCTTTCCGCAAAAGAAATCAAACCCCTGGGGGGACGAAACAGGTTAGCGCACTGGCTCCTGAGCGCGGCTTTCATAGCCAACGGGCTGGCCGTACCGGCATTGGCGAATTCGGCCCTGGCCAACCCCGGGCGCCTGACATCCCCGCAAACTGAAGCCACTTCCTCTTCCCTGGTCACAGACGGGGTTTCCAAGCAATTCCCCAGCCTACCGGCGGGACGCACCCTGCGTCATCGCCCCAGCGATGTAAAGATATACGAGTACGACCAGACCCCCATAGGCGAGCGCAGTCCATTTCTCATGGTGCACGGACTGAGAGGGGAATACTGGCCCTATTTCCGCTGGCAGAAAGTAGCCGAGCGCCTGACCAAGAATCAGGAATTCAATTCTCTTTACAAGGTCTACATGGTCCGCTATTCGAGCCTGGACCGCATCGAAGAAGTGCTGCCCAAATTCAAGGAGGCCTTCAACAGCCTGTATGAATACGGCGGTAAAAAGCCAATCGGCATGATCGCCCTCAGCATGGGCGGCAATCTTTCTTACCAAGCTTTTACAGACAAAGAAATTGAGCCCAAGGTCAAACTCTTACTGACCATGGGTACGCCCTTCCACGGCTCACCACTCTTCTGCCGCGACTGGCTGGCCTATACGGTCTACAAGAGGCTTTCCTGGCCCTGGAGCCGCATCGACCACAATCTGGCCTTCAAGCTCTATTTCAAAAAGAATCCCAACCTGCAAAACGATCTGACCTGGGACAATGCCGACGCGGCCATCCCGGACGTCGGCAAGTTCTGGTCCAAACTTCCCTTTGGACCGAGCGGCAAACTTACCATAGAAAGCACTTTGAATGAGCGCCTACTGAAGGTCAATACCACGCCTGCCAGAAGAGAGAAGCTCATCACCTATGGTGGCTATATAGTCAATCCTTATCTGGCACCAAGAGCCAAGCGTTACCTGGAAAACGCCTTTATGTATCCGCTTTTTCTGGTGTCAACGACCTTTCCGGCTCATTTCGCCAGAGAGCATCCGGTTCTGGAAATGCTCAATCGCGACATAGCCAATATTCAAGTGCCCAAGTCAGTGGCAAAAACTGCCGGTACACCCTTTGTCTATGTCCTGAACGACGGCATCACGCCGGTCTCCAGTGCTATCTTCCTGCCGCCCGATGTGGCTAAGCAAAACTATGTAGCCAGAGAATTAGACGTGGAAAAATTGAAGGGCCGCCTTGACGTTGGCCGCGCCAGGGTCTTCCGCAACGTCGATCACCTCACCTTTATCGACGGCGTGCGTCCGGTTCTGCCCCTGGTAGCGTCCTACCAACAGATCAAAGACGAACTCAACCCGCAGGAAACTCCCCGGGACATGTTCGGCTGGATACTGGGCGACATTATGGCCGCCGATGCCGAAGAAGCAGCACGCCTGGCCAAAAAAACCGAACCATCGGCAGAACCATCCAAGCAAGCCAAAGACATGGTTGAAACCTCCAGTCAGTAAAACTTTCAATTTACTTTCCGCAACTTGTCATTGACCACTGTCGATGACGCCCTTAGCATGGAAAAGACTTAGACAGAAACTTTCAGGACCGACCTTACTGTGTTCAGACCCGCCACAAAGACGAATGACGACAAAAATGATAATCGCCCCGGCGGTTCTTTTTGTCTTATCTTCTTTCGGGTATGAGTTGAGCAGTTAGCCTGAAAAAACAAAGAGCAAAGAGAGACCGCCGACATCAGTCAGCGGTCGTTTTTTTTGCATTGAATCACGCAGGAGAAAAATTATGGAAGAACAGTACACCAGGACGGAAGCAGCCGCCCTGAAGAGCCGGAAGGTAGCAAATGGCGAGAAGGTAGTGCTCCAGGGTCACATTCAATCCATTCGGCAGCTTGGCCAGCTGTCCTTTCTCAATCTGCGCGACTTAAGCGGTCAGGTTCAGCTTCTGGTGGAAGGCAGCGAGCTTATGGAAGCACTGAAGGTCAAAGATCTCTTGCCGGAGACGCCGGTAAGAGTCTGGGGCACGGTGCAAGCCCAACCCAATCCGGAAGTGCATCTCACGGCCCTGGAAAGCCTGGCCGTAGTGAGCCCTGCGCCGGTGGAGGTAGGCAAGAACGCCAAAATCGAAAAGCTCTCGGCCGGAGCGCTCTTCGACTATCGCCCTCTCACTTTGCGCAACGAGAAGGTAAGGGCCATCTTTAAGATAGAGGCGGAAATCCTCAAAGCCTTCCGGGAGTTTCTCGGAAAGTCAGGCTTCACGGAAATTCACTCTCCTAAGATTGTAGCAACCGGCACTGAAGGCGGTGCCAACCTCTTCTGCCTCGACTACTTCTCCAGACCGGCCTATCTAGCCCAAAGTCCACAGTTCTACAAACAGATGTTGGTAGCCGTCTTCGAAAGAGTCTTCGAAGTCGGACCAGTCTATCGCGCCGAGGAGCATGAGACCACCCGGCACCTGAACGAATACATCAGCCTGGACTTTGAGATGGGCTTTATAAGCGGCATTGCCGACCTTATCGCCTTGCAGCAAGAATTGCTCAAGCATATTTTTGCTCACCTAAAAGAACACTGCGCCTTCGAATTAGGGCTCTATCAAGCCGTCCTGCCGGTCATAGAAGAGCCGATCCCACAACTGGAACTGGCGGAGGCCGTCTCGATCTTGAAAGAGAAGTACAACTGGCAGAGTGTCTCCAGCAAAGACCTCGATGCTGAGGGAGAAAAACTAATATGCCGACACATCTTCGAGGAGACCGGCATGGAGCTCGTCTACATAACCAACTATCCCCATTTGATTCGCCCCTTCTACGCCATGAAAGAAGAGGGCGGCTCCGGCTCCAAGAGCTTCGACCTGCTCTTTCGTGGACTGGAAATCACAACAGGAGGACAGCGAATTCACCAGTACGGCGAGCTGAAAGCTTCTATGGAGGAAAGAGGCCTTCAAACGGAACAATTCAATGACTATCTAATGGCCTTCAAGCACGGTATGCCGCCCCATGGCGGTCTGGCAATCGGGCTGGAGCGTCTCACCAAGCAACTATTGTCCCTGGCCTCGGTGAAGCAGGCCGCCCTCTTTCCCCGGGACCGCAATCGCCTCACCCCTTAAGGGTGCGCAGACGCTCCTGGATAGCGCGGGCGAAGCGTTCGGCCGCGCCTTCTTTCATCGATAGAAAGAGAGAAGGCTCGGTCAGCTCCAGCTCAAGCAGGAGCGCACCGCCGGGGGCGGAAGCGGGCACCAGATCGACCCGGGCATAAAGCGGCGGCATAGGCAAAGTAGCAAGTACGCGCAAGGCCAGATCTATTTCCGCCGGTTCGGCCTCCAGCGGGCTTTCTCCGGCCTGTCCGGCCACAGCCAGATGCTGAAAGGCCGATTTGGATACGGCATGGGAAAACTCACCATCGATGAAGACCAAGGCCCGCTCGCGCTCCTTCTCGACCTGAGACAAATAGGGCTGCAAGAGTACGTCTCCGTCCGGAGAGTGCTCGCGCAAATACTGCATATGGGCAAGCATGGTCTTCAATGCGGCGCCACCATCGGCGGCATCAAGATGTACTTTCTTCACACCCCAGGTAGCCAGGCCGACTGCCGGTTTTACAATGAATGTCCCGGCACCGGCAAAACCCTCTTCAAACAGAAGTGCAAGCCGAGAAAGCAAGCTCTTGGGGCTCAGCTCTTCCCGCTTCTCCACTACCACCGTCGGACAGACAGGCAGGCCGCGTCGGGCAAGTTCGCATAAATAGGTCTTCTTGAGATTACCCTGCACCATTACCAGGGGGTTGAGGAGATGGGAGCAAGCCGCCACCTCTTCCAGAAAACTGCGGAAGAGCGGCAAATGCATGTGGTAATTCCAGCAGGAGCGCAGCACCGTAATCTTGCTTTCCCGGAAAGCCTGAGCGCCGCTCAACCAATCGGTTGTGGTGCAATCAAGCCCGCGCTCTCTCAAAATATCAAGGGCGAGCTGGTCGTCCGGATCGCCAAGCGGTAGCCCGTCGTAAGTGACGAAAGTTACATCTGCCATAGGTTTCGAAGATTCTCACAACCACTGAAGTCTGATCATGAGACCACAGACCGGAGTGCACCGGAGCAAGGTTAACCAGATATCAGGTGTATAGCGGCAAGATTAACTTTGCTTTCACTTGCTTTAGCGTATACTTCTGTTAAGGGAAGCGTTAAGCTTTTCGTCACAATTGTCGACCACCCCCGAGAGACTTGCTTTCAAATCAGGGCATCCTGTCTGCAGTAAGTTTAAAGGCGAGTGGGCGTCAAGGGCGTCACTTCAAGACGAAGACTTAATCTCGCCTCTCGGGCATTCTTCGGTAAGCAACCACCCCTCCTGCAGCCATCTAGCTGAACAGGAACCTCGTTATAGGTCCGCTCCTCATAAATTGCTCAGCTTGAGGGCAGCCCAGGCAACCATCCCAGTAATTCAATCTCGGGGTCAACTTTGTTTGGTCCTTTTTCATTTCCTTTCTCAGGAGGAACTATCTTAATGCGTATTGAACTCGTCTACTCGCCAGGCTGCAGCGACTACAAAAGTGCTCTGCACAAACTTGAATACATCATCGCGGAAGAGAGACTGCCCTTGCCGGTGGAGCTTGTCGAAGATTCCATCTGCCAGACACCCTCGGTGCGAATCGACGGTGAAATCGTTGAAAAAGGTCGCCCGGCTTCCTGCCTTGAGCATATTCGCGACATATTGAGACGCAAGTGGCACGACCTCACCCTCGCACCCCTGGGTTGCCCCTAAATCCACACAGACAACACCATAAGATCCGCAAAGAGACCCGCCCCGGCGGGTCTCTTTATGTGGCAGGCTTAAGGACCAGAGGGGCGTCAGGAGCTATTATTGACTACCTGAAACCAGCAAGAAATAGCCGCCACAAAGCGAATGCTTTTTAATTCCCTCAATTACGCCCTCTTCCTTCCCATAGTCTTTGCTCTCTTCTGGCTCAGCCGTGACAAGTGGAGAGTCTGGATCCTGCTTCTGGCCAGCTACATTTTCTACATGAGCTGGAAGCCGGTTTTCATCTTGCTCATTTTAGGGCTGACCATAGCCAACTACTATCTGGGCTTTGCCATTCACAAAAGCCAGGAGCCCAGACGCAAGAAAACCTGGCTGACCGTGGCTATCGCCGGTAACCTTCTCAGTCTGGTCTTTTTCAAATACGCATACTTTTTCAACGACTGCCTCTCCAGCCTTCTGAAAGCCACGGGGGGAGCCGCTACCCATCTGCCTTTCGACATCATTTTACCCCTGGGGATTTCCTTCTTCGTCTTCGAATTCATCCACTATGTAGTGGATGTCTATCGTGGTCATGAGCCCATCAAATCCTTCCCGGCCTTTGCACTTTTCGCCAGCTTTTTCCCCACGCAAATTGCCGGCCCCATCAAGCGCTTTCAAGATTTCATTCCGCAGTTTCTCGCCCCGGCCAAACTTACCGTAGCCAGCTTCGACTCCGGACTGAGTTTGATTTTGCTTGGTCTATGTAAGAAGGTTTTGATCGCCGATAACCTCAGTTTCTTCGTACAGGGAGGCTTCAGCAAACCGGAGCTCTTCAGCGGTCTGGATCTCTGGCTTTTTGCCTATGCCTTCGCCTTTCAAATTTACTTCGACTTTTCCGGCTATACCGACGTAGCACGAGGCTCGGCTATGCTCTTCGGCTACAAAGTGCCAATCAATTTCAACCTGCCCTATATGGCCTGCAATATTTCAGAATTCTGGCACCGCTGGCACATCTCTCTTTCCACCTGGTTGCGAGACTACCTTTTCATCCCCCTGGGCGGCTCCAGAGGTTCTAAGTGGCTCAACTACAGAAATCTGATCATTACCATGACCCTGGGCGGACTCTGGCATGGTGCGGCCCTGCACTTCCTGGTCTGGGGGCTATTTCACGGACTCTTGCTGACGGCTCACAAACTCTTGCAACCTATCAAGGAAACCCTCCCGTCCTTGAAAAAAGCCATAGACAGCCCCGCCGGACGAGTCGCTTCAACGCTTCTAACTTTTCACATGGTCTGCATCGGCTGGGTCTTTTTCCGGGCTGAAACCAATAGCCTGGCCCTGACCATGCTTGCACGTATGCTCAGCTTGAGTCCTGTAATGGATGGCGGTAAACAACTGGCCATGCTGCTGCCTACTATCAATTACCCGCTCATCTATCCTACTATCTTTCTGATTCTGCCCCTGCTGGCCGCCGGTCATGTTGCCTGCTACTTCATCGGCAAAGCCGGTCTGGTAGCCAAAACTCCCCAGCTTGCCAGAGCAGCCTTCGTTCTTAGCATGATACTGGCGGTGGTGATCTTCTCGCCGGACAAATCTCCTCGTTTCATCTACTTCCAGTTCTAAGGCTCCTGATTTCTATGCACACATCACTGGACAAGCCAAAAGTAGAAGAGCACCTGAGCAAGAGCGAGGACTTTCGCAAGAGCTATGTCTTGCTGGCCTTTGCCTTATATATTTTGCTGGACGGTATTTTCAGACTCAGCTCACTGCCTCAGTTTCACAACTTCGATTTTCTAAAGTTCAGCCCCCTCAAGGTACCGCACAGAAGCTGGGTCTACTGGAACGAACGGGAATTCCTCACCAGCCCGGACAAGAACCCGCCCGATACGGCGCTTTTGGGTTCCTCACTGATGATGGCCGCCCTGCACGGCGGTGACGCCGTTTACCTGAAGCAACCCCAAAACGTCGCCTTTCATCACAAAAGCAAGCTCCTGGCCGACTTGCTCACCGCCGCCAGCGGTAAGCCCGAAAGCAATTTCGCCTTTGCCCTGGGCGGAGAAATGGTTTCTGATGCCTGCATCCTCTTTGAGCATATGCTGAAGGAAAAGGGGGCTCCTCAAAGAGTCATTTACGGCATAGCCCCTCGCGACTTCATGGACTCTGCACTACCCTCGGTGGCAAGCACCGAGATCTATCGCTACATGAGTCATGTAAGCGATCTCTCCGACTTGGAAATGAAAGCCCGTACTTCCCCTTCGGAAAAAATAGAATACTGGCTCGGTAAGCTGAGCTTCATTGCCGGACACAAGGAAGATTTCATCTATATCCAGCAGCGCTGGGCCAAGGCCCTGACAGAGAGAGTCTTACCCTACAAAGATCTCGACACCGTCAAGACGCCCTTACATATCCGCCGCCAGGCCTTCAGTGAACTGCCGGAAGACAGCGGCGCCAATGAAGTGCTGACTTGCCCGCCGCAGGTAGCACAGGAAGCCTATGAAGACAATCTGGCCGAATACCGCTACCGTTACCGCAAGATAAACTGGAAACAGTTCGACGATCAACTCTCCTATCTGGAGCGCATGTTGAGCCGGGCCAGACAAGCCGGAGTCTCCGTAATCCTGGTTAACATGCCTCTCACCAGCGACAACCTGTCCATCATGCCCGAAAATTTTTACAACCGCTATTTGGAAAAGGTGAAAACTCTTGCCGAGCGTTATCAGGCTAAGGTTCTCGACCTTAACAAGACACAGCTCTTTCCCCGCTGTTACTTTGCCGATAGCGTGCACCTTAACATGAGGGGAGGCAAACATTTCTTCGAAGTATTGGCCGAAAGGCTTTTTAGGTCTAGCGATCCGCAAACAAAAGCAATCATGATCAAGCGACCATAAATTGCATTTTCTCGCCGCCATTTTTATATAATCAAAAGAGGAAAGACCATCACGGTATTTTTCGAGGATAAATATCCGGTATTCATTAAGGCATCAAGCTCAGGCATCCCTATGGACAACTCATATACACTCATTGAAGCGCTGCTCACCGACCTCTGTCGGGCCGCCGACGACGGAGACTGTTTCGAAGTAGAACGCATTTACGGACAGGCTCTCAATCAAGCTAAGACTACTTTTGGAGAAGAACGCGCGCCTTTGTGCTTGTTGCTCATGTGCAAAGCGATCTGGTTTCAAACCCATGGACAGTTGCCTCTGGCAGAGGCTTTTAACCGCCGCTTACGGGATATCCTGCGCACCAATCACTTCTCTAAAGAGTCATAATTTACTTTCCGGTGCCGATTGAATCTTTGAGCAATCTGGCTCGCATGAGACGCCCTACCTCGTACTCCATATAGGTGATGTTGCCGCGCTCCACCACCTTGTCAAGCTTTTCTCGGGCTGCCGTTTTGCGTCCGCCCTCCAAGTCTGAAACCGCCAGGTAAAAATTAGTTTCAGTCTGCCTGCTCAAATTATTACTCTCGCCGGTAAGTTCAGTCAGGTTGGTCCAGCCCAGCAGATAACTCAAGACGGGATAAGGCCAGCAGTGCTCCGACAACTTCTTCTTCACCTGCAGAGCCAGACTTTTCTGAGCTTCTTCCCGGTGCAGAGCCTGCAAAGCCAGAAGCTTGATTATGAGGGGATAAGTGGCTTTGCCGTTCTTCCAGGCATCCTCCTGGGCTAGAAGAACATCGGCATCTTGCACGGCGCCCTCATAATCCCCCAGACCAAGGCGAATCATGGCGTAATAGACAAACTGCCGAGGTTGGGAGCGATCCTTACCCAAACGGCCTAATAGTTCGAGGGACTCTTGTAAGCCCGTGCCGCCCTCGCTGCTACCCTGCTCGGCCAGCAAGACCACCTTCAGGTGCAGGGCTCTCTTCAAATCAGGATCAGCCTTGAGGGCCTCACCGATCTGAGCGATGGCCTCTTTCAGTCGGCCCTGAGCGCGCAAGATCTCGGCAGACAAAAGCGCACCATCAGCCTTTCTGGAAAAAACTCTCGTCAGTTTGCGAGCATCGGCAAAAGCTTCATCAAATTCGTGCAACTGAGTGCAGGCCATGGCCCGCAAGTAGATACAGTTAACATCGCCCCCCAACTCCAGAAGCTCGGTAACATCAGTGATCACCTGACGGTAGTAGCCAAGATCAAAAGCCGCTCCCGTGCGAGCCCCCAGTGCCGCCTTCAGTTCTGCGCCATGCTTAATGGCCGCATTGATATCGGCAAGGGCAGCCTCGTCTTCTTTTAATGCCAGGCGGCTCAAGCCTCGATAGAGAATGCCGCTACCGCTCTTGGGATTACGCTGAAGAAACTCGTCACAGATGGTGAGAGCCGCTCGGGCATGGCCCTGATCAAGTTCGTGTACTGCCAGTGCCAGCTTGTAATTACCCTTGATGTCGAACGGTGCATAGGTAACTACCACAAACAGTCCCACCAGCAAGGAAACGACCCAGGCCCAGGTAGCCATCTTTTCCAGTCGGTTCCGGCTACGCAGATCGCGCCGGCAAAAATAACCAATGAGAAAGCCGCTGAACAGCCCACCCAGATGATTGGCCACCTGAGCACCGCCACCAATACCAAGAACAAAGCTGATGGCGGCATAGATAAGCCCCCCGATACCGGTACGCGTCAGAAGAACCCGCACCACAGGCCAGGGCTCGGTAATGGCGAAAACCAGTAAGGCACCGGCCAGACCGTAAATAGCCCCGGAAGCCCCGGCACCGGCCCCGGTCGGCACCGCCAAAAGACTGAGACAACCTGCTCCTACCGCCGAAACCATATAAATAAGAATGAAACGCCAGGTACCGTACATGCGTTCCACTTGCGAACCAAGCAGCCAGAGCACCAACATATTGCTGGCCAGGTGGAAGAAGCCGAAATGCAGAAAGCTGGAAGTTAAAAGCCTCCAGGGCTGACCGGTAAGGGTGTCGGGACCATAGCTGGCACCCCATTCAATGGCAGTCGAGGTAGAGGTTCTTAAGAAGTTGTCGAAGGATGTAAAAGTACACATCGCCAGGAAGACCCCGACATTCAACGCCAGGATGACCAGGGTGGCGCGACGGCCGGACCAGGCGCCGGAGGCAATGCCCGGGCTTACGGCTGCCCCTTCGACATCGTCCGCCATTCCACATACTCCTCAGAATCCTTACAACTCATCTGTTTATCCTGCCACAGATTTACAAGAAATGCAGCCGACATCGCACATACAAATCACGATCACTGGATTTTTCAGGCAAACGTCGCTATCCTTTTTAATTAGTCGTACAAGTCGGTTGACCCTGTCAGGATAATTATGAAAGCTGCTCCCCTTTTACTCTCTGCCCTAATGGTGCTTTCCCTCTCTGGTTGTGCCAAGAAGCAAGCTCCCACTGCTTATGGAAGATGGGGCTATCTTGATAAGACCGGCAAATTCCTGATCCTACCCCAGTTCGACGGAGCGTCGGAAGTGACTGACAACGGCGCCGTAGTGCTGCAGAACAAGCATTTAATGCGCCTTGATCCCGAAACCTTGAAAGAGTCGTCAACTCCCATCGGTCCCGATGATAAGGCCGAACTGCCCCCATTGACGGAGTTGCGCTTCGCCGAGGCCGGTACCGACACATACAAAATTAAAGACGGCGAGACCGTTATCTTCGATCCTTCCGAAAAGAAAAAAGAGCTGCCTTCTGTCTTTCCGAAAAATGGTCAAGCCTGTGCACGTTTTGGCGACAAGTTTGCCTTCATCACACCCGACGGCAAGCTGGGCGCCGGCATTTTCGATGAAGCCAGACCCTTCCATGAAGGCCGCGCCGCCGTTAAGCAGGCCGGAAAATGGGGCTACATAAAGAAAGACGGTTCCTTCATCATTCCCCCTCAGTACCTGGAAGCCGGTTCCTTCAGTCATGGTCTGGCTCCGGTCAAGCAGCAGCAAGACCCGCCCAATTAGTTTTAGCAGACTTAGACCGGAAAGAGTATGCCGGTCTGAGCGAAATATATGTGAGCCGTCAGGCTGAGACCTGAAAGTTTGGAAAGTTCCGCCCGGTAATTATTTAGCTGAGCACTGTGGCGACCGGCGCGGGCCCGCATCTCCACCTCTCCGGCGGCATGGTCGGTCTTGAAGTCGACCAGATACCAGTCACCGTCAAAAGTCTGAAAAATCAAATCGGGACGCCGCTTTATCAGGTCTTCCCCCTGCAAAAGCGAATACTCCGCCTCGTTGTAACGGCGGCTTGCCGTGCTGAGAAGCTGATGAAGTCTACTTTCAAAGTAAATATCAAGCAACCGCAGCCCCTCGGCCACCAGTCGCTCCAGCTTCGGGCCATGGGCCATATGAAAGCTCTGGGTGGAAGCGATGTCACGCACATAAACGTAGAGCACCGAGGCATCCGCCTTGCTGTAGGCAGGCAGATTCTCCATCAAAGCATGAAAAAAGACGCCCAGAAAACTGGGGGAGAAGAGTTCAGGAGCGGCACTGAGGGGACTCAAGAGTGCATCTTTGGCAGATGCCGGGCTGGTGATACGACTCAGACCCAGTTCATTCACCTTGGGATACTCGATGTTCACAGGCAAAGGAGCAAGCAAGAGTTCTGAAGGCTTGGCGAGCTGAAGTTCCGGCGCCACTCTGGCAGCGCGCCTGGCCGGCTGAGCAAAACTGAGGCTGTAGGGCACAAGAGCGGAGGCGAAAGGCAGGCTGAGCCTTAAAGTTCTACCCGGCTCCGGAAAAACAGACTGATCGCCATCGAGCGAGAGCACCGTGCGCAACATGGTTCGATAAGACTGCACCTTGCGCCCTTCCGCCTTCATAAAAAGGGCAAGGAAATCACGCGCCCGGGTCATGGCCACATAGAGCAAGCGCTTGCGTTCCTCCCATTCCATTTGCCGGTCCAGATAACCGGCTACCTGGAACCAGGCCGGAATCTCTTCCTCTTCCAGGCGCTTAGTATTAAAAGCGATACCATAGCCGGGGTGAAAGATGGAGCGAGCGCTGTTCTGCAGAGCAGCAGCACCCAGGCAGGGCAAAGCCACCGCTGCAAACTCCAGACCCTTGGAGGCATGCACGGTCATAAGCTTGACGGAATCACCGCTATCCAGCGGCGCTTCCGATTCACGCATATTGAACTCCCTCATGGCGCTCAGTTTGTCCGCGAACTCGCCGCAACTGAGATGGTCGTCTTGACAGGCGAGATGCACGAGCTTCCAGACATTGCGCGAACGCTGCCTACCGTCGGGAGCAGCCAGCATGGCCAGTTCGTAGCCCGTGCTGGAGACGATCTTATGCACAAGTTCGCTCAGGGGCAAAAGGGCTGCTTCATCCAGAAGTCTCCTCAAAAGCTGGGCGGCCTTTGCCACCGCCGGCGGAGCTGCGCCTGCAGCCATGGTCTGTAGTCTGGCATAGAGCGGCCCATCACCGGCTGCACCGATGCGATGAATCAAATCATCGCTGAGAGCGCAGAAAGGCGACCGTAAGACAGCCAGAAGAGAATGACTGTCCTGAGGTTTGTCCAGAAAGCGCAGCAGACTCTCAAAATCAAGCACTTCCTGGCGTCGCAAAAAGCCGCTACCACCAAAGACCACGAAGGGAATCCCCAGGGAAGCAAAGACCTGCTCGAACTGAGCAAAGTCTCTATTGCGCTGCACCAGCACGGCAAAATCTCCAAAGGCCAGGGGTCTTTGGGCGCCGGACTTATCGGTAAGGGTAACGCCCCGCGAGAGCTTATCCAGAATCCAATCAGCCACCAGACGAGCTTCATAAACATCCTGACTGGTTGGATCCTCTTCCGGCTTTTCATGCAAGATAACTTCCACCCGACTCTCCCTTTCCGGGTCTGAGGAGGAGCTATCTTTGGCCTGGCGGGCCGGACTGAGAGCTTCGAAGGCCGCAACATAAGGCAAAACTCGCGGATCCCGATCAAAGAGTCGATAGAAAACCGCATTCACAAAATCCACAACTTCCGGATGAGAGCGGAAAGAAGAAGTAAGCTTGGTGACCAGGCTAGCTCCGGCGAAATCGAGCACACCGTCCTCCAGGCTGCTCTTCCACTTATTGAAAGTAGCGACATCTGCCCCCTGAAACTTATAGATGGACTGTTTGTCATCACCGATTAAAAACAGCCTGGTGTCGGGTCCGGCCATTAAACTGAGAAGCCTGGCCTGCACATCGTTGGTATCCTGGAATTCGTCCACCAATAAAGCCCGCAGGCGCTCATGAAAGTAGAGACGGGCACGGGACTGAGGTTGAGAAAGAGCCCGGATCGTCTGATCGATCAGATCGTTATAATCAAGGGCCGTCAGCTTGGCTTTTTCTTCTCCATAGTATTCGTAGGCAATCTGGAACAGTTGCAGGAGACCGCGGGCGCAAGCAAAACCCCGCTCGTCTTCAGGCAAGAGAGAGGGCGGGAGCTTTTCCACCACGGCCTTGATTCTTTCCCGGACCGACTTCAGCCCCTCCCGCAGTTCCTTAGACTCGGGCTTATTACCGCCGGCTTTCAAACCACAGGCGGCAATTGCTTGAAAAGCCTGCCAGGTAAGAGCAGCCGGTCCCTTGCCCGCCTCTTCGAACTGCGACAAAACTTCCAGCCGCACTGCTTCCAGACCATTCTTGGGATCACTATGAGGATTATTACTCAACCAGAGAAGCGCACGCTTGAGTTCCGGATCCTGCAAGAGCGACTGCGAAGCCTGTTCTCTCACCTGATTCATAACCGCCTGGGCCGCAGCCTTCAGGCAGTCAGGCGGCGGCACCATAGTGAACTGGTCGGGCTGTGCCTGCCAACCTGAGGCGGCCCAGACCGCAGCCAGGGTCTGCTTCAGCTGCATGGAAGAGCGAATCATGCCGGAAAGCAATTTTCGCAGTTCATCTATGGAAAATTCATTCAGCACAAGCAGCGCATCAGCAAGAGCAGGCAGAGGCACCGCACCCGAAGCGGCACCAGGCTCTGCACCAATGACGGTGCGAATCGCGTGCTCCACGGATAGGGACAGCATCTCGCTGGTTTTCAACTCATCCAGCACTACAAACTGGGGATCGATGCCGCAGTCGCCAGGGAAAGCCTTCAGAATAGACTCGCAAAGAGAGTGAATGGTGCCGATTCTTGCCCCATCCACCTCCAACATGGTCTTGCGCCAGCGCTCCGAATAGCCGCCCGCTATCTCTGCGGCGTCACGGGAAAGACTCAAGAACTTACTCTTCAATCGCGAGCGCATTTCAGCGGCAGCCTTACGAGTAAAAGTAACGGCGATAATATTAGCCAGGCTGATCTCTTCATTGCGCCGTAGGATCTCGACATAGCGCTCTACCAGCACATGGGTTTTGCCGGAGCCGGCACCAGCCGAAACCAGGACGTTCTCTTGTACGGTGTTGACCGCTACGATCTGCTCGGAAGTCAGCATAGATTCTTAATCTTCGCCCCCTTCCAGATCCATTTCCTTGCCCAGCTCGGCGATGCGGCAAACTCTTTGATGATCGCAACTGAGGCAAACTTTGTCGTCAATGGGAGCAATTTGAAAGCACCCCCGGGCAGCCTCAGAGGCAAAAGATACGATATGCTCCTTCACCAGCGATAATAACTCGGGTCCCTCGCCGGCAAAATCCACGCGCCCGATCACATCACCCTGCGAGATGCTGAGGAAGAGTCCTTCGCATACCGGTCCCTGCCCCTCCTCCATACCGGCCACCGCCAGAGCATAAACCGGCATCTGCAAATCACTGCCTCGCCTGGCATCATCAGTGGTGATCCGCTTGGAACCGGCTTTATAATCCACAACTTTGATGCGCCCATCGACAGAGCGATCGATACGGTCAATTCGTCCGCGCAACCGCACCGATAAGACTTCACTTTCACCCCGGGGCAGTGCTTGCACCAGTAAAGGCGGTGCCGAAACCTCTCCCTGGGCCCCCTCAAAACCAAAGGCTTTTTCAAAGGCCACCGGCTGAAACTCCCCGCCATCTTTTAGAGCCCGCGCCTTTTCCTTACTTAAGAAACGACGCAAGCGGAAATAAACTTCCTTCTTTTCGTAGTCCCAGAACTCTGTTTTCTTGACCTGCCTCTCCTGGAGCAGCCAGGCAAGAGCAGCGGCAATACACTCATCAAAGTACCCGTCCACCACCTGAGCTTCGGAGAGTAGATTGAGCCCTCTTTCTTTCAGACCCTGGTAAAAAAGCTCCATACACTTGTGATAAACCTCGCCCACTAAACGAGCATCAAGCCCGGCTTCCGGCTCCAGCTCCGGACTCACTTTCAAAACATGGGAAACCCAAAATTTAAAAGGACACTTACCGTAATCGGAGAGCCGGCTGACGCTCCAGAACTCCGGCAAATCCACACGAATCAGTCCCAGTGCTACTTGCTCCTGCATGTCGCCATTGGTCAGCCCCGGCCTACCCATGGCACCGGGAGCGGTGCGCGACTGCACCAAAGTGAGGGGCTCGGCCAGATTGCGGGCACAGGTCTCACCCTCTTCCTGATAAGCAAACGGCAAGGCCTGCTGCAAAGCTTCCGACAACTTAAGCGCTGTAGAGGTTTGAGCAGACGGCTCGCTGGCGAAAAGAAAACCCAGGGTATAGTCCATGGCCGACACCGGCTCAAGCAACGACTTCTGCCTGGGTACCGCGAATTGCATTGACTTGACCTTGCTCTCTTCACCCTCCGTCAGGAAGAAGGATGGCACAAGTTCTTCACCACTCAGTTCATAGACCGGTGCGGAAAGGTAGAGCCTGGAAGTGGCTCGCTCCAGAAGCGAGCTAAAGAGTGAAATTTCAAATGATTCGTGCTGCCGGGGATTCTCGATATCGATGCCCAGCCCGGCCCATTTGCGTACTTCGTCGCGACTGAGAAAACCGCTACGCTCGCCGCGCCGGGGAAATTCGCCTTCGTTCAGACCGGTCAGAAAAACCACCTCGAAGCGTCGATTGGGAACCAGATCGGCACTACAGATAGTGACGGCCCGCGAACCGCTGCGGGGTCTGCGGAAATTGCTATTTTCGAAAGCTCGTTCCAGCCGCTTGAGAAATTCCTGATAAGTCAGAACACTCTCACCATAAACGGGCGTCAACAGCTCATCTTCAAAAACCATATCGGACAAGATGCGGCGAAACTCCAAAAGCCCCTGATGTTCCTCCCAGGCCATGAGGGGATCGGCATACTCCTCGTCGGAGGGTAAAATCAACAGGTCTTCGATGATATCTTCCACCACCGCGACAAAGTAACTAAGGGTGCCGTTCTCCTTCATCTCCAGACGCTCGATCAAGCGAGCTACCGCAGCCTGAGCCGGCTCCAGTTCGCGGTCGGCACCTTTCATCTGAAAGTGCCAATCGTCCCTACCGGCCACCACCATACCCGAGAGAGAGAGTCGGTCAAGGACTTCCACCGAAGCCGGCGTTAGACCCAACCAGACCAGATTGCAAAAGGGACTGCGCAGGGTACGTATCACTTCCAGGCGCGAGAAATCATTGGTGACAAGCGAGAGCAAGCGCAGCAAATACTTGATCACCGGTAAACTGGCCACCGGCACGGCTTCATCCAGATAGTATTCCAAACCGGCCCGCTCAAAGGCCGCCTTGATAGCCGGTAAATAGTCTTTCAGTGAACGTGCCACCACAATTATTTGACTGGTGTCGGTGCCGGAATGAAGACATTCTTTCACCGAGCGAGCCACCTCCTCCATCTCCATGGCCCGGTCAAGGGTACGAGAAAGAAGCCGCTCCACACCTGCTGCACTTGCAGAATCCTGCCCTTGAAAACGCTCGGTGAATTTTCCCTGCGCCCCCTGAAAGGCTTCCCGCAAGCCTTTTATACTCTTATCTTTCCAGGCATACTCGCTAAATTTCTCGGCATTAAAAGCATCCACATAATCGAAACTAATGAGGGTGCGCTCGGAAAGCTCGCTGACGGCGCTCAACACTGAAAGCTGCAAGGGGTTGAAGCGATCGAAGCCATCAATGGCAAAAATACCAGGTGCAAGCGAACTGCTGCCGGAGCGCGCCACTTCTCGCGCCTTATATGCTAGTTTCCGTTCGTCGTAAACATCCAGCGCCTCCAGTTCAGCCCAGTAAGCCTGATAGACACCAGCCAGCTCGATATAGCGAGAATCACTGGCGGCAGACCTGGACAACGTAGAAAGCACATCACGGGGCGACAAACCAGCTCGCTCCAGTTCATCGATAAGCTCCAACATCTGCGCATGGGTACCGGCAAACTCAGAAATACTGGCAAGGCTGGTCAGCCTCCCCTCTCTTTGCACCTTGCCGAGAGCCTTTTGCAAGACAGCCGCCCTCAGACCATCTCCCAGGAGGCGGAAGCTCACCCCGGCCCGCCGGAGCAGACTGTGGCAGAGATCGTAGAAAGGCAAAATCGTAAGCCCAATCAGACCAGGCGCGCCATGCTCTTTTAGAATTGCGTCGACACGCTCCTCCACCAACCCTTTGTAGCGATGGGAAGGCACAATTAAGAAGACGGGCCGGCATGTCAGGGGAGACCGCAGCAAATAGTCCACAAGCTCCCGCAGAAGCCACATGGTCTTGCCGGCCCGGTAGGGTCCTGTGACTAATTCGACGCTTCTTTCGCGCACAAAACTCGCCTGAAATGCCTGACTTGAATTTAAATTGTTGAAAAACCGTGCCCGTCGAGATTCGAACTCGAGACCTTCGGCTTCGGAGACCGACGCTCTATCCAGCTGAGCTACGGGCACATGGCTAACGCCGCAGTCTATCTATATGTACACATCTATAGACAACGGTTCCCATTATACTGGAATAGTTCGACCATAGCGCCCCTATTTTACATTCCAGAAAAGCACCGAATATTCCTCGCCGCCTACGGCAATCAGCGCTCCATCCTTCGACCAGGCCACCGGTCTGAGCTTAATACCCTTAACAGCAGCGGGAAACTCACCCAGATATCTCTTCACAACCTGCCCGCCGGCCACCTCTACGATTACGGCCACTTCATCTTTGCTGGTCAGCACCACTCTTTTGCCGTCGGCACTAAAGGCAAAGGCGTCTCCTCTGGGCAAATAGGCCACTTCCTCCAGGGTCAAAGGGCTCCCCTCACCGGCAGTACCAGTCTTCCTGAGGCCAAGAATCAAGAGCCTTCCTTCCACGGTAAAGAAACCAAACCTGGAGCTATCCGATGTCCAGCGCAGATCTCCATAGGGCCAGCGCTTGCAATATGTAGCCAGCACCTTGCCGTCGGCAGCATTGAGCACATCCACCTGACAGCGTCCCTGCTCCATGGCCGTCATCTGGCAGAGCACGGCCAGGTATTGACCATCCGGGCTGAAGCGAGCCAGATAGCGCCCACCCATATGGTCAGAAGGGTGAAAGCTGTACACTTCCTGCCCGCTTCTGGCGTCTCGCACGGAGCAGCCGAAGGGCTGACAAACGGCAATGCGACTACCATCCATTGAGTAATCTACCGACAGCGCGCCACCACTCCAGGCTCCGCCCAGAACCGAGGCCCCGCCCAGAGACGAAATCATACGCAGGAAGTACTGTGGATCCTGCACATGGGTAAGGGCGGCATTTTCCATCACGGGTACCGTCAGTTCGGGGCGACCGCTCTGGGTATCGAAGATCTTCATGACGCCGGGGCCGGCGCCTACTATTCTCTTCCCGTCGGGAGAAAAAGCCACGGCCGTAATGTCACTGACCCGACGCAGCAAACTGTTGCTTGCGAAAGTTGAACGAGATCCATAGCTACCACGACTGCCTCGGTTCGAAGCGAGTTCCGGCAAATCCACGGCATCCTGCGCCAATCTTCTGTCGAGCAAACGTCGCTTCAGCTCCTCATCCTGGGAATAACCAAGCACTGAAAGGATCTTGCCGCTACCGCTCTCAATAACGGACGGCGGCCTATTTGTATAGGATACCGCAAGGGTTTTATCGTCGGGAGAGAATTCCAGACCGCTCAAATAAGTCAACTGCCCATTATGGCTTCTATCATTTCCAATTTCAGCCACTTCATCTTCTTCCGCTCCGGGCACATGAGCCTGCACGCCCGCAGCGGTAGAACCAGCCAGAAGACTGAAGACCAATGTCAGAATAAAGAGTCTCTTCAACACTACCATCATGCTCTTGTAGTCCGCATCGTTACTCTCAATCATTTACTTTATCCAGTTCTTCCTTGCACCAGCGCTGCATGGCCATATCCCTGGCCGCCGCTTCTTCCTTGCGCAAAGCCCTGTAAATGCGAGCACGCTCTCCATAGGCCGAGGGCGAATAAGGCACCAACTCGATCACCTTGTCACAAGCGGCAAGGGCCAGATTCAACTGCCCAACTTTGCGAAGAGCTTCCATGCGTGCAAAGTAGGCATGTGGATAAGCCGGATCGAGAGAAATAGCCTTATCAGCACTGGCTAACGCCCCTTTATAGTCCTTATTATCATTGAGAACTCTGGCACGGCTTACGTAGAATGACGCATTACCAGGCTCAAGCTTGATGGCCTGCTCTATTTCCTTGAAGCCACGCTCGAAATCACGTGGGGCAATGCAAACGCCTTTAAGACGATAAGCGGCAGCACACTTATCATTCTCAACCAGCACCCGGTGGGCCATCCACAAAGCACCTTCCCGATCACCCATTTGATAGAGGCAAAGTCCCTGCCAGAGTGAGGCCTCCACATACTTGTTGCCGCCGCCCGCATAAAGGGTAGCCGCCTCAAAATTCTCGGCAGCAGTCTCCCAATCGCTCAAATCAAAAAACAGCTTAGCCTTCTTAAAATAGCTGGCGGCATCATCAGGGTTGGCTAAGATGGCTCGATCAAGACTTTCCACCTGCTGCTTGAAGAGCTCGAACTGCGGTATCGCCCGGGGTAGCTTGGCTTTCAAAGCCGGATCTTGCGACTTTTGAAAGACGGACGAATAATTGGTGCGCCCCTCCAGATCATCATTCAAACGAAAAGCCGATGAATAAGTGAGACCATCTCTCAAGGTTGCCAGTGACTCTGAAAGTGGTGCCCCCACAGCCTCTACCGTATCTCTAAGATCTGAACTGGCAGCCAGAGCCAGATCGCTATCCGAAGAGCTGATTCCAACTCCAAGAAGAACCGACCAGACAAAGAGCAGCTTCTGCTTTCTGCCGATAATTCTATGACGTCGATAAGGGTGAATCATGGGAAACCAGAGCAATCGGACTCTACTTGAAGACCAAGCAATTTTTACCATAATGCCGCCAAACATTTATGAACCTGTCCACTGGTTTTTGCCACGCAGACTTATGCCGCTCTATGCTAGCCTTATGCCCGGTAGACAAGGACCTCAAGTCTTGCCCTAAGGCCACCCGTTACCATCGGCAATTAATACGGAAAGCAAAGAATTGTCAATAATTACCGTCGACAGCCTCTCGAAAAGCTACAAGAACAGCAAAGTGAAAGCGGTAGACAACGCCAGCTTTCAAATAGAGAAAGGCGAAGTTTTCGGGTTGATTGGCCCAAACGGTGCCGGCAAAACCACCATCTTTAGTTGCATGCTGGCCCTCACCAATCCAAGCAGCGGCACGGTTGAAATTGACGGCAAATCACCGCAAGACATACAGGTAAAGGCTATGCTGGGCTTTCTGCCGGAACGCCCCTGTTATAACCGCTGGATGACGGTTAAGCAATTTCTCGAATACCACCACGGACTGGCCGGTCATCCAGACTCAGAACGAGAAGCTGAAATCCAGAGGGTGCTTGCCCTGGTGGAGTTGGATGTAGACCCGAAGAAACGCCGCATCAAAGAGCTTTCCCGCGGCATGCTGCAAAGAATCGGACTGGCGCAAGCGCTCATCGGCAAGCCGCAAATTTGTTTTCTGGATGAGCCCACTTCAGGCATGGACCCGCTCGGCTTTATCCTCATCAGAAAACTGCTTCTGAAATTGAAAGAGGAAGGCATGACCATCGTCTTGAACTCACACCACCTGCTTGAAGTAGAGCGCGTTTGCGATCGAGTAGCCTTCATAAGAAGAGGCAAAATAGAGGAAGTATCAAGCCTGGCCGACTTAAATACCATTCGCCAGATGCTCAAAGTGGAGTGGCTGCCACAAACTGATAAAGATCCAACCAGACAGGAAAAACTGGCACAGTTAGCCGATGCCTGCCAATGCCCCCTGCTTGAGAGCTTTCAGTGCGGGGCAAAGTTTGCCGTTGCCACAAACGAAAAAGCGGCGGAGTTGCTGGCGAACTTGCAGAAAGAGAATTTTTCCGTTTATCAGTCAACATTCGAGAAGAAAGAACTGGTAGAACTATTTCTCAATGAGAAAGCAACGGACATGGATGCCGATGTCGCCGAGCCAGATGGGACGGGGCAAAGTGAGGGTCAGAAATGAAGCAACCAGGCACAGCCGTCATCAATCCTGCCATATTCTCTTTCACCCTCTACAGGAAATTCGAGAATGCCAGATACTTGATTCCACTTGTGCTCATCATGCTTCTGCCGGCCTTCATGGTTACTATGAACCATCTCTACTTCGGCTCTGCCACCACGGTCGAGATGCAAAAGGAGCAAGCGCTGTCAATGGTGCGGTTCTTTTGCAATCCCAGCCTGTGCTTTATTCTTTCCTACCTCTTCGTCAGCGAAGCTTTTGTGAATAACAAGGCCGTCGGTGATGCTGAAACACTATCTCTTCTCTTTACCAGGCCGATCAATCGCTTCAGCTACGTGCTCACAAAATTTCTAGCCGGAACAGCAGGAGCCAGTCTAATTCTCATATTCGCAGCCTTGCTTGCCTATCTCACCGCTCTTGCCTTCGGCATCGCCCCCATTCCTCTCGACCCGCTTTTACTCCTTACTATTCTCCTGAACACAGCCGGCAGCACGGCTTTCTTTGTTTTCCTACACTGCCTACCGGGCATCTTCGCCATCAGCGCTTACTTCGTACTGCTGGGCTGCGCCGGCATGGGCAACGGCTTCAGTTCAATACCAAACGGCAGCGAGAGCAATGCCATGCTGGACCTGATAAAGAACATCATTCTCACCATCCACTACTGGTGCGGCGACTTCCTCCCCACAAGCATTAATCTGCAAACCCTCTTCGCAGCCGAAGGTATCGATTATCTCGAACTTGGCGTAGCCGTAACCAATATATTCATCTTCCTCTACCTGGCCGCCCAGTCACTCTGCGCACGGGAGCTTTCCTATGGCGCCGACTAAAAACACATCCGCCTCAAGCACCCTGGCCATACCACTCTGGTTTACCGTACTGGCCGGATTGGCCATTGCCGCACGGGTCGCCGTCAAACTTCCAAGCAGCGAACATAAGAGCGCTATTGCCTGGCTCAAACCAAGCGAGGTAACAACTCGCCTCGCCGCCCCGGGAGAAACCAGAGAACTCATCTTTTACGATTGCATGGCCGATTGGTGTCCGCCCTGTAAGAAAATGGAAAGAACTGCTTTTCAATCAAAGGCAATCATAGAAAGCATCAACAAAGACTTCATACCGGTGCGAGTAAATTTCTCAAATGAGACCGGGCCGGAAGAAGCCGCCACCAAAAGTCTAAAGAGAAAACTAAACGTCTATTACCTGCCCACCATCGCCATCACCCTCAGAAACGGCGACCTGGTGGCAAAAGACTGGGGACTAATCGACCTCAAAGAACTTATGAAAGAAGCGCAAAAGAAAGCCGGGCTGGTGCGCGCCGAAAGGAAGTTAAGTCAGGGACTGGCCGCTGAAGCACTCTCTCTATTAGACAAAAAAAAACTCTCCGGTGAAGAACCAATCAATGATGATATAGAGATAGTGGTGTACGACCATACCCTGCGCACCCTCGGCAAAGAGGAAGACTGCAAGCACCTTCTGGAAAAGAATTTTGCACGGGTAGAGGAAAAACGCAAGGCTTTGCCGCCGGCACTGAATAAACCCGCCTTCTATCTCAGCCTCATCAATTATCTTCAAGGAAAAGAGAGCTTCGAAAAGCTAGTCAATGAAGCAGCCAATACAAACGGTGAGAAAGGGGCAGCCCACCTGGCCCTGGCTCTTAAAGCAATGCGCGACAACGATAAAGCTGCAGCCGGTAAAGAGTTTCGCAAGGCAGCCATGGACCTGTCTAGGGGCTACCATGAAGACAAACTCGCCGAGTTCTATATTGAAGAATTAGAGAGAACCACTAGGTAAAGCGCTACTCCGGCAGCAGATCTCGCAGCGATTTTCCGGGCTTCGAAATTGAATCAAGCAGACGCTGCCGCCTCAGTTCACGGACTTGAGCCAGAACTGTGTCAGCCGAAGCAAACCGGCGGCTCAGTTCAGGTTCCGTACATCCGGCAAGAAATGGATTCAATTCCTGACTTAGACCAGACTCGGCATCCACGCTGGACACTTCCAGGGGACAGGGATCCTTGCCGGTCAAAAGATAATAACAAGTACAGCCAAGTGCATAGATATCACTCTGGGGAGAAGCCTTGCCGCGGATTTGCTCAGGCGGCATATAAGACTGCTTGCCTACCATGGTGCCGGTGGCCGTGCCGACAAAGGCATTGGCCGCCCCGAAGTCAATAAGCACCAGTTGCCCATCCACTTTCAGAACCAGGTTGTCGGGAGTCAAATCCCGGTGGATAACAGGCGGTGACTGAGAATGCAAGTAAACTAGAATTTCGCAGATCTGCTGGGCCCAGTGCAAGACAAAATCCAGGGGCTGCGGACCTCTTTCTTTAACGAAACGCCGCATATCAAGCCCGTCTATGTATTCAATAACTTCGTAGTGATGCTCATTTTCAACGAAGTGATCGAGAACTTTAGCAATGTGAGGATGATCGAGCCGACTCAAAAGCAAGGCCTCCCGATTGAAAAGCTCAAGGGCCTTGGTTTTTAGAGTCTCAGATGAATTGCTGGGAATGACGGCTTCTTTCACAATTATCGAAGTACCCTGGTTGTCCTTAGCGGCATAAATCGCCGCCGAGCCGCCGCAAGCAACCAGTTCCGAAATCTCAATGGTGCCGCCTCTCAACCTGGCAGACGGCGCCAGCGGCACAAACAAGGTGGGCGAAAAGCGAGTAGAAAATTCTTCTTCCCAGAGACTGGTGAAGTTTTGAAAGTTGACGTGCTTGATGCCGCTCACGGTCGGAAACTCAAGGGCAACCTGGTTTAAGGGCGGCTCAAAAGTTGCCTGGGGAGCGTTAGTAACGATGGCATAAACCAACTTCTTAAGTTCCAGAGGTTCAATCTCTTTCAGCTTGATGAAAAGGTCGGTTGTATCCGGTTCACTATGACCCTGAAAACTCATAACTATTTGATCAGCAGCAGATATATTAGCCGACCTTCTGGCAAAGGTAACTTTCTGAAGCTCGGACCAGTCCCGCTCCAGGCGCCCCCCTGCAGGAAGAACATAGAGCGCGGGGAAACTTACAGTTTCACGGCGCAGGACAAATTTATTCTTCAAGACTGTAGAGAGCACCGCCAAATACGATCCGATTAGTGCAATGGCAAGGGCCTGGCAAGCCAAAACCGTTGCCGATGCAGCTAGATGTATGGCGCCGCCGCTAAAGAAGACCGTATAGGCGACAAATACACCGGCAAACAAAACCAGGGGCGCAGTAACTTTCAAGAGAAACAATCGCGGGCGGGAGAAAGTCGGACGGTGCTCAATCTCATAGGAGCCGCCCGACTGAGAGAGAACCTCTATATCCGCCTGCCTGGTACTGTTAGAGTTGCTCAAGATCAGCCCCCATCTCTAGCAAGCTTGCATACCGGAGAGCCGAGTTCAACCTGGTTGCCCGCAATACCACCTGGTTCATACTCTCGCTCACACTACTCGATGCACTAGCCGGACAGGACTCCTGCAGGGGCTCCGGGTCTTCCGCCGTCAATAAAAAGTAGAGAGTACAACCAAGGGCATAAACATCACAGCTTTCGCCGAGCATACCCTTAAACTGCTCAGGAGACATATAAGCGTGCTTACCTACGATGGTATTGGTCTTATTGCGAGTCAATTCCTGCGAGGCATCGAAATCCAATAGCTTTATCCGTCCGTCCCGGTCTACCATAATGTTGTCGGGAGTAACATCACCATGCACAATCGGCGGAGAAAGTTCATGCAAGTAGGATAGAACCCGGCAAAGAGTGCGGCCAAAGGCTGCCACTCTTGATTCCGGAAGCGGCCCCGACTGACTTACAAGTTGCCGGAGTGTAACTCCGTCCACATACTCTATGACCAGATAGCCACACATATCTTCAATGAAAAAATCGTAGAGGCGAATAATCGATGGGTGATCAACTCTGCGAAGAATGGCAACTTCCTTGACCAGAGAGTCGGTTGCCTTTTTGAGTCCATGAGCATTGGCCGGCAAGACTAACTCTTTAATCACAACTTGCTCCGGCATCGAGGGCAAGTCCGGCACGGGCAAAACTCGGGACAGGTAGGCCGTGCCCTGTCCGCCGCCACTAAGCACTTTTTCGACCTGATAGCATTCATTCAATACCGTTCCCACGGAAATCTTCTGGTCTTGCCGGCGACGTGCCCCGCACTTTTCGGAACTCATTTCTCTCAGCCATAGTTCCGTATAAGTAGCAATAGACTCCGATTTAGAGAGGTTGGCGTCTCCGACGACTTCAGCATGAGGAGCCCAGGTACGAACGCAAGAAATGAGCGTGGTGGAGTCCATGGTATCCTTCACGTCGTCCCAGAGTAGTAGCACATCCTGGCCGTTTTTGAAGGCGAAGTATACGTAATTTGGAATCAAATTAAAGCGGCGCTGTCTGATTTCGACCCTGGTGAGCCAGTCCCAGGGCATAACGGCACTTAGATAGGGATCTTCGATGTCCAGACCTTTGGCCTTAAGGTCAACTTTAGAACGAAAGGTATTCAGCCTCAGTTTAGGATCGGTAGCCAGGTGCACCCAGGCACAGACAAGTACGAGCACTAGCTGAACGACTTCCGCAAAATGCACCACAGCACATAAGAGAAGCCAACCGATTGAAAGAGCAATCAAAGTTCTGAGATAACCAGCACAAAGCGAAACCGGATCCGAAGCGCCTCCGGCTGTAATGACAGGATACTTATCGGAATTTACCAGCTCAGACTTCATGTGGTCTAGACATCCATTGCCTACTGGCAAAACAACACCCGCACTAGCCTCCTCTCTTGCGCTTCTCCAGTTCGCTTATGCGCTCCAATAACTGCGGATTATCCCTGGCCAATCTTCGCATAAGACCGCTATTTAATCCGATAACCGCCGCCGCCCCAAACAAGAGAGCAAAAAAGGCGAAAAAAATGCCGACCAGAATGCGCGCTTCCAGGGGAGCATGGCTATCACCGAAGACAATCCAGGCAAACGGCGCCCCGAAACAAAGCAGCATCACCGGCGTAAGCAGCCTGAAGACCATGGAATTGGGAGAAACTCCCAGCCCCTGCAATATCACGTTTAAGCCGGCCAGAGTGAAGAGCCCACCCACCGCACCGACCACCCAGTGGGGCGCCTTGAAGGAACTCTCCGGTACAGGAAAAGCACCACAAGCGAGCAAAACCACACTCACACCGACAAAGGCGAAAATGCCGCCAAAAATCAGGCCGGCAACCGGGCTCTGCGAATTGGAGCCAATCTTTCTTACCGGTCCGTCGTAAGAAAAGGAAGATTGTCTCTCGTCTCTCTTGCGCTTCCCCGGCATTTATTGCCTCCCAAACTTAGTTTTCCTTGATACTCCACTTCAGTTTAAGCCCTGAAAGAAAAGGTTTCACGCCGTGATACTCGTCAGGCACCGTCCAGGCTTTCTCTTCCAGAGTAAGTACGCCCTCGTTGAGCGGAAGACCGTAGAATTTCGCCCCAAACTCGGATGTGAAGGACTCAAGCTTAGCAAGTTCACCGTGCTTCTCAAATAGTTCCACCAGAGCCGGTACCAATACCGGTGCGGTATAGACACCGGCGGCACCACAGGCACACTCCTTAGCAGAAATATGATGGGGTGCACTATCGGAACCCAGGAAGAATTTGGCATTACCACTTATGGCGGCAGCAATGAGAGCGTCTCTATCTTCCGGGCGCTTGGCCACGGGTTTACAGAAGACATGGGGATTAAGGTTGCCGCCGATGACATCATCAAGGGTGATATAGAGATGATGCACAGTGAGAGTTGCCGCCACATTGGGACCCAGCAACCGCACACAGTCTATAGCCTCGGCCGTGGTGGCATGCTCCAGAACAATTTTCAAGCCCGGAAAGTCGGCAGCAATGTCCTGCAATACCGAAAGAAATTTAGACTCTCTATCAAGGGAGAAAGCGCCCGGCATCTCACCGTGCAGACAGAGCACCAGCCCTTCTTCTTGCATAGCCTCATAGACCGGATAGAGGGACTTAAAATCAGTCACGCCCCCCTGAGAGTTTGTGGTCACCCCATCCGGGTAGAGCTTGCCGGCCACCGCTCCGCAAGCCTTCAGTTCCTTGATCTGCAAAACTGTTGTGGAAGGCACCACCTTGAAAGTCATGAGCGGCTTAAAATCGACGCCGGCAGGCAGAAGGTCGAGAATCGTCCGCCGGTAATTAACCACATCTGCGGCAGTCAGCACGGCCGGACTGGTATTAGGCATAACCAGAGCTCTAGCACATTGTTTTACAGTTTGCGCAAGCACCCCGGCCAGCATGTCACCCTGGCGCAGATGTACATGCATGTCATCGATTCGTCTCAGTTGCATAGTAAATATTCTCCCCGCTAGATGCTAACAAGCTAAGCAAGCGGCGTCAACGTCTCTTGGGACCACGCTCGGCTTGAGCGGTAAGCGGATTGTCAGGCCAGGCATGCTTGGGATAGCGGGCCTTGAGATCCTTCTTCACTTCCCCATAGGTATTCTTCCAGAAACTGGCCAGGTCAGGAGTTATTTGCTGCACCCGATAATTGGGCGCCAGAAGATGCATGAGCACCGGTAGCCTCCCCCCGGCCAGCCGAGGTGTCTCCGTCATGCCGAAAACTTCCTGAATGCGCACAGCCAAGACCGGCGGCTTGCCCACTTCATAATGCAATTTGATACTATTGCCGCTGGGAACGGCTATGCGCTCCGGCGCCTCACTTTCCACAAGCATAAGTTGCTTGTGGGTCAACGCCGACTGCAGAACCGTAAGGAAGGAAGACGCTTTCAGCTCAGCCAGACTCGTACAACCCATACACCACTGGGGCAGAAGTTCCCGCCAGGGCTCAGACGAAAATTCAGGCAACTCGCTCTCAGGCATACACTCACGCAAACAAGCCAATCTTGCTAGAAACTGCCTGGCCTCGTCATCCACGAGGGCACTCAAATCTATGCCGGCACTGAGCCCCCGGGCCAAAACCGCCCCGGCATCAAGATCGGAAGGCAGTGAGGTTATGGTCTCTTCAATGACAAGATCGCAAAAGCGAGTGCGCTTAAATGCCACCACCTTTTCACGGGCGGCGTCATAAACCACATCTACACCGGTGACAAGATGTGACTGCGGCAACCAGTTTTTGCTAATGGCCGAGGCCTGCCTGACCGAAGCCTCCGACTGACCGGTTTCAAGCAGTTCAACAGCTACAAAAAGTTCACTCTCGGTCACGGCCGACTCATCGGCCAGTTTCACCCCGCGCCCACCCACCATGAGAGCGCGACGACCGCCGCTCTCCCGTCTGCGACAAACGCGATCGGGGAAAGCCAAAAGAATAGCCCGGGCAAGCGCCTCATCAGCCGCACCGCCGCCAGTGCCTTGCCCGTCACCGTCCGAACCAGAAACCAGCCGTTCCAATTGCTCGGCAGCCCTTAAAATCTGCTTAGCAGCGCCCGGCACAAGTTCGCCAAGGAAAGAGTGCCGCTCACCCCTTGACTCGAATTCTTCAAGGGCCCAGATGCGGTCCAAGACATCCGACTGCGACTTATGCCTGACCACTTCACGCTCACGGCCTCGCCTGTTAATTGGATCACGCTCGGAAAGCATGGCCGCGCAGAGACCGGCACGGTGCCTTTGTCCTCCCTTTGCCCCTTCCAGTAAGAGCCTGGCCAGCCTGGGCTGCAGGGGAAGCCCGGCCATCTGCCGCCCTAACTCCGTCAAGGCACCGCCCTGCATGGCATCGAGTTGATCGAGCAACTCCAGGGCCCGACCGAGACTAACCGCAGAAGGCGCCTCGAACCAGGCAAACTTTTCCAGGTCCTTCTCTCCCCAGGTAAGAAGCTGCAGGACACATTCGGAGAGATCTACCCGAGCAATCTCAGGGTCGGCAAAGGCAGGCAAGATAGGATGTTCCCGCTCTGTCCACAGCCTCAAACAAAGCCCACCCTCAGTGCGTCCGGCCCGGCCGGCTCTTTGATCAGCCGCCGCCCTCGATATACGCTCCAGGGCAAGCCTGTTCAAACCTAGCTGCTGGTCAAGGCGATTGACTCTAGCCAGGCCGGAATCAACCACGGCCGTGACACCACCAATGGTGATAGAGGTCTCGGCCACATTGGTAGCCAGCACCACCTTGCGCTTCCCTACCTCCTTCAGAACACGCTGCTGTTCCTCCAGAGGCAAATCCCCGTAGAGCTCAAGCAAGGCCAGGTCTTCCCGCTCTGCCAGAGCTTGCAGCCGCTCGCCTGTTTTGCGAATCTCACCCACCCCGGGCAGGAAAGCCAGCACATGACCGCTACTTTCCCTGAGCATACGCTTCACGCCTTCGGCCACGGTTTCATCCAGACTGGTCTGAGGTTGATAGGTCAGATACTCTATTTTGACCGGATAAGCCCGGCCCGGACTTTCGATGAGCGGACAATTATCAAGGTAACGGCACACCGGAGCAGCATCGAGAGTAGCCGACATGACCACTATCTTGAGATCCGGACGGAGTTCGCATCGCACTTGCCGCAAAAGAGCCAGAGCCAGATCGGAATCAAGATTGCGCTCGTGAAACTCGTCAAAAACCACTATGGCGATATTTTCAAGCAAAGGATCATCCTGCAGTTTGCGGAGAAAGACCCCCTCGGTACAGACCAGGATGCGGGTGGACGCCGAGAGGCGCCGCTCGTGGCGAACCTGATAGCCGACCTCGCCGCCGATCTTGCCGCCGCGCTCCTCGGCAATTCGGGCAGCAGCAGCCCTGGCCGCCACACGGCGAGGCTGCAATACAACTATCAGCCCCGGCTTACCGCCGACAAGGTCTGCCAGTCCGGCGTCGAGCAAGGACGGCGCCACCCTGGTCGTCTTACCGGCACCGGGAGCGGCAGTGAGTACAATAGCCCCGGCGGCAGCCAGGGCTTGGGCCGCAGCCGGCAGAACGGCATCGATTGGTAAAGGTTGGAGCAAAGCGAAGAGGAGCCTGACAAGTTCACATGGAGACCTAATTGTAGCAATGCCTGGCTTTGCCGGCCATCAATAGCCAAGATTTCGCTCCACTTCCAGTAAAGCATCGGCACCGCAAAGGGCTTCAAGCTGCGATCTGAGAGCGGCAATTGAAGCAGATCTGTCTCCATTAGTAGCCTTCTCTCGCTCCATGAACTCGGAAAAAGCCTTCGATATTCGGCGAGAGCGCTCCTGCAATAGACCACACATGAGCAGCAGTTCGGGGGGCTTTAGCTCACAACCACGCGCCTTTGCCGTACGTAGCAGGGAACTTTCGAGTAAGGCAAACTGCCTCAGTTCGGTGCCCAATAGGGAACTGTTATATGCTGGTTGAGCCAGGTTACTGGCAGTCGGCACCGGATAGCCGGGGGCACGGCTCCAACCGTCAGGCAAAGAGTCATTAGCAGCACTGGGCACGCGACAAAGATTCCTGACCTCGTAAAAATTGCATGGTAGCGTGCGCTGCGGAGATAGCTCCTCCATGAGATTCCAACGCCCCGGTGGGACACTCTTCCAATACTTGTCTAGCCAAACCAATTCGGGATCGGTCTTGAGAGCCCCGCGCCAGAGAGTATCGAGATTGAGCCTGAACAACCAGCGCCTGAACGACTTCATACTGTCGACCTGCACCGCGTCAACCGCTTCGACGGCGGGCAGGCCGCAAAGACCAATAAGCTCACTCCTGAGCCGCTGGTGCTCGCTGGTATCAGGCTCAGCCATACTGAGTGCAGAAAGACTCCGGTACTTCCGGTATCCAGTACAAACCTTCCCGTACAGGCGTCTCAAAACCAGATCAAGAGCGATTATGTCCGACTCCCGCCTCACTCTTTTTCGGGCAACCGGAGAATCGTCACGAATACGGTTCAAATCCCTATCGAAGAATTTTAGATATCGTTTAACCGTTGCCAGCCGCGCTTCAGCCCTATCGCCCTCAGACTCATCCTTCCCCACCGGCAAAGGAAAATGCCCACAAAGCTCGACGCCGTGAAAAATATCCTTCACTTCGCCCAGAGCCTCAGGACATACCTCTTTGAGCACGGCGGCTATTTCTCTGGAATCTTGCTCCGCCGCACCGCGAAGCAAAACATCTAAGTCGGAAGCCTCAATCTTGCCCAGATACTGACCGCAGGCAGGACTACTTTCGGGCAATGATCTATCAGACTCGGCAGCAAATAGTGTACTGCCCGGGGACGGAAAAAACCGGAGAGAAGACCATGCCAAGCCAGAAGCCCGGAACAGAAGACCAGTCGAAGACCTAGCTTGCTCGCAAGAATCCGCGTCTCTACCATACTCTCTTCTTCCGTGATAGCAAAAGTGGCTGACCATTCCCTCAGTTTAATTCATGGCTGAGACCTGGGCAAGAAAGCTTCAGCAGAAGTCGCCAGGTTCAATGGAAAGATCTAAGCCTGCCAAATTTCACTGGCAAATATAGACCAATACCGTTACCCTTATTAATTCGCCGAGATGGGCGGCCGGAAGTTGAAAGCGGAATTCGAGGGTGATGATGAAGTTACTGACAAACTTCAATTTCAAGGCGGATGCAAGCCTATTCTGCATATTACTTCTCTGCGCACCACCACTGGTACTGCTAACCGCAGATCTTCTATATCACCCGATCAATATCAGCAGTTGGCTTGCCATGCGCATTTATGCCGCCAAGTTGATGACGGAAGGCAAAGACTTATACCTGGACTTCTTTGACTGGACCCAGCCCCTGCTCCTTGGCGCTTTCAAACTACTGCTGCAGGCAAGAGAGCTACTCGTTTGGCTCTGGACAGGACTTAGAGCAATCTGGCCAAACAACCAGCAAGAGAGCCTACCGTTTTTGCTTTTGCCTGATGTATACATCACCGTGGTCATCATAGCCGCTCTGGCGATGAGCTTGCTAATTTGCGCCAAACTGGCTGCTATACCAGCTAGAGAGGATAAATACAGGCACTGGCTGGGTCTGCCCGTGGCCCTCTCGCTAACTGCTTATGTGGTGAGATTCGACTTCGGCGACTTGCAGTTTCTGCTTCTACTGAGCCTGGCACCCTGGCTGTTGCTCAAATTAAAGCGGGCGGCAGGAGAAACCGTGAATACCCCCCTGGCTTTGCTCATTGGTGCACTGGCCGGTCTGGCAGCCTGCCTCGACCTGCATTACATCCTGGTCTTTGCCGTACTCTCCTTTCTATTCAAGCCCGACAAGAAGAAACCGGCACCGGAAACTCTGACACTACTTTTGGTACCAGTACTCTATCTGGCGTGGCTACTGGCCTTGCCGGCCGAACAGAACAAGATATTCTTTCAGTGGGCTATGCCCGTTAGATTACTGCAATTCACTACCCCAAACGCCGACCTCTTCGGACCGGATTCCTGCGCGCACCGCTTCGATGTCTGGTGCGCAAGCGCTCTGGCCCTGTTTACAGCCCAGGCTCTTTCGGCAAAGACTTCCTTCTTGCAGACTCCCGGAAAACAAACCTTGCGTTCGCTGGGGGTCTTGCTTTCGGCTGGACTGGCACTTTACGTGGTTGAAAATCAAGGACTATCCAAAGATCTGATTTTGGCGATCTTTGCTGCCACGAGTATTTTCGTGGTTGCTTTAACAGAAGCAATCAAGGAGCTGGTGAGCAGATTCAGCAAGGAAGAACGAGAGGCGCTTCCGCTCAAGTATGCTGTAATGGCTGCTCTGGTTCTGATTTCTATGGCCACGCTGGCCATAGGCGAAAACCTCAGGCAAGACCGACAGCTATTATTGTATGTCCAGACCGGGGGAATAAAGAGTGAGAAAGTCGACCTGGAGACAGCCCTTACCACTTACTCCAAACCAGGCAGCAAGATAGTCTTCTTCAACGAGCTGGCCCAACCGGCCTATCCAATGCTTCTGACCTTCGAGAGGAAGCCGGGCAGCTACCTGCTATTCAGCCGCCCACTGCTCCTATTGAACTGGCATAAAGAACACGGGAAATTGACGGCTGCCCTGAGCGAATTCCACAACTACATACATGACGATTTGAAGGCAGCGCTCGCAAGCAATGATACGGACTTGGTGATCATGGACGCTACCATCTTACCTACCATGAAGTCATCGGGACTGGAAAAGACAATTTCAGACAGCTTCCAGCAACTACCACCAGGCTGCTTCTACAGCGCCCGCAACAGGCAACCCCACGAATACGCCGGCTACAACTGGGACTATTTCATCTTCGGCAGAAACAGGGGTGAAACGTCCAAATGAAATTGACGCGTCGCTTCTATCTCTATTTCAGTCTTGCCATTTGCCTGGTGCTCCTCATAGCACCGCTCGACTACTGGCTCAAACACCCACTCTTGACCTACGCCGATCAGGCACTCTACCTGGAGTGTGCCAGGTTGATTCTGGAAGGACAAGTGCCATATCGAGATTTCTTCGAATGGAACCCACCCTTGATAATGTACCTGAGTATTGTGCCGGTGGTGCTGGCGCAGCTCTTAAAACTGCCGATCATTCTCTGCTTCAACCTCTGCGTCCTGAGCCTCAGCGCCCTCTCTGCCGCGCTATCCCTATTCCTTTTAAATCGCTTTCTGACAATCAGGGTCTTTGTCAGCATGGTACCGGTGGTATTGGCGGCCGTGTATTACTCCTGCCGTGAACTTTACTCTTTCGGAGAGCGCGAGCATCTTTTTATGCTGGCTTACTTGCCTTTTTTCATCTGGCGTATGCTGCGCCACCAGGGCAAACACCTGGCAGCGCTGGAAGGCTACCTGCCACTGCCGCTGGGAGTCTGGACCGGTTTGATGCTCTGCCTGAAACCGCAGTTTGTCATGTGTGCCGCGGCCTGTGAGCTGATCTTTCTTATGGGAAAGAAAAAGAGCACCCTCATAAAGAGAATGAAAGATCCTGAGATCCTGGTCTTCCTCTCAATAGCCGGTCTATATTTGCTCTCTCTGCTAATCACTCCGGGTGGTGCGGCACAGACTCTTTTTATGAAAATTCTGCCTATGCACGGGCAAGGCTATGATTTTTCCAGACGAGCGCTAATCTACATGCTGCGCGGCGATAACTTCATGGCTACTGCTACCTATACGATACTGGCAGGCAGCGCCCTGAGCTTTCTATTTGGTCGCTACAGCCTCTACATTTCAGCTCTGGGAGCCTTTTTGTCAATAGGCTTGTTCAACTATATCTACGGCGGACAGGCCTGGATCTACCGGCTCGTTCCGGCTGAATTCGCGGCCTTCCTGATTGTTGCCGGCGGCGTCGGACTCTTGCTGAGGCTAGCGATTCTCAAGAAGAAGCAAATCCAAACCATATCTTTGCTGGCACTGACCTTACTAATGGGGTTGGCCCTTTACCTGACACAAGGTGCCATGGCCGCCACCAGGCTGACCCTGGCCACATCGGAGCCCTTTGACTTAACCCGCGTCGGCTACAACGGTAGCTGCCCCAGGGGCGATTTCGAAGGGCTATTCTATGCCATCGTCGATAATACCAGCCCCGGTGACCGGGTCGCCTTTCTGGGCACCGGTATCAGCCCGGGTTTCCCCGCCATTTTGCAGGCTAATAGAAATTCCGGAGCCCATTATCTCTTTTCCATTCTGGCTCAAATACAACATTGCCGCAATCTCTACGGAGAAGAAAAGTGGCAGCCCATGCTGGATAAATTGATTGAAAAACACGGTCTTGACGTGCAAAAGTTTTCACCAAAACTGATAGCTATACAAGCGATCCATCTGAATGCCATTCTCAAGCGAGCCAATTTCTTTGAGCGGTATATGCCCAACTACAAGATGATTGGCACCGTCGACGGCAATGATCTTTATCTGCGGGTGGGTGTGGGCGGTCGCAATCTATCGCCGCAAGCCTGGAAAGCGCTACACAAAGAAGTGGTGCTGAATATACTGGGCGAAAAATCTACCGTGAAGGATGAGAGCAAACGCACTGGTCTGGATGAAGAACTAATTAATAGATGGATGGCAGAAGCCAATGAGCTGCTGAGCAAATAAACTACCAGGTCTTACTGCGGAATACCGGTCATGATGGCTATGGTTCCATGCCTTATCAGTCTATCCAAAACTTCCTCACACTGAGGAGCGCCGTGATTGAGATGTCGATCAATTTCGAGCATGGAAACACCATGGATAAAGGACCAGAGCGTCATAGAGAGGAAATCGGCTCGAGCCAGATTACCGCCGAAGGACCCGGGTGCTCCTGAAACCGCGTCGCCATCAAGACTGGCACCAAGAAACTCGTAAACCTGCTTGACGAGCGTGCCATAGGTGTTCTTGGCGGCACGATCGAGTTCAGCATAATTATCTTTATTGACCGAAGAACCAAACATCAGATGCAGCATTGAAGGATTGGCAACTGCAAAGCGTACATAAGCTTTGCCCATCTCCACCAACTTTTCCAAATGAGACAAATCTTCCTGCAAGACCCTTTGCAGACCAGCATCAAGTATCGAGTAACCTTCCGCTGCCAGGCTGGCCAGAAGGGCTTCCTTACTCTCGTAGTGCCTATAAGGAGCGGCAATACTGACACCGGCCCGCTTACAAATTTCAGCCAGAGTAAAGCCCCGCGAACCCTTTTCGGAGATCAGCGCCAGGGCAGCGGCGTGAAGGGCCTTTTTGAGATCGCCGTGATGGTAACTCTTTTTGATAGAAGCCTTCTCCATTGGATAGCATCAAAATCACCATGACGAGCAAGAACCGGCACTGGCAATGAGCTGGAAGATGATAGTGGCGAACGCTAAGCAGGCAAAACTGGAAATTGCCTCGGGGGATGTTGACACCATTAACATTATAGGATATGTTAACAACCTTAACATTCAACCCAAGAGGCACCATGACTTCCAATTCAGGCGATTTTCAAAAAGCCTTCGTCACAGGCGGCACCGGCTTACTTGGCAACAATCTGGTAAGAGAACTCCTGGCCGACGGCAAGGAAGTAAAACTACTGGCTCGCTCCCGCGAAAAAGCAGAGAAGCAATTTGCCGGCCTCGATGTGGAAATAGTAATCGGCAACATGGAAGCCATTGATGCCTTCGAGAGTGAGTTGGCTGACTGCGATGCACTTTTCCACACTGCCGCCCACTTCAGGGAGAGCTACAAAGGTGGAGAACACCTGAAACAACTCCTCGATATAAACGTCAATTCCACAGTAAAACTCTTTGAAGCAGCTTACCGACAGGGTTTGAGACGCCTCGTGCACACTTCATCAGTTGCTGTCCTGGACGGTGAAAGAGGGCAGCTTATTGACGAAACCATGCTCAGAAATGAAGCCAAAGCAGACCCCTATTACCTGAGCAAAATTCTTTCAGAACGAGCCGTTTTGCAGTTCGCCGCCAACCACCAAGACTGTCACATACCCATAATTCTGCCAGGATGGATGTGGGGTCCCGGTGACATCGGTCCTACCTCAGCCGGGCAGGTGGCTCTGGACTTTGAAGCAGGTAAGCTGCCTGGAATTCCCCCTTCCAGTTTCTCAATTGTGGATGCTCGCGATGTCGCTCGCGCCATGATCACGGCCGCCCAGAAAGGGCGCAGCGGCGAGCGCTATTTGGCAGCCGGCAGACATATATCGATGGCCGAACTTATGCCCCTATTGGAAGCAAGCACTGGAGTGAAAGCACCGACCAGGCAACTCCCCATTCAACTTCTTTACCTCCTAGCCGCGCTCTACGAAGTCTACGGAAAACTCACAGGCAATCCTATTTTGCTCAGCCTGGCTTCGGTGAAGCTCATAGCCAACGAAAAAGACAAGTCACACTACAACCATGCCAAAAGCGAGCGCGAACTTGGCATCAAATTTAGACCGAAGCAAGAAACCGTGGCGGATACCATCAATTGGTATAGAGAACAGGGCTGGCTCAAAAATTCCAAACCGCAGAGCCGCACCAGGGTAATATCCAGAAGTTAAAGTAGACTTATATGACCTTGCAGGCCAACTGCGCAAAAAAAGTCAAAACCTCATTTTTCACTTCACCTAAGATAGCTGCGTGCCTGGCGAAAAATACCTGGAAAATGTAATGGCAGCCATCGACTTCATCGAGGCGCATCTCCTTGACGAAAATCTATCGGCTAGCGATGCAGCGAAGCAGGCTGGATTCTCCGAATACCACTTCCATCGTATCTTTACTTCCTTAACCGGCGACTCCCTCGCCGAGTATATTCGCGACAGGCGTCTATCAGAGGCAGCATTGGAGCTTGGTGAAAGCCGAGAGTCTATTCTCACTTACGCAATCAAATATGGTTTCGAGAGTCAGGAAACATTTACCAGGGCTTTCAAACGTACTTTCGGAGTTACACCGGGAGCCTATCGCAAAGCGCGGCAAGGCCTGGCCTTGCCACCGGATATGATGGCAAAACGAGCTTTCAGCCTGTCCCTTCTGGAACACATATGCAAAGGAGGAATCAACATGGAACCGGTGATAGTGGAACGGCAGGAGGAGTATGTCGTGGGTATGGGCGACAGCTTCGCACCCAAATCTTCCATAGAAATCAAAGCACTCTGGGATCAGTTTATGAAGCGCTCGCATGAAATAGAAGCAAGTTCTGAGCTGGCCTACGGTGTCTGCACGGCCAAGCACCCTGAGATAGAGACGAAAGAAGGTTGCTGCATGGTCTATATAGCAGCTTTACCGGTGCAAGAAGATACCCAGGTGCCACCGGGTATGGTGAAGATCAAACTGGAAGGGGGAGAATATGCCAGATTCACCCACAGGGGACCAATACTGGAGATCGGTCGCACAGTGGACTACATATGGGGACAGTGGAACCCGCAAGCCCCTTACAAAAGACGGAACAGCGCCGACTTCGAACTCTACGATGAGCGCTTCAACCCGGAGAGCGCCGAGAGCGAAGTGGATATCTATGTCCCTCTTACAAGACGCTAAACTCCTAATACTCTAGATTAAGTCTCTGAGCGCTTCATCTCCAGCAAGACCGCCGCGCCGTCAGGAGTAACTATGTTGCCGACGCGAGTAAAACCGGCCTTCTCCAGGGTGGCAATAGAGCGCGGATTCTCGGGTGAGGGGTCGGATATTATCCTGTTCACGGAAGCATTCGAGAATAACCTGCGGGCAAAAGCTTGCAACATTGCCGTACCAAGACCTTGATTGAGCTTGCCGGCCTCGCCGATGAAGAAGTCGATACCGACAGTACCTTGATCGGTAATGTCTTCCCACCAGCCGTCCGAGCAAAGGCAGGCTATATAACTTTGAATATAGGCTAACGGCTCGCCGTCAAGGTAGACAAGGAAACGCTCACACTTCTCTCCCTCGTCTTTGAAATAAGACTCCTGCACTTCCGCCAGGGTCAATGCGCCATCCCAGCGCTCGGCCACATGGGGCGCGTTCAGCCAGCCATACAGAAGCTGCACATGCTCCGGGGTATAAGTTAATTTCTCAAAGCGAAACTTCAGAGATGTCGCACCAGTTCTTCCAGGGCATTCATATTGTGGATGGTGACTCGCTTGGACTCGATATCGATCCAGTGGCTGTCGCGGAATCTGTTCAAAATCTGCGTGACGGTAACTCGGCTGGAGCCGACCATATCGGCGATTTCTTGATGGGTAAGGGGAAATTCCACTCGCACGCCGTTGGGAGTAACCTTGCCGTGTGTTTCGGCTAGTGTCACCAGCAAACGGGCTACGCGACTGGGAACTTGCCTGAAAACCAGATCTTCGATACGGGCCTGGGCTTGCTTGAGCCGATCGCCGAGAATTCCTATAAAGCGCAAACCAAATTCCGGATTCTCCCGTACGAAATTGAGAAAGGCTTCCCGACCAATCTGGTAAATGCGACTGTCTTCAAGCGTTTCAGCATAACTATCGTGCTCGTCGGTCTCCCAGGCCGCTTCGCCTATCATGTCGCCTGGCCCGAGCAGAGCCAGAATAACGGTCTTGCCTTCGGTGGAAAGCCTGGTCACCCGCACCCGCCCCTTTTCTATAAAATAGATGGCGTCACAGGGCGTGCCGGGAGAGAAAATCAGATGGTGCTTGGGTAACTCCAGCTCTTCTAAAATGCCTAAAAGTCGCCCCAGTTCAACGGGATTGAAGGATTCGAAAATCTCCGACTGTCTCAAACTGAACAGTCTCTGAGCACCTTTCATAGGTCTGACCTCTTATGCTTATCCCGCGAAATATTAAACATGACAAGTTTTCTCCGGCTTTATTGAACTAAGCCGCGTGAGATAACGTTATCTGTATTACCCTTCGGTTGTTTTTTGTTGGGTAACAACCTTTTTATACCCCCGCCACCCTTTTTATAACTTCCCAAGAGGTTTCCCTCGAAAGAACTATCTAGAAGGATGGCAAAAGAAGATTCCCTCCAGGATTTATGCCATAAGTCTGCCCAGCAAACTGCACCGATCGCATATACACTAGACAGCAAGCGGGTTTCCTGCTGAGTTTTAATTCGAGCTGAGGGTCAAAGCCGTTATAATTTGCCGGGTGTGCAGATTTATCAGCACAGTTTAAATATGCCTTTTTAAAAGGCTTGCGCTATTTATATGGTTTGGCGATAGCTTGAGCTTTAGCTTATCTATTTGAGGAGAATTAATATGGCGGTAGTCACAAAAGAGAAAACGCAAGTGGAAAAGAACACGGAAAAGCCAAGCAAAGCCTCTGCCGACAAAGCAAGCAAAAATGAGCCTACCCCTTCCCAGGAAAGGCTGAAGGCACTTGGACTGGCTCTGGATTCCATCAAGAAGCAATACGGCGACGGCTCTATCATGAAGCTGGGCGATTCCCGTCACACCTCGGTAGAAGTAGTACCCACCGGTGCTCTTTCCCTCGACGTGGCCCTGGGTATCGGCGGTCTGCCGAGAGGTCGAATCATCGAAATCTACGGACCGGAATCTTCCGGTAAAACCACCCTGGCTCAGCACGTAGCAGCAGAAGTACAAAAACTGGGCGGCATCGCCGCCATAGTCGACGCCGAACACGCCATGGATCCCGAATACGCTCGGGCCCTGGGCGTAAATGTCGATGAACTGCTTATCTCGCAGCCCGACACCGGCGAACAAGCCCTCGAGATCACCGAGCAACTGGTGCGCTCCGGAGCTGTAGACCTGGTTATCGTCGACTCCGTAGCGGCGCTGGTGCCGAAAGCAGAGATTGAGGGCGAAATGGGCGATAGCCTGCCTGGTCTGCAAGCCCGCCTGATGAGCCAGGCCCTGCGCAAACTCACGGCGGTGGTGGCTAAGACCCACACCATCGTCATCTTCATCAACCAGCTCAGACAGAAAATCGGCGTCATGTACGGCAACCCCGAAACCACAACCGGTGGAAACGCGCTTAAATTCTACGCCTCTGTCCGCCTGGATATCCGTAAGATTGAGACCCTCAAGAAAGACGGCAGCGAAATCGGTAACCGCGTCAAAGTGAAAGTAGTGAAAAACAAAGTAGCTCCGCCTTTCCGCATCGCCGAATTCGACATCATCTACGGTCGCGGCATCAACTCTGCCGGTTGCTTGCTCGATATGGCTGCCGAAATGGATATCGTTAAGAAGTCCGGCACCTGGTTCAGCTACAAAGAAGACCGTATCGGTCAGGGTCGCGACCAGGCTCGCACCTTCCTGGAAGCCAATCCGGACATGTTGAAAGAAATCGAAGCCCGCGTCAAATCGGAACTCACCAAAGGTGCCGTTCCCACCGACAGCAAGGCCGAGAAAGCCGAAAAAGCTGCAAATAAAGATAAGTAATAATTCCCTTCCCTGTGCCAGGCACAGGGGCAGCTTCTCGGGAAGTTAAGATGAAAAGCGAAATTGGAGTGGTCGGCAGGCCACTCCAATTTGCACTGGCGGCTTTAAAATCAGGTGAGACAGCCTGTATTACGAACCTAGAAACTAAGGATATGGCCACGGCAACCAAGAAAACCGGCAAGCAAAAACCCACGGGGAGCAAAGAAACAGCTTCCAAATCCAACAGCCGCCCGGGCGCTTTTTTGCAGCAAGCTTTTGAAGAAAAAGGCCTGATGCAGAACCCCTTCATGGCTTTGCTCTTTGGCGCCATCCTGGGCCTTTCGGCTCCCGGACTGGAGCAATGGTATCTGGCCTGGTTTGCTCTTGCGCCCCTCTTTCTCATGATTTATGCCAGCCAGTCCCTGATCAGACAGTGGCTTCTGGGGCTGTGCTTTGGTCTTGGATACAATCTCGTCTACCTGCACTGGTACTTGAACCTGGCGCCGCTAGACTGGATGGGCTTTCCTGGTCTGGCCGGTACGGGTCTCGCCGTGCTCGCCTGGCTCATCGTCTCCTTCCACCAGGCCCTGATTATTTCCATCTTCAGCGTTGTAGCGGCAAGACTGCCTATATGTGCCGGTTTCACCTTCAAACGCGCAGACCAGAAGCAGGGCGGAAAGTGGATGATTCCGGCCCTCTCGGTGCTTCCCCTGGTATGGGTACTAATAGTCAACAAAATAGGCAACAGCCCTGACTTTCTCGGCGTGCCATGGAGCATGCTCGAGTACACCCAGTATCGCCAGGGTATGCTCATCCAGGGTGCCTCTGTCTTCGGCGGCATCGGACTTTCTTATGTGCTGGTGGCGGCAAATCTAGCTTTCGCCTGCCTCTTTGCCGCCTTTACGGAAATTCCCGCCCTCAAGCGCCTCTTTGCCGAAAACAAAGACAGCGCCTTCTACTACTGCCTCGGTACGGCTCTCCTCATGGGAGCCTATGTGGCACCCGGTCTGGTGCAGGGCTCTACCATCAACTTAAAGCCAGAGCACAATGTAGCCATTCTTGAAGGGGCTATTAACATCGACATGCAGAAAACCTCTCACCGGTATTCTCTTGCGGAAATTATGGGGCGCTACGACCTGCTCTTCAAGACAGCCGGCGCCGACAACCTGCACGGTTTGACAGTGTTACCGGAAGGAGCCCTACCTGCATATTTGAATGAATGCCCGGAGGTTTTGAACTGGTTAAAGCAGACTGCCGTTGAGCACAAAACCGACATCGTCGTAGGCGCCATGGACCGCCAGAGCCCTGACCACCCTTACAACGCCGCCTTCGGCGTATCAAGCAGCGGTCTGAAGTGTCAGGAAGCCTATCACAAACGCTATCTGGTGCCCCTGGGCGAGTACACGCCTCTCTTCGTCAAGTACCTGCCCGAATGGGTAAGAAGGTGGACCAATACGCCTTCAGGAAGCGGCTTTGCCGCAGGAAAGCAGCCGGCCCTTCTGCCCCTCAACCTGGCCAGGGTCGGCCCCCTCATCTGTTTCGAATCCATCTCCCCGGAGCTCACTGCCGCCACTTGTCGGGAAGGAGCCGAGCTGCTTGTCAACATTTCCGACCTGGCCTGGTTTCATAAATCCAATTGCGGCAAGCAAATGCTCGCCTTTGGCGTCTTTCGCGCTGTTGAAAACCGGCGCTACTTCGTCTTTGCCGCCAATACCGGACCATCCGCTCTCATTGACGGCAGAGGTACAATAGCGGAATATGGTCAGCAGGAAGAAAGTAAAGTCGTCTGTGGCAAAGTTGGATTAAATAGCTCGATAACCCCCTTCGCTCTGTGGTACAGATAGAAGAGTAATAGCCAACTATGCCAATCAAAAGAGAATCATCTCCCAGGCCGGCCGCCGTCGGTGCAGGGAAAAGGGGACCCGTGAAGACTGGCCAAGCCCAATTACTACAAGCCAAGAGGATGTCGGCTCTTCTGACTTTGCTTAGCGGCGCGGTGCTATTGGCAGCCCCCGGCGCCCTGGCCGGAGACGCCAAACAAGCCCTGCGCCTGCCCACCATTGCCGATGCGACGGTGGGAAAGTCGGCCCAGAGCCAGATGTCCGACAACAACCGGCGCGCCTTGATGGATGCCAACACCGAGCAGGCATCCCTTTTTCCTTTCTTCTCCAAACAAAATGCTAAAAGCGATACCAAGCTCTCCCGGGCCACGGTGGAAGCCGTCATCAAGGCCCCCAGAGAGTTCGTCTGGGACAACCTGACGGACTTCAATCACTATCCCAGGCTCTTCCCCAGAGTCAAGTCGTCACGTGTCCTCAAACAAGACGAAAAAACCGTCTACCTGGAAACAGAGTTAAAACCGCAGATGTTTGTCAAGCAGACCTGCCAGCACACCATCAATGAAATCAGCGCCAAGCCCGATATGCTGCGCTGGAATATGGTGGACGGCACTTTCAAATCAGCAACGGGTGAATGGAAACTGACCCCACTCAGCGATGGTCGTTGCCAGGTTTCCTACACCCTTGAAATTGATCCGGGTCCGGCCATACCAAGGCCCGTAGCCTCTCTCGCCCTCAAGATGGTGCAGAAGGAAATTGTTCAGGGCGTCAAACAGGTAATTGAACAGGACTACGCCAGAAGAACAAAGCAAGCCACCAGGTAGCTTGCTTGGAAAGTCTAGATAACTTGAGCCATACCAATGGCGGCTGGCGGCTGGCGGCTGGCGGCTGGCGGCGCTAATTAAGGTCCGACCTTGGTGGCGGCCTTTACTTCAATGGTAACCAGATTACCGGTCACGGCCTTAAGCGTGCCCATGGCCACTTCACCCCAGCGATCGGCACGAGGAGTCATGCCTTCGCCCTTCTGCATCACCTTCACGTAGTCCACTTCGCGCTTGGCATCCACCTTGCTAAGAGAACCATCCAGAATAATGACAACACTGGTCACACCATCAACGGTGCGGGGACGACCGGAAATGCGCCCCTTGCCAATCTCGATCCAACGCTGATTGGTTGTATTAGTGCCCTCACCCCATTGAAGAAGCTGAACAGGCTTGCTCAGTTTGATCATGAAAGAACCCTCACAAGATCCAGGAATCCCTAGCAGATAGCAAATATAGTCAACAAAGTTAGCACATTTGGAACTGATCCTTATGGTGGAAGGCTTAAGCTGCTTCAGAATCCCTAACCAGAATTCTCGAACCTAAGACTTGCCCTTGCCGGATTTTTTCTCTTTCAGTATTTCCACAATGGCCGGCAAATGGTCTTCCAGCGCTATGTTGGAAAGTTCAAAATACTCCCGAGCCGATTCGTCCTCGGCAAAAGAGTCGGCAATGAGAAGCTGTGCCAGTTCGAGATTGAGAGTATTCTTCGGCATAATATTCTTGACCATGTCGAAGACCTTGCCCGATAGCTGACTGGGAATGGTCATCACCCCGCCGCTCAGATCGAATTCATCGCGCACCATCTGCAGCAAGTCCACAAAAGCGTAATCGAACGGTCCACCAAGATCGTAAGTTTTTCGCGCCGTCTCTTTGTCATAGATGGAGTCGACAATAGCCTTGGCCACATCATCGACCAGAACCGGTTGAATGCGATTCAAGCCGCTTCCCACCACTGCCAGGAAGGGCTTAAATGTGATAATCGGCTTGAGCATTTCGATGAAGGGAAAGCGCTCTCCGAACATGTAAGAGGGACGAAATATGGTCCAGTAGAGCGATGATTCCCGCAGAATCGATTCCCCCTCACTCTTGGTGGAGAGGAAAAAGCTCTCGCTCTCCAACCTGGAACCAAGACAGCTAATGTGCAAGAAGCGCTGCACACCGAATTCATTGCACAGGTGCACCAACTTCTCCACAAGATCAACGTTGAGATACTCATAAGGACTATCACGTCTTTCCGAGACCAGGCGAAAACTACCGGAAATGTTGATTACACAAGTAGCGCCTTCCACCGCTCTGGAAAGCACTTCATCATCTTCCAGGGGGCCGACCACAACTTCAATGCCGCGCTTGCGATACTGAGAGAGATTGGAAGTCTTCCAGTCTCCGGCGCCGCGAGTGAGAAGGCGAATGGGATATTCATCGGCCAGCAAAAGCTCAACCACCTTGCCGCCTAAAAAGCCAGTGCCACCGATGACTAACAGCAAACTAAGGCCACATGCCTCCGAATCTCAGACCGCCGGTGCCCAGGCCAAAGCCGCCCGTACCGAAGCGCAGGCCGGTGCCACCGTAACCATAGGGCGAAAAGCCGTTATTGAAGGAACTGTAGCCGCCCATAGGCATGGGATTACCGTAGGGATAAGGATTACCGTAAGGCATGGTATTGAGGGGATAGCCGGTTGAACCCAGGGGCATGCCCATTGTGGTGCCGTAGGGCATACCCATAGTCGTACCGCCGAGAGGCATGCCCATCGTAGCTCCCGGTATAGCCGTGGTGCGACCGACCACTGCCCCGGTGCTGGGGTTGATCATGTTGCCGGTCATGGTATCTACAAGATACCCGGTGCTGGGGTCTCGCACCATGGTCCCGCCAGGCATGGCATAGCCGCCTACAAAGCCGCTTCCAAGCATGTTGCCGATAGAATTTATGATCTTACCAAGGCCACCGGATTTAGTACCACCACCGGGCATAGCGGACATGCCGGACATACTGCCCATGTCCATATCTTCGTCATCATCGAAATCATCACCGCCGCGACGTTTGCCGCCGCGAGAGGAGGAAGCCATGCTTCTGCCGCCATTACTGGAACCGGCGGCAATCGGCACCTTCTCTAGGAGCTTGCTGACCCTCTCGGGTAAGCTCAGGGAAGCATTGGCTTCGGCTTGCTTGGGTAAAACTGTCTGTTCAAGGCGAGCCACCCTATCAATTAAAGGATCTTTGGCAAAATTCTTACCAAGCACAGCCGTCTCAAGGGAGGTGACTTTCTGGCTTATACCGACAGCTCCCATCATGGGGGCATCCGGTCTGGCACCACCGGGCGCCTGGGAAGACGCACCGGAACCGGAAGCGGATCGCGGCGGCGGCATATCATCGTCGTCGTCTTCAGGATTAATCAGACCGACGCCGCCGCGACTACCGGAGCGGGAGGAAGCAGAGGAACCATAACCACCACCTGAGCTGAAAACGGAACCGCGTTTGCCGGCACCGACGGAGGAACCACCGCCGGTGCTGAAGCCGGAACCGCCACCCATGCCGTAGGCGCCGCTGGCACTATTGCCGGTACCATAGCTACCGCTGGCCCCGGTACCACCGGATCCGTAACTACCGCCGCCACCTGGATAGGAACTACCAAATGCTCGTTGCATGTCTTTGCGAAGATCGCGACCGCTGAAACTGCGGGCATCGTCGCCATCGGTGCGAGGCACCGGTTCTGTGTAATTACGCGAAGAAGTGCGAGCCGGCGTCGGATAGGCGCCCTCATCATCCTCATCTTCCACCCAGTCTGAGCCGGGCGGCGGCTTCTTAGCCACATCTACGCGGGTACGCTCTTTCAGCGCATCAACACGCTCGCTCAGATCTGTAAACTTGGAAGGCTTGCCAAAAACCTTTGTTTCAAGTCGGTTCAGGCGATCAGCGACCGGCTCACCGGCATAGTCGCGACTGAAGAGGCTCTGCTCGAGGGCCGTGACAGCCGGGTACTTGCTCTCGCCGCTCAGAACCGTTGATCCGGCTCCTCTCTGTACTGGGGGAGCGACACCGCGACCAGCCCCCTTGTCGGTTATATCGAGGGTGTTACTGCCACTACCGGCAGTGCGATTACCGGCAGCCGGTTCTTCTTCTTCCGCAACGGTGACGGAAGAGAGATTAGGCACCGTATCAGCGAGAGCTTTCAGTCGGTCTAAGTCGGAACCAGTCTTGACCTCGCCGAACACCATCTTCTCAAGGCGTTCCAGGCGCTGCCCGTCATCATCTTTAGGATAGGGATGCTTGAAAAACTTCACTTCCAACTGCCCCAGACGCGGGTCGCTGCCGATAGCGGCGAAAGCAGGTACGGCTGAAATCAGAAAGATAAAGGAAAGACTCAGTAAACTGCTCTTGCCTGGCAACAACCATCTGTTGCGCCTTGCAGCCTCAACACTGGGAGCAATGGGTTTTAAGGCTTTCATTTAGAAACAAACCCCGGCAATAACGATTGGAAACACAGTAAACCTTACCGGTGGCTGCCACCCGGAAATCAACCAGTACGAAACATATTACCACTTACCACTTACAGGCATCGGCGCATAAATAGGCTGACGTCCGCCCCCGAACCTTTGTTCCTCTTAATAAATTCTCCTTCTGGGATATTTTTCACGGTCCAATTGCTCCCTTCCGATATCCTTGGAAGCGCTGGGTAGCAAACAAGCAGGGAGCTGAGCATGGCAAAGGCAAGCAGAGAGGGCACTGCTCTCAAGCTGGACGGACACACTCTCACAATTGAAGACGTAGAAGCCGTGGCACTGGACTTCGTGCCGGTCCAGCTCTCCGAACAAGCCCTGGAGCAGCTCCGCAATTCCCGCCGGGTGGTGGATGACTTTCTGGCCAGGCGCGAGGTGGTCTATGGAATCACCACCGGCTTCGGCAAATTTAAGGATGTTTATATTCCCCCGGAAGCCACGGAAGAATTACAGAGAAACTTCCTGGCCTCCCATTCCTGCGGCGTGGGCGAGCCCTTTCCGCAAGACGTAGTGCGCGCCATTACCCTCTTGAGAGCCAATGCCCTGGCTAAAGGCTTCTCCGGTATCCGCCCGGAGGTGGTGGAATTGCTCCTGGGCCTACTTAACAGCGGTGTTCATCCTGTCATTCCCCAACAAGGCTCGGTGGGAGCCTCCGGCGATCTGGCGCCCCTCTCACACCTGGCGCTGGTCCTCACCGGAGAGGGTGAAGCCGATTACAAGGGAGCGCGGCTGACAGGTCTGGAGGCTCTCAAAAAAGCCGACCTGCAGCCGGTAACATTGAAAGCGAAAGAAGGACTGGCCCTCACCAACGGCACCCAGGTGATGAGCGCCGTCGGCTGCCTGACCTTGCTTGCCGCCGAACGCCTGGCCAAGATTGCCGACATCGTCGGTGCCGTCACCCTGGAAGCCCAGATGGGCTCCAAGAAACCCTTCCTGGCAAATATTCACGATGTGCGCCCCCACCCGGGACAGAAAGCCTCGGCCCAGAATCTGATGCTGCTTCTGGAAGAAAGCGAGGTCATGGAAAGTCATAAAGATTGCCCCCTGGTGCAGGATGCCTACTCTTTGAGATGCATGCCCCAGGTGCACGGGGCCAGTCGTCAGGCCTTCAAACACGCCAGAGAAGTGCTTTCCATTGAGATCAACTCCGCCACTGATAATCCGCTGGTCTTCGCCGGCGCCGTCATATCGGGCGGCAACTTCCACGGACAGCCCCTGGCCCTGGTCATGGACTATGTGGGCATGGCTATCGCTGAACTGGCCAATATCTCGGAGAGGCGGGCGGAAAGGTTGGTCAATCCGGCACTTTCCAATGGACTTCCAGGTTTTCTCACCCTGGAAGGCGGTCTCAACTCCGGTTACATGATTGCCCAATACACTGCCGCAGCCCTGGTTTCCGAAAACAAAGTGCTGGCGCATCCGGCCTCCGTAGATTCCATTCCCACTTCGGCAAACAAGGAAGATCATGTCTCCATGGGCACTATCGCCGCCAGAAAAGCACGCACGATTCTCGACAATGCCATCCGTGTTTTAGCAATCGAACTGCTGCTGGCCTGTCAGGCACTTGATTTGCGCACCGGGCGAGTGGAATTGGGCGGCAGGGAAGCAGCAGGCAAGAAGGACGCGAACAAACCCCCCGTGGACCACAGTCCCAGGGAATGGGATGCAAAGGACTTCGTTCCCGGACATCTTCTCAAAACTCGCCTGAAAGCAGGGGTCGGCGTAGAGGCCGCCCACAATGCCGTCCGCCGCACCGTGCCTTTCCTGGTGAAAGACCGCCAGGTCTCTAGCGATATTACTCTTGTTGAAAAAATGCTTAGAGACGGCAGCCTCATTAAAGCCGTGGAGGCTGTCACCGGCACCCTTCACTGAGGACGTTAACAAGAAGTTTCCACCTGCTTCCAAGAAAACTCTTACATGTTAAGATTCAAGAGTCTGGGTCGAACTGCATCGGCTCACAGGGGCGATTAGCGCAGTTGGTAGCGCAGTACTATCACACAGTAAAGGTCGGGGGTTCGAATCCCTCATCGCCCAGATCTTACCGAACCGGTCCCAGTGGCGCCGGGTCATGAAGCAAAGCTCTCAATCCGTCCACCCCGGTGGGCGGATTTTTTAGCCAGGGAACCAGATAAACCCGCTTACTCAAGCCCTCGGTCACTTCCCTGATGTACTGCCGTTCATTGCGCTGCCGACTTAAAAGAACAGGGTCTTTCGTGCCTACGGGGGAAAGAGACTGGTTGATCACCCAGGCAAAGGGTTCGATGCCGGCCCGCCTTAAATCAGCCTGCAACCTTTCGGCTTCATGCACCGGCGTAGCCTCGGCCAGGGTGACAATGAGCACCTGGGTAAAACTGGGATCTCTCAGCCGGGGCAACAGGTTCAAGACGGCCTCAGGCATATTGCTCGTCTGCCTCAAAACTTCCCGGTGATAAGCTTGAGCGGCATCGAGAAGCAGAATTGTATGCCCTGTAGGAGCAGTATCGAGCACCACAAAGCCATTCTTACCCTCAGCCACCGTGCTGGCAAAAGATCTGAATACCGCCACTTCCTCCGTGCAAGGCGAACGCAAATCTTCCTCCAAAAGGGCTAAACCCTTTTCGTCCAAGTTTGCGCCGGCGCTCTCTATGACTTCCTGGCAGTAGGCTTTCGTCTCTTGCGCCGGGTTGATCCTGCTGATGGTCAAATTAGCCACGGGAGCATCCACCACCCAGGAAACATGGGCTGCCGGATCGGTAGTACTGAGATGAACCAGGTGGCCGCGAACGGCCAGTTCAACAGCAATAGCTGCCGCCACACTGGTTTTACCCACACCGCCTTTGCCCATGGTCATGATCACACCCGCACCGGCCTGTTCCAGTTCATCAACCAGCTTGGAGAGAGCGGCAGGCAGTTCTCGACAAGCGCCATCAGCCACCGCTGGTAGTGCGACACCCGCCGCACAGTCGAAGACACCGCGCAGCGCCGCTACGCCAAGCAGCGCCACCGCACTCAGTGGCACCATTTGCCGGGGCAGAGTGGAGAGGGAAGCGGGAATTTCTTCTATAGCCGCCTCGGCTCTGGCCTGAAAGGCCACGGCCAGATCATCAGCAAGATCGGCGGCCTGGAAGACACCGTTCAAAACCAGGCCCTGATTGCCAACGCCTATCTCTCTCAACTCGGCGCTTGTTTGCGCAGCCTCTCGCAAGGCTGTTTTCTCCGGACGAGCCACGAGTAGAAGGAGAGTTCGCAAGGGATCCTTGAGAGTTTGTACGGCGTGCTGATACACCTCTTGCTGGGCCTCTAAGCCTGCAAGCGGACCAAGACAGGACATGCCGGTGGTATTGTCGGCGATGAATGTACTCCATGACTCGGGCAGCGACAGCAAGCGCATGGTATGACCGGTGGGTGCCGTATCAAAGATTACATGATCGTACTGAGAGGTGGCGCCTTCGTCTCCAATCAGCTTGGCGAACTCATCAAAAGCGGCTATCTCGGTAGTGCAGGATCCGGAAAGCTGCTCCTCCATACTTTCGACCGTAGCCGCCGGCAAGAGCCCTCGATAAGGGCCGACCAGGCGTTCACGATAAGCATGAGCGGCCGCCTCCGGGTCTATATTGAGAGCAAAGAGCCCCGGCACAAGCGGTATCGCTTTTGGTGCGCTATCCAGAGGCACCTGCAAAACTTCATCCAGATTGGATGCCGGATCGGTACTGACCAGGAGCACCTTTTTGCCTTTGTCGGCAAGAGCGATGGCCGCGGCACAAGAAACCGAGGTCTTGCCCACGCCCCCTTTGCCGGTGAAGAACATATAGCGGACCGCTGCTTCCAGAAGATTCATACTCCACCTATCAATTTTTTACTACTCAAGAACAGCAAGAATTGCCCTTCTTCTTCGAATTTTCCGCCCGCGCATCAGAGGCGCAAGTATCTGCCGTCGGTGCCGCTTCAGGGCAGCAGGCGCCGCCATCATCAGCAGCCTGCACTACGAATTTCAAAGAGCTGCCACCGGCATCCAGGGCCAGTCCCACCAATTTTGCCAGCTCACTTTTCTCCGGATAGCGCCCCTGAAAAGCGACAGCACCATCGGCAATGACAAGGGGCAGACAGTCGTTACCAACCTTCTGTAAAAGCTCTCGCACTGTGTCATTGCCTACGAAGGCAGCAGGCGTCTGCGAAAGATTGTAACGCTCAACATCAACACCGCTGCGCTTCAACCAATCGAGATTGGCGGAAAACTCTACCAAAAGCGGATCTACTGAAGGACCGCAAAGACCCGTAGAACAGCACATGGGCGGCTCAAACACTTTAATTTTCATGACACCACTTCTCCTGTTTCTAGACCGCGCTCACATTTACTTTCAGCAGGTCATAGCGCTTCAACAGAGCCAGTACCCGTTCCTTAATCTCATCTCGAATCAGACTCACCTCTTCCTCAGACTTATCTTTCGGATCAGGCAGGGGCCAATCATCTCGCTTGAGCCCTGGCACATGGGGGCAATTCTCAGCGCAACCCATGGTAATGAGCATGTCGGCATTTTTAGCCAACTCTTCCGTCAGAAGCTGCGGTCTGGCCGACGAAAGATCAAGCCCCACCGCCTGCATGGACTTTAACACGCAGGCATGGACACTGTCACCGGGGGCGGTGCCGGCCGAAAGGGCCAGGGCTCTTTCAGAATCGGCAAACCGATTGAAGAAAGCGGCAGCCATCTGCGAGCGGCCCGCATTATGCACGCAGGCAAAGATCACTTTCATTTCTCACCATCCTTACTGCACTCAATGCCGACTGAAACTGCGGCCATATCCGATGAAGGTGCACAACAAGCGGACTGATCAGGCAAGGCAAAACCGGCATCTTCACCATAGGTAGTAGCAGAACCGGTGGTGTAGAAAGTTTCCCAGGGCACACCCTGGGGATCCATTACCCAGGTCTTGTCGGATTGAGCGTAGCAACAGGTGGTTTGCTCCTGCTCCAGAACCGGCTTGCCGGCTTCTTTAAGCCGCAGCGAAACCTGCTTGAGTTCATCCCCGCATTCCACCTGCAGACCCAGATGATCCAAACCGGGCACCCGACCTCTTGCGGAAACTGCGAAGTTGAGACGGGGATCATCGAGCATCCACTTGGCATAATCGTCCTTCCTTACCGCAGGCGGCGAATTGAAAAAGGTCGAATAAAACTTGATCGACTCTTCTAAATCAGCCACGGCCAGATGGACGTGAAATCTCTTCATCAGCACTTGCCCCCGTTGTCCGAGCAGCAGTTCTCAAGCAAAAAGCCCAGCAAGACCTGCATATGCTCATAGTTAGCGGAATAAATAATGGAACGACTTTCGCGCCGGGAAACAAGCAAGCCGGCCTGGCTCAGCTCTTTCAAATGAAAGGACATAGTGGCCGCCGGGATAGCGAAATGTCCGCTCAATTCTCCGGCAGCCATGCCGCCCGTACCTTTGCGTACCAGCAGCCTGAATATTTCCAACCTTGTCTCTTGCGCCAGAGCTTGAAGGGCACCGACGGCTTCTTTCGTTTTCATATTTCCAATATAATGGAAATATCAAAAAGAGTCAAGTGCCGCTAACCCGGCACTGACTAAAATGAAAATCAGACTGCTTTCAGTCGGTCAAGACAAATAACGCGAGCCGATGTGAGAGGGGAAGAGAAAACCGCCTCACGTTCACTGTGATTCTGCCTCTCGATTTCAAGGTAAGCCTTGAGGGTAGCGGCAATATCAGAGGGATCGGCAAGACGCTTCAGTTTTTCTTCCAGGATGTGCGAGGTATTTGCTTGAGACATGATTATTTCCTGCCCTTGGCTTTGTACACAGACTTAGCTTTTGCCTTCTTACCTTTCTTCGGCTTCCGTTTGGCCGTCTTGCCCTTAGGCCCCTTGCCGACAGCGGCTGCCTTCACCGGCGCCAATACTCGTCCGGTAAGTTCGGGAGCAATGTCGGCGCGCGGCGCCTCCACTTTGCGACTGCGGCGACGGGCTGTTTTGGCGGCGGCACCGATCTCGGCATTAGCCTGAGCGGCCATCTCCAGAAGTTCCTCAGCACCGATTTCCATGAGAATAGACTCAAGCGCTTCGATCATGAAGTTAATCTGGGACTCGGTAATGATAAGGGGAGGCTCAATCCGGAAGGTACGATTAGCGTTGAGGGTACCGGCCACCAGCACGCCCCGGTAGAAAAGCTCTACCTGAACGGCCTCGCGCAGTTCCTTACTGGTGAATTCCAAACCGATAAGCAAACCTTTGCCGCGCACATCGGCCACATGAGCTGGATAGCGCTCCTTCAACTCATTCAATTTGCGCATAAAATAATTGCCCATGACGGCGGCGCGGGCAGGAAGATGCTCTTCCAGGAGCACTTCCACACAAGCCGAGGCGGCAGAGCAGGCGAGCGGATTGCCGCCGAAAGTAGAGTTATGAATGGTGGGATTCGGCTCCAGAACCTTCCACACCTTGGCGGAAGCCATAAAGCAGCCGATTGGCATAACACCCCCGCCCAGGGCTTTAGCCAGACAGAGAATATCAGGCACCACGCCTTCATGCTCACACGCGAACATGCGACCGGTGCGACCCATGCCGGTCTGCACTTCATCCAGAATCAAGAGTACGCCCTTCTTACGGGTCAATTGACGCACCTTGCGCAAATAGCCGGTCGGAGGCACGTTGATGCCCCCTTCACCCTGAATAGGTTCCAGAATGACGGCTGCGGTATTCTCATTGATGGCCGCTTCCAGCGCTGCGATATCGCCGAAGGGTACATGCACGAAACCATTTAATAGAGGCTCGAATGGTTTGCGAAAAACATCGCGCCCCGTGGCGGAGAGAGCCCCCATGCTGACACCGTGGTAGGCATTCTTGGTGGAAATAATCTCGGTTTTGCCGGTGTACAAACGAGCCAGCTTGATTGCCCCTTCCACAGCCTCCGATCCGCTGTTGCCAAAGAAGCAATATTGCAGATCGCCCGGTGCCACTGCAGCCAACTGGCTGGCCAGGTGAGCCGCCCAGGGATTAATTAGCTCCTGGGAGTGCAAGGCAACTTGATCAAGCTGGGCCTTAACGGCGTTAATAACTTTAGGATGGCGGTGACCGACGTTGAAAATGCCGAAGCCGCCCAGACAGTCGAGATAACGACGGCCCTGGTTATCATAGGTATAAACACCTTCATCGCGGAACTCAACGGCCCCTTCGGCACCGGAAAGCTTCTGCGAATAAGCATTGTTGAGGTGATTAATAGAATTGCCCAGCGCCCTGGCGGCTAGCTCTTCGTAATTCGTGACGCCGGCGGTTCTTTCCACTTTAGGAAAACGCTTACGCTGCAACTCTCTCTTATAAACGGCCATGATGCACTCGCTTGGGGTATGCCTGTGCCACCGCTAGCGGTACCAGCTTTCAGCCGATATGCCACAGTAAACACACCCACTTGGTTGGGAATGAACTTTTATGATTGATTTTGATGCCTTCTGGAGCCTCTGACTCTCTCGCTATCAAGCGAGCCGTCTGTTTTGTTCGAATGTGTCGAATCGATTCGAAAGCTCACGAGCAAGCGCGAGGCTCTGTCTATTGATCTCAGGCCCGCTACAGATAAGTAGACTGGTAAGCTCTCGCTCTGGAAGATTTTTCAGGTTTTGCTGCAAAAACAGCTCTCATAAACAACCTATTCTCTTTGGAATCAACAAACAACGGTCAGTGGATGCCGTGTCTAGAAGCGCTAAACTTTGGAAAGTGGTTCGTTCAGCCTTTTGCTGGTGGAACAGGGACCCGGTGTTGAATTGATTTAAGTGGTTCAACCGCGAGATAAGCGCTACAGAAGCATGTTTGCCTGTGAGCGTCCCTCTATCTTCCCTTCGCCTCTATATCTCTAATGTACACCGGCTGTCACATTCAGAACAATGTGCAACCTGTACAAAAACCGGCGACAGAATTTAGCCAACCTGTCTAAGACAAAAACGGGAACATGTTCGCCCTTCACCCCTTGACTACCACCCCTGTGCGGGTTCCGGGGCTTCAGGGCGCCGATCAAGGTAAGAGGAACTTACTTTGGAAACTGGCGTCTCTTGGGCAATAATTATGATTGAATTGGGCTCCCGAAGCCGCTTGACAATAAAGGAAGAGATTAAGGTTCATGCCAAAGCAGATAATGGCGTCATTCCAGAACAGAAGAACCCCTACATTTATAACAACGCTGGCTACTGCCCTATTGTTGCCGCTCCTACCCAATGCCACGCCGGCGCCCACATTGAACCTGAGTTTCTGCCCCGCCGCCGCGGCCCAGGGGATTACACCGCAGCCCATGCCCCGGCAATTCCTGGAGCGCTACAACCAGGGCGTCTCTTATATGAAGTCCGGGGAAGTCGATAAAGCGCTGCAAATCTTTAAACAGGTGGCCATCAACGCCCCCTACGACCCGCTCGTGCACCTCAGTCTGGCGGAGGCCATGCACCAGTCCGGCGATACGGACAATGCCATCGCTGAATACCGTCGCGCCATCAGAATCCGTCCCTATGACGCCTTTGCCCGCATGAGCCTGGGCTCCCTCTTACAAGCCCGCGGCGAACTACAAGACGCCGTCAATGAATACGACGAAGCCATAAAATTGCGCCCCGACGTGGTGCTCTTCCGCCTCAATCTGGGCATAGCCCTGCGTATTGCCGGCAGCCGTGACGAGGCCATAACCGAATTAAAGAAAGTGGTTCAAGCCTACCCTGAGCATTTGAAAGCACGAGCCCAACTGGCTGCCGCCTACCAGGACAAGGGCAATTTCCAGATGGCCGCAGAGCAGTACAAGAAGATTTTGCAGTCACAACCACAGAACTTCACCATGCAATTCAACCAGGGCGCCTGTTTGCTAGCCCTGAAAGACTATAGCGGCGCGGCCGAGGCCCTTTCAAAAGCCGTCAAGATAGATGGTTCCGTCGCCGAAGCTCATGCCCTTCTGGGGCAAACCGAAGCCGCGCGAGGCCGACTGCCGGAAGCCATAAGCGAACTTAGAGGGGCCCTGGCCATCAAGCAAGATCGCGCCGACTGGTACGCTCAATTGGGCGACGCCCTCAGCAAACAGAAAGACTTCACAGGCGCCATCGAAGCCTACAGACAGTCTCAAAACCTCAATCCGCAAGATACAGCCACCGGCTACAGCCTCGGCTACGTGCTCCAGACCACAGGTCAACTGGACGACGCCGCCCGAGCCTTCGAACATGTGGTCAAACTCAATCCCAATTACACAAACGCACACTATAACCTGGGCATCATCAAACAAAAACAAAAGGACCTGCCCGGCGCAGAAGCAGAGTTCAAGCGAGTACTAGCCCTCAATCCCAATGATGGACAGGCTTACATAAACCTCGGCCGCACCCTGCTCTTGCAGGGCGACCTCAACCAGGCAGTAGGTTTCTACCGTCATGGTCTCAGCATCGAGCCCACAGACCCGGCTGCCTTCCAGGAACTGGGAGCGGCGCTGGTCAAATTGAAAGATTACGTCGGCGCCCGCTCTGCGCTTGAAAGTGCGCTCGGTCTGGCGCCCAATGATCGCGGCGCCATTATCTCCATTGCCAATCTGGAGAGCCTGGAAGGCACGCCTTCCAAAGGCGAATTTAGAATCAGACAACTGCTCACCAATGCCCCCAACGACACCGAACTCCTCAATCTTCTGGCAGACAATCTCATTCAACAGGGCAAGGTAGACGCGGCCATCGAGTCCTATCAGCGCATCATCCAGTTGACGCCGCGCTCTGCTGAAGCCTTCAACGACCTCGGTCTGGCTCTCTCTCGCAAAGACGACGTCTCAGGCGCCAGTGCCATGTACAAGAAAGCCATCGAACTTGATTCACAGTTTGTGGAACCCCTGATCAACCTGGGCAATGTCTACCTTGGTCTGAGAAAGTACGACGAAGCCGGTACTCAATACCAGAAAGCACTGGCCCTCAAGCCTGACAGCGTTCTAGCCCACTACAACATGGGTCTGGTGGAAACCGGCAAGGAAAACATGGAAAACGCCCTGACCGAATACCAGAAAGCCGTGCAACTGGATAAGACCTATGCCAATGCTTTTTACGCCATGGGCTGCCTCTACCAGGCTCGCAATGAAACGGAGCAAGCTCTCTCCAATTACGAGAAATATTTGAGCCTGGAACCAAGCGGTCCCTATGCCAGTAACGTCAAAGAAGCAATCGAAAAGATACGCCCGACTCCGAGCGGAGCACCTGATGGCACCCAAAATGCCGGCACTGGTTCCGCGCCGGAAACAGCCGGTGAAACTACCGGTGGTGCACCGCTCTAGTAGCCTGCTTTAAGCGGAGCCGACAGAGTTTCGCGCGTTCACCAGCCAGAAGCCAATTGAACAGGTTGCGCTTCGGTAAAAAAGGACAACCGAGGGAAGCTTCATCCGGAGCGCGCAAAAGGCGCTGGTCCATGAAGTGAGGCAGAAATTCGGGCGCTTCTTCCATACAGGTGACACACATGGCTATAAGAGCCCGTTCAGCCCTACCGCCCCGTAGATGCAGAGCGGCAAGTTGTCGCCCCAACTTTCGACCGGTGCGATTATTGACGAGATCTTTGCGGCGGTCCAATAAGTCTTCAGCCCGCACGCCATCAAAATCGAAACTAAACTCAGCAAACTCATTAGCGGCAAAGAGCAGCGAGGCAAAAGCATCCCCGAGCTCAAAGGCCACCAGGGCCGAACCATAGAGATGCTGAAAGCCATTGATCTTCTGATTGAAAGCTACAATAGAGCGCCCTTGAAAGTCATTGGTCAAGGTATGGTGCCCTGGATACCCTGGCGCACAGGGACCATCCAGGGGTTTCTGAAATGTCGCTATGCGTATTAGTTTGGAACAGCCAAAAACCGCCTCTTCTGCCAGACTGACTCGCCACAAAACAGATAGGACATAAACCGACAAAAAGACAAAGCTCGAAAGAAAACACAGACACAACGCCTTGCTCCATGTCTTCCAGCATCTTCCTTGCCGCAGCGGAAGGCAAGGCAAAAGCAGCTCTTTCAGCACAAACAATCTCATTTATAGAAACACACCCCGGCGCCTTAGAACAAAAGCTATTACGCAAGCAGCGGCGCCAAGTTGCACTTGACAGCAAAAGAAAACAAAACAAGAGAACAGAAGCACAACCGTCCGGCGCCTGCTTAGTCTCTTTTTCAAACCGGGGTCGTAGGCGAAATTATGTGGAAAATCGTGCAAACTTCCGATGATTCACCAAAAAAGATTAGAATGAGCGATTTTCGCCAAAATTTCTTGTGCGCCTCAAAACTTTCAAACAGACAGAGCCCGGCCAAAGCAAGTGCTACTTCAGCCGGAGCGCATCGCTTCCGTGTGCTCTGTGGTAACTCGCTTCTGCAAGATCTTTTGCAAGCCCGGATAACTGGTCAGCTCGGGGTCCAGCTTCATTATGGCGAGAGCAGCATTACGGGCATCTTCAAGAATTTTCGCATCATTGACCAGGTCGGCCAGCACAAGATCAGGCAAGCCGCTCTGCCGGTAGCCCAGGAACTCACCCGGCCCACGAATTTCCAGATCTTTTTGAGCCACCACGAAACCATCATTGGTCTGTTCCATAATGCCGAGACGGTCTCGCGTTGTCTGCGACTTCATCTCAGAAACAAGATAGCAATAAGACTGATCGCCGCCCCGACCGACGCGACCGCGCAACTGGTGCAACTGCGCCAGGCCGAAGCGGTCGGCATTTTCAATGACCATCACAGTTGAATTGGGAACGTCTACACCCACTTCAATCACAGTGGTGGAAACAAGGATCTGAAATTCACCGCGCCGGAAAGCATCCATGACGGCATCTTTCTCCTGGGACTTCAATTTTCCATGCATTAGTCCCAGACTCATATCGGCGAACTCACCGGTTTTCAGTTTTTCGTATTCCTGGGTGGCAGCCTTGGCCGAGAGCGACTCCGACTCTTCAATCAAAGGAAAGACTATATACGCCTGCCGCCCCAACTCAATCTGTTTTCGTACTTCCTGCCAGAGTTCTTTTTTCTGGGAAGGGCGCACCAGTCTAGTGATTATCGGTTTTCTGCCGGGAGGCAATTCATCGATCTCGGAAACATCCAGATCACCATGCATGGTTAGTGCCATCGTCCGCGGTATCGGCGTGGCAGTCATGGTGAGCAGCTCAGGATTCTGGCTCTTGGCTTTCAGCCTGGCTCTTTGCTTAACGCCAAAACGATGCTGTTCATCGATGATGATCAAGCCTAGATTCTGAAACTCCACATCATCTTCCAGAATGGCGTGGGTTCCAACCACAATATGACTTTGCCCGGAGAGAATTTCTTGCCTGGCGGCACGCCGTTCCTTGACGCCGTGCTTGCCCAGCACCAGAGAAGCACGCAAGCCTAAAGGCGCCATCAGACGCTGAAACTGCCGGTAATGCTGCTCGGCCAGTATTTCGGTAGGAGCCATCATGGCACCCTGAAAGCCGTTTTCTATGGCGACCATGAAAGCCATAAGGGCCACCACGGTCTTTCCGGAACCGACATCGCCCTGCACCAGGCGGTGCATGGGCTTGTTGGAAGCTAGGTCTCTGGCTATTTCACCAAATACACGCTCCTGGGCGCCGGTAAGAGTAAACGGCAGAGACTGCCGCAACCGATTGACATAACCGTCGGCAGCCGGCTCATACTTGATCGATAGCGCATCTTCCCGTTGCTCATACTGATAGCGGCGATGAGCCATCTGAAGTTGTATGCCGAAAAGTTCGTCGAAAACCAGGCGCCGCCTCGCTTCATCCTTATCTTCCGGCGTCTGCGGAAAGTGTATGTTGAAAAAGGACTGCTTCAAGCCCATCAAACTATAGGTTTCTCGAAGTTCGTCCGGCAGCAGTTCGTCGATACCATCACCATAACTGCTCAAAGCATTGTGAATGATGTTTCTAAGGTAGCGAAGCGAAAGCCCCTCAGTAAGCGGATAAACCGGCACAAGTCGCCCGGCATGAAGACTTTCAGGCATTGATCCATCCGCATCTTCATCGCTGTAGCCGCTGGACAATTGCTCCCCGCCGGAGAGACTCAATATTTCAATCTCGGCATTCTTGAGTTTCAACTTACCTGAGTAGTCGTCTCGCTCAACCACGCCGGATGCCAGAACCTGAGCACCTTTTGGAAATTGCTCTTTGTAGCGGTCAAGCAAATACTTATTTGATTTTCCGCCGACAAAGCGACTGACAATGATACTGCCGGTGCCATCAGAGATTATGGCGCTCAGTATGGATACATTGCCGCGCTTAGCCTGATAAGCGCTCACCGAGCGAATTGTGCCGAAGATACTCACTTCCTCGCCGATAACCAGATCGCGAATATGCTCTCGGTTCAAAAAATCGAGATGCTTGCGAGGGTAGTGGCAGAGCAGTTTCTCTACCGTGCTGATATCCAGTTTGGCAAGCAGATTGGCAATACGCGGACCGACGCCCTTGACGAACTGCACTGGTATCTCGGAAATCGGCTTGCCTCGCATATCAACAAATGCCGGGCGCTCGGCAGTGGCACCGGCGCCACTCTTACGAACACCGGTCTGAGGTGCCGTTGCAACAGCGGCTCCGGCACCGGCACTTATGCCGGTGGCAGAGCCCTTAGCATCGGCTTGACCGCCTCTTCGAGTTTCTGGGCGACCACCTGCCTGGGTTTCTATTCGGCTTTTAGTTGGCTCACTTGCTGCCGTCCTGCTTGTTGTCGGCAGGCCTCTTGCCGGCTCGCTTCTTATTGCGCCGACGGCTCCGACAGTTGCGCCGACGGCTCCGGCAGTTGCGCCGGATGGCCCCGCATTTGCGCCGGCGACTACCGCAGGTGCTCCGGCGGCTACCGCATTTGCTCCGGATGCCCCCGCAGGTGCTCCGGCGGCTACCGCATTTGCTCCGGATGCCCCCGCATCTGCTCCGGTGGCAGGCTCTGCGCCCATGGCTTCAAAATAAGGAACAAGTAGCTCTTCAGCCCGGCTGACGATATTGATGCGCGTGGCCACATCGGCATTGGGATATTGCCGGAAAAATGCTCTCAGGGTGGTCCAGACCGGATCGAGCGGAAACCGCCGCACCAGGCGATCGGAAGTTACCCGCATGAAATGCGAGAAGGTACTGTGGCGCCCCTGAAAATCAGCGTAGCGCGCCCGACGCTCCACGGCAATGGCCCGGCGCAGGGCCGAGATTTCAGCCTCTTTTGTGGGTCTGCCCTTGCCGACTACCTTGACCATTACTCTAGGATTTCTCTAACTTTTCCGCAGACAAAGCAGGTCATTCGCAGCAGCATATGCGCAAGATACGGAAGCGCATATATCAACTTCCGGATAACCGCCTTGCTCCCCCAGACCGACCTGCCTTAGAAGACACAATCTAGTGCCCAGAGTAAAGACTAGCCCAGGCAGCCCCTTTTTGCCAATGAAAAATTTGCCGCTTGCAAGCCGGATAAATCCAGAAGCGGGATCTAGGACAAACTAGGTCAGAGACTTATTGCAGTCTGTTGAGGATCAGTTTGGAAATGGCTTTCAGTGTGGCGAATACACCCAAGCCTTCGGAGGCAACGGCTTCGAAACTGGGAACACCGGGAGTGTTCAATTCACGTTCCATACGCTCAATGGGCATGGCGTTAGCCAGGTCGCGTTTGTTGTACTGCAGAACCCAGGGAATGTTATCGAGGGTAAGGCTGTACTCTTTCAAGTTGTCGACCATGTTCTGCAAAGACTCAACGTTGTCTTTAGAACGCATGACATCGGAGTCGGCTACGAAAATAATTCCGTCCACACCGTTCAAAATCAGTTTACGGCTGGCGTTATATTCCACCTGACCGGGAACCGTATAAAGAGAAAATCTAGTTTTGAAACCTTGAACGCTACCAAGGTCCAGGGGCAAGAAGTCGAAGAACAAAGTACGTTCGGTTTCTGTTGCCAGACTGATCAGTTCGCCTCTGGTTGTCGGCGCGAGCTGGCCATGGATATACTTCAAATTCGTGGTTTTGCCACCAAGACCGGTGCCGTAGTAAACGATTTTGCAGTTTATCTCGCGTGCCGCGTAGTTAACGAGTGCCATCTACTTGTTTCCTGCTTCCCCCGCCATCAGGCTCTTTCCGTCTAACTTCAAATTCAGCTACTTATTCAATACAACTGATGTGTGCCAACTGCTTGTTTGCCGAATATTTTCGAGCTTCTTTAGCCTGCCGATATCAAGCGGATATTTTTGAACCGCCAAGAATTGATACCACGATTTGGAGTGTAATAGAAGTGCTCCATAAGACCGCTCTAAAAGGTACCTTAAAAGGTCTGTCAAGAACAATCTTGTAAACCAGATTTCTTACCTTCCGCTAACAGGCTCCCGTGAGGCCCACTGGTATGAGGCTCTCTAGTAACTCTGACAAGGACTCCTTACAACCGCCAAACAGCATGAACTTTTCGACGGTTCCTGAAGTTTAGACTATCACGATTTATACCCAGTAGCGGGCAAGAATGAGGCAAAAAATCTCTTTCGCTTAGAACTATTACAAACTTTGCAAAGAACGCAAAAAACCGCTCCGGCATATATCCAACGTGGTACAATTCGCACTTTGCTTGTGCTTGCAGCTTCCGATATCCGTCGGTAGATGAGCACGCAGAAGTCTCGTGAGAGGTCGTTAACGACCCTGAAGCGGGTCAGTTAGTTAGCGCCGAATAAACAGGCGCCTGGGTAAATAGACGGGATTATTCAAAATGGCTAAGCGTTGTGACGTATGCGGCAAAGGACCCCAGACAGGTGTGCAATACACCTTCCTCCGGTCGCACTTTAACCCGCACGGTAAAAGACGCTGGTTGCCCAATTTGCAGCCGGTCAAAGCGATGATCGGCAAGACAGTGAAGCGCCTCAAGGTGTGCACTTCTTGCATCAAAGCCGGTAAAGTGCAAAAGGCAATCTAAGCATCTAAGCCGAAAACTAGAACTATATTGAAATTGAAAGCTCTCTCAAGGGATTTTTCGGTTATTGGCCTTTGGCCAGATCGAGAAGTCCCTCTTTCTTCACTAAATAAAGCTCATTGCAAAACTGGCAACGCCCCTCCGCCTGACCGTCCTCTTCGGCCATGGAAAGCAAATCATTGGCAGGCAGCACCTTCAAAGCCTCCACAAAGCGCTCCTGGGAGCACTTGCAGTAGAAGCTAATGGGCTTCACATCAGTGAGGGGGCGCACTTCAAATCCGTTCAGAATGCGCTGCAGAATGTTTTCAAGGCTCATACCGCGGCGCATCAGGAAAGTAAAAGTACCGAAAGTGGTGATGTTGTTTTCAATCTTGCAGATGGTCTCTTCGGTGTGATCCGGCAGGAGCTGCACCAGAAGACCACCGGCCGCCTCTACCCCCTTACTCGTCAAGTGGGTACCCACGACCACCAGGGAGCCCGTCTGGTCGGAAGTTACAAGATACCGGTTTACATCCTCGCCCACTTCTCCGGAGGCCAGCTCCACCGTGGAAGTATGGGGAGCACCGAAGCCTGAATCAACGGTCACATGGAGATAACCGGAAGATCCTATGGCCCCCCCAACATCAAAATTCCCCAGGGAGTTAAGTGGTAACTCGACCTGGGGATGTTCTACATAACCTCTCACTGTGCCGCGCGGCGATGCATCCACAACCACTCGGCCCAGGGGTCCGTTCCCATGAAACTTCAATGCCACCTGCCCGTCCCGGGCAAGCATCGGGGCAAGCAAAACACCGGCCGTAAGAGCTCGCCCTAAGGCAGCCGTAGCAGTGTAGGAAAGATCGTGCTTGCGCCTGGCACAACTGACCAGCTCAGTTGTCGTGGCTATTACTGCCCTTATGGTGCCATCGGCTGAAATAGCTTTGAGAAGTCCGTCTTTCATTGCTTGATTCTTTGCTTAAGCCCGATTCTCACAGTGCCGATAGGAAAATCCCCAGAAGGCTCTATTTCCCCATCATAGCAGCATATTACATTTTTTAAAGGGTAATTTAATTGAGACGGCCACTCACTATTCGCTTGATCCCGGCCAGATCCACTTTTATATCGATATCCCCAAAGCCATGGCCGGCAAAGATCTCCGCCACCGCATCCGCCTGACCTTCACCCACTTCCAGGAAGAAATCCAGCCCCCCGGGGCAGAATTCAGCAAGAACACCGGCGAAGCCCCGGTAAAAGCCCAACCCGTCCTCATCCATGCCGCACAATGCAGCCCGGGGTTCAAAGTCGCGCACCTCCGGCTCAAGACTATCCATAATTCGTGCCGGTATATAAGGTGGATTGGAGACGAAAATGGGCGATATGGGCCAGGGCTTGCCTGAAACCGGCTCAATAGCCATGGACTCCCGCAGAATCGCACCGGTCTCAGGTGCGAAGAAGTCCTGCTGTAAGACCCGGCTCCTGCCCTCTACCTGGTGCTGCGCGGCGTTTTTCAAGCAGTACTGCACGGCCTCAGCCGACACCTCGAAAACAAGGGCCCTGGCCCCGGTAAAATGCTTCAGCAGGCTGACAAAAATGCAGCCGGAGCCGCCACCTACCTCTATGATCAGGCGCGGTCCGGTTTCTTCCAATTTAGCCAGGACGGCCTCCACAATCAGTTCTGTTTCCGGCCGGGGAATCAACACCCCCTCGCCGACGGCAAAGGTCAGACCAAAGAAATCAGCCTGACCGAGGGCATACTGTAAGGGCCGCCTTTTGAGTCGATCGTTGAGCACCCGTTCGAGAACAGCAGCAGATTCACCCAGCAGGCGATCAGCCTCGATTACCAGGCTGCCTTCCTTGACCTTTAAGATGGTGGCAAGGGCAAGACGGGCTTCAGCAGCGGCCTCACTTGTGGAAATACCAATTGCCTTAAGGGTCCGAGCAAAGACCAGACGCGCCGAGCTGACGGTTTGTGCTTTCGAAAAGCGGGGCGCACCATGGTCGGCCGCCGCACCTTCCCCGAGCGCCCGATTAGATTTAGATCCCGGCAACTGTATTCATTTCCGCTTCAAGCAGGCGCTGTTGATGTTGCAGAATGCAGGCCTCTATAAGCTTATCCAGATCCCCTTCCAGTACTTGCTGAAGGGAAAAATTCTGATTGAGACGATGATCGGTGACGCGGTTATCTTTGTAATTGTAAGTACGAATCTTCTCAGAACGGTCACCGGAGCCGACCTGGGACTTCCGCTCGTCATAAATGGCTTTCTGCTGCTCTTCCAACTGCATCTGATAGAGCTTGTTGCGCAAGATCTGCTTGGCCCGCTCTTTATTCTGCAACTGAGAACGCTCTTCCGAACAAGCCACCATCAAACCGGAGGGTCGGTGCACGATGCGCACGGCAGTTTCCACTTTGTTGACGTTCTGGCCGCCGGCTCCACCTGATCGCATGGTGGAAATGTCCAAGTCATTGTCGTTCAACTGTACGTCGATGTCTTCAGCTTCAGGCATGACAGCCACAGTAGCAGTAGATGTATGAACTCGCCCGGAAGCCTCGGTAGCCGGCACACGCTGCACCCGATGCACACCGGATTCGAACTTGAATTTGCTGTAGGCGGCGTCGCCTTTAAAGCTGACGATTACTTCCTTGTAACCGCCTACTTCACCTTCGCTGCAACTGGCTATTTCCGGGGTGTAACCGACTCGATCGGCGTACTTCAAATACATGCGCAAAAGATCACCGGCAAACAACGAGGCTTCATCGCCGCCCGTACCGGCGCGAATCTCAAGCATGATGTTCTTTTCGTCGTTAGGATCTTTAGGTAGAAGCAGAATTTTCAGTTCACCGGTGAGGTTCTGGTGCTCCTCACGAGCTTCCTCCAGCTCCATCTCGGCCAGTTCACGCATCTCTTTCTCAGTCTCGGTACGCAAGAGTTCCTGCGCTTCCGATATGCGCTTTTCCGCAGCCAACCAGCGGTGATAGGCGCTGACAGTGCGCTCCAACTGATGCCTGGTGCGGGCCAGGCGCATGAAAGTAGATTGATCGCCGATAATCGCGGGATCAGAGAGTTTTTGTTCCAGCTCGTTAAAGGTCCGCTCAATATCTTTGAGCTTTTCGACAAAATGCTCCATATGAAGAGCCTGGCACCTCTGATGTAGTGCTCAAAAGTTAGTGAGCCTGATGAAAAATTCGGAGAGGGAGGGATTCGAACCCTCGCTGCGCTTTTGACGCAGACAGTCTTTCCAGGACTGCACGTTAGACCACTCCGACACCTCTCCAAGTGGTTTGTCGATTATAACAAGCAACGCTACTTGAGGACCCGTCCTGTGACGGGTCCTTGTAGCAAAGAAAAAAAACTTTATGCCTTCAGGCTTTGGTAGCCATTAGCTTGAGGCGTTTGGCTCCACCTTTAATAATCGGCAAAAATTCCTCGGCCTTCAAGCTGGCTCCACCCACCAGGGCGCCGTCGATATCGGATTGAGCCATCTGCTCATCGATGGTGCTGCCTTTGACGGAACCGCCGTACAGAATGGGAATACCGTCAGCCACGGAGGTGGCGTAAAGCTCATTGATGGTGCTACGGATCATCTTGCAAACCCGATTGGCTTCCGGCGATTCGCAGTTCTTGCCGGTACCGATAGCCCAGACCGGCTCGTAGGCTACGACAATTTTGGCCACTTCTTCAGCGCTCAAATCTTCAACGGCAGCCGCCACCTGGCGACGAATTACCTGATCGGTAAGACCACCTTCTCTCTCGTCAAGGGTTTCACCAACGCAGACAATCGGCACAAGTTTGTGAGCCAGGGCCGCTTTGGTTTTCAAATTGACTCCCTGATTGGTTTCACCAAAGAACTGACGGCGTTCGGAGTGTCCCAGGATGACATGGGTCACACCTAGATGGGTGAGCATACCGGGGGCAATTTCGCCGGTAAAGGCGCCACTGTCGCGGTGCTCCATATTTTGAGCACCGACAAAGCAGTTCTGCTTGTTGGCGGTTTTGCCGTCAGGCGCATTAACCACGTTTAAGACCGCCGGCAAGCTGACATAAGTGGGGCACAAGATGATGTCCGGCAGAGCTTCCCCGGCCAGTTCCTTGGCCACCCCCTCAAGCACGGCTTCAGCCAGAGCCTGGGCTTCGGCAACGGTTTTATGCATTTTCCAATTGCCGGCAATAATGGTTTTGCGTACTTTTGAACTCACGGACAACTCCTCCACACTAGTAACTGCTAATGAGGCATAGATATTTGCAACAGTCGTCTAATTCTACATCTCTATAAACTAGAATCTCTGTAGTTCGGGCAAAATCGCAATGAAATAAAGAAGGAACCGCTGGGAAATGGACGCAAAAGAAGCAAAAGAAGGCAGAGCAAAACTTCTGGCCGGCGCCGCTGCCAAATTTGCAGAGGCTGACGACGCTCCCTTGCGCCTGCCGGAATGGGTGAAACGCTCGGTCTTGAATACGCAGGAGAATCGCGAGACAAGACTGATTCTCAAGGAAGAGAACCTCAATACCATCTGCGAGAGCGGACGTTGCCCCAATAAAGGCGAATGCTGGGCCAAAGGCACTGCCACTTTCATGCTCATGGGCGCCCTCTGCACCCGCACCTGCCGCTTCTGCTCGGTCAACAAGGGCATGCCCAGCCCCCTGGAGGAAGACGAACCGGACCGCATCGCCCGTGCTGCTCAGAAAATGGGACTGCGACACGTAGTTTTGACCTCGGTAAACCGTGACGACCTGCCCGATCAAGGCGCCAATCATTTTGCCCGCACCATCAAAGCCCTTAAAGAAGCCATCAAAGGGGTGGCGGTGGAAGTACTGACGCCTGATTTTCAGGGACGCCGGGATGCCCTTGAGATAGTGCTGGCAGCCGAACCGGTGGTCTACAACCACAATATGGAGACCGTGCCCCGCCTTTACAAGCGCGTCAGACCGGGCTCTAAATATGATCGCTCCCTGCAAGTGCTGGCCATGGCTAAAGAAATCGCCCCGGATATTCCCACAAAATCGGGACTGATGCTGGGTCTGGGCGAAAGCTTTGAAGAAGTAAAAGAAGTCATGCGCGATTTGCGCGCCCATGGTTGCGACTTCCTCACCCTCGGTCAGTACCTGCGCCCCTCCCGTGATCAGCTACCGGTCAAGCGCTACATCGAGCCCCAGGAGTTTGACGAACTGGGCGCATATGGCTGGGAAATCGGCTTTAAAATGGTACACTCCGGTCCTCTGGTGCGCAGTTCCTATCATGCCGAAGAGCTGGCAAACAAGCTCTAGGCGCAGGAAACCGCTTGAGGGCGAGTAATCATGGAAGAAAGCGAGAACCAAGAGCAAGATCTGCTGGACTTCAGCCCGGTGAAAGACGGCGCCCAGGCAGCGGCCGTCAGCGCCGCCACTCCTTCCGCTTCACCCATCGCCGAAGCTAGCGCCCTCCTGCAGGAAGGGCAATACGAGAAGTGCCGCGACAAACTGACCGAAATCTGGCTCCAGGCCCCTTACGACCGGGCGGTTATAGAACTCTACTGTGAGCTTTTGAAAGAAATAGGGGAGGTCGAATCGGCCAAACGCTTTGCCAATCTGGTGGCAAAACTGAAGGAACCGACGCCACCATATAAGCACCATCAGGAGCTTTTTGAAGTCGGTTACGCCCTTGTGGATCTCAGGCAGTACAAGCTGGCCGCCATGCTCTTGAGCGAACTTGTAAAGGAACTGCCGGAAGACCCGCTTATCAATTATGAGCTAGGCTTCTCGCTCATGTGCCTAAAACAGTTCGGCAAGGCCGTCACCCACTTTGAGAAATTCAAAAATGCCCGAGACGACTTCGATGTAGTGCTCAATCTTTGCGTTTGCTACACCCTTTTGCGCAACGAAGAAGCCGCCGCCCGCACTCTTAATAGCCTCAAACCCCTGGCTGAAAGCGAAGAAGAAAAACTTGAATTCAGCCACAGGCAAACCGTTCTAAAGCGGCTTTCAAGACTCTCTCACAAGAAGACTCTGAACGAGCGCGATTGGTTTTTCATTCTCTACGGCTCTATCCTGTTGCGCCCGGGTAAATCCTTGCCCGAAGGCAAACTCGAACTCAAGCATGTGGCCTCCACCCTGGTCATTCTCAAAGGTTTGTTGAGCGGACTGGCCGTGCAGGAAGAAGGCATTGAATACTATTCACTGAGGTCTAAACCAATGGCTTCAGTTTTCTCGGAACTTTGCGAATTACCGGTGGACAGCTACCGCGGTCCCGATCGCCCCGACAAATGTCTCTTGATGATGAGTTGGACCACCGACATTCTGGGACCGCATCAGGTCTTCATCAATAACAATGAACAACGTGGACTTTTCGCCCTGGCGATCAGCCCCACCGAGCCACTGCCGGTGATACCGGACATTATAGGCTATACAGCCAACGACATACTGATGCCCTGGGAAGGACGGGAACATTCTCCGCGGGAACTGGAGGCCCAGATGAAGGCTCTCCTGGAAAAAGCCCAGAACCTGGAAGCAGATCCCGATCTGCTCAGGGAGACTCAGGATGCTCTCGATTATTATCTGGACAAACTGGATCTGCTGGTCTTTGCCAACAGCCCCAACTTCGTGAATCGCCCCGAATATACCGCTGAGCTGCCGGCGCTTGAAAAAGACCCGGAGAAATAGACTTTGCACTTCCTCAAACGTTTTCGCCTTACCCTGGCATATATAACCTGCCTGCCCCTGGCAGGAAAAGTGGAAGGCGAACCGGTTGGTCTGGCCAAGTATTTACCCTCGGTGGGTCTGCTTCTAGGTGCCATCCTCAGCCTCACCAGTATGCTTCTGACGGCCCTGAACGTGGACAGTCTTTTCAGTGCTGTGCTTCTGGCCGTGCTCTGGCTCTTGCTCACAGGCGGGCTACACATGGACGGTTTGATGGACACCGCCGACGGTATCTTCTCCCATCAAAGCAGGGAACGCATGCTGGAAATCATGCAAGATCCGCGCGTGGGAAATTTCGGAGTTTTGAGCGGCGTCAGCATCTTGTTTATAAAAATTGCCGGCATGGCTGCCCTGAGCGGCTCCGGACTTTCCACAGTGCTTCTCATCGCCCCCATGTGGGCGCGCCTGGCGGAATGCTACGCCATCGGCAAATACACTTACGCCAGAGACTTCGGCAAAGGCAAGATCTGGCACGACAGCACCAGCTATCCCTCTGATCTGATCAAGGCGGCAATCTTGCCTGTCAGCCTCAGCGCCGGGCTCGTCTGCCTCGGTCAGTATTATGTCTTAAGCTACACTGCCATCAGCATCATCACGGCCCTGAGCACCGCCTCCTACCTGAACCGGAGACTGCAAGGGCACACCGGCGACACCTACGGAGCCGTAGTCGAGCTTAATGAAGCCCTGTCCATAGCCGGGCTGGTGCTCCTGTCGTCAATTCTCCACAAACTGGCCGGAAGCTAATAGCCCAAAGATTTCAATCAACCGCTGGACAATTTATCGTTGGCCCGCACCCGCATTGTGTAGGCCTCACTATTGCGCCCGGAAGCCGAAAGCAGTTCGGCATAATTTCGCAGGGCATTGGCCTGCACCGAGTTCATACCAGGGTTCAAATCATAAATGGCAATGGCTCTCTTATAGAGAGGCTCGGCTTCTTGCAAGCGCCCCTGATTGCGATAAATAAGGGCCAGGTTGTTCAGGGCATTGGCCAGGGCCGGCGAATTCACATCAAGCTTGGCGCCGTATATGGCGATGGCTTCCGCACCATTTCTTTCGGCACTCTTGAGACTGCCCTGGCGACGCTCCACCTCGGCTAGATTAACTAGGATATTGGCACGCACCAGAGATTTCTTGGAAGCCACCGGAGAAGCTTTTTCATAAGAAGAGAGAGCTTCTTTGTAGGCGCCGACGGCCTCACCATAGCGCCCCTGATTGCAATAAAGCGTACCAATATCGCTGGTCACTTCCGCCACCATTTCACTATTCTTGCCGGCCGCGGCGCCTTTCAAAGCCTGACGCAAAAGCGCTTCGGACTGGGTAAAATAACCGGCAGTCGCATAGAGGCGCCCGAGCGAAGCACGGCTCTGAGCCAGCTCGATGCTACCGGCCGGCAAATTATTCTCTCTCAGACTGAGAGCTTGTTGTAATACCATCTCGGACTTCTCGTAGTCGCCTTTGAGCGTGAGCGCCTCACCCAAGCCGTTCAAACTCTCGGCAGTGGCCAGTAACTCGGGGCGCATCAGCTTGGTTTGAATCTGACTGGCGCGATCAAAATAGCGATAAGCGTCCTCGGCGCGTCCCTGGTCGTTGGCAAGACGCCCCAGGCTGAGCAAAATTTCGGCGGTCTCGACACTTTCCTGCTTGGCCAACTCTTGCCTGGAGAGAGCTTCTTTCAAGGTCTTCTCGGCCTTACCCAGTTCGCTGCGCTGGATTTCAGCCAGCCCCCTGGCCTTAAGTTGCGCCACACTTGCATCAAAACCGGTCATACTGACGACAATCATGGCCACGCCGACGGCTCCTAAGCCCAGCGAAAAAGCCATAGCTTTATTTGTAGAATTTTTCTTGAAACTATTCATGAGCTTTTCCTTTAAGAGTACATTGGCAAGTGCTTATTAGCGCAGTCCGTTTTTCAACAGTCCATAGCCAAGACCCACAGCCGCACCGACACCGGTGCCCTGCCACATGCGCTTCCTACCGCGAGTGGCGGCTGCACTCAGGCCTAGACCAACCAGAGTACCGCTAGCCACGTCACGCACAATCGGATGGCGTTTCATGGTGTCACTGGAGCGCACAAGCCCTACACCGGCACCGGTACCAGCACCGATCAAACCGCCGCGCAGAACGCCGCGCCCACTGATAAGACCGGTGACCGCGCCAGCAGCGGTGCCGACCCCGGCACCAATGGTAGCGGCTTTCACCTTGGGATGTTTCTGCCAGTAAGTTCTTTCATCGCGCACATAGACCTTTTGTATAACCGGCTTGAGCACGGTCTGATTGCGGTAAACAACCCTTGGCTCAGTTCTGCCTGCCTCAGCTCTATAAGTATTCTGAGTGACAGCGGAGCGCATGGGCTGACGAATATCAGGATCGTCATAGTCGTATTTGGGTTCTTGCCGGATCAGCCTGGGCATGGAAGAGCTGTTTTCAACCGAGCCGGTAAGTAAGCCCTGAGCAAGGACAGGAGGCAAGGTCTGCGTACCCAGAACACAAAGGACGGTTGCCTGGATAATTACATTCGAACGCATGATAAATTCTCCCGAATTCAGTGTGATGCCCCCCAGGAGCCACAGAAGCACAAAGGAAAGCGCACGGAAGTGGAGGGCCGACCGGACGCCGACCACGGCAATTGTGCTATTTACGAATGCCTTCTGTGTCCAATGATGAGACTGACGACAATGCCCTGCTGGAGTTCCAGATAATGAGACGATGTTAACAAATGTGTTTAAATTGCGGAGCTTTCTGAGTAGCCGCCCCAAGTCCGCTCTCAAAGCAGGAACTTTCCAGTCTGATAGGGACTCTATAGTAACGGCAGTTGAGATGGTTCCTTATTGAAAGAGTAAAAGAAGATGCTGACAATCAAACCCGGCAGGAATGCAACCTTATATATCGCCCTGATTCTGGCCTTTGCCCTTGCACCGGAATGTCAGGCCAAGAACAATGTGGAAGTGGTATCAGGCAAAGGTGAAAGCCTGGAAGTCAGAGACAGCCTCTTCGGCAGCAAACTGAAGGTGCAAGACCGCTTCGGCAATAAGGTAGAAAGCGGCAGCGGCTGGTTCGGCACAAGCAAGAAAGAAGTGAAAGTACTGGGCAACAGCTTCGAAACCAAAAAAGGAATCCTGGGAGGGAAGTCTTACAAAGCCACTTCCATTCTCGGGGACAAAATTGAAACCAAACGCACCTGGTTTGGTCTTGGCCCCCGCAAAACCACAGTCGACCTGAGCGGCGTCACTTCTGTGGCCGGTTCTCTTTTGAAGAGCAAAAAGACCGACGCCAAACCAGCTTTGAAAGCCCCCGAAACTACTGCCAGCCAGGCTGATAGCGCCAACTGGCAGTAGGAAATTGTCACTTCAGTCGCCGGCACTGTTTTCTTTAAAGAGCTTACCTACACAAAAAGAGAAGCACAGGTAGGAGACAGGAATTGAGGCCAAAACTCCGGCAATGGGACAGGCAACTTGAGTGATGGCACGGATCATTTCAGGATGCCTGGTAAGGGCACCGAAGAGACCCACGGCAAAGCCCACCACGAAGCCGGCCACACCACCGGCAATGAAGCTGGCGATCCCGCTCATAAAGAAGAATATTAGCCACCACTTCAAGATAAGCTTGCTTTTCAATTGTCGTTCAGTCATTTTGCCTCTCTACCTGCCTGATGCACACTCAGGAAAACTCTCATCGGGGAAGCCGAGGCTAAGATAGCACTATTTAGTAGCTACCTCAACTTTAGAAACTGCCCGGTTTTGACTATGGCCCTGCGGTAGGCCGGTCGCAGCGGCGGAGCGGAAGAGAGGCTCAGTATGCCCACGCCACTAAGGATGGTGAAAGCAGCCGCCACCGTACTTGGCCCCACAGGCTCTCCCAGAATCACCCAGCCAAGCAGTACGGCCACCACCGGATTGACATAGGCATAGGTAGAAACGCGCTCCGGGCTCAAGTGTTTGAGCAACCAGGTATAGGCAGAGAAAGCCGCTATAGATCCAAATAAAGTCAAATAGCCGAAAGCCGCCAGCGAGGAAAGAGAAATTCGAGCCGGTTCAAAATCTCGGTGCTCGCCGAAGATAAAGGCAGCCACAAGCAGGAAGGCACCACCGGCAATCATCTGCATGGCCGTTCCCAGCATGGCCGAGCGGGGCATGGTCAACTTGCGGGAAATGACCGTCCCGAAGGCCCAGCTAAAGGAACTGAACATCACAAGCAGAATGCCCATGCCGTCAACCTTTCCCACCCCTCCCAGAAGGGAGGGCGAGACGAGAATGAAAATACCGATAGTGCTCACCAGAAGCCCAAGCCCGGATAAATAGCTGACCTTCTTGAAGCCGCCCACCATCCATTCCAGAATTGCCACATAAACCGGCACCATGGCCACAAGCAGGCTGACTAAACCGGAAGGCACCGACTTCTCCGAAAGAACCACACCGCCCGTGCCGACGCTCAAGAGCAAAACGCCGAGCAAGCAGGAGGTGCGCCACTCGGCCGGGCTGGGCCGCTCAGTACCCATCAGGCGCAAAACTAGATAGAGAGGCAGACCGGCCAAAAGAAAGCGCGCGCCGGCCATAACCAGAGGAGGAATAGTGTCGATGGCGAAACGAATAGCTAGATAGGTCGATCCCCAGATGATATAGATGGAGAGAAAAGCTAAGGCTATTTGCAATTTTCCTGGTCTGAATTTGGCTTCCATAACGTGCTACCTTTCTGAAACGGACTCAGCCTTCCCCAAGTGCGCCCGAAGGAGGAGCGAGCTAATTGAGTCAGGCTATATACATAATGCGCCTAACCACATTGTGGCGCAACCCCAAACTCACTAATATGCTAAACTTTCTAATAGCATTTGGCCAAATCACCTAACCGGACTGAAACCATGGACGACATTGACCTAAAACTATTAGCCCTATTACAAGAAGACGCCAAACAAAAATATGCAGATCTGGCCCAGCGACTCAATCTGTCAGCCCCCTCGGTGCACGCCCGCGTCAAAAAGATGGAACAGGCCGGCATTATTGAAAGCTACGGTCTGAAAATAGACCCGAGCAAGATAGGTCTCAAGCTCTGCGCTTTCGTAAGGGTAACGACGGAAGGGGTGGGTTCGGAACTGGGGAAATCACTCTACCGCTTCAAGGAAGTAGAAGAGGTACATTCCGTGGCCGGGGAGGAATGCCTGCTGCTCAAAGTGCGCACCGCCGATACGGATAGTCTCTCGCATTTCCTCGATGAGATTCGCCGGGTCAAAGGCGTACGCAAGACCATCACCAGTATCGTTCTGACCACCTTGCTTTCGAGGCAGGTCTTGCCCGAGAATAGCAATGTTTAGATGAAATAAATTCCCGGGGTTAAGCTATGCTTCTGGGCTATTATCGAATTTGTAAGGCACCTTCAAGAGCCGGATTCAATGAAAGAAGCAGTTCTCACCTCCCACCACCTCTCAGCCATTTTGCCGCTCAAGCCGGAAGCCTTCAGCTTCAGCGCCGAAACCTTGCTTACTTTGCTCAACCAGGCCGTGGTGGGTGCCGGACTGGCCCGCATGGCCGATGCCGTGGCCGACTTCAGCCCCCAGGGGGCATCGGCCGTGATTGTTTTGAAAGAATCCCATGTGGCGGTGCATATCTGGCCCGAGCACGATGCCGCCACCGTAGATATTCACGTCTGCGACTATATGGCCGACAACTTAGCGAAAGCCAGAGCCCTGGCTGAACTTCTCAGCCAAGCCCTCTCAACAGAGCACGATAGTGCGCTCTGGCAGGAGCTGACCGTGTCCAAGCAGAGAAGAGAAGCGAACTACGTTGTGAACACTAGAGAAAAAAGCCCAATTCTCTCGCCTTAGCTTTATCTCTTTTGGCGAGTTCAGTTTTGCCTAGTTTTGCAAAAGCGTCAGCTCTGATGCTATAAGCGCCGCCAACTGCAGGATTAATCTCGATAGCTCTGGTAAGGTGCTTAACAGAATCACTAAACATTCCTTTCATTAACTCGACGCTGCCGAGCAATACAAGACTTTCCCAATCATTCTCGTTCAAGTTGATGGCATTACGTGCCGAAACCAATGCTTTGTCGTACTCGCCCAAAAGAAGAGCGTTACTTCCTTGCGCTCTAAATAGCCCCTGCGTCACTGGCCCGCAGGCAATCGCTCTTGAGTAGTCCTCATACGCATCTCCAAACTGTTTTTGAACGGCGTGAAGATTTGCCCGAACAATGAAATAAGCTTGTCTATTGGGATTTAAAGCGATTGCACAGTTATAGTCATTCAGCGCAGAAGTGTAATTGCCCAACTTCTCAAAGTTCTGACCTCTCGCCCCATAGTACTTGTCGTTTCCGGGGTCATCCTTGATTGCGGCGGTATAATCATCAATCTTCTTCTGAATTGCGGCCACATCGACGCCGGCGGCAGCTTTTGTGGGCGGCTTAGACGATTTGTCTGACTCAAGCGAAGACTTCGAAATTTGGGCGAACACCGCCATCGAAAATGATAGTGTTACCACAGTTGCAAAAGCGAGTGCCTTCATCGAAACCTCCGGAATCTCTCGGATACTCCTTGCGCAGGTAAGGGCGTCTATTTTCTCTTTGGAGCGCCCTTCTTAGCGGAAGCACCGCTCTTTCCAGAGGCGGCACCACTGGTGATACTGCCGGAAACCTTGGTAATGGAATCCTCCGCCACCACTTTCCAGAGCCCCAGACTATTGGGTTTTATGGTCCAGCGCACATGTGAAATCTGCTCCGTGCGGCTATTTCCTTTCACCGTCGTCTCTTTCACATCGAATTCCATCTCCACTTCCTCGGCACTGGAGCGCGTTACTTTCTCGCCATAGATCTCGGTTTTCCATCCGGTTCGCTCAAAAGGCATAGCTCCGGCACTGGCCAATCCGGCACTGCGATTCTCGGCCGCACTGGTATTTATCCAGGAAACAGTGGAGGCAACTTGAATGCCGGTACGCAGGCGAGCACCATCCTGATAGACCGAATAAGCGGCCGGACTGTGTCTTGCGTAGAGAGACTTGAAGGTGCTGAATACTTCAGCCGCCGAATGCAAGGCTTTGACCTTCTCTTCATCACTTTCAAAATCTCGCATCTGCTTACGTTTCTTTGAACAGCGGATGGGACTGAGGAGATCGTGGGAAAGTTCGTAAGCACCTAAATACAGTAGATTGGGCCCGGTCATGGGAGTGATTTCCTTAAGACCAAGTTCGGCCGCCCTGGTTTGCTCGATAACCGCCTCCTCATTCTTCTCCAGTAACTGCAAAGCTCTCGCTCTCTGCAAATGAAACATGGCCGTGCCGGGCACCTGCTTGATACATTCGCTGAGGATGTCGGATGCCGTCCCGGCGTCGCTCTTATCAGCTTGATCTTTCTTAGGTCTATCCAGCAAGGCACGAGCCTTAAAATACTGGACCGTGGTTGTATCCTTCCAGCCAGGCCTGGCACATTCCTTGAGCACGCCGTCGTATTGCTTGAGGGCCAGCATAGCCTCCAGCTTGAGCCAGTCGCTCTTCTCACCCAGAGACGGCGCCAAACTCTTGAGCTTACTTACCCCGTCTATACAACCTTGCGGGCTGCCCGCCACCAGACTGCTGAAAGCCATGTTGTAAATGGACGGATCTCTAAGGAGCATGTCGGCACCATAAGAAATACCGGTCAACTCCTTCAGCCCCGGCACATTCATGGCCTCAAGTTTCTTGACGGCGGCGATATCAGCCTCGGTGAGAGCGAGGCTCTGTCTGAAATCGTTGTAGGCGGCGGCGGCATCGTTCAGCATCAGCTCAGCCAGACCGCGGCTGATATAAGGACCAGGAGAAGTAGTCGTATAAGCAAGAGCTTGATTACTGAGAGTCAGTGCTTCCCTGGCTTTGTGATCCTCGATTGAACCAAGGGCTCGCAGGGAAATGCCATTAGCCATGCCAAGACGCTGCCCCCTCTCCCGCATGGAAGCCTGCAATTGTTGGCAGTTATTCTGGGCTATTGCCCCGGGCGCAAGCCCGGCAACACCACAGAAAGCGAATGAGAGCGCCACTGTAACTGTGAGAGCACCCATTACTGGCCTGATAAAACTCACTTCCATAACCATCCAATCATGAATTAGAAACCCGAGCACAATTATAGACGCCCCAGCCTCCCAATAAATTCTCAAGAAGCTTGTTCACACAAGCTTTTGGGAACAAGTCCCGGAAACCGGAAATTTTAATAGTCAAAACCAAACAGGAACCTTTGAACCGGGGAAGAAAGTGCTATGACAACTAGCTCAGATGCTGAGGTGTACCATGACTGATTTGTCTCCGGCCCAGACAGCGGCCTTCGACGAGCTTATTAAAGCTCTGCCCATAGGAAACATCTTTGTAGTCTGGTCCCATACAGGCATGGGCAAGACAACCATTCTCAAAGAATTGCACGCGTTCAGAGGCGGCAAGTTTTTGACAATGACCGATTACATTCAGCAACTGAGAACACAAGACCCGCTGAAAATGGAAGAGACATTGGAAAGTATCCTCATGGATGCCTTCAGCTCTCATGAGCTGGTAATTCTGGACGACTTGCATCTCATATATGACGTCATTTGCGGATGCGGCTATGGCAGCGCATATCCCCGCGGCAAGTATGTGGAAGCAATTTTGACCAGCATAGCCGGCCGCATAATCGAATCCGGGAAGAAACTAATTCTTTCTTTCGAGGGAAGCATACCGGCTCCCATTCGCAGCCGCTGCTACATAAGCACCATTCAAAAATTCAAAGCAGCAGACTACAGCACTATTTGCAGCAACATTCTGGAAGAAAAGGCAGCCTCTCTCGACTTTCAAAAGATTCATCGCTTCGCCCCCAAATTGAATGCTCACCAGCTCAATACATCAGCGCTCTGGCTCAAGCAGGAGGAGGTGGATACGGATAGATTCATCGAATACCTGCGCAGTCAGCGCATGGGCAGCAATGTGGATCTGGAAGAAGTAGAAGCCATAGACCTCTATTCCTTGCGCGGTATAGACGACGTTATTGAAAGCCTGGAAGCCAACATAATCGTACCTTTAGAACGAGATGATCTGGCAACTGAATATGGCATCAGCCCCAAACGAGGCGTTCTTCTGGCAGGACCGCCCGGCACCGGCAAAACCACGGTGGGTCGGGCACTGGCCCACAGGCTGCGCAGCAAGTTCTTTCTCATAGACGGTACCTTCATTTCCGGCAGTCGCGATTTCTACCAGAAAGTGCAACATGTTTTCGAGACGGCCAAGCACAACGCACCCTCAATAATCTTTATCGACGACAGTGATGTAATCTTTGAAAACAAGGAAGATTTTGGACTCTACCGCTACTTATTGACCATGCTTGACGGTCTCGAAAGTGAGAGCAATAAACGGGTCTGCATCATGATGACCACAATGGATGTGGCCAGCGTGCCGCCGGCCCTTGTGCGGTCGGGGCGTATCGAACTATGGCTTGAAACAAGACTGCCCGACAATGAAGCCAGGCTGAAAATCCTCATCGATCAAGCACACCGGTTGCCGCCGGAGCTGCGCAGCTACGACCCTCTCAGACTGGCGGAGATAACAGATGGACTGACCGGCGCCGATCTGAAGAGACTGATTGAAGATGCGAAGATTCTCCTGGCTTACGACAAATCTAGAAATGTCGAATGCGAAGATCTGCTCTCATACTTCCAGCGCGCCACCGAAACCATTCGCTCAAATAAGCTCAAATATGCAGCAGCGGAAGAACATTCAAGACAGCGAGCACCATCAATGAAAGAAGCTCTGGAAGCAGCTTTTAGTTCCATGGGCGGCTATGGATTTGACACTGACAACCTCCCCGACTGAGCCACAGAATGCTATGGCCCAGGCAGAACGGCTCTACAAGCGAACCCTGTTTTAACTTTTGTTTCAGTCTCCTAAAGTGCGGCAGATCGTATTTTGCTGTCACAAAGCAAAGACTATTCTAGAACCGGCTTGACAACACGCTTGCTTGAGTTAGCGCCCCATTCTATGAGTGGTTCGCCCTAATTCAATCAAGCACTCTGTCAGGCTGATGTGCGCCGAATCTCGGCAGTACGCTCAAGTGAGACATGGTTTGGGTTTGCTGTTCCTGGCAAGTTGCAGCCCTCAAGAATGCAACCATCAAGAATGCAATAAGAATCCGACCTGGAATGAGAGTGGAATATCAGTGAATAGTTAGCTCCAATCTCGCGCGCTTGAACATATGGCAGCCCGCTCCGATCAACCCGGAGTGGGCTGCTTTGTGCCTGGCTCAGGCCGACCACTGGCTGTTTCGGTCCTTCACCCGCCAGATATAACCATCCAGCACATAATGGGTGCTCTGGGGCAAAGAAAGTAGGGGCACCAGAACGGCCAGAAAGGCCGGGTCGGATATGACCGGCAGCCCGGCAAACGGCGCAAAGAAAGTGAGATGCTCCCGCCAGACAAAGCCGTCCCAGAAACCTTCTTCCAGGTAAGCCAGGAAAACCAGGAAGGCAAAAAATGCAGGCGCAAAGGAAACCAGGATTCGCAGAATTCCGCTTGCGGTGGCGCCGGCATCCGCACCACCAGCGCCACCACCTCTTCGATATAGCCAGATCAAAGCCATATAGGGTATACCGTGGCTCAAAACATTGGTCATGGTGAAGATCAAATCGGAATTGGTGGCAACGATACCCACATACCAGGAAAGCGCTGTTCCCAGCATTAGCAAGTTGCGGGGCAGATTGACAAAGCCGCTGTTCTTAAAGAGGAGGCACTCTTTGATGAAATAAGCGATTGCGACCAATATATAGAAAACACCGGCCAGGGGCAAAATCGCAGAAGCGAGAGCCGAGGCCGAGAAGAAGTCTCCTTCCACAAACCAGTTGAAGTGGCGGGGAGCGTGGGCATGCCAGTATAAAATCGGATAGAGCGTTACCGTGTAAATACAAATCTGATCCAAATGCCTAGCCCAGGCCGGTATTTGCGGCTCACCCCGCCCATACAAAGCAAGAAAGCCGTATTGTTGGCGCACAAAATGGAAAACCGCCAGATAGGCCAGAGCCCTCCAGAAATAGAGAGCATCGAGGCTGTAGAGCAGAACCCCTACCACCAGACAGGCAAGCGGTATGACCAGGAGCAAGCGCTTATTGGCGGTAAGTGCATCTCTATCTAAGTAAGTGCGAAAGAGGGTGGCATAGACATGGGCCACATCCACCATGAGCACCAGCACAACCCAGGCAAAGAGGGGCAAGTTTTCCATACCTTCGAAGCGCCGGCCAAAGAGCAGGGCAATAGTGGAAGAAATGAGGGCCGGCGACAAAATAAAGAGAAGGTCGAAAACAGGCGAGGCCAGCCAGGGCTGCCTTCGCTTCCTTTCCAGAGGTAGAGAATGGGTGCTTTCCATTTCAACTCTTCTCCAGTTGGGCAAGTACCCTCTCGGCGGCCTGTACGCCCTGGTACTGGGCCTCTTCGAAATTGGAAATACCACTCATGTCGGAATGGGCAAAGTGCACCGCTCCCTGATTGAGGGGCAATTGGCGCCTTTCCTGCCAGATATAGTCTACCCCCGGCGAAATCATGCCGTGACCCCAGGGCCACAGGTCGATAGAAATGATGTCCGCAGTAATGCCTGGATGCATGGTTTCCAGATCTTCTACTATGGCGGCCGACCAGGCCTTTTCCGGGCTGTTCAAAAGTTTGCGCCGGGCCGCATCAGGCGGCAACTGCGAAAGCGGCAAGTAATAGGTAACGACAACGCGGCTCTGGCGTGTGGTTATATTCTGATGGTTGGCCACCACATAGCCGAGGGAGTCGCCGTAATAGCTGACATTGTCCCAGGCTAAGCCGACACCGCGTCCGCCGGGCACTTTCTTCAAGGTAATGTTGGCTACCAGCCAGGGAGCGTAAGTGGGCTTCTTCTCAAGTTTGTAATTTTCCACCAGATACGGTGCCAGAAAGCGAGGGGCGCAAAAGATGGCAAATTTGGCCTTATATCTTGAAACAGCGCCGTCGCTCGTAAAGTAGCAGAGGTTACCGCCCTCCTTATCTTCAATGAGACGCAGCACGGGAGCGTTTGTAACTATCTTGTCGGCCAGCATCTCCCTGAGGCGGGAAACTAGAAAACCGTTGCCCTCAGGCCAGGTGACTACGGAATTGGTCTCAGCATTAACGGCATGGCCCCTGCGGCCGGCAAAATAATGCAGACCGGCCCAGGCCGAGACGTTCTCGGCAGTGGCACCGTAATCGTCACGGCAGCAGTAGTTGACATACCATTGCAGGGGGCGGGTGACGAAATTATTCTCCTTAAGCCAGCGAGCAAAAGAGATCTTATCCAGGTTGCGAAAGCACGCATCCTCAGAACTAAGATCAAGAGGAATAGCAAATGCCGGCTTGCCGTCGCTGCCTCTAGTCTCCCTCAGCTCATGCACCCTGTCAAAGAAGCGCTTCATCTCGTCTTCCTCAGCCGGCTTAAGACCCCGTTTGGGCACCAGACCTTCCTGAAAGCTGCCGTCTTTGAGGAGCCGCTCTTGCGGATCGTGGCAGAGGTAAAGTTCGTTGTACCTGGGCTTCTCCTTATCGTGATCGGCTTCAATTATGCCCAGTTCCAGAAAGAGCTGCCGCACGTACTTGGACTCACGGTTAGCCAGGGGAACATAGTGCGCCCCCCAGGGGAATTTACTGACTGCATTCTCGCCGAAACTGGAATTACCACCCACCTGGGGCTCCAACTCCAGAATCAGGAAGTCCTGAAAGCCATTTTTCTTCAGCCACCATCCGGCCGAAAGACCGGCCATGCCGCCACCAACGATGACAACCGTCTTGCTGCCGCAATCCACAAAAGAAGAGAGCGAGGCGGCACCATCTTTCATCAAATCTCTCAGTCGATGGCCTACTTGCCGGGAAGGTCCGACCATACTGACCCTGAACTGGGCCGGCCGCACACGCAAGAACTGAAAACCCAGCCCTAAAACAGCCAGTCCACCCAGACCCTTCAAGAAATCGGCGCGGCTAATGGGCCTCATACTCGCTCCATTCGGCTTCGAATAGATGCACAAGTTCCTGATTATTCAGTCTGTTTACGGCAGTCTTAGTGGGCAGCATATCTTTGGGAAATTCCAGCATGGCGTTGAAACTCTCCGGCGAAAGATAGGTAAGTGCGGGGGCATAATTCTTACCAGGACAAAATGGAGTCTGGGAGCCAATAACATAGCCCCAATCACCGAAAGCCGGCACATAGGCATGGTAAGGCGTGGTATAGAAGCCGCTCGCCTTCAAAGTATTGACCACGCACCAGTATGAATTCTTGGCGAAATAGGGCGATGTACTTTGGATGACCACCAGTCCATTGGGTTTCAGGGACTTCTTCAAAGTCTTGTAGAAAGTATCGCTGTAAAGCTTGCCCAGTGAAAAGTTACTGGGGTCGGGAAAATCCACCACAATAAAATCGAACTTCCTGTCGTTCTTTCGCAGCCAGACGAAGGCATCGCCGTTCAAGACCTTGACCCGAGTATCTTTGAGAGAGTTCTTATTGATGCGGGTCAAAATCTCCTGCTCAGTAAAGAGCTGGGTCATTTTCTGATCGAGATCCACAAGCTGAATTGACTTGACCTGGGGATACTTAAGCAATTCCCGAACAGCCATGCCGTCGCCGCCCCCGAGCACCAAAATATCGCTAGCCTGAGGCAAAGCGGCCATGCCAGGATGCACCAGGGCTTCATGGTAGCGGTATTCATCCCTGGTGGAAAACTGCAAATTGCCGTTCAAAAACAAACGAATATCTTTGCCGTTGCCGGTGATGACTATGCGCTGATAAGGCGTGGAAGTGGAAAAAATAATGGGGTCGGGAAAGGTGGAAGTTTCGGCGACGGTCATAATCTTCTCTGAAAAAGCAAAACCACCGGTGAGCGCCAGCACCAGTACCACCGCCATGGTGTTGAGGAAGGTGCTCGATTTCAGTTCGTTTTTAAAGAGCCTGATAGACCAGAAAGCCACCAGCACATTGAAGAGCCCGAAGAGAAAGGAAACCCGCACCAGTCCCAGATAGGGCACTAGCACCAGAGGGAAGAGTAGAGAGGCCAATAGCGCGCCCACATAGTCGAAGGTGAAGACCTGGGAGACCAGATCTTTGAACTCCAGTTTGTCCTGCAGGATGCGCATCAAAAGCGGCACCTCCAGGCCAATGAGAATGCCGATTATAGAAACCAGGCTATAGAGCAAAATGCGAAAATTTTCCACATGCTCAAAAAGCAAAAAGAGCAGGGAAGCGGAAATTCCGCCCACAAGCCCCACTAAAAGTTCAACCCGTATGAAAGTGGCAATTACATTTTTGACTACGAACCGGGAGAGATAAGAACCAACCCCCATGGAGAAAAGGTATACACCTATGACCGTTGAAAACTGGGTAACCGAATCGCCCAACAAATAACTGGCAATGGTGCCGGCTATCAGTTCATAAACCAGCCCGCAGGTGGAAATGACAAAGGCGGTAAGGAGGAGGGGATAGATCAAGAGCTTAACCGTGAATGGCGGAAGCCACTATCTGACCGACGGCCAGTGTGGTTGCAGCTAGAGCCAGGGCCAGAGGCAAGTTCTTCTCTTCTACAATCTCTTTCCACATATCACCGGGGGTGATCTTGTCGAAAACAATGAACGTAGTACAAAGAATGGCTATTCCAAGAGCCGAATAAACAACAGATGCCACTATGTACTTGAGGGATATGAGCTGGTCCATTTTGGGATTTTCTCCTTGTTATTCTACTTGTGATAAACGCCCTGGCTCTGGCGTTTGTGTACGGTGGTACCAAAAGGATCGAAAAGCTTGTTGCCGGCAAGGGCGGCATCGGTAAAAAGCCAGAAAACATAGCCGGCGAAGATTATCGAAAGGCAAAGCCAGATCCGTCCGCCCGCCGTCAGGCGACTTTGAGGGGAGTCGAATAAGGGTCTCGCTTTGCTAGCTTTACCGTCCGTCATTCTCTAATATTTCAACCTGTACTGGCATAGGGGTTGTAGTCACTTTCAAACCAGCGGCTACTCTCAAAACACGTGTTGGACCAAGCCGAGATACCGGGCAAGAGCGAAAGTAAGAACAGGCACCAGAAATAATTACCGTACAGCGGCGGAGACTGCTTCACTATCACATTGAGAACATGCGGATTGGTATCCTTGAAGTCACCACTTTCGGTATCAATGTTGAGATAGTACTTACCTTTGGGTACCGCCGATAGAAAGACATTATTACTAGTGCCGCCCTCACTCCAGGACTCACCACCGTCATAGCCATGGTAGTACTCGATGGTCTGTGCAAAAGGAAAGGTCTCACCGGTGTCATCGTTGACCATCTCACCGGAAACATAGAGCCAGCTATTGTCTACGGATGTGCTGAACTCGAGTAAAGCACCGGTCTTATCTCGCTCAATGTTGAAAACTGCCGTTGTGTAGGTAGGCGCATTCTTGGCATTGGCCGTATACACCGGCGACGACTCAAGCACCTGCTTATTATTGTTATAGCCTAACTGCCATACTTGCAAAAGCGTCAAAATCACAAAAGAAGCAAGCCAGAGCTTAGACATGTACTGCCAACTGACGGCAGCACTGGAAGGCTGATTGGGCGCCACTTTGGAGGGCTTCTTCAGCTTTTTGGCCGGCTTAAAGGCAGCCGCCACGTCGTCCACCTCTAGATACTCGGAAATGCTCCAGACTATCTCCTTGCCGTCGGACTCGGAAGAGAGCATATAGGGAGGACAAATATAGTCCTCCATATTCACCAGGGAGTCGGCTTTTACTTTCCAGTAAAATTCGCCGAGCACAAAGAGCACCTTAGCCCGTCCCCGATAGAAGAGCTTGAAGTCCCGCCCTTCCAGCTCCATTTTTACCTTATACCAGGAAGTGGACTGGCTGTGGGTACGCGCCTGGGGCTTCTGCTTGATGGTAGTGACAAAACTCCAGTGGTCACCATTGCAGGTCAGCCAGCGGTAGCCGTAATAAGGGTTGAAGAGCAAATATTCGTCCCAGAAATAGCCGGAAACGTCATCGGCTCTAACCATATAGCCGACCATTTCCCAGTCTTTTCCTTTCAGCTTGCCTCTGGTGCCGAGCGGCACAAAGGGCTCAAAATGCTTGGTCTTGCTGAAATACTTTTCAATGACCCGGTAATTTGTATCAGTGGCATCAATTACGGTCTGGCAGAATTCGCAGACACAAGAGAGCGCCGCCCCGGGATAGCGAATGGTGACGGTGCCACCGCAAGCGGGACAGGCGAAACTCCTGGCCAGAGGCTTCGCCTTCTTAGCAGAACTTCCTTCTGAACTACCAGCCATCTATCTCCCTCAGGTTCTGAAACTGAAAGTCGTCAAAATCTTGATACCGCCCGGCGAAAATGCGGGTCTCATCGGCGGCATACTCCACGGTGGCCATAGCTAAATTGCTGCCGGTCAAATCGACGCTGAAAGACTTGCGACCAAGGACGGCATTGAAAGGCAGTTCTCCCTCGCTGAAGAGACAGTGCACATTGCGGGCGTCTTCCACTTGCATCTGCCCGACCTGGTCGATATAGACAGGAGCGCGGGGCACCATGCGATTTATGTCGGGTGCTTGCACCCCTGCCACCGGATAGCAAAAGGCATAAAAGCCCTGTGCTTCAGCCAGCCAGCCTTCCTTATCGCCGCTCAAGGCATACCATTCATTCCAGGTGCCGTCTTCATAGCCCACCTTGAGGCGACCGATCAGTTCGAAGGGCTTGCCATCGAACACCCCCTTGGTGCCTATTTGCAAGGGCGTCAGGTCGTCCTGCAATTCGGACATCTGTCCGAGCTGTTCCAGGTTCATATCATGGCGAACCAGAGTGGAGTGGCAAAAACTGCACACGGAAAACACCGATGCCTTTGAGCGAAACTCCACCTCGGCGCCGCAAGATGGGCAACTGAGCTTGATCATCAGGAAATTCTTTTCAAGACTTCCGCTTTCTTGCTCTCAAACTCTTCCTTGGATAGGATTCCTTTCTCATGGAGAGTCTGCAGCTTTTCCAGCACGGCAAAGGGATCTTCTTGCTTCTCGGCAGCCGCAGCCGGAGCCGCACCGCCTTCATTCATACCCTGATTGAAAGCCTGCCCCATCAGGGCAGAGGCGTTCAATCCCACACCCAACATGCCCACGCCACCCGGATTTTCAGCAGCAGCGGCAATGGCATCGGCGGCCTGGAACTGGGCGTATTTTTTCAAATCGCCAACCAGGCTCATGGAAGATTGCTTATCGAGATACTGCTGCAATTCTTCCGGCAAAGTGACGCTCTGAACCAGGAAGCTGGTCAGTTTCAAACCGTAATCCCAGAAGGCATGATCAAGTGAGTTCTTGAGGGTTTCGGAGAGCTTCAACTGATTGGCGGCCATGTCCAGGAAGGGAGTTTTCGCTTCCCCTAATGTGGCGGCGATATTGGTGATGATCAGTGAACGAAGCTGTCCATCAAGCTCGGTGGTGGTGTAGCACTCTTTGGTGCCGGATACTTTCTGGTAGAAGGTAGTCGGCTCTTCAATGCGATACGAGAAAGTACCGAAGGCACGTAAACGAATTACGCCGAATTCTTTGTCGCGCAAAGTAATGGGTTGCTGCGTGCCCCAGCGCTGATCCAGTTGCTCTCTGGTGGAGAAGAAATAAACTTCCGACTTAAAGGGAGATTTAAAGGCTTTATCCCAGTTGAGAAGCGTAGTCAAAATCGGCAGGTTCTTGGTGTTCAGCTCGTAGCGACCAGGACTGAAGACATCACCAATATTGCCCTCATTCACGAAGAGAGCCATCTGAGATTCCCGCACCGTAAGCTGGGCGCCGGTCTGAATTTCCTTGTCCATGGTGGGAAAACGATAAGACAGCACACCATTTCCACTCTCGGTCCACTCGATGACATCGATAAACTGCTTCTTGAAAATATCAAACATCGAAAAATCTCCCACTCCGGTCGAATTTTTGTACTAAATACGTGCTTGAGGCTGCCTGAAGGTGCGTGCTTCCTTCCAAATACTCTGCTAAGGATAGCAAGTTTCAGGGTCTTCCATATGAGCGCTCACCCCTGGGGCGCGCCCGGCATGATCGACTTTATTAAATCAATTCCGTTTCTTCCTTCTCGCGAGCCTTGTCAAGCACCCGTATGCCTAAGCTACACCCCGGCCGGCCCCATCTGCCAAAGGCCATGATTTTTCTTAACTATTTCCCGGCACGGTCTAATCTTCACCCGGATGTTAGAATCGAGAAAAGGGGGGAGATATGAAAATCGACAGAGTCAGAAGAGCGATTCTTTCACTGGTTCTCACAGTCGTATCTTGCTTCGCTCTCTTTGTGCTCAGTCACCCCCTGCAGGAAAGCGGCGTCAAGCGGCCCCTGACGAGTCCTGACAGTTGGGTAAGCACCTCGATGGTGCGCGACTACTTAAGTCCGATTAGCCAGTTTAAACTGGAGACCCACTCAAGTCGTTTCCATTCATCAGGCGGCTTAGCCGACCTGTGCTTTTTCAGCAGCAATGGCGGGCTTAACCTGAGAAGGTTTTGCGAGAGCACCCATTGCCTCAGCACTGCCCCTCTGCAAAACAAGCTCTGGCTCGTTTACTGCAGCCTGATAATTTAAGGAGCAGCTTCGGCCCGTCGTCTTTACCGCAGGGCTGCCAAATTCACGAAATATCCGTCTCAGTGAATAAATTCGCACTGGCATAATTTGGCACCCCTCTACCGAAGAGAGTGGTACAAATGCATAATCTTTCCTTGCTCCAGGACCTTTTCGTCATCTGGATCAGTGCTCTCATAGCTGGGCAACTGTTTCTGCGACTGCGTCTACCGCCCATTGCCGGCTACATGATGGCGGGCATAGCGGTAGGCCCCAATGGTCTCAAATTAATCACCGACCAGGAGCAGATTCATGTGCTGGCTGAGTTCGGCGTGGCCATGCTTCTCTTTGCTCTGGGGGTGGACTTATCACTCAAGCAACTCAAGGCCTCAGCGGGGAAACTGATACTAGCCGGAACCAGTCAGCTTTTTCTGACGGTCCTCGCCACCGCTTTGACGGCAATGGCCTTGCACCTGGCCGACAGCCCCGGGCAGGCCTTTCTCTTCGGCTGCGTTTGCGCCATCTCCTCCAGTGTGGTCATCTCCAAGATTCTCTTCGACCGGGGCGAAAGCGACTCAGTACACGGTCGAATCCTTCTTTCAATGGCTATCTTGCAAGACCTCTCCCTGGTTCTAATCATCCCGTTCATGCCAATTCTCGCCGCTCACGGCAACACAAGCTGGGGCAGTATATTAATTTCCGCCATGAAAGCAATAGGCTTCACGGCTCTAATTTTTTTCGGAGCCATGCGCGCCCTTCCCTCCATTCTGGCAGGCGTAGCCCGTTCCAATTCTCGGGAGCTTTTCCTGCTCACCTTACTGGGACTTTGCCTGGGTATCGCCCTGCTCTCCCATCAAGTCGGTCTGTCCATAGCCCTGGGAGCCTTTCTAGCGGGCATTATGATTTCGGAGTCTCTTTATGCGCACCAGGCCCTGCACGACGTGCAACCTCTGAAAGACCTCTTTTCCGTGGTCTTCTTTGTCTCGGTCGGAATGTTGCTCGATCCCGCATTTATCTTCAGTCATTGCCTGGAAGTAGTGCTTTTCGTAATCCTTCTCATTTCCGGGAAAACCGTGCTGGCAGCAATTTCTGCCCTCTTTGCCACGGCCAATGTTCGAAGCGCACTGATGGTAGGAGCGGGTATGGCCCAGATCGGAGAATTCTCGTTCATATTGCTCAGCATGGGCAGGGATCTCAAAATGATAAACGACTACATGTACAACCTCTTCTTTGCAGGAGCGGTTGTGAGCCTGATTGCCAGCCCGGCACTATTTGCCGCCAGTCCCAAGTTGAGCCACTGGCTGAGATTTTTGGGCACGTTTTTCAAGAAGAACCAAAACAGTGAGGAAGAAGAAGGCAATGATGCCACCAGATTTGCCGGTAGACTGAAGGACCACGTGATCATCTGCGGCTTCGGCAGAGTCGGTCGCAACCTTGGCACAGTCCTGTCCAGCTACGGCATACCTTACCTGGTCATCGAATTGAACGCCGGCATTATCGATGATCTGGCCGGCCGTGGTATTCCGCATCTCTATGGTGACGCCACAAGCAACATGATTATGATCAAAGCCAATCTCCAGGAAGCGGCCTGCCTGGTCTTGACCATGCCGGACCCATCGGCAATCACAGCCATCACCCGCTTCGTGCGCAGTCGCAATGAAACCATCAGTATTATTGCCCGCGCACACCGCCAGTCCGACATCGCCGCCTTCACCGCCTGTGGTGTCAGCGCCATCGTGCAGCCGGAATTCGAAGCCAGTATCGAAATTACCAGATTGGCCCTCTTCAGCCGGCGCCGGGCTCCGGAAGAAATCGAAGCGGCCCTGGAAAAGGTAAGAGCCATGCGCTATCCCCATCCCAGTCCGGACTTCGAAGCCATGGACCGGGCACCTCTATATATGATGCTGGAAGAAGAACAGATGGGGCGCTGGTTCCTGAATGTGGACGACAACCTGACCGGAAAAAGCCCTAAAGACTTGAACGTGAGAGGACTTACCGGGGTGACCATTACCGCTATCAAGCGGCAGGAAAAAACACACACCTATCCCTCTCCCGACTTCCCCTTCAGCCCGGGAGATCAAATTTATGCAGTCGGCAAAAACGAAGAGCTAGTGCGCTTCCAGGAGCATTTCAAGATGCGCCAATTTTCGCCGGTACCTTAGACAAGCGGCCCTTCAGTCAAATAGACACGCCGGAATTTAGCTTCGGACGACGCTTTTCCCTGACATAGTTAACTTCGGTAAGGGGCAGGAACTGACCTTCCTTGGGATTGAAGGTAAAGACTTCGCCGGTCTGAATCTTGTAAGCCCAGCCGTGCAGATTCAGTTGCCCCCGAGCAAGCCCGGCTGCCACAGCCGGATGGGTCTTCAAATTCTCAATCTGCACCAGCACATTCTCTTGAATGGCGATACTGAGAATTTCATCGTCTTCCATCTTGTCCATTTCATAGTTCTCTTTGACGATGCGCCGTGTGGCATCGGCGTGGGAAAGCCAGGCTTTCACCACCGGCAAATCATCTAGCTGTTCGGGATTGAGCAAGCCCTTCATGGCTCCGCAAGATGAATGTCCGCAAATAATGATGTCTTTTACCCCGAGGGCGCTAACAGCAAATTCGATGGTGCCGCCCTCTCCGCCATTGGCAGCACCGTAGGGCGGAATAATATTGCCGGCATTGCGCAGAATGAAAAGGTCACCGGGCTGAGTATTGGTTATCAAATTAGGATTGATTCTGGAGTCGGAACAAGTGATGAACAGAGCATCAGGGGTCTGCCCCTGAGCCAGCCGCTCAAAAAGCTCCTTTTGCGATTGAAATACATGAGACTGAAAGTGATGCAGTCCGGTAATCAATTTCTTCATCAATCACTCCTTAAAATGCCTGAGCGCTTGCCCGGTTCTGAAAGAGGAGCTTGACTTCAATCTGCCGCGATCTATGAAAGTCTGCTCCGGGGCCGTCGGAGCCAATCAGATAATATATTCAAAATCTTGCATATATGCATCTTAACACAAGTAAACCCGAGGAGCAAGTTCGGGAACCGCCAGGTGGCTACTGCCCTTTACGAACGAGCAAAGTCGAGGCCTTGTCTTCAGCGGCCACCGACCAGCGGCTATCCTGTTTGAGGGCCTGCACCAGAGAGCTTTCCTTCGGAAAAATCACCCAATCTCGCTCGAGCTTATCGAAACTCTCTTTCCAGCCAGGCCTGGTCTCGCAAATTTGCCCGTATTGTTGATAGAAGCGCTCGCCATAGAAGTCGGCCCGGTCATCGATATAAACTGGATAAGAAAGCTCATAAGAAAGAATGCCGCCCCAGTTATCCAGATTGAAGCCCTTCTCCGGCTTCAGTTTATGCTCCCTGATATATGTCAGCGTTTCCCGGGGCTGGCTTTCCGGATCGAAACCGGCACTCTGTTTGATCAGACCGCTAAAACCGCCCACAAGAATGACCAGACAATAAAGCAAGGGGAGAAAATGAAAATTGGAAAGCCCTTCCTGTTCATTGAACTCGGCGGTACTCTTGCGCATTGAGGCCAGGCGTTTGCCCAGCCAGGAAGTCTCAAGATAGGTAAAGGCAGCCGAACCATAAAGTTGGCCGAGCACAGGCAAAGCAATTATGGCGAAAAGCGAAATATTGCGCACCGCTCCCAGGGCCAGATGCCCAAAAGCCAGACACATAGCCAGGCTGGCCGCAGTAACCCGCCCTCTCAGATAAAAGCCGAACAACAAGCAGGCAAAGAGCAATTCCAAAAAGAAAGCGTGCAAGTTGTGCTTGAAATCGGGCGACTTGAACTCATCAGTAACGGCAAGAATGGCCGTGCCGTGCAGGTACTCTTTGATGTATTGATAGAGTTCCATGCCGTAGGGATTGATAAAACTGACCAGCATAAGGGCCGCCAGCAAGCCGGCAAGCACAGGAATCTCCCTGGCGGAGCGCCGCCCCAAGAGCACACCGCCGATGGTGACACAAAGATATAGCCCGGTGATGGCAAAGGCAAACAAGAAGGCCGGATGGGTATTGACCCAGATGAGCATGGTAGGTAAAAGCCAGATGAATAGCCACTTCAAGCCCAGTCTGCCGCGGTAGTAATCTTCCAGGCGGGTGTAGAAAATATAAATGCCGAAGAAGGTAAACAAATGCGGACGCACCAACCAGTGATTGGCGGAAGCCAACAGGCCTATGATGGAAAAGAGCATGGCCGGCGCAAAGTGGCAGCCGAAGGAACGCATGCGCTGGTAGAGCGAAAGCACAAGAAAGGCAATGGCAAAGGCACAGACGCTGGCCAGCAAATTCAGCCCTCCCAGGGAAACCAGGCAGGCCATAAAGGCGTCGGAAAGCCATTCATAAGCAACCCAGGTCTTGCCGGGGAAGGTAAAAGAAAAAATGTCGCTGCGCGGAATCACATGCTTGTTGAGTATATGGAAACCGCTCACCAGGTGCCAACCGGTGGAACCATCGGAAAAAATGTAATTGGGGCGCATGAAAAGCAAAAGCTGACAGACCCCTACAAAGATCAGGTCTCCCACATTCGGTAGCGGACTGGCCTTGGCAGCAGCAACGGCCGGCTCTTCACTCGTAGCGGCTGGTGAATTTTCCAAGACTTAGAACCCACTCGGAGTCTGACCTGTGGCCCGCATCATTTCTTCCTTGCTCTTGCGCTCCTTTTCTTCCAGAGCTCTTTCTCTAGCCCGCATGGGACCTTCTCTCTCGTCTCTAATTTTGTTGATGAGGGTGAGTTTGCGACCTCGATAAGCCGCCAATTTGACTATATCTTCCTGCTCGAAACGCTTGGCGTTATTGTAGACAGCCAGATAGTCCTCTACCGTTTTGCACTTCTCCAGGCCGCGCTTGAGCGTTAACCTGGTCAGATCGACCATATTGTAGACTGCTACTTTTGGGACCAGAGCCATCAACTCATCGGTAGTATTCTGGTCTTCAATCAAATCTTTCAGGGCTGTGTGAGACATGTTATCAAGCCCGATGGAATGAGCCTCCCGGGCAAAGAGCAGAGCGTCGGGCACATTGCTCACCAGGGTGTAAGCCTTTTGCATAGACACCTGCGCTACTTCCTGCACCGAGGCCTGATGAGCTTTATGGGCAATATCGATGAGAGCCTCGAAATCTTTGGTAGCGCCCACCAGACTATCGAGGGCAGCCTTGGAAATATCGAAACATTCACAATAACGAGCTTTTAGAGCCACGTTCAAGAGTTCGTCTGGAGTCTTGGCCAGGCTCAGACCTTTTTCGAGGCAGGCCCGCTTGGCCTTGGCCGCCGGGGCGCCATAACCATCAAGGGCGGAGACGATGGAGAGGCAAGCTGCCGTGTCACCGGCCTGGGCCGCTACTGACTCAACCTGGCTGGTAGCCTGGCTGAATTTCTTATTCTTGAAGCCCTTCACCGCCTTGGAAAGCTGCCCTTGCAATTCCACAGGCAAGTTGGAATCTGGATAGGGACTGCTCTTAGTAAGACCGGCCGGTGCCAGAACCATGGTAAATACGGCAGCCATGCTGAAAACTTTTAGCCTTTCCCCGCTGAACACTGCTTGCTCTCCTTAATAAGCCCTTCTAGGGTCTTTAGAATCATGCACCTTTTAGCTTCATTTTAATCGTCAAAAGCTCATAGCGCCCAAAACACACCGCCGCCAGGTACTGCCCCTTGCGTCCGGAAAGCACGGACAGTTCGCGGCCGGGCTTGAGAGATAGGTCGCAAAGGGCAGCACTCTCCACCTCAAAACCGAGACCGATATCAAGTTTCAAATCCTGCCCCGAAGAGTTGAGAAGACGCAAAACCAGACATTTATCAGGCCCGGCCTGATAAAAAGCCTGAAAACTAATGCGCCGGTCGGAAATTTCGAAGAGCGAGCGGTCCAGAAACTCCAGTCCGGCTGGTTCCGCACCCTCAGGCAGCCAAAAACCTCTCAGGTTGCCTTCATAAATTTCAGCCAGTTGCCTGGCCCCGGCATCGGGCTCATCGAGAGCGCCTGAACCGGTTTCTTCCGTCATAGAAGCGAGGGCCAGGGGCGCCCAGCCATAACTTACTTCCTGCGGGCCAAGACAGTTAGCCTCCGGGGTCATAAGACAAGGTCCGGCACCGCCGCCCCGACTTAGCAACCTGACCCGAGACAAATTCCCTACGGCCCGCAAAATTGTGTAGGACACCTGTTTGGCAGCCTGACCGAATTCCGGCAAGCCGCTGTTGAAATAAACTTCCTCACCGCTATAAAAGAAGCGCTGACAGGGATAGCGGCTGCTCGGAGCTTCATGCCCGAGGGGCTGCAGGTCGGCCGTCTCTGCCACGGAATTGAGGACAGGGGCGGGGCAAGCTCTGCCTATAGAGCTGAAATGGTTCTCGCTCACTGCACCGGCAGCACTACCGGACTTATTGAAGACAACTTCCAGACGATGTTCGCCCACTTTATTTTCAAACTCCGTATGGAAGAAAACTATGGGCAGGCAGGCTTTCAGGCTGACCGTCGTCTCAAGGCGGTGGTGTACAAGTTTGCGGCTGCGCTTGAAGAAAGCAGCCCTGGGGCTCTCCTCCCCCTCACCCTCTAAAAGCGGCAATTCACCCATTTGCTCCAGACCGTCGGGCAGATCGACTTCATAGGTGAGCCTGAGGGAAGCCAGAAGCGGTCCCTCCTGTCCCGGCTCAACCGCTACCAGCCTGGCAACTAGAGGTTTATCGCCGGGCAGCGGATCAAAATTATAGGTGTCGCCGCCATCGCCGCGATCGATGAAATGATGTCCAAGTTCAAAAACCCGACCGGCAAGCGCCCCAGCCCCCGGCAAGCACCGCACCACTAGTGGTGCAGAGTCTGTCAGCGGTTCCTGCACGAACACTTCAAAATATTCGTTGCGCAGAAAAAGCCGGTCCGCTTCGGCAAAAAGCGCGCAACCTCTTTCCCCGGCCTCCATAAAAGTGCTGCCCAGGCTGAAGGGCTTGGGAGAAGCCAAAAGATAACCCTCTTCCACTTCCACTGCCTTGAAGGCCGGTACCCCGCCCAGACCGGCAAAAGCCTCCCGCAGCGGATAACGGGCCGTCACCTGGGTGAGCGGCATGCCGGGGCTCTCACCCGGCATGAGGGCCCGGCGCAGGAAGACCGGTTGCGGACAGGAAGAAGTTCCGCTGTTGAAATAAAATGCTCTCTGCCTGCCAAGCTCAGGATCTAGCAAATGGGGCAGACCTAGCCCATGCTTGATTTCGCCAAGGGGTGCCAAGCCAAGAATTCGGCGCCCCAGTTCTTCCAGGCAGCGGCGCTCGACAGTATCAAGACCAGCATTTAGCGAGTCTGTCCTGCTCATCATTTCCCGATGCACCGAGTCGATGCTGCAACCGCAAATACTATCGTGGGGATGATTGAGAAGCAGTAGCTTCCAACTGTAATTAAGCTCATCCAGGGGATAAGAGGAAAGGCCAAAGGCAGCCAGCGCTGCGCAAAGAGGCTCGGTCTGCTTGAGGAGACGATGCTCGGCCAGGCGATTGGCGCGCTTGAGATAAAGCCTGGTGGAGAGGACGCCGTCTAAAATATAGGCGCGCTCGTTGAAAAAGGCACAAGCGTTGTCTCTCAATTCATTTTCTATAAGACGAACAGGCTCATGCTGCAAGGCATCGCGCAGATGAGCAAGAAAGGAACCCAGGTCGCTTTCCTGCAATTCGACATGCAGTTCTTGCAAGCGCGGTTTCAATTTTTGCAATTGCCCTGAAAAATTCACAGGCGGCATGATGTGATCACCGCCGACCGGAACCAATGCCCCGCCTAAAGCTTCAATGTAGGAACCCTTCTTACCTTGCCCGGCGGATACAGGCTCGATGCCGTTCTTGCCTCTGCGCTGCCCGAGAAAGGCCAGCAAATAAGCTTCCATCTGTTCATCGCTCACACCGTCGAAGAAAGCCGTGTGATAGTAACCGGCATTCATCTGCAGGGCTAAAACCGATGAACCGTCTGGACTGCGCCACTGAAAGACCGGCTCATTCAGGGCCGGTACGCCCCGCCAGACCACGGCATTATCGATACCGAAGCCGCGCAGAATGCGGGGTAAATCCAGAGAGTGCCCGAAGGTATCCGGACAATAGCCAACCCGGGCCGAGCCGCCCAGTTCCTGGGCGCGACTCAGGCCCAGAGCCAGATTGCGCACCAGACTCTCACCACCGACAAGCAACTGATCGGCAAGCACAAACCAGGGACCGATGAAAAGCTTACCGGACAGATTGGCAGCCACGATTTCCTCTTGCAGGGCGGGAGAGACCTCCAGCACGTCGTCAATCAGGGAGGTCTGTCCGTCCAGCATAAAGCCGCGACACTCACCGTTTCTCACCACTTCCAGGGCCCGCTTCACCACCGTAGTCAATTCCAGACGATAGGCATTGAAGTTCCAATACCACTCTCTATCCCAGTGTGTATGCAGGTAGAAGAAGAGCTTCATGGCAGGAATCCTTCCGACAAGGCAGCTAAAAACGTCAGCCCTTCATAAGAGGGGCGAAATATTTTACGCCCTCTTCCAGACTCTCGGACAATTGCAACGGGTCATCGCTGAGGAATTCATCCTCGAACTGCATAGAGAGGGCCCCCTGGAAATCGTAGAGCTTGAGCAGTTCAATTACCTGACGGAAATCGACCTGCCCTTTGCCGGCGACGCGATAGCGCCACCAGAGCGGACCATACATGCCGCTGTCGCCGAGAATGGTACGGTTGATCTCCATATCGTGCGCCACCACATGCGATATCGCCTGCGCAAAATGCCCGATATTCTGCAAATAATCAATGCCCTGCCAGAGACAGTCTGCCGGCGAGTAGGAAAAGGAAAGCCCTTCGCAGCCGGCCAGCAGTTCCCGCCATTCTCCCGGCTCAAGCGGTCGCCACTTGCGCAACGACTGCCCGCGCATGGAAGGCGGTGCGGCAAGGCGCATTACCAGCTCCAGGGATGAGAGTTCTTCCAGTGCTTTTAGCTCAGCATATTGCGCCAGAAAAGCAGTGAGGAACTCTTCATCGGCTGCCGGTAACAGAGAAAAGCCCAGACGGGGACAACCCAGATTGCGCGCTACCACCGCCAGCTTTTGCAACATGGGCGAGAACTGCTTGACCGCCCGTTTGTCCAGAGGATCCAGGGCATAGTCAAGATTCAAGATAGAGAACTGCACCCCCAGCTTTTCGGCGTTCTCCGCCACGGAAGCGAAATAAGCCGCCTCCTTGTCATCCTGACTTTTCGCCCCCTTGCCGGTCTTCACCACGAAGGGAGCAAAAGAATATTCGACAGAGGCAATAGCATGGTGCGCCGCAAGCTCTACCGCCCCGTCGAGCCCGCAACCAAACCTGGTGGCATCAAAAGACAATTTCATCGCCACATATTAGCAAATTTGCCCGCACATAAAAAGACAAGAGCCACTAAAGGCTGCGCAAATAATCACGCCTGACAGCCGGGTCGGGGATGTCATTGAAGTCCATGCGGGTCATGGTTTTGGCCATAAAACCTCCATGTCGCATAACGGAAATCGTCACAGGCGTATTGGGCGTGCCGACGATCAAGTCATAACACTCGTCCTTGCTCAAGCCATAAGTGGGCACCCCGTCTACGGCCACAATGATGTCATTTACTTGCAGACCGGAATTCCAGGCCGGCGTACCTGGAAATACGCGATTGATGACCGGGGGCTTTTCGGACACCTTCAAGAACTTGACGCCGATGATGCCAATAGAACGGTCGATCTTGTATTCGAATTTTTGAGGTCGATCTTCTGAGTCCACTGTGGCCCGCTGGCGCATCAGACGTTCGGCTTCCTGCCTGGCCTTGAGCCCGGCCTGCAGGGCGGCATCGTTTGCACGAGCGTTCAAGTCGAGCTTCTTGACCTTCTTTTTAGCGGGGGCAGGCGGCGGCTTCTGAATGCGATGTTCGACCCCGCCTTTCAGCAAAGAGTTATTGATGCTCTCCTCCAGGGTGTCAAGCTTGGGCACGGCCGGTTTAAGCGGGGCATCTTCGGCCTGGGCATGCACCGCCGTGGAAGCAAAGGATACGAGCATGAGCCCGGCGCCAAGGGCCAAAGCCCGGCAGCGGGCCAGACCCGACCTATTTCTGCTTGTATTAACTGTTGCGGCTTCCGGCATTCCTGACCCTCCTTCTTCATCTAGCTTACCCTGGTTTTGTCAATCAGCCCATGGTATTTCCCCTGAGGAGCTTATGAAGGCTAGCTTAAGCCTGCAAGCGAGGCGCTTCTTTCATGTTAACCTGGCTGATGTTTAAATCTCAGTCCGCATCCGCGGACCTGTGGAGGTACTTTCCGTGAGTAAAGTAACAGTAGTTGGATCCGGTTTTGTGGGCGCCACAGTTGCCCAGCTCCTGGCTGACAAAGATATCGCCGATGTCTGCCTGGTAGACGTAATCGACGGTATGCCCCAGGGCAAGTCCCTTGACATGATGCAGGCTGCCGCCGTTCATGGCTTTGACCGTAAGCTTGTCGGTTCAAACGATTACGCTGACACCAAGGGCTCCGACATCGTCGTGATCACTGCCGGTATCGCCAGAAAACCGGGCATGTCCAGAGACGACCTGCTTAAGACCAATGCCAACATTGTTCAGACCGTCGCGAGAGAAACCGTCAAGCACTCACCCGATGCCATTTTCATCGTGGTCACCAATCCACTTGACGTCATGACCTACCTCACCTGGAAGACCACCAAATTGCCCGCTTCCCGCGTCATCGGCATGGCCGGTGTACTCGACTCCGCTCGCTTCCAGACCTTCATCGCCATGGAAACCGGTTTCTCCGTACAAGACGTGCGCGCCATGGTTCTGGGCGGTCACGGCGACCTGATGGTGCCCCTCACCCGCTGCGCCACCGTCAACGGCGTACCGATCGCCAACTTCCTGTCTAAAGAAAAAATCGACGAAATGGTCAAGCGCACCCAGAACGGCGGCGCCGAAATCGTAGCCCTGCTCAAGTCCGGTAGCGCCTATTACGCCCCCGGTTCCTCAGTGGTACAGATGGTGGAAGCCATCCTCAAAGACCAGAATAGACTGCTGCCCTGCGCCGTTCTGGCTGATGGTGACTATGGTCTCAAGGACGTCTACATCGGCTTGCCCACAGTTCTGGGCAGAGAAGGCGTCAAGCGCATTGTGGAACTGAAACTGGAGAAAGAAGAAGCTGATCTCCTGAAGAAATCAGCCGATTCCATCAAAGAGAACATCGACTTGATGAACAAGCTCCTGGTTGCAGTCTAAGCCAAGAGCGCCGGGGCCAGCAGGCTCCACCACAAAGGCGACTAAAGTAAAGCCCGGATTTGCAGCCCCTGGGGGTTAGTTTAAGCAAATCTGGGCTTTTGCTAGCTTGACATATAAATAGGTATAATATCCCTGATTTCCTAAAATCACTCCTCTTTACTGCATACTGCAATTTTCGCCACGGAAGGTCCAAGGTGACACCAGATTTGATATCACGCCTGAGTCGCAAATATAAAGCTGCTCTTTTCCTCGCACTCTCATGTCAGATCGCCGTCTTATCAAACGGGCACGCCTCAGCCGTTGCGCAAGACGGGCAAGTGGGTAAAAGCGATAAACTGGCCCAGGCCAGTGTGAGCACCGCACCAACCGGTGATTTCAGCTTCGATGATGATAAGAGCCACGAGACGGAACGCAAGGAAGTAGAAGAGTTTCTCAACAACCTTGAGACCATGTGGAATCGTCACGACATCGACGGCGTCATGGGCAATTATGCAGACGACTACGTCAACAACGACGGCATTGACAAAAACACCGTGCGCAAGTTGACGAGCGAATTCTGGAAGACCTATCCGGACGCCCATTCTTCTTCCGCCACCAAAAACATTCGCATCGATGGACTCTACGCCACCGTAGATTCCCGCGACCAGGCCACCGGCACCACCGCTAACGAATTTCAGTCCATCAAGAGTAAAGGCGAACTGCAGTCACTTTCGGAAGGCCGCCTGTACCTCAAAAAAATCAGCGGTCACTGGAAAATAATTGGCGATCGCATCGACTTTGAAAAGGTGAAAGTCTCCTTCGGTCTGGCCAAACAATTGAAAGCCAGCTTCACCGCTCCCGAACAAATTCGCTCGGGCAAGCAGTTTACAGCCCGTCTCGATGTTTCCCTGCCGCCCGGACTCAATGCCGTGGGTTCCATTGCCAATCAGCCCCTCAAGTACCCCCAGGTAGCCGCTTCCGACAACCCCAGAGTCTTTGAAGCCGGCTCCTCCCTTGAGCGCGTCATGAACGCCAACAATGAAAACTGCAATGAATTGCTCACCGCCCGGGTGCTCCTGACCAGCCCGACCAGAGACAAGGTACTGGGAGTCTCGGTTTTCACCAGAAGACTGAATGTGGTGCCCGAACCAAGACCGGAAAGCGTCATCGGCGATGCCACCGTAAAAGCCGATTCTGTAAAAGCCGATTCTGTAAAAGTCGATCCACCGAAAGCGGAAAATGAGCACAAATGAGGCTTCACCGGCAAAGGTGAAGTCGCTTCTCTGGTTGACTCTTGCAGCCGCCCTGGCTTTTACCCTTGATCGTTTGAGCAAACTCTGGGCCCTCTCTTGCCTTGGTTATCACGAAAGCGTCAAATTTCTGCCGCCTCTCCTGAACTTCTACCTGACCGGCAATACCGGCGCCGCCTTTTCCCTGGGCAAAAATAACGGACCCTTCGTACTGGCCCTGGCCACCGGCACCACTATCCTCTTGTTAGTGTGGGCCGGCTTAAGGGCCTGCTCCAAGAAAACCGGCGCCCTCGAGAGCACCGGCGCCGGCATCCTGATAGGCGCCTCTCTGGGCAACTTGTTCGACCGCTACACCCGCGGGCAAGTGACTGATTTTCTCGAATTTGGTTTCATACACTTTCCCATCTTCAATGTGGCCGATATTCTCATAGATGTAGGGATCATCTTGATCGTCTGGCAGATCCTCAGTTCTAAACCCCGAGAAGACCAAAATGCTGATTGAAGTCTCAGCCGACGAGGACAACGGCAGTTCGCGGCCGCGCCTGGACCAATATCTCAGCCTGAAGCTGACCGACTTTTCCAGAGCCCGCCTGCAAAAGCTCATTGAAGACGGTGCCGTCAAAGTAAACGAAAAACCAGCAAAAGCAGGGCAAAAACTACGCCCCGGCGATCTGATCAGCCTGGACCTGCCGGCAGCGGTGCCACTGGATGCAGTGGCAGAGGATATTCCTCTGGCTATTGTTTTCGAGGACGAAAACTTACTGGTCATCAATAAACCGGCCGGCATGGTCACCCATCCCGGTGCCGGCGTCACCAGCGGCACCCTGGTCAATGCCGTCCTGCACCATGCCCGGGGTAGCCTCTCATCCATCGGCGGCGTAGTCAGACCGGGCATCGTGCACCGCCTCGATAAAGACACCAGCGGGCTCATCATGGTGGCAAAAAATGATCGCGCCCACCAGAGCCTGGCCGCCCAATTGAAAGTAAAAAGCGCCAGGCGTTCTTACCTGGCCCTGGTGGAAGGCAGCCCCTGGGAAGAGAGCGGCACCATCGACTTACCAATTGGCCGCCATCCCAAGAAGCGGGTCCAGATGACCGTGGTCACCCCCACCATGGCGGTGGAAGCCAGACATGCCGTCACCCACTATCAAGTGCTGGATCATTTCTCAAAATACGCCCTGCTGGCCTGCCAACTGGAAACCGGGCGCACCCATCAGATCAGGGTGCACCTTTCTCACCTGGGTCTGCCTATTGTGGGAGACCTGGTTTACAATCAAAAAACCACAGGCACTCTCTCAGCCAGAGCCAAACTGGGACTGAAAGGTCAGGCGCTGCACGCCCATAAGTTGAGCTTCACCCATCCTGTCAGCGGGAAGCTGTTAGAATTTGAGGCCGACCTACCGGCCGACTTGAAAGCCCTTATAGACCGGCTGAGAAATTCGGCAACCCAAGCTTCAGGCACAAAATAGATGTCGCACAAAATTCTCTATATCCTTATATCTGTATTTTTAGTAGTAAGCACTCTCTACTTTGCCGCCATCAACACGGCAAATATTTCCTGCAACTTCATCGGGCAAAAATTCGACGTACCCTTAGCCTGGATCGTGATCAAGCTCTACATTCTGGGCGGCGTCACCACTCTTTTCCTCTTGCGCCTGCGCCGCCGGGAGGAAAAGTCGGAACAGAAACAGTTGGAATGGAAAGCCCAGGACGCCAAACTACAGGCCGAGATTCAAAACGACACCGTAAAACTACTGGAAGCCAAAATCGCCACGCTGGAAACAGCACTGGACAAGGCGCTCAAGAAAAAGGGCTAATTCTTTGCAGCAAACACCCCAAAACTCACTTCTTTATGCAATGGCACTGGCGGCAACACTATTGACAGCCCTGCCGTCGGCTCAGGCCGGTCATCATCCCGGTAAAAGCAATATCCCCGTAATGAAAGAGCAAAGTCAGGCGCCTGAAGACAAGCCTTCAGAAGCACTAAAGGCGAGAGCCGGCAAATTCTTCGAAACCTACGGCGACCTAGACCGCCGGTCAGACCCTGCTCTCATCGACCTTTACAGCGATGATGCCGTCATCCATGCCTCCATTGAACGGGCCGGCGGCGGCATCCTCAGCGAGAAATTCAACAAAGAAGAATTCAAACGAGAACTTTTGCGCTCCATCAAAGACGAGCGGGTCAAAGCCCTCAACAAAGAAACCGTTCTGGAAAACCTGCAAATCAAGGTGATCAAGCACGAAGGTCTCAAAGAGCAGGTTACCGAGCTGAGCTTCGACGCCCACCATAAGCACTCGGCCCTACGCGTCAACTGGCTCTTGAGGCAAGACGAGAAGGGCAATTTGCGCATCTTCGAAGAACATTCCCTCAGCTACAGCAAAGCCCGGGCGGAAACAAAAAAACCTCAGTCCTGACCGCCGCCGCTGGTCTTGAAATCTGAGGCTTTTAAACCATCAACAAAGCGCTTGAATTCCTGCGCTTCTTCTTCGTCCTTTTCGTGATCGGCAGCCACCGTGCCGTCGGCAATCACCTGGGCGGAAACCATGATCGGTGCCTTGGCCCTCAAGGCCAGAGCAATGGCATCGGAGGGTCTGGAATCAATGGCTCTGGTCTCTTTCTTGCCGTCCAGGCTCTTGATGAAGATGGTGGCAAAATAAGTATCTGAAGCCAGTTCGTTAATCTCTATATGGTCCACCCGGAAGCCCAGGCTGTTTATGGTGTTGAGCAAGAGGTCGTGGGTCATGGGACGGCTAGGTTTATGCTTGCCCAGGGCCCTGGTGATGGAATTTGCCTCGGCCTCGCCAATCCAAATAGGGAGAGCCCGCCTTTTGGTGCTGTCATACAGCACCAGGATCGGCATGTGCGTCTTCTGATCTTGAGCTATTCCAAAGACAAACATTTCAATCATTAAGAAAGACTTCCCTGGCTCGGATCAATCTAAATATGCCCACTTTGCACGAATTTCCACACATCCTGTGTTAAATTCTCTTATCAAAACCAAGGCTGACACTGGCTTCGCGCAGTTTTAAGCCTTGCGAAGCTGCCAGCCCGAACCCCAAGACCTGGCAATAGAGGCACTTTCACCCAGCGGAGCGCGAGCACGGGCAAAACCCTTAGTTCTAAGCAAGTTGACGCACTATAGTCAACATGCATAAACTAATAGCTGTTAGTCGGCCTGGTTTCAACCGGTGGGCTGACGCAATGTCCTCCTGAACAAGTCCGGGTGGCGGAATTGGTAGACGCGCACGTTTGAGGGGCGTGTGGGCAACCGTGAGGGTTCAAGTCCCTCTCCGGACAATTTTTTATTCTAATCAGAAAGCAAACTTTAAGCTTAGAGCTTGAAAAACAGGCGAAGGACATAAGTCCTTCGCCTTACGCTATGATGACAAACGGCATCCTTCTCTATCACCCGCTTTGAGGTCTCAAGCAATGCTCACCCAAAGAGCCCAGTGGCCACACACAGTCAGCGATATCACCAAAGCCCTTGATGGGGTCTGGGGCCTTTGCGGCGCCCACGGCGTCAACGGCAACCTCTACCGCCTGGAGCGCAGCCTGCACGAGCCCATCGTCTACACCTTCACCGAATACCGGGGCGAAGACGAAAGCGATATAGTCAAGCGGGAAGAGTACTCCCTGGAAGACAGGCAGGTAGCCGTAGATCAATTCGCCAGAGCCCTCGGCTTTACCCAGTCCAATTAAATAGCCGCCCAAGAGCAATGACGGAGCAAAGCAAGAATCCACATCTGGGCATCATCATCCAGGGCTCCCTTTCGGCGGGGCTCGAAATGAGGCTGGATGCCTCCCAGAGCGTGGAGGATCTGCGCGTGGGGCGCTTTGTAGTGGTAGAGGGCGCCAATACGCGCTTCTTCAGCATGGTCACCGACGTCACCCTTTCCTCCTCCAATCCCAACATTCTCTTCAACCCGCCGGGCACCGACCCCTTCCTCATGGCAGTTTTGTCGGGCACCTCTACTTTCGGCACAGTCAAACTACAGCCCATGCTCATGCTGGAAAAGCAGGCGCTGGCGGCATTCAGCCTGGGCAACGCCACCACTTTGAGCGAAGAAGAAAACGAGGGCAGGGGCTTACGGCCGGTAAAAACTATTCCCAGCCACTTCTCCCAGGTCTTTGAAGCCAGCGCCGAAGATTTTGCCCTCGTCTTCGGCAAGGAAGAAAACACGCCGGGCAATACCTACTTCAGCATCGGCCGCCCTCTCAACATGGAGGTACCGGTCTGTGTCAATCTCAATCGCTTCATTGAGAGATCAAACGGCATCTTCGGTAAATCAGGCACCGGCAAGTCTTTTCTCAACCGCATTTTCTTGAGCGGCATAATCTCTAAAGATCTAGCATCGGTGCTGGTTTTCGACATGCACAACGAATACGGCTGGCAAGCCATGTCGGAAAGCAAAAGCGCCCCCCGGGTTAAAGGCCTCAAGCAACTCTTCGGGCATCAAGTGGTGGTCTTCTCCCTCGATGCCGAATCCTCCAAAGCACGCGGCATTCCCGATGCCAGAGAACTATATATCGGTTACAACCAGATAGAAATCGAAGACCTCGACCTGCTCAAAAACGAACTGGCGCTCTCCGAGGCCACCCTGGAGAACGCCTATATCGCCAGGGAAAAACTGGGTCAGGACTGGATCGCCACCCTCCTGGATATGTCCGGCGAAGAAATCGAGGAATTCACCCAGGTGCACAAGGGTCACCCGGTAGCACTCAAGACCCTGCAACGCCGGCTCAATACCATCGTGCAAAAAACGCCCTATCTAAGGCCGAGGGTAAACCACAACTATATCGAAGAGATACTGCAGCAAATCCAAGCAGGCAAACACATTGTGCTGGAGTTCGGCAGGCAGAACAACCTGCTTTCCTACATGCTTGCCACCAACATTATTACCAGACGCATCCACGCCGAGTATGTGCGCCAGTCAGAGCGCTACATTTGCGATCCGGAACGCGTAAATCCGCCTCGCAAGCTGGTTATAGTCATCGAAGAGGCTCACAAATTTCTCTCCCCGCAGGTGGCGAGGCAAACCATATTCGGTATTATCGCCAGAGAAATGCGCAAGTATTTCGTCACCCTGCTCATAGTCGATCAACGCCCCTCCGGCATCGACCCGGAAATTCTCAGCCAGATTGGCACCC
>JACRFZ010000109.1 GCA_016212515.1 Candidatus Melainabacteria bacterium
CAAGAGATTTTCTTGCCATTTTTATTGAGCCCCTGACTGTACTGTGCGCCAAACGAGAGGAAATTATAGCAATACCACCCCGACCGCGATAACTTATAATACCTGTGGAAGCCTATGAAATACCGCCGTGCCCTATGGTCGTCAACGCAGAGGCGCAAGACCGAGGTCAGAAACGCCATAGAATGGCTTTGCCTTAAAAACTTTGTCAAAAAAAGAAGCAGACTCGCAAACACAGCATGACGACGACGGCAAAAGTGGTCGCCGCCTGAGTGGCGCGCTACTCATAATCACTTCTCTGGTAGTGCTTTTAATAATTTCGGTGATCTGGCAGATGCTCGACAGAGCAGAAAAACAGGTAGGCAAAATCAAAAGTATCAAGGTCGCAGGCGCCCAGGGCAGCGGCAACCAACTAAAAGTAGCGGAGTCGAATCGTCTGGCTGAAGAGCTGATAGAAAGAAACCAGAATGAAAGAAAACTCTCCTTCGAATTTTACGATATGACCGACCAGGCCATGGAACACATGCCCAGGCTCAAGAAACTGGAAGAGCTGAGCCTGGCCCACACCCGCATCACAAACCGAGGACTCCGGTACCTGACTGCTTTGCCTCTGACCGGACTGATTTTGACTAACACCGATGTAGACAACGAAGGACTGAAGCACATTGCCAAACTAACCAGACTGGGCTACTTAAATTTGAGCGATACGGATGTAAACGATGATGGTCTACGCCTGCTGGAGCCGCTGAAAGACCTGTCCGACCTAAATCTGGCTGCCACCAAGATCACCGACCGCGGGCTGCCCTTTCTCAAGGTACACCAGCCCCTCTGGAAGCTTGTGCTGCTCAATACCAATGTTACCGACGGCGGCATGGCGGCAATCACCGAACTGAAGAATCTGGAGTGCCTCGACATAGACAGTACTGCCGTTACTATTGTAGGGCTGAGAAAGCTGGCAGATAGCGCCAAGCTTCGCACTCTCAACCTGCAAAACTGCCGCTTCAACGACAGGGACGCCGCTGAACTGGCGAAACTTTTACCCGCACTATCCACTCTTAATGTTTCACACACCCAACTTACCGGCAAGGGCTTGCTCAGCCTGGCCAAACTACCGAAGCTGACCAGAATAACCATCAATCGCCTGCCGACAATCTCAAATGCAGACCTGGCTCTATTCAAAGCGGCCAAACCGGATTGCCTGGTTGTAAGAGATCTACCTTGAAGCGAAAGCAAACAATTGAGTAACTGTTCGGGCCCGCCTCACACAGCCCTGCCGATTCTCTATGCTTGACTAAGCATTTCACGATAATGTCCCGGCATGGAAGATAATGTTGACTCGCAGCAGGATCAAAGCAATTCTGAAACTCTCAACCGGTATACTGAGCGGAGCAGCCGCCTCAAGTTCAGCGTTGCTTATCATTTATATGGTGGTCTGGTATTTTCAATATCGCCTACCGGCCGCTCCGCCCAGGCTCATTGATCTGCGCAGCGATAGCGGAGAAAAACCTTACTATGTCTGCCTCTGTGCCGCTCTTGCCGACAATCCCCATGGCTTTCCCGGCCACAGTTATGTGGCGTTCAGCCGCTCTCTGCCGTGCAACCTGATTGAAGCCGACTCCATCGGACGAGTACCCTGCCGCTTTCAGGATCAAGCTTCAGCTCTCTTTCAACCGGTACCGGGGATGATTATGAACAAGGCAGCGCCAGGCAATCTGCGCAATTTCAACGCCCTTGTGGCGGTAGTGGATGAAAACACTTATCAGCGCTGCCTGGCCAGAGTTTCGCTCTGGCAAGACTGTCCTTTTCAGGTGGGCAAAAGCGACTGCGTAGCATTTACGAATTCCATTGCCGCGGTACTCAATCTAAAGCTTCCCAGCCAGAGGCTCGTCTATCCCCAGGACTACGTGAAAGAGCTGAAAGACCTGAACTGCACCAGCCGCACAACTCAGTCGATACATTGCACATACGGCACCCTCACGGCTGAACCATCCCAACAAATTAGCACCCTTCAGGTCAGGCGCCGCTTCACAGAAGACCGACCGTTTTTCTATCCAGGCATTCTAAGGACAAACCTTAATCTTTAAGGGGAAGCCGCACTTTTACCTGGCAGTTGTGACATACTTGCCTTGAATCAGTCAGGCTGTCTTGCTCACCCTTTGAGTTTTATTGCCAAAGGTATTAGTTGCAAAGCCACTTTTCGGATATTGAAATTAACCGTCGTCTCTTGAGAGAAACCGAGCCCAGGGCCGTGTTGTCTCCACCTCGGCGTTCGCCGCACTGTGTCCTTCCCAAACAAGCCAATCTACTCATTCCTTCAGTTTCTAAAGAAACTGGAGCGACTGCACACAAATAAGGTTACGTAAAATGCAAAACTTCAAACTATTCGTCAGAAATCTCTCTTTCAACACCACCGATGGCGAGATCAATTCCCTTTTCGCCAACCACGGCAATGTTCTCTCAGCCAAAATGGCCACTGACCGTGAATCAGGTAGACCGAGAGGTTTCGCCTTTGTGGAAATGGGCACCAAAGAAGCAGCGGACGATGCCATCGCCGCCCTCGATAACAGCGAGTTCAACGGCCGCGTCTTGCACGTAGCTATGTCGGAACCGCGCGAAAGAAGACCCAGCTCCACTTACGGCAACTGGTAAGGTAAAACCTGGCCGGGTGACTGTCTCTAGGGACAGTCACCTGCCACAGGCGGAAACTTGATGGGAATGGACATTTTCGCCAGAGACTCTTCTCCCAGCAAGTATTCCACTTCCATGAGAGTGTCATGAGCCTCGTGGAAATCAACACAGATACAGGTAGCTTGCACCACTGCCGCTCCATGGGTCTGACCGATACGCATCTCACATGGTGCGTTATGTTTGAGTTCGTAGCCGTACTCGGGAAATCGCGTTATACACTTGATGTCCACCGAAAGACGCTCTACTGATTCAAAACGCTCAAGATGCATGGAAAGCCTGACATTTTCCAGAGAATGGGCAATGCGGCTGGACACTGCTACTACAGGCGTGGGCGTGGCAGCTAATTGCTTGGCAGCAATGCCGTTCTGGTGAATGGTCACCGGTCCGTACTTGGTCATGAATTCTCCCGGGAAATTGGACCTGAAATTTCAAACAGGAAAGTCATGATCCGTACTATCATCTTACCCCTAAATCTAGGTCTCCCTTTAAACTGCCGCACTTTAAGTAAGCAATGCCCGACCGGCAGGATTGCTCAAAGTGCCGTCAGCGCAATCAAACCCTAATCTACCAAGCCCACTTCCGGCTTCTCAGGTTCAACCACCAGTTCTAAAGTACAATGCGGCAACCTTGCCTGCAGTGCATCTAGCTGAGCCTTACTGGCGCCGGCCGGACGATCCAATACCAGGTTTTTAAGGTTCTTCATGCGAGAGAGTATCTCCACTTCCTTCTCCTTCAAGACAACCCCGGGTAGATTTATCTTGCTCAGACGTCGGCTTTTGACACCGGCTAGAAACTGACCCACTGCGCCAGCTTGATAAATATGAATGCGCTCTATCGGCAAGGCATCAACCAGGGCGACGATACTACTGGCGGTGACGGGACAATACATTACCGTCAACCCCTTCAATTGCTTTTGAGACTCAAACACTCTCAAGGCCTTATCATCAATATTTTTGCAATCAACCAGAGAGACATCCAGGAGGTGGGGATAGGTGCGACAGATAGTGCGCAATCCCGCAGCAGTGACGCGACTGTGCCTGAAACCAAGCTCAGCCAGAGAGCGGGGACCGGTAAGAGCGCTGACGACATTGTCGTCAACGGACTGATCATTTAACTGCAAAGACTCCAGTTCGGAAATCTTGGAAATACCCTCAGCCATGCCGACTGTGATATCCATATCGCGCAATTCCAGCTTGCGCAAGCCATGACCGGCAAGGGCCGCCAGCCCTTCACCAGTGACTTCAGCCTGATTCAATACCATAAATCCGATAGATTTATGGCTCTTAGCAAAGTTGAGCAACTGCCGGTCACGCACCGGTCCGTTACCAATCCAGCCCCCTTTGCGAAGCTGCAGGTCGGCATCAAGGTTTTCAGGGGCAAAATCCCTGGGTAGACCACCAAGATTCTCCCGGTCTAAGCCGGCAGCCAGGCTGGAGGCCGGTCTATCGCTCTTGAACAGAAGACAGACCACAAGAGAAAGCAGCCCGACCAGCAATACGCCGAGCAAGACAAGCACGAAAGCTGATGCTACCTGACGGGACTCTTTCAAAATACCCCAAGCAAACTGAAGCACACCCTCTAAACAGACAGGAAAAGTCTAACATAGCCCAAATTATAGTCAGTGGTCACAACTGAGCCGTTCCTTACTCCAGCCATTTGGAACCAAGCTTGTGTATTGCAGGCTTCAACGCTCCAGCCTTCTCTTTCAGCTTGAGCACGGCCGCAGTGCCGACAACCGGTTTGATACTGGGATAATTTGACGGAGGCGGTTCCTGTTTAGCCAAGCAATCAAGCAAATGCGGTGCTGATTGCAGGCTCTCAACAAGAAAATTGCCGGCCAGGGTTTTCTTAGACAGCAAGACGGTTACCAAAACTTCGCCTTGAGGGCTTTCGAAACGCATAGTCCTTGAAGCTTTCAATCTAAAACAAGATAAAACATCCAGAGGCTCAACCTGCCCAATGTAACGCAGACGTGGACTGACTGAATTTGTCTATATCCAGACAGGTATCAAGTCCCTGAAAAGCCCGGTCTTGAATAACCGTCGACTCGGCATTAAACTCAGACCCGACAAAACCTTTACCCTCCGTACTCTGGCTATATGCCCCTGCTAAAAAGGACGCTCCAGGTGAACAACAAAGAAATTATGCCCTGGCTGACTGCTCTAACGCTCATACCGGCCCTGGCCAGCGGGGTAGGTGCCATGCCGGAGACTATTGAACCATCCGGCACAGCCACGGCAGAGAGCGCCACAGTGGAAAGCGGTGTAGTCTACCCGGACAAAACCAACTATAAGCCGCAAGCCTTCAAAGACGAATTAGCAGAGTCGCCCCTTTCGCAGGCAGAGAAGACCAGGCTGGAAGCCCTCAAGTTTCCGCAACCGCCAAGAGTAGGCATCAAGAAATTTCTTAAAACCCTGCCCTTTCCACAAGGCAGACCGATTCTCAGCCGGGGTCGCCTACTTTACCTTGACAGCCAACCGCTCAGGGAAAGCTTTCCCAACCATGTTTTCTATCTCCTGCGTTTCCCTCAATGGCCGCTGCCCCTGGATCCGCCGCCGCCCCTTGCCGCCAACAATATCTTTGTTATGACTGTCAACCAGAAGAAGGGGGCCTCGGCACCGCTCACAAACAGCGAACAGTTGAAACAATTCATGGTGGGCGCCGGTTTGCGCGGTCAGTCGGATCTCGAGAAGAAGAAAATTCTGGAAGCCGGTCTGCTTCTGGCCCAGGAACTGGCCCAGGACGGTATGTATCAATTCCAGACGGATAAGCAAGCGCTCAAGCTAATCAAAGAAAGCAAAGGCTCAAAGGCTGTGGGTCTGGTCAGTGTCCTACCCCAGGGCGGTAATTCCGGAAACATTGCAGCTACTGCTCGCTTCAATGAAGAAGGTAAGCTCATAGACTTCAGCTACCAGCAAAATCTCCAGGAAGGCATGCGCCCGATCTGCCAATCCACCAAACTGCTTGATCCAGATCCGATTGTGAGAAAAATGGCGGAAAAAGACATATTGATTATGGGCAGACGCGCCGAAGAATATTTAAAGTGGCAAAGAGAACAGGTCTCGCCGGAACTCAAGCAAGCCATAGATAAAATCTGGCGGAGAATCCTGGACGAGGGTCGCTAAGGAAGTCTAGGCAATGCGCACTTCCGCCACATGCTCCCGGCCGTCATCCTCGAGCTGAATATATGGCTGCATCTGCTCCACACCGTCCACATGAATGGAAGGGCCGCGGCCCTCATCTTTCATAATGGAAATATGATAGACCGTCTCACGATAACGATAATGCACCTCGAACTGCGACCACTGTTCAGGCATGCAGGGATTAACACGCAACTGCCCGGCCTGAAAATTGATACCAAGCAGAGATTCCACCACCAATCGGTACATCCAACCGGCCGAGCCGGTATACCATGACCAGCCGCCGCGACCGGTATGCGGCGCCACGCTATAGACATCGGCTGATATCACATACGGTTCCACTTTATAGACTTGAGCAGACGGCAGATCGAGGGCATGATTGACCGGACTGATCATATTCATCAATTCCCAGGCCCGCTTGCCGTCACCAAGTTTGGCAAAGGCCATGGCCGCCCAGATGGCGCCGTGGGTGTACTGACCACCGTTCTCTCTCACGCCCGGCACATAGCCCTTGATGTAACCAGGATTCAGTTCAGATACGTCAAAAGGCGGATCAAGCAACTGAATGAGCTTGATATCCTTTCGCACCAGCCTCAGGTAAACCGACTCCATGGCGCGCCTGGCCCGCTCAGCGGAAGCGGCACCGGAGAGAACGGCCCAGCTCTGTGAGATGGAATCGATCTGACATTCGGCGGCGGTGGCGGTACCAAGAGCAGTACCATCATCAAAATAAGCGCGCCGGTACCACTGGCCGTCCCAGGCACCATTTTCGATACTGTCTTTCAGCGAACCAGCTTCCTCAAGACAGAGGTCATGAAAGGCCCTATCCCCAAACTGCTCCGCCACTTCTGCAAAATTCTCCAGCACCTGATGAAGAAAGAAAGCCAGCCAGACACTTTCGCCCAGCCCCTTCTCGCCCACCAGATTCATGCCGTCGTTCCAGTCACCGCAGCCCATGAGCGGCAGTCCATGGCTGCCAAAGCGCATACCAAGCTTGATGGCGCGTTTACAGTGTTCAAAGAGGGTAGCGCTTTCACCTGAGCGCCCGGGCAGATCATAGTAAGAATCATCCTGAGGATTGACAGGGCGTCCTGTCAGGAAGGACACCTCTTCTTTTAGAACGCCCGTATCGGCCGTCATTTTCACATAACGGCAAACGGCCAGAGGCAACCAGAGGTAATCATCCGAGCAGCGCGTGCGTACCCCCCGTCCCGAGGGCGGATGCCACCAGTGCTGCACGTCTCCCTCCACAAACTGACGGGAGGCACAGAGCAGAAGCTGCTTGCGCAGAAGGTGCGCTTCCGTATGCACCAGGGCCATGGCATCCTGCAACTGGTCACGAAAGCCAAAGGCACCACCGGACTGATAGTAACCGCTTCTAGCAAAGAGCCGGCAGGAAATGGTCTGGTAAAGCAACCAACCATTTACAAGCACGTTCAAAGCCGGATCGGGAGTGCGGATGTGAACGGCGCCAAGAGTATGCTTCCAGTATTGACAGAGACGCTCGAAACTTTCACGACGGTTGCCGGCACTGCGAAAACGTTGCACTAAGTCACAGGCTTCAGCGGCATCGCGGCCTAGCCCAAGCTTAAAGACCAGTTCTCGCTCCTGTCCATCGGCCAGTTCAAAGGGAACCTGCATGGCAGCGCAGGGATCGAGAGCAGCTCCCACCCTCCCGGAAAGACGCTGCCGCTCCAGGGCTTTCGGACTGGCAAGACTGCCGTTTCTGCCGATAAATTCCCGCCTGTCACCGGTAATAGTGCGGTTGGCATCATCCACATCCAGAAAGGCCACGTGATTGGAATACTCGCCGCTATATCGATTGGAAGCAAATATAGCGCCGCTTTTAGCATCTATCTCAGTGGCTACATGCATGGCGCACTTGGCTTTCAGGTCGCCCAGCACCCACTCCACATAGGCCGTTGCCGACAGGCGACGACTGCGACCGGAGTGATTGTGCACACGCAGAACGGCAATTTTGACGGGGGCATCCAGAGCCACAAAAATCTTCAGCTCGGTGGTGATACCACCTTCGTCGTGTTCAAAGACACTATAACCGAATCCGTGTCGGGTACGGTAAGGAGTGGCACCCCTGGCCGGCAGCGGCGTGGGCGACCAGAAATAGCCGGTCTCTTCGTCACGCACATAGAAGGCTTCGCCGCAAGAGTCTGTTACCGGATCATTATTCCAGGGGGTGAGCCTGAACTCATGGGCGTTCTCATACCAGGTATAACCGGCACCGCTTTCAGAAATGACAGTGCCGAACTCAGGATTGGCAAGCACATTAGCCCAGGGCGCCGGCGTCGTCGCTTCACCACTGGTGGTGATAACATATTCGCGTCCATCGGAAGTAAAACCACCCAGCTCGTTAAAAAGAATCAGATCGGAGCGGCGCATGTCATACTCGATGGCATCACTGCGCCGGGCTCTCAAGGGCACCAGGGCCGGCACCGGCATCTCTTTCACCGAGCGGCGCGATACTTGCTCGGACAGACTGCCGAGGCTGTCTTTGATAATTACTCGTGCTACGGTCTGCATCAAAATACGATCGTCGGCAGACATCTGCTCGGTGGGACGCACAAATATGCCCCCCGGTCTGTCCATCAAATTAGCCTCGGCGCCGGCGGCGATCAGCCCCATAATCTGGTCTTGTATAGCCTGACGGTAGCCGGCTTTGTCCTCATTCCAGATGACCAGGTCGACACTCAAGCCTTTCAAGCGCCAGTAGGCATGTGCCTGCACGAGCTGCCGAACCAGTTCCATGTTGCGCACGTCTTCAATCTGCAAAAGAACTATCGGTAGGTCGCCGGAGATAGCATAGCCCCAGAGCCCGGATTGGCCGCGTCGATTTTTGAGCAGCACTCGCTTTTCAGCACGCAAGGAAGCATTACTGAAAATAATGGAATTAGCCAGGCGGGCATAAAGTTGTCCATCTGCTTCCGTAGCATTCAACTGCCTCAGGGCCACCTGGCTGTGGGTCCAGGCCAGATCAAAGACACGGTCGGCCAGGGCCCGGTCTTGATACTTGTGTATGAGGGCCAGGCAGGCCTCTCGGCTCTCACCGACACCTGTGACAATATTGACGGTGATAGACTCTTCCGGCTCAATCGTAATTGGGCAGCGTACCGCCACCATCGGGTCCAGGACGGCGCCCTGGCTGCCGCTCAATCTCACACAGGCGGCATCCAGAGCTTGCGGCCGCTGAAGAGACTGCCCGCGTCCTATGAACCTGGCCCGATCGGTTTCATAGCTGGCGATGCCACGACTGCCGCCATGCATGGCCATGAGGTGGAACATCCAGGGTACCGGCTCGCCGACGGAACGGGGACGGCGCTTGCAGATCAAGGCCTGCCCGGCTTCGAAGATCTCGGTTTCCACAAAGAGATTGCTGAAAGTTGTGTGCAAGCCGTCCTGAGCGGAGGTAGCCAGCACCACTTCGGCATAGCTGGTCAGATCAAGGGAACGCCGACTGCGGGAACGATTGGTAATACGCAATCTTCTCAGTTCAATATCATCTTCGGATGAGACGACTATTTCAGTGTGCGTATCAATGCCCTGATCGCGACGACGAAATTCTACCCGGGCTTCCGAGAAGATCGCCTCATAAGACTCCGGGGCAGCGGCCGAAGGCTGGAAGGTGTTGGACCAGAACCGTCCCGAATCAAGATCACGGATGTAACAGAAACTACCAAAGTTATCGAGGGTGCCGTCTTCGCGCCAGCGCGTCACGCAAAGGTCGCGATGGCGGCTGTATCCGCCACCACTGCCGGTGACCATTACATGATAGCGACCGTTAGAAAGGAGCTGTACCTCGGGCACTGCCGTGTGGGGGCTATTGAAGAAGCGCACGGGAGATTCATCACCACCGGCGGAGCCACGAGACTCAACCGTCTCAAGAGACTGCAGATGGAAGACGCTGGTCTTGGGCACGCGCTCCTGCAAAAGCAAGAGCGTAGCCTGAAAAGAAGGATCAGCCTGGAAGCGCTTTTGCATAGGCTTATCAGCCAGGACATAAAGAAGCGAAAGGAGACTCATACCCTGGTGATGGGCCATGTAGGAGCGTACCACCGCTTGCGGCTTGTTGCGGGGCAGACGCGAGGCCGTATAATCGATGGCCTCGTAGAAACCAAACCTTCCCCAGAAGCGCTCCACACAGCCTGGCTGTCCGTCCTCCGCCGCAGCCGGATCTGAGTTTGAGCCGTCGGCCGGTGCTCCGACGCTGCCCGAATTGGCCTCAGACGCATTAACGGCAGCCAGCGCCTGCAGATTCAAGCAAGCCGCTTCCGGCTCCACCATAAGAGCAAGTGCGGAAGCATAGGGAGCAATCACC
>JACRFZ010000115.1 GCA_016212515.1 Candidatus Melainabacteria bacterium
CAACATCATCGCCAACGGTATGGAAATCCTGGGTATCGCCTGGGGCGGACCGACCATGATCATGGGCTTCATGCACATGGCTGCCGGTTCCCATGACGCCATGAAGAAAGTACTGTTCGGAGCTGCCGGCGTAACCGGTGGTTTGGCAACACCCGGTTGCATCAACTGGCTCGTTGCTTCCGCCCGCGACGCTGCTCTCTTCAACTAACACCTTTTCCCCGCCAACGCCAGCCAGAGACCTCCCGCAAGGGGGGTTTTTGGTTTGCAGGGATCTTTAGTGCTGTTTTCGGTAGCTAAAAGCGGTCGCTATGGGTAAGCTTAGGAGGCTTGGTTTGGTTCTGCCGAAAGAGGTTTAAGTGGAAGCTGGTATCGATTCTGATTCAGACTCGCTGGGTAGTGAAGCGGCGCGCTTACTTCGTTACGAAAGACAGCTTGGTCTTCCTGGTTTCAGTCAGGCTCAGCAAGAGAAGCTCTTTATGGGTTCCGTGCTTTTGCTCGGGGCCTCCTTCGTTTCTCGCACCGTGGCTATGAGTCTGGCTCAGAGCGGCGTGGGAACTATCAAGCTGGCCTCCGCCTCACTTTCTGAATTAAGCAGTGCCAGGCAGTTCCTCTCTTCTGTGGAAACCCCTGATTCCAAGCTCAGTTTTCAGTTGCTTTCCGAACCTCTGATGGGACACCTGGAAGAATTGATGGTGGCTTATGATGTAATCGTGGACGGAGTGGAGCGCTGGCAAACCAAACTATTGGCTTCCGATGTGGCCATGCGTATCGGGAAACCGCTTGTACACAGCCATTCATCTGGTCTGCGCTGTCAGGTCTATTGCATGGTGCCGGGTCGTTCCATGTGCTTGCGGTGTTTGCTCATTCAACTGGAAATGGAGGATTTCCCCCGGGAAGAGGCTTCGCGCTTTTCCTCGTTACCTGCGCTGGAGAGCATTGTGGGAGGGTTTCAGGCCCTGGAAGTGATAAAGCTGCTCTCGGGTTTCGGCGTCAGCCAGGGCAATGAACTGATGCGCTTTGATGGGCTGAGTGGTGAGTTGGAAGTGCTGCGCGGCCTGGATCCCAAGTCTGATTGCCCCGACTGCGGCAGACCCTAGTTGACGTCATCGTCATCCACGGGCGGAGCGCTGGCCTCCCGTAAGGCTGTCAGAATCGTCAGTGATTTGTCTTTATACTTGCGCTTAATGAGGGTGGAGAGCATATCCCACTGCCTCGCCGTTTCTCTTACCGCCAGTTCGCGGGCGGCTCGAAAATAGGTGGTGCCGCCCAGCTTTTCGGCGCCTTCTTCCTCATTTTCCATTGGTCTGCCACCATCATCAATGGTGCTGCCGTTCAATGCCTTATAGTCGGGGTCGGTGACCTTGCTCCAGTCCACCAGGTCGATTTGGTAGGGATCGAATGTTTTGTCCTTGCGGTTTTTGAGGCGTTCCGATTCCAGTTCCAGATATTTTGAGTGACTGTAGAAGTCCTGGCTGGCCCTCAATAGGGCGCCCAGGTGCTTGAGGGCGCGGTACCGATCTTTGGGATTGCTGTCTGCATCATGGCAGTAGTTGATAATCTTCTTTTGCTCTCTATCAAGAAAGCTGAGGGAACTCTTCAATTTGCCTTTTGAAAAAAAGAATTGCCCTGTTGAAGGCAGCGTCTGATCGCCGCTTTCAATCAAGACTGCCAGATTCTTCGGGGAAAACTTATTGCCCAGGGCTTCTCTGGTGATGGACCCATGGATAGACCGCCCATCCTTGTCTTTGAGCGCGAAAGAATGCGCTTCATTGATGCATGCCAGGCTCAGTATCAATGCCAGACCGGTGCCGAAGACCGGAACAAAGCCGTCCTTTGAGATGTCGTATATCTTTTGGCTATATCCTTCTCGCGTGAAGGCTTTTGCTTTTTTCATTTTTCCGCGTCTTTGCCGGTAAATTGCATTATTCATCACTATAGTGCCAATAATTTCCCTCTGCCCGAACCTTTCAAGAATTACTCTTACAAACAACCAATTTCCGCTTTGCCGCTTTGCTGTATGGTAGGTCTGTATTTTTGCAACTTAAGGAAAGCAAGATGAGTTTAGCGGCCGTAAACGCCCAGACTGGCATTAAGGGCCCTCTCAAGGAGCTCCAGTTCGTTGCCTTTGACGTGGAAACCACCGGCTTGTCGGCTATTGCCTGTCGCCTGGTGGAACTTTCCGGTGTTAAGTTCGATGTCTGGCATCGGGATGTCTCCACCTTCAGCTCCCTTATCAATCCCGGCTCGCCGATTCCGCCTGAAGTTTCCAAAATTCACGGCATTACCGATGACATGGTTAAGGGGGCGCCAAAAGCCGAGCAGGTCTTGAAAGACTTCCTGCACTTCGCCCGGGGTGGGGTCTGGCTGGCTCATAATGCGGCCTTTGACGTGGAGTTCTTGAAAATCGAACTCTTGCGCCAGAAGCAGCCTCTTCCGGAGGTGATGGTGCTGGATACTCTCACTCTGGCCCAGGTGGTGCTGAGCGGACCTGAAAACTTTAAGCTCAAGACCCTGGCTGAATATTTTGGCTTTGGCGGCGCTGAGTATCACCGCGCCCTGGCCGATAGCGTCTATGTGGAGAAGCTCTTCGGTAAGCTTTTGGAAGTTTCTCACTTTACCACCGTGGAAGAACTGAACGGCACAGGCGCTCTCAAGAGCTTTAGTGACTGGGGGCGACCTGCCAACCGAGAGCATTTACCCGAGAGTGTTAAAAGTCATATCTGCCTGCTGGAGGCGGCTATTGAAAGCAGCAGCACGGTCAAGCTCAAGTATCAGGGGGAGTTTCTCAGTACCCGCACGGTTCAGCCGGAAGCCGTCATTGAAAGCCGCGGCAGTTTATACTTAAGCGCATACTGCCTGAAGTCGAGAGCCCAGAGAACCTTCCGTGTCGATAGAATTGTTGAGGCGATTATTAATACCTAGGGCCGGTTTCGGCTTACTTCTGGCCGGGGCGATTCTGCTTTCGCCCTGGCTCAATCCGCTCCCGTCTGAGGCGGCCCCTTTTTTCTTTCGCAAGCGTTCTTACAAGCTTGATGAAAAAGCCATCCAGCAAGAAAGCGAAAAAGTCGAGCGCGACTTGAGTGGTAGCGAGGATGAAAAAGGCAAATCGGGACGGAAGGCAGAGGGCGTGAATGAGGCCGGTCGAGAGCCTCTGGATGATGCCCTGGCTCTGGAAGAGGGCGAGGACAAGGAAGCCGACAAGAACAAGCAGATTGAGAAGCATACACGCCTGGGGGATATGTTTTTTGCCCGGCGGGATTTCACCAATGCTTTGATTGAGTACGAGGACGTACTCAAGCTTTCAGCCGATAATTTTAAATCCCATTACATGCTCGGCAAGGTATTGATGAGTATGGCCGACTATGAGGAAGCTCTCAAGGAATTCGATCGAGTCGTGGCTATTCGCCCCACTTCCTCCGATGGCTATTTTATGAGGGCGGAGGCCTTGCGTATGATTGGCCGCTACGAAGAGGCCCGTCCCGACTATCTGCGTTCCTTGCGTATAGACAGCGGCAATGCCCTGGCCCATGCCTATCTAGGGGAGTGCTATCGCATGAAGGGCGCTTTTCGGGATGCTATCGCCGAATGCAAGATTTCCTCGCGGTTGAAAAAAGATCTGGTAGTACCGCATTTGATACTGGCCCAGTGCTATAACTCAATCCGCTTGCCGGAAGAGTCCTGGAAAGAATATCAAATCGCCATCAGTCTCAGCCCGAAGGATCCGGTGGTGCATGCCCGTTACGGGCTGGCTCTGGGTAAGCAGAATAAGTGGAAGGAAGCACTTGCTCAGCTCCTGACGGCCACCGATCTTGATCCCAGTTATTCGGAAGGTCATGTGGGGCTTTCCTGGGTTCTAGCCAGTACCGGCAAGCTGGAAGAGGCCTTGAAGGAAGCACGCCTGGCTGTGTCGCTTGCCCCTAATGATCCCGACAGCCATTCCAATTTGGCCTGGGTCTATTCTAAAAACAAAGACCATCTTTCCGCCGTAATCGAGTATCGACTGGCCTTGCAGATCGATCCCAAAAATGGTCAATTGCACAAGGCTCTCGGTCTGGAATTTAAAGACCTGGGTGATACGAATTCTGCCATAGCGCAGCTCCTCAGTGCTCGCAAACTGCTGCCTGCCGACTATGAAGTGAAATTGGCTCTCGACTCTTTAATGCCCAAGGGCAAGAATTAGCCGTCGCACTATTTCTTGCTGCTGCCTGGCTTGATGGGAGCGGAGCCGTCTTTGCACATAGGGCAAAGCTCAGCTTCGTAGGTTTCCAGACTAAGGGCAATCAGACTAAAGAAGGGCAATCCAAATTGTGCTTTGCCGCCGCTTCTGTCTATCAGGGCTGCCACTGCTACCGGCGTGGCGCCCAGAGCTTTTACGAGCTCTACTACTTTCTTGGCCGAGCCGCCGGTGGTAGTAACGTCTTCCACTACCAGCACCTTTTCTCCCGGGCGTAGTTCAACACCGCGTCTGATCGAGAAATCGGCGCCGCCGCCCTCTCTTTCCGCAAAGACCGCTCTCACTTGTTTGCTGCCGGAGCCGTTGCCTGAGGCAGCCGCATCACCGGTAGTGTCACGCATCTCATTCAAGGCGATGGCCATGTAGACTTCCATGTGCACCGCACCAAGGGCTGGGCCAACTACTACTTCGGGTTCAACCCCGGCGGCTTTGATTTTGCCGGCCAGGGTGCGAGCCAGTGCCAGTCCGTACTCCGGATACTGCAAGACTTTCTGGCATTGCATGTACTGATCGGAGTGCAGCCCGCTGGTGAGGAGAAAGTGCCCGCTTTGCCAGGCCTGGACCGACTTAAGTAGTTCTTCCGGCTTCACTTGTGCCCCCTCTCATTCAATAACCCTGCTCCACGGTCTTATGTTAGTACCCGGCCCCTGCCTACTTGCATGAAAGTTCCCACATAATTTTAAAATTGATTTCTTCGCCGTGGTCCTTTGGAGCCCTAGAGAGGGTTGGAATTGGTTTAAAATAGCCCTTTCGGGAGCGGTGCCTCTAACAAAGGCAAGACCGACGCGGAAGCGCTTTCCAGTGGCGGAACAGCCCCAGGGCAAGATGAGTTGCGTTAATGAGACTGAACTAAATCAACTCCAAACCCGAACAAAGTCAGGAATCTCTTCAGGAAGCATAGGAATGGAACGGTGAATAAAGCGGATAGAAAGCCCTTAATTGGAATAAATCTGGATATCAAAGGGGGACCTCCGGAGGAGGCGGCTATTCAGACTACTTATACCGACGCAATCTTGAGAAGCGGTGGCGTGCCGGTGCTGTTGCCGCCCATGGAGGAAGCCGATCTCTATATCGCTTTGAGCCGGCTGGACGGACTGATGCTGATCGGTGGGGCTGACTACTGCCCTTCCCTTTACAACGAGGAGCCGCACGACAAGCTTGACCTGGCCCACGACCGCCGGCAGCAGTTTGATCTTGCTCTGGCGCGGCAGGCTCTTGCCAGTCAGCACTTGCCGATTCTGGGAATCTGTCTGGGCGCGCAGTTGATCAATATCTTGCAGGGCGGCTCCCTGGTTCAGGACATCAAAACCTTCATCCCTGAATCCACTATTGAGCATGTCAGCGTCAATGGTTGGAAGGACGGCTTCACTCAGCATCCGGTCAAACTCTTACCGGACACGCAGATCGCCCGTATTTACGGCAATAACAATTTTGCAGTACCTACTTCCCATCACCAGAGCGTCAAGCAACTGGGGCGTGGCTTAATGGTTTCCGCTGAAGCGGAAGACGGGGTTGTGGAAGCTATCGAAATGCCGGAACGTACCTTCGTCATTGGCGTACAGTGGCATCCTGAGCGGGATTACCCTACCAACAAGCCTCTCTTCGATGAACTCGTGGCTGTCTCTTCAAAAAACCTCTCCACCAATTCGGCGCCTGCAAAATCTCTATCGGCAGACAATATAAGGAACCGCTCATGACGCAGGTTAAACGCAGCATCTTGATTACAGGCGGCGCCGGTTTTATTGGTAGTCATTTGAGTGAACGGTTTCTTTCTCTGGGAGACAGCGTCACTGTTATAGACAACTTCAATGATTTCTACAATCCGCTTTTGAAGCGCCGCAACGTCGCCGCCTTTGTTGGAAATGCCGACTACAATCTAGTTGAAGGCGATATCAGAAATAACGAAGACCTCGATAGAGCCTTCAGTCATGGCCCATTCGACGTTGTTATACATCTGGCGGCCATGGCCGGGGTGCGTCCCTCTCTGGAGCAGCCTGCCTATTACTTTGATGTGAACGTAAACGGCACCCAGAAGCTTCTTGATCATATTTTGCCGACGGTAGAGCGCACTCGACTGGTTTTTGCCTCTTCCAGTTCGGTTTACGGGGAGCGGGCCGGAGAGCCTTTTAAGGAGACGGACCGGGTTTGTGAGCCGATTTCCCCCTATGCGGCCAGTAAGGCCTCCAATGAATTGCAGCTTTACGCCTGCCATCATGCTAGCGGTCTGGCTGTTACCTGCCTGCGTTTTTTCACAGTCTTCGGACCCCGCCAGAGACCCGATCTGGCTATTCACAAGTTTTGCCATTTAATCGACGAGGGTAAGCCGGTGGAACTCTTTGGCGACGGCTCTACCAGGCGTGATTACACCTTTGTGGGAGACATTGTCAGTGGCATCGAAAGCGCTATGAGCTATAACTTCAATGGCTACGACATTATCAACCTGGGCCGCTCGGAGCCGGTTGGTTTGTTGGAGATGGTGCAAGCACTTGAGCGGCACCTGGGTAAGAAAGCCGATATCGTCTTCAAGCCCATGCAGGTGGGTGATGTTCCATATACTTATGCTGACATCTCCCATGCCAGGCAAGTGCTTGGCTACAACCCCGCCACTAGTTTTGACGAAGGGGTGAGGCGCTTTGTGGAATGGTTCAAGGAGAGCCGTGCGCTCCCGGTTTGAACTTTTTCCTGACGTCCGATTCTATACTTTTGTTTTGCGATGGCGCTTGTAGGTGGCCGTCGCCTTGACAGTCATGCCTTGCTATAGATAATCTGAAATCCGACCTCATGGCACGGTAGCTCAGTCGGCTAGAGCGGGCGACTCATAACCGCCAGGTCGCGGGTTCGATTCCCGCCTGTGCCAGATTCTTTCATCGCCTCAAGAGGTGATGTTCAGGTAATTTAAAATCCAGGTAGAACTTGCTACCTGGATTTTGCCTTTGCCTGGTCTCAGTCAAGTACCGCCTCAGACTTCAACGACCGGGCACCGTGTACTTTTCGACGTCGCCGAATTTGAAGAATTCCCTGTCGCCTCGGTCGGAGGTGATGATAGTCGCTGTTTCGTTGACTCGCTGGCGTTTGGAATTGCGCGGGAAGCGCAAAATGCTCGTGCCGTCGAGGGCATAAATGGCATCCAGAAGCGCCTTATCGTAGTCCGGGTAGCCGGAGGGTTGGACGATGCGAGCTTTGACGATGCGCTTGTCGTTGGAAACCCGCACAAAGAAGGTGGCTTTGGTGCCCAGAGGAATGTTTGGTCCCACTACTACGCGACCGCGCCTTGCATCCCAGCGTGGTTCAACGTTTTCGGGGCTGTTTATCAACTCCTGCACACCTGATTGTATAGACCAGAGCAGTCGGTTGTGCCATTTGTCCCATTCCACCATCAGTTCCTGATCGGCTGTATCCGGGTCCTGGGCTTGCAAATCGGTATCTTGAGCGGAAGCGGAACCTTTCAAAACGCTGCCCTGTTCTTGCAATTGTCCCTTCATGGGACCGTCCAGTTGGTCTTCCTGGGCCTGGCCTCGGTTCAAGCCGTCGTTCTGGTCCTGGGCCTGACCGCTGAGACCGGTTCCCTGCGCTTCCCCTTCTAATTTTTTCTTCTTTTCTTTCACCACCGGCGCCAGCATCGGCACTGCCGGCTGGAAGGTTTGATTTTCCACGGCTCCGGTTTCCTGCACATTGCCCTGCAGGGGGGCATCGCAATAGCCGGGAGAGGCTTGCAAGATCAGGCTGAGAGCGCTCAATACCAGGGTCAGGTGCCAGGCCTTGCCCTTTAAAGTGGACCTCTCCGACCCGGCAAGCGGGTCCGGTAGCGGTCTGAAGGGGTAAAACCTCGTTTTCATGCCCTGTATCACCAATTTGCTCCGGCTTTTATCTGTTTCCAACTGGCCCCGACCATTTACTGTTATCTTAAGAGCATCTTTCCTATTTTCGCTTGATTTGAGAGCAATTTCCAGTGATGAGCGGCGAACTTCTTGCAGACCCGGTAGTAAAACGGTTTAAAAAAGATTTCTGCAAGCTGTTGCCGCCTCAAGCCTGTACGGATGACCGCCCCTTCCTGCCGCCCCTGGTCGTGGCTCTCTCTGGTGGTGCCGATAGCGTCTTCTTGCTTGCCGCCCTCAAGAGTTTGTATGCCGAAGTTGGGCAGGAAGCGCTTCTTACCGCTTGCCATGTCAATCACAATGTGAGAGCGGCGGCGTTAGATGACCAGAATTTTTGTCGAGAGCTTTGCTTGCGACTGGCAGTCAGCTTTCGTTGCCGCACTCTCGAGCCGGGGGCGGGCGATGAAGCCAGGCTGAGAAAGGCTCGTTATCAGGCCCTGGCCGGGGAATGTGCAGTTGCCGGTGCACCATATCTGGTGAGTGGTCATCATCTCGATGATCAGATCGAGACAGTGCTTTTCCGGATATTGCGGGGGACTGCCGCCGCCGGGGCAGTTTCCATGAGAGGGCGGTCGGCTTTGCCGGAGTCTGAGTCCGGCCTGACTATCTTGCGACCACTTCTCGGCTGGTCCAAGCTTGACATATTGACTGCCCTGGAGCAGGCGGGTTTGCCCCATGTGGAGGATGCAAGCAATGCCGAAGCATCTTATAGTCGCAATTTCCTCAGGCATGAGCTTTTGCCGCTGGTGGAAAAACGCTTTCCTTCCGTCAGGCAGAATATCGAGCATTTTCGCAGTGGCCTTGAAAGGGATGAAGACTATTTTCATGAGCTTGTTGAGGAAGCCCGGGGCGAATGTTTTGTCTATTGCCGGGAGGGCGTGGCCCTCAGTCGGAAAGCTTTCGAGAGCTTGCCGGAGGCTCTCAAGAGTCGAATTCTGGTCAGCTTTCTGCGCCGCTGTAAAGTGGAACCCGACTATAACTGCCTGGCCCGGCTGAGATCGGTGCTGGAGGGTCGCTCGCCGCGGCAGAGCATTAAGGATGGGCTTTCCGCCTACCTCTTGGACGATGGTCTGCTTTACTTGCGACCGGAGGGGCAGGAGGAAGATGGCGTGCGGCAGTCGGAACTCTTGCGATTGACCGCTTTGATGGCGCCGGTTCTGGTGCCTCTGCCGGTCTTGGGGGGCGGCAGCCTGACGGTACCTATTGCCTGGCTCGATATGGCTATCAAGGTGGATTGTCTGGCCGAGACCGGGTTGGACTTGCCCTCCTCGACAATGGTTCAGTATGTGGAGTTGTCGGGTGGCGGTGCCCTTCATTTTCGACCCCGGCGACCGGGAGACCGCTTCTTTACCTCAAAAGAAAGATCTTTCAAGACTTTCTTACATCGTCAGGGCGGGCGCCAGGGGCAGACCCTCAAAAAACTGATGCAGGGCGGCGGCGAACCTGCCACTCTGGCATATGGGGCGGCAATGCGGCGGCTTTTCGGCGAGAGTGGCAGGGGCTTGGCTCTCCGACTATTGCCGGTACTTGCTGCCGGCGAGCAGGTGCTCTGGGCACCGGGCCTTGCCGTTTCGGGGCTCTGTCTGGGCCGGGGAGTTCCCACGCATCGGCTGGAACTTTTACCACTCAGTCAACATCATGAAAACATTGGAGCCGGGGCAAGCGCAACTTGCTAATATGAAATAGTAATGTTACCAACGGATAGATAATTTATCGCTTGCCAGGGTGTCAACTCTGCGATGACGGGGCGCCACGGGGCTTCTCCCGCCGAAAGTGTTATAATTTGGGGCTGTTTGATATGGAATTCCCAAGGCGGATGAAATGAAGAAGTACGGTACAACCTGGGCCGTTTTGCTCATGCTCTTAATTCTGGTGATATTCGCCGTTTCACTGGCGAGTATGGGCAAGAGGGAAGAGCAACTCACCTATTCCGGGTTTATCAATTTGATCCGGGAAGGCAAGGCCAACGAGATCAAGAAAGTGACCATCGCCAATGGCGAAGATGTCATCATGGTGCAATTGCAAAATCCCGAGAGCGAGCGGGAAAGACCGGTGGTTGTGCCCAGTGAAGCCAAGGAAGATCTGGTCAAGGAACTGAACAAGGCCAATATCAATTTTGAGGTTAAGGGTGTCGACCGCTCGGCCATGCTCTTCAGTATGGTCAGTTCGTTCTTCCTACCCATCTTGATTGTAGTGGGCTTTTTGTTCATGGTTCGCTCCGCCCAGTCCGGCGGCAACCAGGCCATGAGCTTTGGTCGCAGTCGGGCCAAGTTGATGATGGATAACAAAGTAAAAGTCTGTTTCAACGACGTGGCCGGCATCGATGAAGCCAAACAGGAATTGCAGGAGATCGTAGACTTCCTCAAGAGCCCTGAAAAATTCCAGGCTCTGGGTGCCCGTATTCCCCGGGGCGTTCTCCTGGTTGGTTCGCCTGGTACCGGTAAAACCCTTCTTGCTAAAGCCGTTGCCGGTGAGGCTGGCGTGCCCTTCTTTAGCATTTCCGGTTCTGACTTCGTAGAAATGTTTGTCGGTGTTGGTGCTTCCCGGGTGAGAGACCTCTTTGACCAGGCCAAGAAACAGGCACCCTGTATCGTCTTCGTAGACGAAATCGATGCTGTAGGCAGACAGCGTGGCGCCGGCCTCGGCGGCGGTCATGATGAAAGAGAACAGACCCTCAACCAGCTCCTGGTGGAGATGGACGGTTTTGAAGGCAGCACCGGCATCATCGTCGTAGCCGCCACCAACCGCCCCGATATCCTCGACTCTGCTCTCCTGCGTCCGGGTCGCTTCGACCGTCAGGTGGTTATCGACAGACCCGATGTGAGCGGCCGAGAACAAATTCTCAACGTGCACGGCAAGGGCAAACCCCTGGCTAAAGACGTAGACCTGAAAATTTTGGCCCGGCGCACCCCCGGCTTCACTGGCGCCGACCTGAGCAACCTCATCAACGAGGCTGCTTTGATTGCCGCCCGGGCCGACAAGCGTGAAATTGAGATGACCGATCTGGAGCTGGCCATCGACAAAGTCATAGCCGGACCGGAGAAGCGTTCCCGCCTAATCCCTCCGAAAGAGAAAGAGATGACTGCCTACCATGAAGTCGGTCACGCTCTTATGAATGTCCTCCTCCCCCACGCCCATCCCCTGCACAAAGTGACCATCATTCCCCGGGGCTTTGCCCTTGGTCTGACCATGGCTGTGCCTGAGGAAGATGTGCTCTCCATGACCAAGGCCATGATCATCGACCAGATTGGCGTATGTCTTGGTGGTCGAGTGGCTGAGGAAGTGGTTTACGGTGATGTCACCACGGGTGCTCAGAACGATCTCGAGAAGAGCACCGGGCTGGCCCGCCGCATGGTTACCGAGTTCGGCATGAGCGAGAGACTGGGACCAATGACTTTCGGTAAGCGCCATGAACAGGTCTTCCTGGGTCGTGATTTTGGTCACGAGCGTGACTACGGTGAGAACATTGCCACTGCCATCGACGAGGAAGTTTCGGAGATTATTTCCGGACAGTACGCCCGGGTGAAGGAGTTGCTTTTGACCCATCGTCCCCATATGGATGCTCTCGTGAAGGCCTTGTTGGAGAAGGAGACCCTGGACCGCAAAGAAGTCGACGCTATCCTGGAAGAGGTAAATCGTCGCCTTGCCCTCGGTGAAGACCCGGCCAGCCCCAAATCTTCCGACAATGATCGGCAAGAGCCTCCTTCGGCGGTGATTGTCACCCGCGAAGAAGAAAAGCAGCCGGTCGTAAAGGAGAGTCAGAATGACAGTGGTGGCGACGCCAGTCCCGGTTTGACTCCCAAGTTCGCCTGATGCGGTTGAAATAGCGCAACAGCCGACTTTTACGAAACTTTCACAACCTCTAAGTAAACTGGACTCACCCCCAGAAACTTAGAGGTTGTTGCTTTGGTAAACGCTTTTTCCAAAAGGGCGCTGGAATCGGAGCCTGATCTTGCCGATAGGCAAGACCAAAACGGTATTACCTTTGCCGACGTAAACGCTTTTCAGCCGGCGGTTTTGAAAGGCGACCAGCAAAATTCCCCGCATCTTGTCGCTGCCGGGGGTGAAATCCCGAAGACCAAAACCGTTTACGTAGATATCGGTCATTGCACCAGCGGCGAGCGGAATCCTTTAGGGGTGGGCGGCAACGATCAGGGTTTTGCCGGTCCCGGCTACTCCGAATGCGACATCAATAAGGCCGTAGGCAAAGAGCTCATGAAAGAGCTTAAGAACATGGGATTTTATGTGGTTCCTACCTGGGATGTTAATAATCCGCCGCCGCCGGTGCCTAAAAGTCAGGATCTGGACAGGCGCATCGATACTGTCAATCGGGATGTAGCCAAATACGGCGATGATGCTGTCTATGTCAGTATCCATCACGATTCCGATACCACCAAGCAAGGGGGGCAGTGTGTCTTTTACGCCGCCACCAAGCGTGAGGAAAGTCAGGTGCTGGCCCGCACAATTCAAGCAAGCGCCTGGCAGGTGCGCGAACGTGAGGGGGTAAGGGATTGCATCAACCCCGATACGGCCACCGGCAAGGGTTATCTGGACGGCTTGCGCCGCACTAACGCCATTGGAGTGCTCATCGAAGGAGCTAATGTTCAAAACCCTCGCGACCGCCAACTTATGCCCCAGAGTCGTTTCCAACAGCTAGAGGCAAAAGGGATAGCTCAGGGCATTTTCAATTACTTCAATCTCCGTCCAGGCCAGGAGCGGCCTTATTCTTCCGCTATCCGCCAGCGCTTCGGTCTTTGAGGCTTGTAAATAATTAGGCCATACTTAAGAGTTCTCTTGGGTCGGACAGTTACTTAACGGTTCGTGATAATCTAACCAGCTAATAGTTAGTTGTCCAGAGTCCGTACAACTGTCAGTTTCGGAGGGTCTTAGCGTGGCCGTCGTTCAAGAAAAAGAACTACTTTGCAAGGAATTCCTTTCCCGCCCCAAACAGCTTCTCATCGATGGGAAGTGGGTTAATTCAGTATCGGGAAAAACTTTTGAGACACTGAATCCGGCAACGGAAGAAGTGCTTTGCCGTGTTGCCGAAGGCGGCAAGGAAGATGTGGATAAAGCCGTCAAAGCTGCTCGCAGAGCCTTTGAAACCGGTCCCTGGCGCAAGATGAGCACCGCCGAGCGGGCACGCATCATGCTCAGATTGGCTGACCTGATTGAAAAGCATGCCGACGAGTTGGCTCAGATTGAGACCCTCGACAATGGTAAACCGATCAATGAATCTCGCTACGTTGATGTTCCGCAGACAGTTGAGACCTTCCGCTACTATGCCGGTTGGGCAACCAAACTGGAAGGCGAAACCATCAATGCCAACACCAATTTCTTCACCTACACCTTGAGAGAGCCCGTGGGTGTAGTCGGTCAGATTATCCCCTGGAACTTCCCCATGCTTATGTTGGCATGGAAGTGGGGCCCTGCTCTGGCTGCCGGAAACTGCGTGGTTCTCAAGCCGGCCGAGCAGACTCCTCTTTCCGCTCTTAGAATTGGTGAATTGGCTCTGGAAGCCGGCTTCCCTGATGGCGTCATCAACATCATCACTGGTTTTGGTGCCGATTCTGCCGGTGAAGCAATCTCTCACCACATGGACATCGACAAAGTCGCCTTCACAGGCGAAGACAAGACCGGCAAATTGATTGTTCAAGCTTCAACCACCAACCTCAAGAGAGTCTCTCTGGAGCTTGGCGGTAAAGCTCCCAACATCGTTTTTGCCGATGCCGATATCGATGCTGCCGTTAAAGGCGCCATCACCGGTATCTTCTTCAACCAGGGTCAGGTCTGCTGCGCAGGTTCCAGGCTCTTCTTAGAGAAGAACATCCATGATGAATTCATGACCAAGCTCACCGAGCGCATCGGTAAGATGCGTCAGGGCGAAGGTCTGGATGAGAAGACCCATATCGGACCGCAGGTCTCCAAAGAACAGCAAGAGCGTATCTTGAACTACATCGGCATTGCTAAAGGCGAAGGCGCCAAATTGGCTTGCGGTGGAGAGGCACCGGCTGAGATGAAGAAAGGCTATTTCGTTAAGCCTACTGTCTTCACCGGCGTCAACAACGATATGAGAATTGCTCAGGAAGAAGTCTTTGGTCCGGTTCTGGCTGTGATTCCTTTCGGCACCATGGATGAAGTTGCCGAGCAGGCCAACAAGACCACTTTCGGTCTCTCCGGCGCAGTCTGGACCCGCGACGTTAAGAAGGCTCATAAATTTGCCAGCCACATCAAAGCCGGCACAATTTGGGTCAACTGCTACAACGTCTTCGATCCGGCTGTCCCCTTCGGCGGCTACAAAATGAGCGGCTATGGTCGTGAGCTCGGTAAGCATTCCATCGAGCTTTACACTAATATCAAGTCGGTCTGGGTAAACATGATGGACTAAGTTGAGAACTGCTCTCAACTAAAATCCAGTCTTTTGGAAGCAAGAGGAACTGCCATGGCGGCGGTTCCTCTTGTTGTTCGAGGGGAAGTTTGCATCTAATCGAATTAATTCTATCTACCGCTTAGCTTCCGGTAGCTGAATTCATGGGTCAAATTGAGTGTGTACTTTCACTACGAGCATTATTATGGGACTGAACTAAAGGGCTTCCGCCCGTTGCCGGCCTGACTTTCCGCCGCAGAGAATGCAGAACCGGCCTGGTTCTTTTGCGTGAGGCGGAAGTCCGGCGACGAAGTGGCAGTTTCCGCATGGGGAGCGAGGCTTCCTTTTAACCACTTGGTTTCTGCCGAAAATGGTGGCCAACGCCGAACCTTGCTGACTTAGGCGCCCTGACCTATACTGGGAATATGGTGATTCTCATACGTCGGATTTTTTCTTCTAGCTTAGTCAAAGTAAAAATCTGATTTTTGTATGATTGGTTGGCTGGGTGCTTGGTACTGCGAGGCGTTTTCTTGGTGGGAAGCGCTGAGAGTGCGAATTTCGAGCAAATATATAGCTTGACGGAAAAGCCCTTGTGGCTCTCCTCCGGACGCACTTCTTTTTCTCGTTGTGCCACTTTTGAAAGGCGATAATATGAGCACAAAAGAATATATTGAGCCCGAGGCCCTATTGAGGGGCTTGTCGGAAACTATCCGACAGCGTAGAAAAGTATTGAAAATCAGTCAGGAGGACCTTTCTCGTAGTGCCGGTTTTGCCCGCGGTTATCTCAGTGATATCGAACGTGGTGCCCGCAGCTTCAGCATCAAGAATCTGGCCCGTCTTTCCAACGTACTTAAGACCTGTCCCTCCGCCCTCTTATCCACCACCGAGAAGCGTCTGAACGGCAGCAGTGTGTTCGCCGATTTTCGTCTCGATTTGCCGCTTATAGGTGCGCTTCTGGGAAAGCCTGATCGGGCTCTGGCAATCGTAGACGCCAAGCAAGCCGACTTCCCCTTGATTTTCGTATCGGATACTTTCTCTCAGATCTTTGGCTACGACAAAGACGAAGCCATTGGTCGAAACTTCAGTTTTCTTTTGCGCGGAGAACTTTATCAGGAAGGCCTGAAGACTATCTGCCAGGCTGTAGAAAACAAAACCTCTTGTGTGGCAACCCTGAAGATTTACTGTAAAGACGAAACCGTGCTCATGGGCGAAGTTTCCAGTTCACCGGTTCTGGACGATAAGGGCGAGGTTCTTTACGTGGTTTGCCTTTATCAGGGCGCTGTTGTTTCCGAGTAATCCCGGGTTGCTCGGGAGCCTGAATTTAACTTGAAAAGCCTATAGGGCGGATGATTTTCGCCGCTTTTGCCAAGTGCAAATTTCTGTTTGTTCAGGCGGTGTTTTTTTTGCTTACCAGCGGCTCTTTGTCGAGGACGGCGCTCCAAGTTGAGACCGTCATGTAAAGATGTGTGGGAATTTACCTGACATTTTTTCGCATTGGCTTGGAATTTCCTCTTCATTCTCGTAACCTAGAGAGGATCGTTACCGATCTTGGATAAGAGGTGGCGACGCCGGGATTGGTGTGTCCCGGTAGAACCGTTTGGTTTAACGCAAACCGGGAGTATCAATATGTGTGGGATAGTGGCAATCTCTGGAAGCACATGTGCTTCGTCGGAAGTGCTCCTGGGACTGATGAACCTGCAACATCGCGGTCAGGACGGAGCCGGCATCCTCTCCCTGGATGAAGCCAAGGAAACGGGCGGCAAAGCCCTGCATTTTTCTCTCAGCAAACAAGCCGGTCTGGTGTCTCTTGGAGAGCTGGAAGAATCGGTCCGTCACAAGAAAAACTCTTATGCCCTCGGTCATACCCGCTATGCCACCGTAGGTGGTGACGGCGTGGAGATGCTGCAGCCCTTTCTGATTGAGAAATTCGGCATCGGTCTCGCTCATAACGGCAACATTGTCAACTTTCTCGATATGGAAGACGAACTGGCCAGGGACTCTGCCTTGAGGCTTTCCTCCGGTCGCTGGGTTCTGTCCGATTCCTTCATGCTCCTGGCACAACTGGCAAGAACTTTGAGATGGCGCGACTGGAATAGTAGCGCCATTTTTGATGCAGTGCGCTCGGTAATGCGCAAGGCTTCAGGCAGTTACAGCGTCGTATCGATTCTGGAGAACGGCACCATTTTCGGCTTTCGCGACCCCCACGGTATCAGACCATTGTTCTACGGCAAGCGACCCGGCCCGGAGCGCACTGAGTACGGTGTGGCCAGTGAGCCGGTTGCCCTTTCCTATCTGGGCTTTAAAGAAGTTGTGGAGGTGAAAGCCGGGGAAGCCTTTGTCATCAGTCCGGATGGAAAATTTGAGTCGGCCCTGATTGGTTCCGGTAAAGAGTACGCGCCATGCATGTTCGAATGGGTCTATTTCTCCCGGGTGGAGTCGGAGTTTGGCGGTAAGTCCGTCTATGATGCTCGTTTTGCCCTGGGCGTCGAGCTGGGTAAGACCGTGAAGTCCATGGGGCTGGAAGCCGACGTGGTTGTGCCTGTGCCTGAGACCAGCCGGGTTTCGGCTATCGCCCTGGCTGAATACCTGTCTTTGCCCTTCCGTGAAATTCTGGTGAAGAACCGCTATGTCAATCGTACATTCATTTTAGACAACCAGACCAGCCGGGAAGAAGCGATTCGCCGTAAGCTCTTCCCCATAGCCAGTGAATTGCGGGGCAAACGTTGCCTTATTGTGGATGACAGCATAGTGCGCGGCAACACCGCCCGGCAGATTACCAAGTTGGTGCGCGACTCGGGAGCCACTGAAGTGACTCTGCTTTCAGCCTGCCCTTCCATCAAACATCCTTGCTTCTATGGCATTGATTTTCCCGACAAAAACGAATTGCTTGCCGGTCATTTGAACGAAGAAGAAGTGCGCCTGGAACTGGGCGCAGACCGGGTAATTTTTCAGAGCCTGGAGGGCCTCACTAATGCCCTTGGTTCCCAGAAGCTTTGTACAGGCTGTTTGACCGGCCAGTATCCCACCGACGTTACCATTGCCGGGCGCTTTGCGGCCAAGCGCAAAGTCGACAGAGAAGCCAAACCGGAAGCAGAGAAAGCGGTAGTTTCGAGGAAGAGCAAATGACAGAAGTCATCTCCGATGTGGATAGCAAAACCATGACCCCCTCGCTTGTTTACCAGGGTTCAGTCAAAGATGTCTACGAGCTTGGTCCCGAGGAATTACTCTTCCACTTCTCCGATGACTTTTCCGTCTTCGACTGGGGCAAGATGCCCGACCAGATCTCCGGCAAAGGTAGAGCCCTGACCCTGTTTGCCGCCGGCTTTTTCGAAAAGATGACCGGAGCCGCTTTCTGGCAGGAATTGCCGAATTCGAAACACTTGCAGCAGTTCGACCGGGAATATTTGCAGACTATCTTCAGTGCCTTAGAACCTTCAGAGACACTGGCTAATCATTACCTTGGTCTTTATAGCCGTGGCCAGACTTTCAAGTTGTCGGCGCCGGCCTTTGCCGATGAGGGCCAATCTTTTCTGGAGCACTCCGGCCAGGAATTATATCTACAGGTGGCCCGTGCTCGGGTGGACCGACCGGAGGTTCGCACGATCGGGCAGTCGCTGGTTTACTTCTACAAAAATGCCGGGCAGCGGGAGGGTCTCAGTTTTATCCCGCTGGAAGTGGTATTTCGCTTTGCCGCTCCGGCTGGAAGCTCACTCCTTTCCCGCCTGGAAAAAAATCCTGATTACGCATATGTGCTTGGCCTGGAGCCCGATGCCGTCAAGCCTGGCACTCTTTTCCCCCACCCGGTAATTGAGTTCTTTACCAAATTGGAACCTTCCGACCGCCTGCTTTCCTATCAGGAAGCGGCTGCCATAGCCGGTCTGAGCCCGGCGGAATTTGAGAGGCTTTACCAGACCGCGCACCTGTGCGCCCTGGCAATTTTCCATGTTTTTGCCGAACAGGGCATCACTTTGCTGGATGGCAAAGTGGAAGCCGCCGTCGAGCGCCGGCTCAGCGGCAAAGGGCAGATGACAAGCCGCATCGTTCTGGCTGACAGCATCGGACCTGATGAACTGCGCCTCGATTACAAAGGCATTCAACTTTCAAAAGAGGTTTTGCGCCGCTACTACCGCAACACAGCCTGGTACCGCGAAATCGAAAGCAGTAAGGCGGAAGCTGCCAAAAGACCATCGGTGAAGTGGCAGGATATTTGCCGCCAGGAAAAAGGCAGCGCGCCACAGCCCCTGCCGCCCGCCTTGAAAGAGTGCATCGCCAATATGTATCTGGCGCTTGCGGCTACCATGGTAGGTGGCCACCTGGCCGAAAAGATCTGTCCCCTGTCTCTGCCTGCGGTTGCCGAGCAGTTGGCTAAAGAAATTGATCTTGCAGAAAAGGAAGGCAAGCCGTAAATGGTCGAGACGAAAGAGCAATCGCAGGAATTGGTGCTGGTGGTAGGCGGCGGCGGTCGGGAGCATGCTCTGGCCTGGAAACTGGCCCGGAGCCCCCGCGTCAAGCATGTTTTTGTCAGTCCCGGCAATGCCGGAACGGCGGCTGGTAAGGCTTTCTGCCCCGAGACCGCTCCTATAGAGAATGTTGCTCTCAAGAGTCATGAAGAAATTTCTGCTTTCGACATCCGCGAGAAGATCTCGCTGGTTGTTGTTGGACCGGAAATTTATCTCAAGGATGGGCTGGTCGATAGACTGAAAGAACAGGGCACCAGGGTTTTCGGACCCACCCGGGAAGAGTCGCGTCTCGAGTGGTCCAAGGCCCATGCTAAAGAACTTCTGGCTTCGCTTTCCATTCCCACGGCTCGCTTTCTGGTGGCTGAAAATGGGGATGAAGCAATTGCTCTAATTAAGCAGAATGACTTTGCCAGGGTGATCAAGCTCGATGGTCTGGCTGCCGGCAAGGGCGTCTATGTCACCGCCAGCGGTGAGGAGGCTGAAGAAGCCGTGCGGGAGCTGGTCTCCAGTCAGGGGCTTACTCTGTCCGATCCCATGAAAGTAGTATTGGAAGAAACCCTGGTAGGGGAGGAAGTCTCTCTCTTTTGCCTTTCCGACGGCAAGATGCTCTTCAGTCTGGCTGCCGGCCAGGATCATAAGCGACGTTTTGAGGGCGACCAGGGACCGAATACCGGTGGCATGGGTGCCTTTACGCCGGTGCCGCTCTACGAAAAACTACAAGCTTCCATTCAAGAACAAGTGGTAACGCCGCTTTCAAAGGCTTTGGCCAATGGCACTTTCAGTTTTCAGGGGCTCTTATTCATCGGCTTGCTCATTGATAAGAAAGGCACCGCCAATGTGCTGGAATTCAATGCCCGTTTCGGAGACCCGGAAACGGAAGCGATCATGCCGCTTTTGGAAAGCGACCTTTATGACTTGCTGGAGGCCTGTGTAGAGGGACGGTTGGCCGGGTGTAAGCCGCCTCGCTTCAAAGCGGGGGCCAGCGTCACGGTTGTGGCCGTCAATGAAGAATACCCGCGCAGCGGCTCTAAGGATGTGCCTATCGAAATCGGCCCTATGCCGGAGGGGGTCGCCCTCTTTCATTGCGGCACCGCTCTCAAGGATGGTCAGGTGGTGACCAACGGCGGCCGCATTCTTGCTCCGACTGCAGTAGCCGCCACTTTAGACGAGGCCAGACAGCTTGCCCTGCAAGCACTGGCCCCAGAAAGGATTAGTTTTAAGGGACTGGCCTTCAGGCGCGATATTGCCTGTGTGGAAAAAACGGTGGGGGAAAGAATTTGTCAATCGACTTAGTGCTTCTCGCCTCCGGGCGCGGCTCCAATGTGGAGGCCATTGCCGACAGCATACTGGCCGGGCGGTTGGATGCGCGTATTAGTTGTGTGATCAGCAATAACGCCGATGCCGGTGTGTTGGATGTAGCCAGGCGCAAAGGTCTGACCGCCCATGTGGTTTCTTCCCAGGGCATGAAAAAGGCTGAACATGAGGAAGCGCTTCTGGCGCTTCTTGCGGAGCATAAATATGCCCCTGACTTTGTTGTTCTTTGTGGCTATATGCGCATATTAACGGGGCGCTTCCTGCGGGCATTTCTTTCTCCCGCCGGTTTCTTCCGCGTCATCAATATTCACCCTTCGCTTCTACCTAGTTTTCCCGGCGCCACTGCCTATGCCGATGCTTACAAGGCCGGCGTCGCCGTATCGGGCATCACCGTCCATCTGGTTGATGAACAAGTTGATCACGGTCCGATTCTGGCTCAAGTGGCTTTCCCTCGCCATGAAAGCGATAGCTTCGAGGATTTTTCCTTGCGCGGCTTAGCTCTTGAACACAAGCTTTTGCCGGAGGTGCTGGCTCGCATTGACCGGCAGGGAGGTATAGACCTCTCCCGCTTGCCTTTTGATATGGAAGAACTGCTCGCCCAGTGCGGAGGAAAGCAATGAATTTGAAAGCCAGGGAATTGCAGAGCAAAGACGACAAAGCCGGGCAAGACTCAACTCTGAAGCAATATGCGGCCCTGGTGTTACCCTCTCATTGTAGTTCTACTAAGTCTTCCCGCCTGGCCTGCCCTCTTTACTGGTTCGCCCTGGAAAAGCCCGGCAGCGAAGTTGAAGCTAGGCTGGAGAAGATGTCCGGTGAGTTGCTCTGCGATTCAGTAGATGAAGTCTTTTGTTTCGCGCCCCTGGAGAAAGTTTCAGACTTTGCCGTCCATATTGATGGCGGCTTTAAGTTCGCCGCCGTGCGCCAACTCAAGAGCGGTGTTACCGACAATACCGCCAATTCAGTGGCGCAGGCCCTGTCCATCATGGGGCTGGGCGTGGAAGTACAGGTTTCCGCCGGCACTTTGTTTTTGAGTGTGGATTCCCTGGAAAATGTCGCCCACAACAGCCTCACCGAGAAGGTGAAACACTTTCAACTAGGCGGCGAAATGGCTCTGCCTCCTATTCCGGAGCGGCGTCATAGTGTTTGCGGCGGCTATGAAGTGGTGGACATCAATCTTGCCGATCAGAAGCTAGTTGATCTCAGTAAGGAACGGTTGCTTTCCCTCAATCTAGAGGAAATGCAGACCGTCAAGAGCTACTTTGCCGACCAGGCTTTTCAAGCCGAACGCAAGAACCATGGACTGCCGGCCTCGCCCACCGATGTGGAACTGGAGATAATTGCCCAGACCTGGTCTGAGCATTGCAAGCACAAAATCTTCAACGCCACCATTGAGCATACTGATGAAAACGGCAAGACCGAAATCATCAAGAGTCTCTACAAAAGTTATATCAAGGCTGCCACTGAAAAACTCAAGAGCGAGCGTCCCGACTTGCTCTCAGTCTTTGAAGACAATGCCGGCGTGGTGGCCTTCGATGAAGAGTACGCGGTCTGCTTTAAAGTGGAAACCCACAACTCGCCCTCTGCTCTTGAGCCATACGGCGGCGCCCTCACCGGTATTCTGGGGGTTAATCGCGATATTCTTGGAACCGGCCTTGGTGCCAAACCGATCTTCAATACTGATGTCTTTTGCTTGCCTCACCCGGATTCTCCCTTTGTGGCCGGTCTTAAGCACGACAAACTGCTGAGTGCTAAGGAAATCGTCTGCGGCGTGCGTAAGGGCGTGCAGGACGGCGGCAACAAGAGCGGCATTCCTACTGTTAACGGAGCGGTCTTCTTCGACGATTCCTACCGGGCTAAGCCTCTGGTCTACTGCGGCACCGGTGGTCTTTTGCCCCTGGAAGCGGCAGGCAGAGACGCTGTTAAGAAGCATACGGGCAAGGGTGACTATATTGTCATGGCCGGCGGCAGGGTCGGTCGTGACGGGGTGCACGGCGCTACCTTCTCTTCCCTTGCTCTCGATGACAATACCGGTTCCGATGTGGTGCAGATAGGCGATCCTTTTACCCAGAAGCGTCTGCTCGACTTTGTACTTCAGGCTCGCGACGGCGGTCTCGTTACCGGTCTCACCGACAACGGCGCCGGCGGTTTGTCCTCTTCCGTGGGTGAAATGGCTAGCATCACGGGTGGTGCGGTGCTGGAAATCGATTCCGTACCCCTCAAGTATCCGGGGCTCTTCGATTGGCAAATCGTCGTCTCCGAGTCGCAAGAGCGCATGACTTTCTCCACCGACAAGCCCGATGAACTGTTGGCTCTTGCCGCCAAGCTCGATGTGGAAGCCACCGTAGTGGGGCGCTTCACCGATGATGGCTACTTCCGAGTAGTGCGGGGCGGTGCTACCGTGGCCCTTCTCAATCTGGAGTTTTTACATGGCGGTGCGCCCGGTCTCAAACTGAAGTCGCGCTGGCAGCCACCGGCCATCAATGCCGCTAAGCCCGAAGTGGCGGCTTCCGGCCGGCAGCTCCTGGACTTACTTGCCAATGCCAATATTTGCAGCCGCGAGCCGGTTATTCGGCAGTACGACCATGAAGTGCAGGGTGGCAGCGTGATCAAACCACTGATGGGCCCCCAACAGATTTCTCCCTGTGATGCCGGTGTACTTTTGCCGCGGCCGTCCGGGAAAAAGGCCATAGCCGTGGCTTGTGGTATGGCGCCCCGCATGTCTACTTATGATCCGGCTTTGATGGCCAGGATGAGTGTGGACGAAGCCGTGCGTTCGGTGGTCTCGGTGGGAGCCGATCCCGATACGGTTTCCCTGCTCGATAACTTCTGCTGGCCTGATCCGGTGGAGTCGCCGCGCAATCCCGATGCCCAGACGAAGATGGCTCAACTGGTATTGTCGGTGAAAGCTCTGCACGACATCTGCCTCACTTACAAGAGCCCGCTCATTTCCGGCAAAGACAGCATGAAGAACGACTTCGATGATGGACGCTTGCGTCTTTCCGTCCTGCCCACCTTGCTGGTTTCGTCACTGGCCATGGTGCCCGACGCCGGTCTGGCTATCTCCTCCGATTTCAAGCAAGCCGGAGATCTGGTCTATCTACTCTGTGCCGGTACGCCTTCCCTTCTGGCCAGCCAACTGGTACCAGCGGTCGCAGCTTTTGATCTACCCCGCTTCGATGAGCATTTAGCCATAAGTCTCTACCGTCGGCTTTATCAGGCGATTTCTCAAAAGTTGGTGCGCTCTTGCCATGATGTGTCGGACGGCGGACTGGCTGTTTGTCTGGCAGAATCGGCCCTGGGCGGCAATCTTGGTCTGAAGGCGGAACTGACTGCCGATTTGTTTACCCATCTGATGCCCAAATGCGACGACGCTACGCTGCTCTTCGGAGAAGGACCGGGCATGATTGTCGTCTCGGTGGCAAAAGAGAATCAAAAGCAATTCGAGGAAGGCTTCGCCGGACTTGCCGGTCTCAAACTAATAGGTTCGGTGCAAGAGACCGTTTGCGGTTTCTCTCTCCAGTTCGGACAGTCCAGGGAAACCATTAAATTGGAGCTTTTGTCCATGCTTGAGGCTTTTCAGTCGGCCCTGCCTTTTGAGGAGGACAATTAATGACTAAACCCGACGCTCTGGTTCTGCGCGGAGATGGTATCAACTGCGAAGAAGAAACTGTTCATGCCCTCAATTTGTCGCAGTTCAATCCTGTACGGGTTACCTGTCTCGATTTGAAAGAGAAGCCGACTTTGCTGAAGCAAGCCCAGGTAATTGTTTTGCCCGGCGGGTTTTCTTTCGGCGATGAAGTCAGAAGCGGCAAAGTGCTGGCTGTTAAGTTGCGGGCCTATTTGCAAGAAGCTCTGCAAGAATACACCAGTGCCGGACGGCTCATGCTCGGAATCTGCAACGGCTTTCAGGTGCTTGTGCAACTGGGTATTCTTCCCAGCGGCCGGCTTTTGCTCAATGACGGTGAACGTCCGGTCACTCTTGCTCACAACAGCGGCGGCAAATTCCTGGACCGCTGGGTAAAACTTTCAGTGGCACCGGGGGCTGGTGGTTTCTATGCCGGCATGGGCGGCATCAAGATCAGCCTGCCGGTACGACATGGCGAAGGTCGGCTTGTCTTGCGTCAGGATGAAGACGGCTCCAAAATAGCCGCTCTTTCACCGTTGCGTTACGAACAGGATATCAACGGTTCTTACGATCGAATCGCCGCCCTGTTATCGGAACAGGGCAACATACTTGGACTGATGCCCCATCCGGAATGTTTCGTGCGCCCGGGCCAGCACCCTCAATGGACCAGCTTGCCGGAGTGCGAACCTGATGGACTCAAGCTCTTTGCCAATATGAGAGCAATGCTAAATTAACAGAAGCGAGGGAAAAGACGGTGTCGGAGCAAGAGACAAGCAGGGAAAAGCCAAGGTCATATCTTGAGTCGGGAGTCAATATCGCCCTTGCCGATCAGTTTGTCGGGCGCATAAAGAGTCTCACCGGTCTCACTTCCAGCAAAGACTCAAGTCGGCTCCTGCCCGGCGCCGGCGGTTATGCCGCCGTCTACAAGACCGATTCGGGCTTGAATGTAGCCTGCACCACCGACGGTGTGGGCTCTAAGCTCTTGCTCTGCGAAGAGTTGAATCGTTTCGACACCATCGGCATCGACCTTGTGGCCATGTGCGCCAATGACCTTATCTGTGTGGGGGCGGCTCCCGCTCTCTTCCTCGACTATTATGCCTGCGGCAGTCTCGACCTCAATCGCAGTACCAGTCTGATAGAGGGTATCGTGGCCGGTTGCAAGCTTGCCGATATGCTTCTAGTAGGCGGTGAGACGGCAGAGATGCCCGACCTCTACCAGACCAACCATTTTGACCTGGCTGGTTTTGCCGTAGGCTTTGTGGGCGAAGGCAAACTGCTCACCGGTCAATCTCTGCGAGATGGTGATCTGGTGGTGGCAGTCTCTTCCAGCGGCTTGCACTCCAACGGCTTCTCTCTCGCCCGTAAGTTGATACCGGAAGGCTCGCCTTTGCGGGCGGAACTTCTCACACCCACTGAAATTTATGTGCGACCCTTCCTGCAGGTGTTGAATGAGTTAGGCTCTGATTTGACCGGTGCTGCTAATATCACCGGTGGTGGCTGGACTAATTTACTCAGGCTCAGCAAAGACTGCGGTTATGCCCTGAAAGCTATGGAACTTAGCCCGGTTTTCGAAGAGCTTGCCAGGCATGTGGAGCCGGCCGAGCTTTACCGTACCTTCAATATGGGTATGGGCTTTGCCGTCATGGTCAGGAGCGCGGAAGCGGCTCGTGCCGCCATCGATATTTTCGCCAGAGCCGGTTTTGCCGCTTCCGTGCAGGGACACGTGAAGGACGGGCACGGTGTTGAGATAGACTGCGGAAAAACCACCATTTTTCTAGAGTGATTGTTGCAAAATTAGCTATCAGGAAAATTAGCTACCAGGGGGATGAAATGCTGACAGTATTGGCTAGTGTATATGATAAGACCGGGCTCGTAGAGCTTCTCAAAGCGCTCTCAGAAGTTGAGCAGGTAAAAGTGATAGCCACAGGCTCCACTTGCGGCTACTTGCGCGAGCATGGCTTTGACGGCGTCAAAGTGGAAGACATGACCGGCTTCCCCGAGATTCTCGATGGACGGGTCAAGACCCTTCATCCCCGCGTCTTTGCCGGTGTGCTGGCCAGAGCGTCTGAGGCTGACCGGGCTACACTGAAGGAGCACAATATCAGCGAAATCGATGTGGTGGTCGTGAATTTGTATCCTTTTGCCGAGAAGATGAAGCTCGGACTGAAGCTTTCCGAACTGATAGAATTCATTGATATCGGCGGTCCCAGCTTGCTGAGAGCCGGCTCCAAGAATTATGACCGGGTAGCGGTGTTGTCGAGCCCCACCCAGTACCAGGCTTTTGCCGAGGCTGTCAAAGCCGGCAAGGCCGATAAAGCCTACCGCTTGCAGTTGGCTGCCGCCGTCTTTGCTCAGACCAAAGAATACGACGGCTTGATTGAGCAAGTGTTGAGTGCTGCTGCCAGAGGCGAAGAAGCCGAGAGCGCTCATTTCCCGGCCGCCGTTTCCTTGCGTCTGAAGCAGGTGAGCACCCTTCGTTATGGTGAAAATCCTCATCAGGCTGCGGCCTGGTATCAGCCTCCCCGCCTTTCCGAAGGCCTGGACGCCGATAGTTTCCCGCCCTTTGAACAGTTGGCCGGCAAAGAACTTTCCGCCAATAACATCGTCGACTGCTACGCCCTGGTTCGTATCTTGCGCGATATTCGCAAATCTACCTCAAGCGCTGCCGAAGCTGCCTGTATCATCAAGCACAATAATCCCTGCGGCGTAGCCATCGGGAAGACCACAGAAGAAGCCTTCGACCGGGCCTACGGCACCGACCCGCTTTCCGCTTTCGGCGGCATTTACGGATTCTCCGGCAATGTAGACGGTGCTCTTGCCGCCAAGATCGTTCAAGGTTTCGTCGAGATCGTCGCCGCTCCCTCTTTCAGTGAAGAAGCACTCAAGACCTTTGCTTCCAAAAAGAATATGCGCGTGCTCAAATTGAAAGCTGGTTTGCTGGGCGAAGCCAATACCGCCTCCCCGGAAGCCAGTCCGATTCGCATTAAGGACATGGGCGACTTCGGTTTGATCCTTGAGAAAGACGTTGAAAAGCCGGTTTCCGTGGCTGAGTTCGAGACCGCTTGCGGCGACGGTCAACTTGCCGTCAGCCTCAAAGATGATCTGGCTTTTGCCTGGAATGTGGTCAAGCATCTGACATCCAACGCCATTGTCGTGGTAAAAGACGGCAACGCCGTCGGCTTCGGTATCGGTCAGACCAGCCGGGTCGCTTCCGTGAAACTAGCTCTGGCTCAGGGTGGTGCCCTCTGCCAGGGGGCAATCATGGCCAGTGATGCCTTCTTCCCTAATGTAGACAGCATCGAGGAAGCCGCCGCCCATGGTATCAAGGTAATTATTCAGCCGGGCGGCAGCATCAAAGATAAAGACGTCATTGCTAAAGCTCAGGAACTGGGCGTGACCATGCTTCTCACCGGTCAGCGCTGTTTCCGTCACTGAGGTGCCCATGTCTGAAAGAACAGATGCCTCCAAAAAGCCTCTCGTGGGTCTCGTTATGGGCAGCCAGTCGGACTACAAGGTGATGGTGCATGCCAGGGAAATTCTGGTGCGGGCGGAAGTGCCTCATGAGACCCTGGTGGTCAGTGCCCACCGCACGCCGGAGCGTATGTACGAGTACGGTCAGAGCGCTCAGGGGCGCGGTCTTAAGGTGATTATTGCCGGTGCCGGTGGGGCCGCCCACCTGCCCGGCATGCTCTCCAGTTTGACGCCCTTGCCTGTGCTCGGAGTGCCGGTGCCCGGCAGCAATTTGTCCGGGCTCGACAGCCTCCTTTCTATAGTGCAGATGCCCGGCGGCGTGCCGACCGCAACCTTTGCCGTGGGTAAGGCCGGCGCCGTCAACGCTGCTCTCTTTGCCATAAAGATATTGGCTTTGCAAAGCGAGAACGAGAAACTGGCACATTTTCTCGCCATGGAAAGGCAGCGTCGGGCTGATGAGGCCATTGCCTCCAGCGACCAGTTGCTTGATTTTGATGGGCATCTCTAAAGGAGACCTTAGCTTGAAGGTTGTTGGAATTTTAGGCGGCGGGCAATTGGGGCTCTTCCTGAGCCAGAGCCTTGCCCGCCTCGGCGCTGCCACTGCCGTATTTGATCCCGACCTTGATGCGCCGACCCATCGTCATACGGCTTCCGCTTTCCCTTTTCCTTTTACCGACCAGGAAAAGCTCAAGCAGTTTGAAAATCTTTCCGATGTCATCACATATGAATTCGAACACTTGCCTGTCAGTGTGCTCTCCACGATTGCTGAGCACGAGAAGCTTTTCAGACCATCTCTTAAGGTTCTGGCCGTGGCTCAGGACCGCCTGCTGGAGAAATGCTTTTTGCGCGATAAGCATTTTCCTGTGGTGGATTTTCTAGCCATCGAGAAGAAAGAAGACCTTGCCGCCTTCGAGCAATTTGAGTTGCCCTGTCTGGTCAAGACGGTACGGGGCGGCTACGACGGCAAAGGGCAAAAAAGGCTCAAGAGCGCGGCTGAAAGGCAGACCTTCTTGCCTGAACTGCTTGAGCGCCTCGAGCGTGGCGAGACCCTGGTGGCGGAGAAACTCATAGATCTCAGTCTGGAGATGAGTTGCATTGTTGCCAGGCAGAAAGGCAAGTGCGTTACCATGCCGGTCTTTGAGAATGTCCACAAAGATTCGATACTGGACACCACAGTCTTTCCCTCCAGTCTTTCTGAAGAACTGGATGCCAGGGTGAGAAAATTGGCCTGCGACATCGCTGACGTTCTAGATGTGGAAGGGCTCTTGACCGTTGAGTTTTTCTTGAGCGGGCAAGACATTTTTGTAAATGAACTGGCGCCCCGCCCTCATAATTCCGGGCATCTTTCCATGCAGGCTTTCAATTTGAGCCAGTTCGACTTGCTTTCTCGAATCTTGCTCGATATACCCATTTCCGATTGCGAGCCCATTTCCGAACAGGCTTTCGCCATGGCCAATATACTGGGTGAGTGCTACTACGTGGACGGTGGACGTTCCATCCTTAATATGAAGGCCCTTGAGAAGGCTCCCGGTTTTGTGGAATTGCTTTTGTACGGCAAGCAGGAACCGAGAAAAGCTCGTAAAATGGGCCATCTGGTCTGCCGGGGGGCAACACCGGCGGAAGCCTTGCACCGGGCTCTGGCTCTTCGAAAGGCTTTGTCGAGCCCGGGTTAAGGGGGAAACAATTGAGTCGGACTAAGCAGATAACGGCGGCAGTGTTCCTAACTCTCGGCTTACTGGCCTGTCCCGGAACTACTCTCAGGGCGCAGCAGCCGGCGCAGTCATTGGCGCCTGAGGAAGCCTTCCCGGCTTTTCAGATGGACTTACGGCAGCAGTTTCTTTCTCCCTCCCTGTTGATGAAGGGTAAAGTCGCCTTTGATCCCGGTTTGAAAGTCTATTGTTTTACTTACAAAGGCTGCCGGGTCAGCTTGCTCTTACTGGATAGTCAGAAACTGTCCTTGAAACCGGCGCTGGCCTCGTCCGGTACCGAGCCTACAGAGACTGTCGCGGCCGGAAGTGGTGCCCTGGCTGCCACCAATGGTGGTTACTTCAATCTTTCCGATGGTAAGAGCACCAGTTTTGTGGTGCTGGACGGGCGTCTGGTCGCCGATCCAAGAGAGAACAAGGCTCTAACTGGTAATCCCAGACTGACTGCCTTTCTTCCTAAGATTTATGAGCGCAGCGAATTGCGCGTCTATCAAGATAAGCTCGGAAAAATTTCTTACGCCATCACCGCTCATAGTGATGTTGTTCCTGCCGCTCTCACACTCAAGCACTCTCTGCAGGGCGGCCCGCGCCTTCTGCCGCAGTTGACTGCCGAAGCGGAGGCTTTCCTGCGCACCGAGCCTGATGGCAAGGTCGTTGATTCAATCGGCGTCAATCGCACGGCGGCCCGCACTGCCGTAGCCTTTTTGAAAGACGGACGGGCGCTTTTGGTTTCTTGCGCCGGTAAAGGACAGGATGAGTTTTCTTCCGGTCTTACTCTGGCCGATTTGAGCGCCTTGCTAAAGTCTATTGGTGCTGTGGAAGCCCTCAATTTCGACGGCGGCACCTCCACAACTTTGGTCTGCCGTGTCAAGGACAGTAAGAGTTCGGCAAAGTCGTACACTATGTTGATCGGCCGCAAGCCGCAAACCCGCGTGCGGTCGGTCTTGCAGGTGGTTAGCCGATAGCTGCTACCGTTTACAAGGTGGGCAAAGCTCTAATCTTGATCATGACAATACGCTTTTGCGTATTTTTATGAGACGCTTTCGGTGTAAATATGTGAAGAAACGAGAACGGTCCCCCAGCGTCACTGACGAACTGCACCAAGTCGTCAGCACCGGAGAACCGTTCCCTACCCCAAAGTCGCCACAGTTGTTAACAATACTAAGCAACCAGTCGACTCGCGCGGGCAAGAGTCCACTTCTCTTGGTCCGCACTACAGTTAGTATCATAGGCCAATGAGCTGCCTGACAATAGAGGTTTCGTTTAAGCACAAAATTAGATGTCCTTAGAGAAACACTTGCACTGCCTGCGGTGAAGTTTTCTAAGAATGGCTCTAGAGGCTGTCTTTGGAGTGTCGCTTATAGCAATGTTTAGTATCGGAATTTGCATGAAATTCCTTCTAGCTTATACCGCAGCTGAAGCGGATTTCCGATGATATATCTCTTTTATGGATCTTTTCCTATGTATTATCCGGTTGTTACCGAGCGCTGATTTGTTCTCTCGTTGAGATGGCTATAAGCCAATACAGCGCTTGGTTTGCGGCTTTGTTGCGTTTTGTGGAACACTATTACATTTGTTGCTTTTGTTGCAGGTGTTGCAAATCGAAGCTGCATTTCGGCAATGTATATAATCTTGGCCGGTCTTTGACTGTCTCTTATATTTCACACTTTCTGTACAGTCTCTGTGCCATTGCCTGTGGTGCAGGTTCTTTAGCTGCCTCTCAGCTGCTGTCTTCTATGCGATGGATATGTTTTTGGTGGCTTATGGTATCGGAATGGGTAAAATGCATTACAGGTGATCCTTTAGCAGGTCTTCCCGTTGACCAATAATCATGACGAAAGCCCATATGCTGCTCTTAAGCTCAAAGACTTTCGACTGCTTCTGCTTGGTCGCCTCTTTGTTACTCTTTCCGTGCAAATTCACAGTCTCTGCGTGGGTTGGCAGGTTTACGAGCTAACCCACAATCCCCTGGTTCTGGGCTTGATCGGCTTGGCGGAGGCTCTCCCCGCTATCGCTGTCTCTCTCTATGCCGGCCATGTGGCCGATATTTGCAACCGCCGTTACCTGGCGCTACTTTCTTGCCTTCTTCTTTTTCTCAGCCTGGTTGCTCTTTGCTTCTTCTGTATCGGCATGACCGGTGTTTCCCTGCTTTACGCCATCTTTGCCGTCATTGTAGTAACCGGTGTGGCGCGAGGTTTCTACGGTCCGGCTGTTTTTGGTCTTTTATCCGATGTGGTTCCGCGTCCCCTGTTGGGCAATGCTGCGGCCTGGAACAGTGCCTGCTGGCAGGGGTCGGCTATGCTTGGTCCGATCATGGGTGGTTTCTTATACGGCGCCTTAGGTGCAGTTCAGTCATATATGCTCTCCGCCGCACTCTTGCTCTTTTCTCTGGTCTGCTTTTTGTTCTTGCGCAGTGCTTCCACCCTTAAGGCCTCCACGGCCGGTGTGATCGCCAATATAAAAGAAGGCTTGCGCTTTGTATTTACCAATGAACTACTTCTGGGGGCTATGTCTCTTGACTTGTTCGCTGTGCTCTTCGGTGGTGCCGTGGCATTGCTGCCTATTTTCAGCGCGGAAGTCTTCCACATGGGCCCCCAGGCTCTCGGCTTTCTGCGGGCCGCACCGCCGGTAGGGGCATTGCTGACCGCCTCTCTGCTCACCCATGTGCCCATTAAGAAGCATGCCGGACGCATCTTGCTTGCCTGCGTGGGTGGCTTTGGTCTCAGCATCATCGGCTTTGGGCTCTCGAAGAATTTTGAACTATCGCTTGCTCTGCTCACTTTGAGCGGCATGTTGGACGGTGTCAGTGTTTATATAAGGGGCATTATCTACCAGCTTTCCACTCCCGATGAGCTGAAAGGGCGGGTATCCTCGGTGAACAATATATTTATTGGTTCCTCCAATGAAATCGGAGAGTTCGAGTCGGGCGTAACGGCTCGCCTCATGGGTCTTGTGCCGGCAGTTGTATTCGGCGGGGCCATGACCTTACTGGTCGTGCTTTTAACTGCCTGGAAAGCACCCAAACTGCGCAATCTGGATATGCAGAATCTTTATCTGCGCGAGAGCCGTTGAAGCCGGTAAGCTTCCTCTTGGGTTTGTGGCTCCTTTGCCGTTTGCAAGGCTAGTAGCAAGAGACCTGCCTGTTAGCGCGAACGACTTGACAATAGGCGCCATGTATAAATAAACTACATCGTTTTATATGGCCGTCTGCGTTTGCCTTTGGACGGACAGAGGAGTCTCTTTTGAAAATTGATGGCGGAGCCGCTATAAATCGGCGACCCTCCGGTTTCGACTTAAGTCAATATAACGAACTCAGAGCGACAATAGTTTCCGAGCGCGCCAAGAGAGTTATTAATTCTCGTTCCTGGCGTGTTACTGAGGTGGCGCGCAAAGTTAACGCGCTCAGTAAGAAGCTAAAGCGCGCCGCAATGCGCCTGGGTTATCCGTTAGAGATACAGCAGGGACGCAGTTATGATCAAGTGCTTGCCGAGGCTGTCGAACTCGTGGAAGCCAGTGGTCTTTTTGACGAGCCGTACTACCTTGAGCAGCTAAAACAAAGGGGCATTAAGACCGGTGATTGCATTACGCATTTTTTGACGACGGGCTGGAAAACCGGTCTTAATCCCAATACTTTCTTCGACTGCCGGTATTACATCAATAAGGCAAGCAAAGCCAACATTCAGGTCCGAATCAACCCGCTGGTGCACTATTTGTTAGAGGGTGCCAGGCTCAGGCTGCGAACCAGCAGTTATTTCGATACTGCATATTATGTTTCTAATCAGCAGGATGTAATTGCTTCCGATATCAATCCCCTCACTCATTTCTTGCAATTTGGTATCTTCGAAAATAGGTTGCCGGTGATGCTGAGTAGCAGCACAAGCCTGTCTGAAGGGAAAAGACGAACTTACAGGAACTGGTCTTCCGCAAATTCGAACGAGTCTGTGGAGACTAGCCGTGTGAGCGGTGAAAGTCAGTTTGACTGTGTCCTATGTATCCACTCAGCCAGCCTCACCGGCGCTCCTCTATTAGGCCTTAGCATCCTGCGCCATTTTCTAGACTTGGGGCTGGAGGTTCTCTTGGTTCTTCTTGATGATGGAGAGCTTGTGCCGGAGTTCTTTAGTCTCTGCCCCGTTATCGACTTAAGTGAATGTGTAAACTACAAAGAGTATTTGAGCGCTGAGTTAGAGAATCTGTTATCCAGCGGCCGGCTAACCAACTCCGTGCCGGTGCTATTAAATTCTGCCGAGAACCTGGTTATCTGTGAGGTGTTTAACAGCCTCTCCTTCAACACCACGGTCCTTGTGCATGAGTTCATGACAGACTATTCCGAAGCACAGCAGCGGCACTTGTTGGAGAATGCGGATAACCTGGTTTTTTCCTGTCAGACGACAAAAGCTTCCTGTCATTATTTGCATCAATATCAGTGTCGTACTCATATTCTGCCTCAGGGTCTTCTGGATGAGACCTTTCTCAATCTGGACAGACAGATGGGTCGTGCATTTTTGCAGAAGCAACTATCTATTGAGCCGGAAGATTTTGTGGTACTGGCTTGCGGTACGGCAGAACATCGCAAGGGTGTTGATTATTTCGTGCAAAGTGCCGTCTCTTATCTTTCCAGGCAGCCGGAAGGCGGCAACACGCATTTTATCTGGATAGGCGATCCGCTTGAGCCGTCTGATATGTTTTACAGATTAGTACAACAAGACCTTTCAAGATCGGCATCAAAGGCTAATATCCACTTTGTTGGTAAACAAAGTGAGTTGGCGCCATTTTTCGCCGGGGCGGATCTCTTTATGTTACCTTCCCGTCAAGATCCGCTTCCTTGTGTGCTGCATCTGGCTATGGCAGCAGGTTTACCGACGCTCGCCTTTGCAGACTGCGGCGGTGCCAGCGAAATACTGGCTGGTGGCGGGGGCAGCCTTGTGCCTTATGGCAACATCGACAGGATGGTGGATGCCATACAAAACTACCGGCAGGATCACAATTTGCTGCAGCGAGCCAAGCACGAGGCACGTAAGATCGTCGGCAGCCGATTCTTGATGAAAGACTATATCGCCGCACTTCTTGCGCTGACCGGTCTGGTACCGAGCCCGGTGCATAGCGTTGATCAGGTGAAAGAACACTACGAAGCTCATTCCCAGACCTATCTGGATACTTACGGTAGCATATTGCAGGCCTACCGACCGCAAGATGTAGACGAGATGCTGCAAGCTCAACTGGACCTTGCTGATTTAAAAGACGGCATGAGCGTTCTCGATGCCGGCTGTGGGGTGTGTGGTCCAGCGGTTTACTTCGCTGCTCGCAGGGACCTCCACATAGAAGCTATTACCCTGTCCGAGGCTCAAAAGGAAGCGGCCGATCATCTTATTGCCAGGGAGGGCCTATCCGACAAGGTCTTTGTACAAGTGGCCGATTTTCACAGCCTGGAAGACTTGTATCCTGAAGATCGTTTTGATCGAATTCTCTTCCTGGAGTCCTTGTGTCATTCCCCTGCACCCTATGAGGCCTTGTCTAGCGCTCGTCGAGTCATTAAAGAAGACGGACTCCTCTTTATCAAAGATTTTGTAATGCATGATTGGCGAGAAGATCCAGAGATGCATGAGAAACAGCAGTGCTATGCCGGTCTTTCCTACGAACTCTACCGGTATCGCCTTCTATATATTGAGCAGTTGACCGCACTCTTGAAACTGAGCGGATTTTCCGTCAAAAAATCAATAATCAATCTGTATTCGGGGCAGGAAGACCCTTCTGCTCAACTGAATTTTGAGGGAGCGGCCGGTTTTGACTGGCGTAAAATTGCGGGAGGTTCATTTCACATAGCGGATAGTATCATCCTGCTCGCCGAGCCTTTCTAGTCTGGGGCTACGGCGACTACTCATGGGCACTGCATTGGCAATTACATCCAAGCTCTCGAAAATAGCCGACCTTACCAGAGTCAATCAATGGTGGGCCTTCAAATTGCCTTTGCCTATCGGTATTGCCTGCGCCTACGCATACAGCAATCAGATAGGTGCCGGTCCCTTTGAAGTCGCGGCCTTGCTCTTGTTGCTTTGCGGTGTAACAGCCGCGCTGTTTGCCAGTGTGATCAATGATATTGCCGATCTCGAACAAGATAAATTGGCCGGCAAGGCAAGGGCAATAGTCAAGTTCGGTTCAACCGGGAGAAGCCTCTTACTTTCTGCGGTGGTCGGTCTTTCTATCGCCACCGCATTGACTTTGCAAAAATACTGCCATCCCTATGCCTGCCTCACCTACGTTGCAATCATTGCGGTATTCATGGCGTACTCGATTGAGCCGGTACGTCTTAAAAGGAGAAGTTATTGGGGTCTGATCGCAGTCGCTCTTGGTGAGCATGTACTGCCTACCTTGCTGGCGCTCTTTCTCTTATTGCCTCTGGCTTCAACGGCTGATCTCTGGCAGTGGCTGTTAAGTGCCGGAGTCTGGAGCTTTGCTTTTGGTTTGAGAGGAATCATCTGGCACCAGATCTCAGATCTCAGAGCCGACGAACTTGGCAAGTGTGCCACGGCCGCTACAACCATCGGCGAGAAGAATCTAGCCCTGGCTGCCGGCTGCTTTATTTTCCCACTGGAGCTATTGAGTTTTGGATATCTATTGATATTGAGCGACAACGTGCTTTCCTATGTCTTTCTGTTGCTGCACGTGGTCGTTGAGTACTTGAATTTTAAGTATATGCAGGCCGGTCTTATTATCGTGAGTCCGAAGGAAAACGGGCGTTTCATACTCTTCGAGTACTACCAGTTATTCCTTCCTCTTTCAATGCTCTTGAGTCTGACCATGCATGAGAGCGCCTATGGAATCGCCTTATTAGTTTTCATGATTCTATTTGCCGAACCCATTCAGCGGCTCCTGAAAATACTCCTGCACCTGATCCGCTGGCGAGTTCTGCCGGTAGCTTTCGACCGTTCCAAACAAAGTGACTGTGCTGGACTGGAGCGATTCGAGCAACTCTAGCTGAAAAGTAATCTTCTAGGGTTTATCTTCACCCTGCCGCGCTTGTGACCGCGGTGTTAAGGGCCACCGGCAATTGAGAGGGTAGAATGTTAGAGCGGGTTTAATTTAAGCTCCATTCCCCCTTTCAGGTTTTACGGTTTCCAAGTGAAACTTCGCTTCTCCCAGCAGGTGCTCCTCTTAATTAGCCTACCGCTCCTTTTCCAGGTGGCTTTTATTGGGCTTCTCACGGCCAATCTAATTGAACTGAGAAACTCCTATCAAAAGGAGTCGGCCATTGCTGATGTCATGATATCTTTCAACAATTTTCTCTCTCAGATTGTCACTTGTGCCGGCGCCCAGGCACTCTTTCAGATTTCCAAGGATGCTAAGAACAGGCAATCCTTCGAGCAGAGCCTTATCGCCATGCGGGCAGAGCAGAAAACTCTGCGCAACATGCTCATGCCTTTGGAGAGAGTTCGCAGTGAGGCTACCGAACTGGACGGACTTTTTACCTCGCTGGATGATTCCTTTCAAAAGGGGATGCGGGCTCTCGATACTCAGGACCAGGTAGATGCTACCGTGGCTTATATTCAGGCTCGTCGCACTACTGTCAAGGTCGAGAATCTGGCCCGGCGCCTGCGCCTTAAATTGAATGAGCAAAGACAGATCTTTGCCGAAAGGCAGGCGCAGACAAGTACTCGCACCTATATACTGGTGGGCGCCGGTTTTGTATTCAACATATTACTGGCGCTTCTACTCTTTCTCTATTTTCAGCGCCGCACATCCAGGCGCTTTGCTCTACTTACGGAAAATATCACAGCCCTTGGTCTGGAGCGACCGCTTCTAAATGCCCTTGCCGGTGTGGACGAACTGGCTCAACTGGACCGCACCCTGCATAAAGTGTCGGAGTCTCTGAAGGAAGCCCGCATCAAAGAGCAAGCGATTTTGACCAATGCTGCCGATTTCATTTGCTCAATTGATGCCGGTTTGCGCCTGACGGCCATCAATCCGGCCGTGGAAGCCGTCTTTGCCGTCAGTCAGGATGAATTGCTTGGGCGCAATATCAACTCGCTGGTGCCCGCTAAGAAAGCGCAGTTCGTGCTGGAACGCTTCAAGCAGATTGCCCAGGATAGAGCCGGCTCGTTTGAGCTGGCCATCGTCAACCACGACGGAAGGGAAGTAGAGTTATCCTGGAATGTGATCTGGTCCGAGCCGCTTCAGAGCTACTTCTGCGTGGCTCACGATATCACCGAGCGCAAGAAATTGGAGCGTTTGAAGCAGGAGTTTGTAGCCATGCTTTCTCACGATATGCGTGCGCCGCTTACTTCACTGCAACTGACGTTGAATGTGCTCTCCTCCACCGCTGATCAGTTGAATGAGAAATCGGCTCAGCGTGTGGCCCGGGCCGAAGCCTCGGTGAAAGTGCTGGTAGATATGATCAGCGAACTGTTGGAGATGGAGAAGCTACAGTCGGATGTCTTCGTTCTGGAATGCCAGACTTGCTCTTTGAATAGTCTGGTGGAAGAGGCGCTTTCACTGGTGGAGGAAAGCGGTAAAGCCAAACAGCTTAGCCTCAGGAAGGCTCTGGAGCCAATAGAAGTTAGCTGTGACGGTGAACGTATTGTGCGAGTCTTGACCAACTTGCTCTTCAATGCCATCAAGTTTTCACCACAAGGAGGGCAAATCGCCGTCATCACAAGAAGAAGCGGTGAGTTCGTGACAGTAGAAGTGTCCGATCAGGGTCCGGGTATACCGGAGAACATGCAAGAGCTGGTGTTCGAGCGGTTTCGTCAGGTAGACTCGGCTGAAGGGCGGGGGGCGTCAGCCTCGGGCACCGGTCTGGGTCTGGCCATCTGTAAGGCTATAATCGCCGCCCACAGGGGTGAGATAGGCGTTCGCAGCCAGTTGGGGAAAGGCAGTGTATTCTGGTTTAAAATACCTGTTTAGATTCGAATTTATTTAGAGGAAGCCAGGAGTTTTGGTCGGTGTTCTTGTCAGGCAGTGCTAAAAACAGGTACTCTCGCTTAAAGTGTAAGGCGCTGCAAGTCGGCTTCACTCTGACTTTTATTTCCATGAGCTTTGCTCTGGTATCGTATATGATACCGATACCGCCTGTGTTGGCCGGCACTGTCGGGCTCAACACTGTCAGGCGCTATGCTGACGATGACGATCGCTTCAGCTTGAATCATTTTATGAATACGCATCCTGACTTGCAGAAGAATGCCGAGGCTATGGAGTTATGGGGGCTTTCCATGCTCTCCAATAAACGCAATCAGGAGGCTCTGCGCACGCTATCACAGGCTAATGCCCTGGCCAAGGGTAATTTCAATACCGCATCCTCTCTGGCCTATGGTCTTTGTTTGACGGGCAAGGGCGACCAGGGCATGTCTTTGATAGACAAGGTGTTGGCCGGCGATGCTGATAATTGTCGCGCTCTTACGGTCAAATCTCTCTTACTCGGTCTCAGCGGCAAAGAAGTAGGCGCTGATCAGTGTTTGAAACATGCCGAGAGCGTCCTGAAAGACAAAAAGAAAGACGAGTATTTCCTGGTTAAGGCCCGCATTGACACTGCCTTGCGGCGCTTTCACTCGGCCCAGGCCCTGGAACTGGCCGATGCCTATGTCAAAGGACATCCAGGCAATGTGCGGGCCCTTGTTTTGAGGGCTGAGACCAAGAGATTTCTTGGTAAGTCAGAGGCTGCCATAAAGGACTTTGATGAAGTTCTCAGACTTCGAAGGGATCACGCCACTGCCCTCAAGTTGAATGGCGACTTGAACCGCCAGGCTGGGCACTATGAGAAGGCTATCTCCTTATATGAAAGATTTCGGGGGGATGGGCAAGATACTTCCCGCAAGGATCTCTCTTCCAAGGCAACGGCAGAATGTTATGAAAAGCTCCGCCGCTATAAAGAGGCACTCAAGGCTCGCAACGAGTGGCTTGGTATGCGTCTGTCTGCCAACGGTTTGACCTGGAAGTCTCTGGAGACTGTAAAGAACTTGAATCTGCAACTGGCGCGGGAGCTTTTGACCCGCTCCTTCAATCAAGTTGAGCTTGGTCTATATAAAGATGCCCTCAAGGACCTCAATTTGATTTTGCGCCATTACCCGCGCATGGCCTCCGCTCTTGAGCGCCGCGCCATCTGTCTGACCAGACTGAAAAGATATAAGGAAGCGCTGGCCGACTACAATCAACTGATTCTGGAGCAGTCCCAGTACCCCCGCTGGTATAAAGAGCGGGGCAAAGTATATGAAAGCCTCGGCGAGAAGTCTAAGGCCCGGGCCGATGAGGCGCGATTTGCCGAACTTTCTAAGCTTGATTGAAGCTCTGTGGGGCTTTGAGGAAACGTTTGGGTGAATTTTTCAGGTTCACTTCCATGTCAACCTGGTGTCAACTTGCGGCCTTAGATTAGGAGCACGGAAAGAGATGCACGCCCCCGCAGCGCTACCCCAAAAGACAAAGTTCTAGAGCAAGCTGTAATACAAGTGACCGCCTCTTTCGATTCTAAGCTTCGATTTCTATTTTCTTCTGGAGGTTCTTACCATGAAATTCGCTACCAATGATTTCGCTGATTCTTCCGTGGCCCGCATTGAGAAGCCTGCTGCCAGGCTCTACGACGAGTCCTATGGCAACTCTGCCATTGAAGCGATGAAACTACTGGCCAACAAGAAGGCTAAAGCCTACGAGAACAGCCTTCCAGAGCTCAGCTTCTGCGACAAAGAAGGAAACAAGATTGATAAAGACGACGCCATCCGGGGCGCCAAGAAAGATAAGGAACTTGAAGGCAAGAAATTCGAAAAAGACGGCGGCATGAAGGATAACTACCTCAAGAAATTCGAGAAAGATGGCGGCATGAAGGATGAATTGCCGGAAGGTAAAAAGTACTTCGATGATGGTGGTATGAAGGACGGCTTCTCCGAAGGCAAGAAAATAATCAAAGATGGTGGACCGAAAGATCCGGTCGGTGATGTGCAAGTCGGAGGCGGTGACAAGAAGCCACCAGCCGCTGAAGTTCAGGTCGGCGGTGGTCAATTGAAAGACTGGTTCCGGGGAGAGAACCGGGAAGGCAACACTCCCAGCGACAATGGCACTTCTTCCGGGCGCTCCGATGGGAATTTCCAGCCCAATCTTCCCGGCTATCAGGAAGGCGAGAATCGCTAGGTTAGGTTCTCTGAAATGTTTTCAAACGGGGGGAAGAGGGGCCAAAAGCCCCTCTTCGACTTGCGTGCAAGTTGAGGAGGCTAAATCATGGTTATTTGGCTAATGAAAAGCAGGCGTGCTAAAGGTTGACTTGCCGCTGTGGCGAAAGAGTCCGCCGGCTTTGTTTTAGAGTGTTAGGTGTTGGTTTGGTCGGATATTTCTGATTTCACTGGCTGTCGGCACTTTATCCAAATTAGCAAGGGACCCAGACAGGTTCCGATGAGGAGGAACGATAAACAATCAGCTTCATTTCTTGCAAGTGTCAGCAGAAATCCTTGCTGCATCAAATCTTGTAGAACCTTTGGTGTTTTAAGCCCCTCGGCCCCGTATTGCTGCTCTAAAGACATGTTCAGGGCAAGAACCATCTGAGCGGGACCCGCTTGCTTACTGGGTCTCATGAAGAGAGCTCCCGGAAAAACAACCAATGAAGCACTGATCAGAAAACCGGCGAGCGCTGAATTAATGACTTTGAGTAGTGTGGATTTCACGATTCTGAACCATTACCCAGTAAACGCGACCTTTCTGCGTTCTACACCATCATAGCAAGTTAAGTTACAAGAGCATTTTGGTGACTGCTCTCCTTGCCAGACCTGCTGGTACAAGCATAGAATTTACCTATTGCCGAGTTGCTTACTGAGTTGTTTAGGGATTAACGGTTGATGGGAAGTTTTTTCAAGAAGCGACGCCGAGTTCTTATTGCTATGGCGGCTGTGATGCTTCTTTGTTCCTTCCTGACTCCCTATCCTATAAAGGTGCTTCGTCGCATCAAGCGGATGGTAGTGAGTGTGGTGGAGCGTAAGCCGGTTGTTGAACCACCAATTATCTACACCGCTGAAGATCAGATTGCCACTTATGGAGCCGCCGCCCGAGCAAGACTGCAACCGAAGTTTCAAGCAAAAGGGTTAGCCTATCCGCCTCAGCGGCTGACAATGGTGGTGATTAAGTCCACCAAGCAGCTCATGCTCTATGCTTGTGCCGCTGATTCTTCCTACAAATACATATGTTCTTATCCCGTTCTTGCCGCCAGCGGTGTGCTCGGTCCCAAACTCAGAGAAGGTGACTGCCAGGTGCCGGAGGGGTTGTATAACCTTACTCTTGAACCCAATACCCCTTACCATTTAGCCCTTCGCTTGAACTACCCAAACCCCACCGATTGGGCCCATGCCAAAGAAGACGGTCGTGAACAGCCTGGTAGCGACATTCTGGTGCACGGCAACGAATGTTCTATTGGCTGCATAGCCATGGGTGATCCCGTCAGTGAGGATTTGTTTGTGGCGGCTTACGATACTGCCGACAAGAATTTGCCGCTGATTATCGCGCCTGTGGATTTTCGCACCACTGCCATTCCGGCAGCTAGTGCAACTGATCCGAAATGGCTGCCGGAACTCTATGGTCAGATTAAGGCGGCATTGGCGGAGTTGCCGGTAAACTAGGGTTTTGATTTGTGCGTAGGGCTCCTCAAGCATTGCCGTGCTCAAGTTTGCGATCGGTCTACCGGTCCTGATTGGTCCATCTCCGACCATAAGAACTGGAGGTCTATAGTGAGAGGAATTTTGATAGTTGATCCAGATGCCTTCGCAGTGTTACTTTGCAGGATTCGTCAATGTATATGTACCGGTAATTGTCGAATGCGCGTACGTCTCTGAATTCCTCTGTGTGAACGCCGCCGTACTTGTCATAAAACGCTATGTCAATTGGAGTATATTCTCCGGAGTGAGCTAGAATCGTGATTTTCTTATTCGCGCCGAGTTCTCGAATAGTAGTTTTACCTAAACCATAACCGAGTGTGACTCTCTCAATAGCTGATGGGCTGCAGTTCACTATTTCTACCAGGTAGTCTGAAGGGAAAAGTACAGTCCCGGTATAACTCATTCCAATTAGAAGTGCCGCAAATGAACAAAAACCGCAAATGAAGCCCTTCTGAAATTGATTCGTTGCAACGCCCATTCCTAACTCCTTGAGCTTTATGTTAATTACGTATTGAAATGAAATTCGCTCTTACTTAAGCACCTCAGTTCCAATCGACTTGCTCCGGTCCCACTAGTTTGCCCTGCTTGAGTTTGAAATTCACGACCTTGCGCTTGGTGGGACCAGGCGCACTGTCATTTGGTCTATGAGTCATGATATCGAGCACCAAGGTTCTATTCTTGATAGTCAGGTGTCTCGTCTCACTGCGGTCACCGAGAGAACGCATCCCTACTTGCACCGGCTTGCCATCCTTGCAGATAAACACCGCCATGCGCATAAAGGCTCCGGAGCCGCCGTAGTTCTCATAATAGACCACTGCGCCGTCAGCCTGTCCATCACCGTCAAGGTCACCCACTGCCGTCTTCAGTATTCTGCCGTTACCAGATTTGGTTGCATACTCACCGCTAGTAAATTTCAGCTGGTGCACGCCGTCACCTTCCCAATCCGGGGCGTCTAAAGTGACATTGTTCAGTTGCGCGGTAGTCAACCCGGCGGCAAAAGCAGGTGGTGCGGTAAGTAATATAGCTGCAGCAGCAAACCGGACAGTGGCAGAATGCTGACTCCGGAAGAGTTTTTTAGACACCCGGTTTACTTTGTACATAAATCCCGCCCCTTACATTTTGCAAATGCAATTCTATCAGGCTGAGCGGGATCTTCTGACCATATCGAGCAAGACTAAGTTATCGCAGTCGCAATGAAGGCGGCAACTCGCAAGTGCGTTGCCAGTCTTCTTTGGAGGGCGCTGCCTTATCTAGGCTTGAACTCATTATAGAGTTGCATCTCGGGGTTTCTCTGCTCGTATCGGGGCTCGCGCATGCCATCGGCTTGGCGAAAATGCCTGTAGTTGTTATCTATTTCTTCTTCCACTGCCTGCGGATATTTATATTCGCGGCCCAGAGGGCTATTGAGATCGTCTGCACGAGTGGTGTTCTGTTTGGGTTTTATTCCTAGATTTTCATTCATGTTGTCTTCTAACTGTCGCAGTTTGTTTTCATCGGCGTCTCTGTTTGCATCGCGCATGTCTGCAATTGATCTTTCACGTAGCGCTTCTTGGCTCTCTTTACCTGCCTCATCGGAATCTTTAGAGAGGCGCTGCAAATGCTCTCTAGACCTGTGTAGATCTTCATATGGGTTGGTTTGAAAGTCTAGCTCTTGTTTTTGATCGATTTCCTCGCCTATCTTGCCGGAGTCTAACAGGTCGATGCGATTGAGGTTCCTGACGGCATCATTGGTGTTGTTTCTAGCCAGTACGTCGATGTCTCTTATCTGACCGGTTTTGGCATCTAGTTGGGCTTCGTACCCCAGCATTTGTTCTGGTGTTCTGAAATGCTCTAGGTTGTGTTGGAAGACGGCATTGCTGAGAGAACGATTGAATTCCAGTAATTGCTGGGGATTCATGTTGTTAAGTTCATCTCTGAAGGCTGAGCCTGAGCCGCCTGATGAGATGTCTTCCACGATTTTGCCGGAGAGCGCGTCGAAGTTTTGAGGCATCTTTTGTGCAGTTGCTTCGTTGGAGTTATCGGTTGGCATAGAAAACCTCCTTGCCTGAAGGACTGCGTTCGGGAGCCGGCACGCAGTCACTTGGACAGGGCTGAGAACTTTTGTAAGGGAGCTAGTAAGGTAAGCAGAGCTTTGATGCTCCTAGCTTAAGGCGGCAATGTTTCAGACTGGTTTCAGATTTACCGGGTAAGCTTTTAAAGCTTGCCCGGTCTTGGCTTAAGCGGTCGACAGCCGAGGATAATCTCATTGCCTGACCACTTGCTGGCTTCCACTACGGGTGTTTGCAGCACCCCTCTTTCCCTCACCACCTGCTCTTCTACTTTCTCTTTTACTGTTTTGAAGACTTCCGAGATTGGGCTCTGAGCCCCTTTTTCCTGGAAGGCGTCGATGAGGTTTCTTGTGAAGACGGAGTTTTGCATATTTTTCCCTTCCCAGGAAACTTGATTTTTATCGCTGGAGCAAACCACCATTTGACCGGTGCCCTGTGAGAAACTGAGAGCATCGGCGTTGGCATTTCTGGTTAAGCCTTTGCTCTCCGATGCGCCACCGGCATGGCAGGTGTCCAGCACCACCAGTACCCTTTCGGAGTGTACCCGTTCTTTGATGGTGGCGGCCAGTGATTTCATGGCGATGCCTGTGGTGAAGAGTTTATCTGGATTGGTGTCGTAGGTTACAACATAGTTGACGCCGCAAATGTCTGAGTCGGAGGCGCTGCCGTGGCTGCTGATGAAAATTACCACCAGGTCGTCGGGCAGGGCCAGACGAGGCAGCCAGCTATCACCCAGTACATCGAGAATGCGATCTTTGGTGGCATTTTCATTCAGTAAAAGTTTGATATGGTCCGGGGCAAAGTTGCCCTTGGTGACCAGGTAGTTGTAGAAGTCCTGGGCATCTTTGGCGGGATAGCGCAGGTTCAATTTGGCATCGGCGAATTTGGAGACGCCCACAACCACCGCCCACTTATCCAGAACCGGTCTGTTTTTTGCACCGGAGCCTGGTTGCCCTTCTCCTGAGGCTATGGTTTGACCGGTCTTGGTGCTTGCCTCTTTGCCTTTGGAAGCTAAGAGTTCTTCAGTATCGGGCTCTTCCAGATACCGACCGTAAACTTGCACACGGGCCAGGTGAAAGTAACTTACTCCGTTCAAGCTGAGCTTCAGGTAACGCATATTTTCCGGCGCTTTTCCGCGCCAGAGCCAGGAGGCACTGGGTGCCTGGGGCTTAGAGAGTTGCTTCCAGTAGGTCTTATCCGACGATGCCCACATGGTCAGTCCCTGGGCCCTTTCCTGGCACTGCCGCAGTCGGTTTTGGACGATAATTTCTTCTACCTGGCAGGAGCGCTTCAGGTCGATGATGATGTAGGGGTTCAGCTCTTCTTTGGTATGGAAGGCGAACTCCTGTTTTTGTGAGCGGTCCTGGGGCAAGATGGCTTCGTGCAAGTCATTTGTGCCCGTGAGAAGGGCCCGTCTTGGTGGATAGCCGGGATAAACCGAGCTTACTTCATAGTCGCCATCGAGTGATAGACAGAGGCTGCCGTTTGTCTGCCTTCTTTCTTCCCGAGCGGCAAGGGGGGCTGATTTGGAAGCCAGGGAATTGGTGAGAACCTGGCAAGCGCACATAGTTGTTAGAAGGGCGAGACTTATTAAGAGTGGGTTTCTGAGAAACGTTTTGCCTGACGCGGTCTGATCTTTTTGCATTTGTCTAAATTTCCCTTTGCCGCATTCGCCTTATTTTGCCTGCATCACTTCCAGAATTTTTTCGCTTAAAGCCTCGGTCAGTGCCGGGTAGACTTGCCCTTTCAGGAATTCCATGCGTTCGTTTTTGCCGCCTTTGAAGGGCGGCGTGTTGACTCGTTTGCCCTCCACCAGAATCAGTTCGCCTGTTTCGCCCGAGCCTACTCTCAAGATTACTTCCATGCGGCAGGTATCTTTGATGAAAGCCAGGTCTTCTATGCTTACTTCGGCGATGTAGCGAGCCTTCATGGCCCGGCCGAGCATCATCAGGTTCTCCTGCTCGAAAAACTGAGTGCCGGTCAAAACGGCGTTGCCCATTGCTTCTCCCGAGTCGAAGCTGCTCACTAGTTTGCGTCCCAGGCTGGAGCGCAGTTTGGTTTGCAACATATATTGCAGATTGACGGCCGGGTCGTTCATGTAGTCGCTACCCAGGCTCAGCCTCGGAGGTGCTGTGCAAGGAAGTAGGGCGAGGCGATCGGGCAGGGTGAGCGTTTTTGCCCGGCGCTGTTTTTCCTGGGGTTCTTCTTCTTTTTCCTCCGGTAGTTTGATCAGATCCGGTTGAATATCATCAAGAAGTTTGTCGGCTGGGCCGGCTTTTAGATGTTGCTCCGCATTGTCGGAGGCTTGTTGCTTTGGTTTGGTCTCCTCGGATTGTTTTAGGTTGGGTTCGTCGGCCTGCTTCGGGCTTTCTTCCGTCAGTCCCGGGCGGGGCGCTTGGGGCGGCACGGCCAGAGCAATTTCGGCGGCCGGCCAGGAACTTGCCAGAACCGGGGTTTGCAAGACGCCCCGTTCCCTCAAAACTATCGCTTGCACTTGCTCTTTCGTTTCTTTGAAGATGTCTGCCAGGCTGGCTTTCGCTCCGCCTTTGCGCAGGGCATCTAGAAGGCAGCCGGTGAAGACACCATTTTCTCTGGCTTTAAATTCGAATGATTCCTGGTTCGGTTGGCTGGAGGCAATCACCAACTGACCGCTTTCCGTAGCCAGTTGACCGGCGTTGATATTGCTCGTTGCTTTTGCGGCTTTGTCGGCCCCGGCGGCTGTAGCGCCGCCTGCGTGGCAGGCATCCACAATGATGACGACGCGCTTGCTGTAAACCTTGGCTTTGATGACCCGGGCGATTTGCTGCATTTCAATGCCGGTGGCGTAGAGGTCGTCGCTATCGCTGTCGGCGGCCAGTAGAAAGTTCAGACCCTGACCGGCTTCGGCGGCGCTGCCGTGGGTTGAGATGTAGACCACGGCCAGGTCGTCGGGGGCGGCGCGACGACCGAGCCACTGGCTGCCGAGGCTGGAGAGGATGTTGCGCTGGGTGGCTTCTTCATCGAGGATAACTTTTACATGATCGGCTGCGAAGTGCCCCTCATCTACCAGGTAAGCGGCAAAGTCGGCGGCGTCTCGGGCTGCCTGTTTGAGATTGAGTTTGGGGTTTTTGAATTTGCTTATGCCTATGACCAGGGCCCATTTGTCGCGAGGCTGGGGCTGTGCCCCGGCGGGCAAGCTTGCGCATGTTTGGGCGCCCACGAGAAAGAGTATAGTCGTGGCTGCCAAGGATAGAATCCCGGTCTTGCGCGCTCTGGTTTTCCTGGTCTTGCCTTTTACCTGGTTCACTTGCTTCTTCCTATTTTTCAGAACCGATTGCATCTTCGATCATTGCTACTAGAGCGCGGGCATATTCGGGCAGTACCCGATTTCTCAAAAAGGCTTCCCGGGCGCTCTTGTCGCCATCACAGTGCAGACCTTTGGCGTTTATACCGCGGGAGGTCAGGTAGTCGCCGCTAATTCCTGATGCCACCGTCAGTGATACCGAGACGCGGCAGTCGCCGTTCTCCTGAAAGTGCGCATCGTTGAGATTGACCTTCACCAGATAGCGAGCATTGAAGGCTTTGCCCATGACGCGCCTCACTTCGGGGCTCCAGATGCCGCCTCCTAGATTGTATTTGCCAAGGGCGGCGCCGATAGCGTAGGGGCTTATTAAGCGGTCTTGCAGTCTGGCGCTCAGCCTGCTTCTCACCAGTTCTTCCAGACGGACGGCCAGTCCATCGAAATCAAGTTCACCGGTTTCCAGGTCCGAGCCTTCGCTGAAGGGCAACAAAGCTACCCTGGGAGCAAGTTCCTTGACAAGATTGGGGTCGCTAGCCCTGGTTGGATTGATGTAGCGACTTTCCTTGGCGGTAGTCGGCTCCTCAGCTTCGATGCCTTCGTTTTCCAGACCGGTGACTGCCGGTCTGGGATCGGTAGGTAAAACCGAAAGGATGATATCGTTTCCCTGCCAGGCGCTTTTCAAGACCGGGCTCTGGAGAACGCCGCGCTCCCTCAAGACTACCGTTTCCACTTCTTCTTTGGTGCTGTTGAAGGCTTTGTCCAGGCTTATTTTGTCCTGGGCCCGGAGGGCGCTCAAGAGGCAGGCGGTGAAGACACCGTTTGGTTTGTCCTTGAATTCCCAGGATGATTGGGTGGGTTCGCTGGAGGCAATTACCAGTTGACCGGTGCCCATGGCCACTGCCTGGGCGTCGATATTGCCGGTGCGCACAAGACCTTTGGCGCTGGCCCTGGTGGCGCCGCTATGGCAGGCATCGAGAATGATGACGATGCGCTGGCAGTGCACCCTTGATTTAATCAGGCGGGTCAGTTGCTGCATGTCGATGCCGGTGGTAAAGAGGTCGTCGGGATCGGTGTCGTGCACTACCAGGTAGTTGACTCCCCCTACATCCATTTCGCTGGCGCTGCCGTGGCTGGAGATGAAGATAACCACCAGGTCGTCGGGATGAGCCAGCCTGGGCAGCCATTTACTGCCTAATTCGGAGAGTACTCGCCTGCGTGTGGCGGCTTCATTGATGAGCAACTTGACGTGGTCCGGGGCAAAGTTGGCCTCCTTGACCAGGTAGTCATAAAAGTCCCGGGCGTCTTTGTCGGCATTGCGCAAATTGAGGGCGGGACGGGCAAATTTGCTAACGCCCACGACTATTGCCCATTTGTCTTTGATCGGTCTATTGGCGGGGCTTTCGGCTTTTGCCGGGACTTGTTCCGGCGTCTTTTGCCGCTTACCAGGCGTTTCCCGGCTCTGCTTCTGAGCAGGCACGGGGGCGGCCTGGGCTTTGAGCACGGGCAGGCAGGTGAGAGCGGCTAAGAGCAGCAGGGCGGTCGAAAACCAGTCCCGCTGCCTTTGCTTTTGGTTGGCCAAGTTCATCGCCCCCATTCCATCTGTGCTGCTTCTATATTAGAAACAGAATTAGATTCTGAATTCGGCCTTGCGGTTGAGTCAAGGAGGACATATTTCGTTGTATTGTTGTAACTTCCGATAACTTGTATTCAGGAGTTATAGATAATGCCGACTACAGAGTCTCTGGGCGTGCGTACCATGCCCAAAGTAGAAGCGAGCTATCCAGTCAATAAGCATAAGAAATTGCAAGACTGGGTTAGTGAGGCTGCTGCCCTTTGTCAACCCGATCGCATTTACTGGTGTGATGGTTCCGAAGAGGAATATAACCGTCTTTGCGATGAAATGGTTGAATCCGGAACGCTGATTAAACTCAATCCTAAAAAGCGCCCCGGCAGTTTCCTGGCTCGTTCGGCCCCTTCCGACGTGGCTCGGGTGGAAGACAGAACTTTCGTCTGCACGACTCTCAAAGAAGATTGCGGCCCCAACAATAATTGGATGGAGCCCGAGACGGCCAAAATAATTCTCAAGGATTTCTTCAAGAATTGCATGCGCGGTCGCACCATGTATGTCATTCCTTTCAGCATGGGACCGCTGGGTTCGCCCCTCTCGCAAATAGGCGTGGAAATCACAGACTCGCCTTATGTTGCCGTCAGCATGAAATTGATGACTCGCATGGGCAAAAAGGTAGTGGAATTGCTCGGTACAGACGGCGATTTTGTTCCTTGTTTTCACTCCGTCGGTCACCCGCTTTCGCCAGGCGAAAAGGACGTAGCCTGGCCTTGCGATGCTGAGCATAAGTACATTTGTCACTTCCCGGAAACTAAAGAAATTTGGTCTTACGGCTCCGGATATGGTGGCAATGCTCTGCTCGGCAAGAAATGTCTGGCTCTTCGTATCGCCTCTACAATGGGCAAAGAAGAAGGCTGGTTGGCTGAGCACATGCTCATTCTGGGCGTGAAAAATCCGGAAGGCAAGAAGTCTTATGTGGCAGCGGCCTTCCCCAGTGCTTGCGGTAAGACCAACTTCGCCATGATTATTCCGCCCAAGAATTTCGGCGGCTGGGAAGTGAGTACGGTCGGTGATGACATCGCCTGGATTCGCCCCGGAGAGGACGGCAAACTGAGAGCCATCAACCCGGAAGCCGGTTATTTCGGCGTGGCGCCTGGAACTTCCGCTAAGACCAATCCCAATGCCCTGGCTACCCTCAGCAAAAATTGCCTCTTCACCAATGTGGCCCTCACGCCCGACGGAGATGTCTGGTGGGAAGGGTTGACCGATGAACCGCCGGCCGAACTCATCGACTGGCAGGGACGCAAGTGGACACCGGACTGTGGACGGAAAGCCGCCCACCCCAATAGCCGCTTTACTGTTTCCGCCACCCAGTGCCCTTCTCTCGATCCCGAGTGGGACAATCCGGAAGGCGTGCCCATTAGCGCCTTCGTCTTCGGCGGACGTCGCGCTTCCGTAGTGCCTTTAGCCTTTGAATCCTTCAACTGGAACTACGGTGTCTACATGGCTGCCACTCTTGGCTCAGAGACCACGGCGGCGGCTGCCGGCAAGGTCGGCGAAGTAAGACGTGACCCCATGGCCATGCTGCCTTTCTGCGGTTATCACATGGGCGACTATTTCAGCCACTGGTTGAAAATGGGACACATGGTCAAGAATCCGCCGCGCATTTTCTGCGTCAACTGGTTCAGAGCTGATGCCGACGGCAAGATCATCTGGCCGGGCTTCGGCGAGAATATGCGCGTGCTCAAGTGGATTTCCGATCGAGTGAGCGGTCTGGCCGGTGCCGAGCAAACGGTGCTTGGTTGGATGCCTCGCTATGAAGACCTGGATTGGACCGGTCTTGAATCGGTGACCCGCAGTGAGTTCGAGTCTTTGATGCATGTAGACACTCAACTATGGCAGGCTGAACTGGAAGCTCACGATGAGCTTTTCAATAAGCTGAGCGAGCGCATGCCGCGTGAGCTCTTGATCACCCGTGAGATGATGCAGCTTAGTTTGGGTCGCCTCTAGGCTGAAAACGCCAATTAAGTTGGAAGAGCCCTGTCTTTTTGAGACGGGGCTCTTTTAGCAAGGGCTCGGGAGGCGACTATTTAAACATGTCCACCATTTCCTGACTGGCCTGGCCGGAGATGTCTTGAATGGATTTTACGGTCTTGTAGTCGCTGGGCACTTCAAACAGGCTTTTGGGCACTGTTTTGACTTGCACCTTTACCAATTTAAGCTCGTCCTTTTTCTTAGCCATGCCGTAATTGGTTGTTTCCAGTTTGAGGGGAATGGCTCCTACGGAAGAAAGAGCGAGGGCGCGTTCGAAGCACTTTGCCGCTTCCTGTGGATAGACCTTGTCTTCCGCCACCCAGTAATCAGCTTCTTTTATAATGAGCCGTTCCCAGGCATGGGTAGGATTGGCTATTTTCTGCCGTATTTCCATCTTGTAGAGGCGGCACTTGAGACCCTCCAGGCTGGTTTCCTGGAAGGATTTTGGTATCAGTCCGGTGGCGGCGCTTGGTCTCAACCAGCCAAAGGTGTGTACATCATTTGGCTTCCACTGGCTGGGCGGGCAAATGTGCACCAGGCGGGTCTTCGGATTCATGGAAGTAGCCTGCCACTTTGGTGCTTTCAATAAGAGCACGAAGTTGCGAGAGGGCGAATCCATGCGGATGGCCGTCTTTGTGTAAGTAATAGTACAGGCGCCCTGTACTTGCGACCAGAGGTCGACACAGCGCGCCTGCATTTTTTCACTACTATCGGCGGATTTCTTTTGTGTGTGGGATTGCGCCCAGGCAGCGCTACTGGTGCTTGTTAGCAAGAGTGCTGTCAGCAGGGATACCGGTCGATTTTTCTTTGACCGGTCAGGCAATTATCTTATACCGCCACCACGTTGTTTGCGTAACTTGCCGAGTTCTGCCGCTTTGAGTCGAGCCATAGCTCTCGAAAGGGCCAGTTCGGAAGCGTAGACATCGATCTTGTCTGTTCTTTGAGTCTTTTCTGCTTCCACTCTTTCTTTGGCTTGCTTGGCGCGGGCTTCGTCGATTTCCACATCCAGTTCGGCAACGTCGGACATGATGGTGACTTCGCTTGTACCTACTTCCATGATGCCGCCAATCACAGCAGCAACTTCCTCTTCGCCGCGCACCTTGAAGCGCATGACGTCGATGGCCAGGGTTGTTACCAGGGGCTCGTGTCCCGGCAAAATCGTCAACTCACCATCCCTTGCGACGGCAGTGATTTGTTCCACCGGGCTCTCGTATACGATGCGATCCGGGGTGATGATTTTCAGGTTGAGTGTGTTTGCCATCTTTTATTCGTCCCAAATTCTATTTTTGCAGTTCAATTACTTTTTAGTTCAGGCCTTGCTTTTACCACTTTTGGCAGCGGGCAGTTTGGCCTTGGTTTTCTTCATGCCTGAAACTGAACCCTGATGCTCGATGAGTTTGTCGATGAGGTTGTATTCAAGGGCTTCTCTGGCGGAGAGATAGAAATCACGTTCGATATCTTTGCGCAAGCGATCTTTGGGCTGACCTGTAGATCTATGCAGCACCTCGATTTGTGCTTCTCGAAAACGCCGTCCTTGCACCGCCTGAATTTCCAGGTTGGTGATGTCGCCTTCAGCTTCCCAGAGGGTCTGATGGAACATCAAGGTAGCAAACTCATAGGAACTTCTCTCTCCGGTGCCGGAGGCAAGAATTTCACATGCACCGGAGAGCGCATGCCCCAGACAAATTGTATTCACCGGCGCTTTGATACTGTGCATGACTGCAATGATGCAGTCGGCATTGTAGCCGTTGCCGCCGGAGGAATTGATGTACAGATTTATCGGTGTCTTGGAACAGCGCTCATCGAGCTTGAGCAGGCGCTTGATCACAGGTAGGGCAACTTCATTTTCCAGTCTTCCGAAGACATAGACATTGCGATTGCCGGGGCCGCTTTCAGGCGCCGCTTCTTTAGTGTGCTCGACTTTTTCCGGTTGATGTTTTTTCTTCATTAGGCTTGCATTTTCTTGGCTTGTTCTTTCGCTTCTTCAATGCCGCCCACCATGTAGAAGGCGCCTTCCGGCATGTCGTCGCATTCTCCTTCGAGAATCTGACGGAACCCTTCCACGGTGTCTTTGAGTTTGACGTACTTACCTTCGCGGCCGGTGAAGTTGGCGGCGACGGAGAACGGTTGGCTCATGAAGCGCTGGATCTTTCTGGCGCGACCGACGATAAGTTTGTCGTCGCCGGAAAGCTCATCCATACCGAGAATGGCGATGATATCCTGCAAGTCTTTGTAGCGCTGCAGAGTCTGCTGTACGCCGCGGGCTACGTCGTAGTGCTGTTGTCCGACTACTTCCGGCTTGAGAGCGGTAGAGGTGGAAGCGAGCGGGTCAACGGCAGGATAGATACCGAGTTCGGCAATCTGACGGCTGAGAACGGTGGTGGCGTCGAGGTGACCGAAGGTGGTGGCAGGAGCCGGGTCGGTCAAGTCGTCGGCAGGTACGTATACAGCTTGTACAGAGGTGATGGAGCCGTTCTTGGTGGAGGTAATACGCTCTTGCAGCTGGCCCATTTCGTTGGCCAGAGTAGGCTGATAACCTACGGCGGAGGGCATACGTCCCAGGAGCGCCGACACTTCGGAACCGGCCTGGGTGAAGCGGAAGATGTTGTCTACGAACAAGAGCACGTCTTGCTTGGATACGTCTCTGAAGTATTCAGACACGGTTAGAGCGGAAAGAGCGACGCGCATTCTGGCGCCCGGCGGCTCGTTCATCTGACCGTAAACCAGAGCTACTTTGTCGAGAACGCCGGAATCTTTCATTTCGTGATAGAGGTCGTTGCCTTCACGAGTACGCTCGCCCACACCGGCAAACACTGAGTAGCCGCCGTGGTGCTTGGCGATGTTGTTGATAAGTTCCATGATGATAACGGTTTTGCCTACGCCGGCTCCACCGAAGAGACCAATTTTGCCGCCCTTTACGTAGGGAGCCAGAAGGTCTACGACTTTGATACCGGTTTCGAAGATAACCGTATCGGTTTGCAGGTTGGTCAGCTCGGGGCAGGGTCTGTGGATGGGCCACATTTCGTCGGCCTTGAGCGGTTCGCCTTCGTCCACAATCTCACCAAGTACGTTGATGATGCGACCGAGGGTGCCTTTTCCTACCGGCACAGTAATCGGGTTACCGGTGTCGGTGGCGGTCATGCCGCGGGTCATACCGTCAGTGGAGCTCATGGCTACGCTTCTGACTCGGTTGTCGCCCAGCATCTGCTGCACTTCGCAAACCACTTTCATGTGGTCGCCGGCCGGGTTGACGCCGGCTATTTCAAGGGCGTTGTAAATCTCGGGCAGGTGACCGCTGGGGAATTCCACGTCCACAACCGGTCCGATGACCTGCACGACTTGACCCTGGGTCTTCTCTAGTACTGTGCTCATTTGTTCTCCCTAACCGCTTTGACTAACGTCAATATTGTTTTGGATTTCGATTGGCGTCGAAGATAAAGGATATGGATTACCTGTTTATCAAGGAAGGCAAAAGCGGCTCGCGCTTCCCTTGACTTCTCGCCTTCTACATCGCCATCTAGGATAGATGTTATTGGGAGCAAGTTCCCTGTCGTTTATGATAGTTTTCGTTCTTTCTTAGTGAGCTTTAGCTAAGGTGGCTAAATACCTGTAAGCTTGTAGGGTTGTTTTTAGCCCGTTCAGCTCCCTAAATCCAGAGGTGGTCAGTGAAAGAGACGCTTGGCAAGCGTTTTACTATCGATTTATTACGCCTGACCGGCTTTGTACTTTTTGGCGCCCTGGGTTTCATGGTTGTCGAGGGATGGGACTTCCTCGACGCCCTGTTCATGACAGTGATCACCTTGACGACCGTGGGTTATGGTGAGACCAATCCACTTTCCGTACATGGGCGCATTTACACGATTTTTCTCATTCTGGTGGGAGCCGGCGTAGTGCTCTATGTGCTCTCGGATATGGTTGAGATTTTCTTGAGGCTTAATATTGGAGCAAGAAGAATGAAGCAGAAGATTGCCAAAATGAGCGGCCACCACATTGTTTGTGGCTACGGGCGCAGCGGTCAGGAAGTAATCGACCATTTTCTCCTGAACGGCATTTCCTTTGTATTGATTGAAATCGACCAGGAGAAAGCCAAGCAAGCCATGGAAAACGGGCTCCTGGTGCTTTGCGGCGATGCCTCCAGCGATGATATTTTGATGCAAGCGCAAATTGAGAAAGCTAAAGGTATCGTCTGTGCTTTGCCTGATGATTCCGCCAACACTTTCATTGCACTTTCGGCAAGAGGCTTGAACGAAAAAATTAAGATCGTTTGCCGCGCCGCTAATCCGGGCTCGGAAGCTAAAATGCGCCGGGCCGGTGCCGACATGGTAATTTCGCCCTATGTCATTTGCGGTAAGCGTATGGCCACTGCCGTCACGCACCCCCTTGTTACAGAGTTTCTCGATGTTGTCATGCATACGCCCGGCTACGATCTGCGCATGGAGCAAGTGCGTTTGCCGGGTGGCTCCCGGCTGATTGGTTCCACCTTAAAGGATGCAAACATTAAGCAGGCTTCCGGGGCCATGATACTGGCGGTAAATCAAAATGGTAAGCTGATATCCAATCCATCGCCGGAACTGATCTTTCAAGCTGGGGATGATTTGATTGCTCTGGGAACGGAGCAACAATTGAGTAAGCTGGTGGAGTTTTCAGGGGCTAAATCTAGTAGCCGCTAAGCTCTAGTCAATGAGGTATATGTAGATGAGCGAAGCTCCCCAGGTTCCTGCAGAAGGCGCAGTGCCGGTGTTTGTTCTGGAAGGCGAAGACGGGCATTCTTATGAATGCGAATTTCTCGATCGCTTCGATTTTGAAGAGAATGAATACGCGCTGCTTCTCAAGCTGGCCGAAGAAGGCGCTGAAGAAGAGCTGGATGAAGAAGATCAGACTCTTGTAATAATGCGTGTCTTCGAAAGAGGCACCGACCTCATTTTCCAGACCATCGACAATGATGAAGAGTTCAATAAAGTGGTGGCCTTTGTAGAAGCAAAAGTGGAAGCCGAGCGGGCTGCCATGGACGCCGAAGGCCAGAACTAAGGAACGCAGTTTCAAGAAATTGAGAGAGGGCACATATTTTGTTGTGCCCTTTCTTGTTTTGCCGAGTAGCTATGGCCGAAGAACAAAAGCAGCTCCAATCCAAACCCTGGAAGACCTGGCAGTGGGTGTTGGCCTGGTTGGCTTTTGCCGTGATGATGTCCATCACCTTCGGTCTGGTCGGCCTAATGGTCTACTTTCAGGTGGAGCACGCTCAAACCAATCAAAAGACGCAGGAAGTGCTGGCCGCCATGGGCGAGAAGAATCTGGTTCTGAGCGGTGATGACGGCAGCTCTTATGAGTGTGAGATAGTCGATACGATTACTTGTTTCAATAAATTGTACGCTGTGCTTAGAAAGATCGCAGAGACGAAAACCGACCCTAAGCAGCCTGAGAGCAAAGGGCAATCGACCCGGGGCTCCGGGCAGTCGGAGCTGGTGATAATGCGATTGAGCTTGAGAGACAAAGAGCTTATCTTCAGCGTCATTGACGACGAGGCGGAATTCGAAAGGGTGACAAACTATTTCCAGCGTACGCAAGAGACGCAGCAACGCCTTCAGAACCTAAAGCAACCCCTCAAGCAACCCCTGGAATATTTCGAAAACGCAGGCAAAAAACTGTTTCCTGCCCTTAAGTAGGTCAGCCGCCCAGCAGTAAGGTGGTTGGTTTTTCTATGGTCTCAGGGTGGCAGATGATGTCTTGCACAATCGCTTCCACCACCACTTCCAGGGGGGCTTTACTGTGGAATTTGCGCTCAGAGCTGAGAGCCTGCGACCACATACCGTCTTCGCCTTTGCCGGTGGCATAAATTGAAATGTAGCGTGCCCCCTTGTGCACGGTGAAAAGCGTTGCTGTCTTCTCAAATTGAGTCCAGGAGTCGAGTTGCAGCTTGTCGAGGATGAGGGAACCGGGTCCCTCATTTTCATCGGGAGTGGGAATGACAGGCATCGCTTTGCTAAGCATCGAGTGTAGCTGAGCTTTCCAGTTGTCCACCTGGGCCGTGTCATAAACGCGCAAAGGCGCCGTCTCTACAAAGAAACCGGCCTCGGTTTCGGCCATGGTAGGCAAAATCACTTTCTTGCCCGGTCCCCAGAGATAGATCTTGATCATATTCATTGTGGCGTTCTTGACCTCGGCCGCTCGACTTTCGTACTGGTTTATTCGTACTGCTTTACTGGTGCTTGATTGGCTTCATGGTGGGGAAGGCAATCACGTCGCGAATGGACGGCGAATCGGTAAGCAGCATCACCAGCCGGTCGATGCCGATGCCGATGCCCATGGTGGGAGGCATGCCGTATTCCATAGCCATGATGAAATCGAGATCGAGAGGCATGGCTTCTTCATTGCCGGCCGCTTTCTTCTTGGCTTGCTCTTCCAGGCGCTCTCTTTGATCCTGGGGATCGGAAAGCTCGCTGTAGCCGTTAGCCAGTTCCCGTCCGTAAACGAATAGTTCGAAGCGTTCCACTTCGCCCTGGTTTGTGCGGTGAATTTTCGTGAGGGGCGAAATTTCCACCGGATGATCCATGAGGAAGGTGGGCTCTATAAGCGTGTGCTCTACTTTGCTTTCGAAAATGGCGTTGATGATGTGACCGCGGCTGTCTTTGTTTTCCAGCTCCACTCCCAGCTTCACAGCAGCAGCTTTGGCTTCTTCATTGGTTTTGAGGGTGCTTACATCAAGACCGGTTACTTCCTTGATGGCATCGGCCATGCGCAGTCTGCGGAAGGGTTTGGCAAAAGAGATATTTTTGCCCTGATAAACCAGCTCCGCCGTGCCGAGCAGTTTCTCGGCGATGTAGCGCAGCATTTCCTCGGTGAAATCCATGAGCTGGTTGTAGTCACCGTAGGCGCAATACATCTCGAGCATGGTGAACTCGGGGTTGTGCCTGGTGCTGATACCTTCGTTTCTGAAGATGCGACCGATCTCGTAGACTCTTTCCATGCCGCCGATGATCATGCGCTTCAGATGCAGTTCGGTGGCGATGCGCAGATAGAGATCGATGTCGAGAGCATTGTGGTGGGTGACGAAGGGGCGCGCATCGGCGCCGCCGGCTTCTACCTGCAGGGTTGGTGTTTCCACTTCCAGATAGCCGTGATCATCGAGGAAGTTGCGCATATGTCTTATGGTCAGGCTGCGTTTGCGCAGAGTGTCGCGCACCTCCGGGTTGGTGATCATATCTACATAGCGGTGACGATAGCGTGCTTCTACATCGGTAAAGCCTTCCCAACCGTCCGGCAGGGGCAGAAGCGATTTGCTCAGGATGACCAGGTTTTTGGCCCGTACTGAAAGTTCGCCGGCCGGGGTTCTTTTCATGGTGCCGGTGCAGCCCACGAAATCGCCCTTGTCAAGGAGTTTGAGCATATTGAACTGCTCTTCCGGCAAGCTGTCTTTGTGGCAAAAGAGCTGAATTTTGCCGGAATCGTCGTGAATGTCGGTGAAGAGCCAGTTGTTGCGGCTGTTCATGATGCGTCCGCAGACAGTTACCTGATCTTCATTTTCGCTGCCCTTAGGCAGCTCTTTATAGAGTTCTTGCAACTGAGAGGCCAGGTGACTGCGCTCAAATTTATAAGGGTAGGGATTGATGCCCAACTCTTTCAATTGACCAAGCTTCTTCAGTCGGTCGGCCTTGAGCTTGCTGACGTCCATTTCCTCTTGTTTAGGAGTTTCGGAGTTGCCAACCACCTTGGACATTAACTTGACCTCTCATATAGATGCGGAAGCTTTATATTGTAGTATCCGCAGTCGATTTAGGCCGCGAGCCGGGCTCTTAACATGCATTTTGTTACTGAGAGCGGCTTAAGGCGCCGCTTTCTCTCTGGCATACTGCTGTCCTCGGGGCTTTGCTCGGGCAAGCAAAATAGAGAGCCCGATGCCCTGCTTGAAAGGGCTGGCTGCGCCAACTCCAAGGGCTTTAGTGCTATACTAAACGGCGAGCCCGAGTGAGCTCAGTTTACGGCACTGCCAGGCATACAGGCGCATTTTAGCTTGTATATCGGGTGGATATCGAAGACCTTTGCAGTCTCAGTTATCTGCAACTGCCCTCGCTATCGACCGTAGCTTTTCAGGTAACGTCAGTCAATTTTATGGGGTGATTTCACTGTGACCCAGTCTGGAGGCGGCTCCACCGAGCGCATTATCTCCGTTGAACTACAAGCGGAGATGAAGAAGTCGTTTATCGACTACGCCATGTCCGTTATTGTCAGCCGCGCAATTCCCGATGTTCGGGATGGTTTGAAGCCTGTGCACCGCCGCATTATTTACGGCATGTATGAGCTGAATCTGGCTCCCAATGAGAAGTTCAAGAAGTCTGCCAGGGTAGTGGGCGACGTCATGGGTAAATATCACCCCCACGGCGACTCGGCTATTTACGAAGCCCTGGTGCGTTTGGCTCAGCCCAGTGCCAGTCGTTATGTGCTGGTCAATGGTCACGGTAACTTCGGTGACCTCGATAACCCCGCTGCCGCCATGCGTTATACCGAGGCCAAACTGGCTCCGCTCGCCATGGACACCCTGGCCGATATCGAAGCTGAAACCATCGATATGCGCGCTAACTTCGATGGTTCAGCCCAGGAGCCGTCGGTTCTGCCTTCGAGAGTGCCGATTCTTCTCTTGAACGGCTCCTCCGGAATTGCCGTGGGTATGGCCACCAACATTCCGCCCCACAACCTTACCGAAGTCATCAACGGCACCATCGCTAAAATCGACAATCCCGAGCTGACATCAAGAGAGTTGATGCAGTGGATCAAAGGACCGGACTTCCCGTCGGGAGGCATCATCCTTGGTACCGAGGGCATTATCGAAGCTTACACCACAGGCCGTGGCTCGGTGCCAGTGCGTGGGCAGGCCACCATCGAGCAGATTCCCGGTTCCGGCGGCAGACAGTCCCGCATGGGCATCGTGGTTACTTCTCTGCCATATATGGTTGGACCGGAAGCTTTCACCAAGCGTGTGGCCGAACTTGTCAGAGACGAGAAGCTGACCGGCATTTCCGATGTCAACGACGAGACCGACCGTACCGGTCTGCGTGTTGTTATCGAACTGAAGCGCGACGCTCATCCGGAAGTGGTCCTCAATAATCTTTATAAGCACACTCAGTTGCAGGGATCTTTCCCCGTCAACACCCTGGCTCTGGTCAAGGGGCGCCCTGCCACTCTCCAGCTTTCCGACATGCTGCAAGAGTTCATCGATCACCGCGTCGATGTGGTGACCAGACGTACTCGCTACCTCCTGCGCAAAGCGGAAGATCGCGCCCACATTTTGGCCGGCTATTTGATCGCCATGGGCAGAATCGAAGAAGTCATTGCCACCATTCGTAAGGCGGATTCTACGGAAGAAGCAAGAACTCAGCTCATCGCTAAGTTCAGCCTCGACGAAGTGCAGGCCAATGCTATTCTCGAAATGCAGCTCAGACGCCTGACCGGATTGGAAAGAGGCAAGGTCGAGAAAGAGCATGCCGAACTTTTGGTCAAGATTGCCGACTACAAAGAGATTCTGCAGGACAGGCAGCGGGTGCTGAACATCATCAAAGACGAGCTGGTGGATGTACGCGACACCTTCAAAGACTTGAACGGTGAAAAGGATGCCCGTCGCACCATCATCGAAGCCGGCGCCAACGACAGTGAGTTGTCTGCGAAAGACCTCACTCCCAATGAGCCCATGGCTATCTTTATCACCAAGCAAGACTACATCAAGCGTATTTCCCTTGATACCTTCCGTCGTCAGCGTCGCAATACACGCGGAGTCACGGGTATGAAGACCCGCGATGAAGACGACTTGCAGCACTTCTTTGTGGCCAATATGCATGACCGCCTGCTGGTCTTCACCAACCGTGGTCAGGTCTATTCTCTGGAAGTTATGGATCTGCCGGAAGGCGGAAGATCGGCTAAAGGACTGGCTCTCGTTAACCTCTTGCCTATATCGCAAGAAGAGACCGTCACCACTGTTATTCCTGTGGCCAGCTTTGATCCGGACAGCTACCTGATTATGCTCACCCATCAGGCTTATATCAAGAAAGTGCAGATGTCCGACTTCGCCAACATAAGAAGAAACGGCATCATCGCCATTACCTTGAGTGACGGCGATCAGTTGGGTTGGGTGCGGCCGTCCAGCGGCAAGTCTGATGTCATCATCGGTACCAGCGAAGGCATGTGCATTCGCTACTCTGAAGATGAGCTGCGCCCGCTTGGCCGTTCGGCACGGGGCGTCAGAGCCATTACTTTGAGAGAAGGCGACAAGATTGTCGGCTTCGACGCCATCGAACCTTCGGAAGGCAATTACATTCTGGTTGTCACCAACGATGGTTTCGGCAAGCGCGTTCGCATCGAAGAGTTCCGTCAACAGGGACGAGGCGGTATCGGACTAATAGGCACCAAGTTCAAGAATGCCCAGTCCCGGTTGGCCAGTCTGCGTGTCGTCAAGCCCGGTGAAGAGATGATGATTGCCACCGCTAATGGTGTGGTGGTCAGACAGAACATCGACGATATTTCTACCCAGGGACGTATGGCGACCGGTGTGCGCTTGCAGCAACTGGGTGAGGATGATGCGGTGGTCTCGGTGACACCTATCGTGGAACCCTCTCCGGATGCCGACCAGGCTGATAACGGCGCTGAGTAAGAGCTTCTTGCCAGAGCGATCAATGCAAAAGGCGTGACCACACCAGGTCACGCCTTTTGGCTAAAGTTACAAAGCCCGGTTGCGGGGCTCTCAGGAGAGATGCTCCAGGCACTTATCTACTGACTGGCCGGTTTGTTTGCATTTGGAAATGCACCAGTTTATGGAAAGCTGTCTGGCCAGAGCGAGATTACCGGCTGAGGTTGGCCTGCCGTTGAAAAACTTGCCGAGTAGATTTTCAAGTTCCCATTGATGGGCCTTGAGTGCCGGCGGCAGGCTGACCACGAAGGCACCACTTTCGGACACTGAAAGAAGTTCGGCCGTACCCGTGGTCGGCATAACTGAAGTTGAATATTGGCCCAGCATCGTACTCATGTGATTCCTCGTTCTTCGGCGTTTTTGGAAGGCAAGTACTAAAAAAAGAATTTGCAAGAGACCGATATTTGAATGACTCTTTGCAAGTTTCTTCCGGTATAAGCTGCTTTCTGAAACATACCTAAACTATATACCGTTATCATAACGTTACGTCATGTTTTTTTACAACCCCGGTAATTCCCATATTAGGCTGATTTTGGCACTTGGAAATGGGAATATTCCCAGGCTTTCCCCTTGGCAGTTTTGCGCTTCGGCAAAGTTCCGACAAAGACTGAGCGGATGCTCCTCAGCTTTTCACCCATGGTTCCGGCAAATTCACCCGTAAGGTTGACGGTACCGCCACGCCGGTCCTGGGCATAAACAGTCATCAGGTGCTGGTTTTGGTTCCAAATTTTGAAATTTAAGAGGTCGGAAAATGGTTGAGAATGAGTTTTCGCAAGGGAAGCCTGAGAACGAAGTCGGAAAGGAAGGTTCTTCAGTCCTGGAGATGCGGCATTCAGAGGATACACACGTCAGACGAATAGTAGCCGGCAACCCGAACACACCACTTGCGGTGCTGACGCGACTGGCTGACGATTTGTCATACCATGTGCGCCGGGCTGTGGCTGAGAATCCTCGCAGCGGCGATGCTCTTTTGATGTACCTGGCCTCGGACGGCAGCTCGGAGGTACGTATGGCCGTTGCCGAAAACCGCAATACAAATTTGCTTACTCTGCGGCAACTAGCCGAGGATGGCTGTGACGACGTGCGCTATGGTCTGGCCGAATGCCCCCATGTGCCGGCCGAGATTCTCTTGCGTCTGGCGGAAGACGATAATCCTTATGTGCGTTTTCGCTCCATGAAAACCATGCAGCTACTTGGACTGCCCGGTAAACTCTGTCTCTTGACGGGGCGCCCCCTGCATCGTCTCTACGGTTGAAGCGCTTAGAGCCATGACAAAAAGCCGCCCCTCCTGACAGGGGCGGCTTTCTTTCGGCAACTTTCTGACTTAGCGGGAGGGCTCTTCTTCTCTCAGCACGTAGCCTTCACCACGCACGGTTTGAATGAGGCGCTTGGAGCTGGCATCTTCCAGCTTGGAACGCAGGTAACGGATATAGACTTCGATGACGTTTGATTCGCCGATGAAGTCATAGCCCCATACTTTGTCGAAAATGAACTCACGAGAAAGCACTTGCTCGGGATACTGCATGAACAGTCTGAGCAGGTCGAATTCTTTGGCTCTCAGATCAAGCTGACGCTCGCCTCTTTTGACGATACGGTTCAATTGGTCCATCCACAAGTCGGCATAAGTAAGAATGCCTTCCTGAGGCTTACGGCGCATCACAGCGCGAATTCTGGCCAGGAGTTCTTCTGTGGCAAAGGGCTTGGTCAAGTAGTCGTCGGCACCACTGTCGAGGCCGCTGACGCGGTCTTGCACGCCGTCTTTGGCGGTGAGCATGATCACCGGAACTTTAGACATGCCGCGCAGACGCTTACAAACTTCAATGCCGTCCAGTCCTGGGAGCATCACGTCGAGGAGAACAAGGTCAGGCTGGTCTTTCTTGAAAAGGTCGAGACCTTGATTACCATCGTGAGCCACGGATACTTGATAGCCTTCATAACCCAGCTCTAGCTCGATGAGACGAGCGATGTTTACGTCGTCTTCAATGATCAGGATTTTCAACGGACATACCTCACATGCACTTACCACGGTTAATATTAACCCCCGTTCAATATGGCATGATCTAATCTTTTTGTCCAACCTTCTTAAATTTGTTACAGGAAGAGCCGAAAGCCAAGCTGGGTCGGGCATTGACCCAGTTAATCTTTACTAGAAGCAGCGAGAATTTCCCTGTGGGAAAGTCAAAAAAGAAAAGCCGAAAATCAAGTGCCCCTGGCAACCAGGGGGAATTAAAGGGGGATGCTGCCGGGCAGGAACCCATATTCCTGGATTTGGAGGCAACTGGTAAGGGAGAGGGCTTGCTTTTTCCCTTTAATGAGAAGGCACTTGCTCAACTTGCCCGCGGAACGGCCGTCGTCATCGCTACCTGCCTGGCCCTGCCTGACGCCATCGCCCTCATTCCTAACGCCACATCGCCGGTCTCCTGGGCCATACGAGTTATTGGAGTGTGGACCATTGCGTCCGTGGCCTGGTTTGTGGGCTTCCTCTTTCTCACGGGCATTTTTAAACTGATCTCCGGCGGCGTTTTGCTCACCAGCAAGGGTTTGAAACTATCGCGCTTCGACAGGCTCATTCCCTACAACTGCATCCATAGCATTTTGCTTGAGCCCAACCATGTCTTTACCCGTCTCTTCTCTCTGCCTGATACAGCCAGAAGGCTGACCATACTGTTTGACCTTGGTTTCGGCGGCAAACTGGTGAAGAGTTTCCTCTTCCCCAATTTTGTTCCTTCCTTCTTTTTCTCGAAAGCTACATTTGATGCGTTGGTTCTTCACCTGCTTGAGCGCACCGGGCTAAAGTTGCCGACCCTGGAGATGAAGGAGCAACTCGAGCAGCCGCTGCCTCCTGATCTGGCCTTTTGCTCCATAGAAAAAGACAAACTGCCGGCGGTGGCGGCCACGTTTCGTTTCCTCAAGAGTCAGCGAAATCTTGTCACGGTAATTATTGCCATTTCGCTGGTTTCATTTCTGGGGCGCAAGGCCGTGGTCAATTTTGCCTACAATTCCGGCAACCGGGCATACAGCCAGGCTCGCTTCGACTCGGCCAAGCAATACTATGATCTGGCCGTCAAGGTCGATCCTACTTTTGCCGTGGCCTGGAATGCCCTTGGTCAGACCCAGTTTCGTCTATCCGAGCGCAATCTGACGGATTTCAAAAATGCGGAAGGTTGTTGGCGAACCGCGATTTTGTGCAAACTCGATTATGTGGAGCCGCGTCTCAATCTGGCTCGTTTAGCCCTTGTGGGGCGAGATTTTCGCGAAGCGAGAAGGCTTGTTGTGCATGCCGAGAAGCTTGCCCCCCAGGACAACCTGGCACCACTGATGGAGGCAGAGATAGAACTGAGGCAGGGACGTTTGCCCGAGTGCCTGAACGTACTCTCGAGAGTGAAGGGTAAGCTTTCAGGCGATCAGGAACTTTTGTCCCATTGCCTGCGGGCTCAGGCGTTGCTCTTCGACGGCAAGACGAAAGAGGCCCTGGATGAAATTTCTGCTTACAGTTTGAATCCGACAGCCTACAGCCATGGTGAGAATGTGACTTTACTGCTTAGCACCCGGGCGCTCATTGAAGCCCGGCAAGAGCATTTTGCCGAAGCGCTGCCCCTGGCCAGGCTCTCGGTACAGCGGCAACCCAATAACGCCGATATTTTGCTGGCAGCTGCTTCGGTTTATATCGATGCGGCCGCTGTAGAAACTTCCTCTCAGCGCCTTGAGCATCTGAGGCAAGGACAGGTACTTTTAGATAGAGCCTCGGCCAAGGCCTCAAACAATCCCTGGCTCTATCTGGAAAGAGGGCGCCTATTGTCTCTACTGGGCAAGCCGGGGCAGGCCGGGGCCAGTCTGAGGCAAGTGCTTTCCGTTGCCGATGCCAGTCAGGATGTAACTGCGCTCAAGACCCTTGCCGACTTTGTTGCCTCCGGTCCGGCCGCAATAGAGGTAGATTCTCTCACCGAACTGAAGGACGCAGCGCTGAGCCGCTCCCGGTACCTGGAGTCGGTTCAGTACGAGAGGTACTTCTCCATTTTGCGCTAGCAACCTTGAGCCGTTTTCCTTTCACGGCATTTTCACAGTGGTTACCTTAAGGTGCTGAGGATTCCCTGCCGAGAAGGTAAATAAGGAATGGCCATAATCGATGTTGCCTGTAAGGAAGCTCAAGACTCTGCCTGTGCAAAAGATGCTGTGCTTCCCTTTGTGGATGGCATTGCCGGCAAGCCGGGACAGACTGTGGACCGCTCAGCGTTCGAGCATCCGAGCGGCTTCAGTTCTGTAGCGGAGATGCTGGCGGGGTTCAATCTTTATGGGGCGGAAGTGAAGCAAGTGGCAAAGCTAGAGCATGACGTTAAGCTGCAAGACTGCCCCTCTGAACATCCTGCCGATGTGAAAAGGTATCTGGAAGCACACGGGCTGCCCTCTACAAATGATGGTGGCGGCCGGGACGAGTTCCTCAAAGGTGTTGCCAGAAATACCGTTGTGGAAAGTATGAAACAGAACGGCAGCCTGCCTGCCGATGCCAGACCCACTGATGGTGAGCTGGGCAAAGCTATTATAGACAGCACCTTTGCCGAAACCGTTCGTCAGATCGGACTTGATAGATTAGCGGCACAGCTTGGAGTGGAGGGAAAACCGCTGCCGGAAGTGAAGGCGGCCATGACCAGGGCTATTTACAGACAGTCGCAAGCACAGGTGCCGGGCTCAAGCGTCAGTGATGAGGCCGCTCTGGCCCGCAACGTGCAGGAGCTTGGTCTGAGAAAATTGAAAAGCGGAATGGGTCTGAGCGACTGATGAAAGCAGGCGGCCCTAGCGATTGATGCGAAAGCCCGGTGCCGAATAATCTCCTTTTCGGTTTGCTGCCGGAATGGTAGTTTCGTTTCCGTCTCGCAAACTGGCATAGTGCGGTGACATGATTTCAACGCCTGCTTCGTTGAAGCGGTCCTGAATTTTGCCGTGTAGTTCGGAGTAAATACCGACCATCTGGTGGGCGGCTCTTGTGTAGGCATTGATTTCGTATTCAACATAAAAATCGTTGAGAGCCCGTTGCAGCACAAAGGGCTCAGGCTCGCTCAATATGCCAGAGCAGTCTTTCGCCGCTTCGATCAGAAGGGAATGTACTTGGCGCCAGGGGGCATCGTAGCCGATTGTCACCGAGGTATGGAGTATGACGCCCTGATCTCTAGCCTGGGCTGAATAATTGACAATATCGGCGGTAATTACCTGACCGTTATGTATGGTGACTATTTCATTCTTGATGGTCTTCAGGCGCGTGGTAAAGAGCGTTCGTTCGGTGATATCACCGGTGTATTCACCAATGCGCACCCGGTCACCGATCTTGAAGGCTCTGGTATAGGTGAGCACCACCCCTGCTACCAGATGTCCAATGGCACCGGTGGAACCAAGGGAGACCAGTAAACCGATGAAAAGCCCCACTTGTTTGAAGGCCGGGCTGTCCCAGCCAGGCAAATAGGGGGCGGCCACCACTACCGCCATGAAGATGGTCAGGGCCTTGACGATTTTGTAGGTGGGTTCAGCCAGTTCACTGTCGAAGTCGCCGATGATGAGATTGGCTTTGCCTATTTCCGTGAAGAGGAATTTCAGTAGTGCCAGGGCGGCATAGGTGAGGTAGCAAATCACCATCAACACAAAGAGACTGGGAATATACTCACTCATGGCATAGAGCCCGTTATTGAGCGGGGCGATGGTTTTATCGAGCAGTTGCAGACCATAGATTTTGGTCCATGGAAAGTAATCCAGTACCCAGAAAACATAGAAGTGCAGGCAGCCCACGAAAACAAAAAAGAAGACGCTGCGGGCAAGAAAAGACACTGATAGTTCCAGCAGATCTCTTACCACCGGACCTTGATAGCTGGGTCGAAGAGTTTTCACCCGTTCGGTTACGGAGTGGGAAAACTTGCTGGAGAGCGCACCTAAGTTGGATAGGAAGACTATGAGTAAAAGCAAGCCGCCCAGGGTACCAAGCACACCCAGGGCCAGTCGCCCCGGTCTTGTGTCTCTGCGGTAAGCAGCCGAAACGTCTTTCAACCTCTTTATGTAGTCGAGGGCCAGGGCTTTACTGGAAATTTTGATGCTTTGCGCCTCTTCATTGGAGACGAGCATGATCAGATCTTCTCCGTAGAAGATGCGGGTGCCGAATTCATCGTCGGCCGGACGAAATTTCTCAGGATCAAAGTCTGCTTTGCTGAATACTGTATCGACTCGTGACTGGATCAACTTCACCCGCTCGGCCTGGGTGAGGGGACCATTGCTGCCGAAGACGCCGATGACCCGGGCGCCGTTTACGTAGACAAAGCCAGGCTGAACTTCCGACTTGCCTTCTTCGTCTGCCGACAGAGCCGCGCCGGTGGCTATGCTCAAGCAGATTAGCAAACTCAGGGCGAGAGCTAGTACCTTGGAAAACGTCGTCCGCTGCGGGAGCATCTCGATAACCATTAGAAATTTAGCAAGGGGTAAGCAGCGGCTAGCCAGGACTTGGGACGGGGACAAGGGCGGAACCTCGGGTTGACCGACCAATTATATGCCAGCCGGCCTGGGGTTGTTACGTTCCTTCACCATTGTCAGCGGCCTTGTTCAGTGAAACCCTGAAGAGGTGAGCCTTTTGGCTTTTATACACGTTTTCGTCCAGACGGTTTAGTCATAGGCGCCGGCGGCTTCTTTGACTAGGATGAATTCATTGGCAACCCGGCATCGCTAAATCACTTTTACTAATTTTCTAAATTTTCGCTTGCGAAATAGGGGGGTATATGTACTACCTGGGCTTTATGGCGACTTTCTTCCTACTTCTGGCGCCTCCCGCCGAAGCTTACATCGACGCTTGTACCGGCAGTTATCTGGTGCAGATGATTATCGGGGCAGTTTTAACGGTCTTGATGCCTCTGCAAAGGTGCTTGCGTAGAATTTCCGTGCGCAGGCGCCGCTCCGGTGATTCCTGATGGGTACGCCGCGCCGCTTTTCCTTCCGAGATCAAAGTGCCACGGTTTATCGCAAAGACTCCAGTGTTTTTCGTTTCATCTCCCGGGATTACGAACCCACCTACAAACATTTGATGGAAAGCGGTTTGTACACTGAGCTGGTGCGCAAGGAACTACTGGTGGAACATGAGGAGACCACGGCGCCTACATTTGTCTCGGATCTCGATAACTGTGCTCGTGTCATCAAACCGGTGCGCATTCCCTTTGTATCTTATCCCTATGAGTGGTCCTTCAGCCAGCTCCAGGATGCGGCACTGCTCACTTTGAAGGTGCAGAAGTTGGCTCTGCAATACGGCATGACCCTCAAGGATGCCAATGCCTGGAACGTACAGTTTTGCCAGGGGAAACCGGTTTTTATCGATACCTCCAGCTTTGAGATGTACAAACCGGGTCGCCCCTGGGGGGCTTATGGTCAGTTCTGCCGCTTTTTCTTGATGCCTCTTGTGCTCATGGCTCGCCGCGAAATCAGACTGAACCGTCTTTTGCTAATTTATCCGGACGGCATCCCCTTAGATCTGGGTGTCAGCCTTCTGCCCTGGACGGTATGGACTGATCTCTCTCTGGCCGCTCACTTATTGGCTACGGCTGTGTCTCATGGTTTCTACAAAAGCAGCGGTAAGAAAAGCGATAGCGGCGTAAGTATTTCCGGTTCGGCTCTGCCCAATATTATTGAGCATCTAGAAGATACGGTGGCCGCTCTCAGACTGAAGGACAAGAATTCGGTCTGGAGTGATTACTACAAAGACAATACTTACAGCGATAGAGCCTGTGCTTCCAAACAGAAAATCGTAGAGGACGTGCTCAGTGCCGGTGAGCGGAAAACAGTCTGGGATCTGGGTGCAAATACCGGGGTCTACAGCCGCATTGCCGCTCGCCATGCCAAGCATGTGCTCTCTATGGACTACGACGCACTGTGCGTGGAGCGTAACTACCGGGCGCTCAAGAGTGAAGCTGTCACCAATATCTTGCCTTTGCTCATGGACTGCGCTTCACCGTCTCCGGCCATCGGCTGGGCTTTGAGTGAAAGATTGAGCCTGCCCGATCGCGGTCCCTGCGATATGCTTCTGGCCCTGGCTTTGATTCACCATCTATCGGTGGGAAACAGCATCGACTTTGAGCAGGTCTCGGATTATTTTGCGGCCATGGCCAGGGAAGTGCTGGTGGAATTCGTGCCAAGGGAAGACGAGCAAGTGGTGCGGCTTATGAAACAGCGCACAAACTATTGCCTGTCCTACACGAGGGAGAATTTTGAAAGGGCCTTCCTGCGCAATTTTAGACTGGTGGCGTGCTACCAGGTCGATGACAGCAATCGCACCCTCTATCATTTCGAGCGTTTGTGATGAGAGAAGAAGCTCTACTGAGTGAAGGAAGCACCAGGGCTGAAGGGCCCAGTCAACCCTGTCCGGCCGCCACCGGCGAGCGGCAGCGGCTTGCCGGTGGACTTGCCCTCTACCCTCTTTACTATGCGGTCCTGCCGGTGCTCATCTCTTTCAATGTGCGAGCCGCCAATTCCGTTCCCCTTTATAATTTGCTGCTGCCGTTTGCCGTCTGCCTGCTGCTCGGTCTCTCTGTTTTAGTTGTTTCGCGTATATTGCTTCGTGGCCGTCAGGAGAGTGCACTTCTTGCATTTAGCATCATCAATGCTTTCTATGCCATCACTTATTTGTTGATCGCTTTCGAGTTTGCTCTAACGGTTTTTCATATCGGTCTTGCCGCTCACCTGGCGCAGTACGCCCTGCTAGCTCTCTGGTTGGGGCTGCTGCTCACCGGTGTGGCTGCCGTTCTGAAGCCGGTGCTGGTATTGCCGGTAGTGCCGACCCTGGCGTCCTCTGGGCGTTTTCTACTTGTCTTGCAGATACTGGTGCTGCTTTACCACGAGGGCAGTTACCAGTTGCTTGTGCGTCCGGCTGTTCAAGCCCGGCAGGCGCAGATAAGGCAGCAGGCCTGCTGCCGCTTAAACTCTACCCCTGCCATCACCGGCAGTCCGGATATCTATTACATTATTCTTGATGAAATGGCCGGTGCTTCGGTACTTTCCAGGGTCTTTGGCTACGATAATTCTTCTTTTCGCAGCCAGCTGGCTAAGAGAGGTTTTGTGGTAGCTAGTAGCAGCCGCAGTAATTTCCCCCTCACCCGGCTGTCTATTTCCTCCAGTCTCAATCTGTCCAATCTGGAGTTTCTGCCGGACCTGGCCGGTAGGGGCTCGGAAGACTACAGCGTTACCAATGACCTGCTTCAGAACAGCGTTGTCGCACGAATCCTATCCGAGCGGGGTTACAGCTATGTGCACATAGGATCGGAGATGCCCCCCACCGACTATTCACCGTTTGCAAAGGTAAGCTTTCACCCTGATCTGGACGAATTTGCCATCAGGTTTATTGAATCTACTTCTTTGAGCTTTCTGCCCGACCTATCTCAGCGTCTGGCCGATAGTCGCAGACGTACCAGGCTGGCTTCGCTGCGGGCTCTGTCCGAGAGCGGAGCGGCGTCGCCTCGTTTCGTTTTCTGTCATATGCTTTCACCCCATGAACCCTTTATCTTCAATCACGACGGCAGCGGGCGAACGGCCATGATGCCCCTGCGCCGGGATGGACTTTGGGATGAAGCGGCTCGCCGGGCTTATGTGGAGCAGGTGCGATTTATGGAAGCGCGTATATTGATCTGCATCGACGACATTCTCAGGCAGTCGAAAGAGAGACCGATCATTATTTTGCAGGGAGATCACGGCACCTATGCCGAAGACGAGTTGGCGAGAGAGAACCCCAGAGAGGCTTTGTTTCAGGAGCGATACGACATACTTAATGCCTACCTGGTGCCCGAGCGTATTAAGCCTTCCATCTACAGTAGTATCAGTCCGGTGAATAGCTTTCGCCTTATATTTAGTCAGTTCGGTTACGATTTGCCGCTATTGCCGGACCGCTGCTTCTATTCCACCTATGGGCGTCCTTTCAAGATTCGCGATGTGACGGAGCGGGTGCTGCGTCGTGACTGATATGTTGTTGGGACTTTTCCGGTTGTCAGCGGTACTATCGTTGTGCTTCCATGCTTTCTCGCCCCTCGTGTACGAAACCTCACTGTCACGGGCAGGAGCTGCTTCCTGCTAACCGGCCTGGCGGCGAACAAGTCGGAATAATCCTTGATTACCATTTGTAAGGGGAGGGGCCGTCTCCACGATCTCCATACTTACCTGTGGGATAATATTGTGTTGTAGTCTTTGAAGGCAGAGGTAGAAATGGTCCCTTCCGGAGTCGATGGAACTAGTCCGAACCTCTTTCAGGCAGTGGTCGATGGGCTGTCCGATGCCCTTACCGTCGTGGATGCCAATGGCTGCATAATTTTCTGGAACAATGCCGCTTGTCAGCTCTTTGGATTTACTGCCGACGAAGTACTTCATCGACCGCTGTCGATAATTTCTTCTCTGGATCGAGATGATGGCTTCAGGGCTATATGGCATCGTCTTTCGAGCCATGAAAAAGTGAGTGCAGTGCAGTCCACGCGCCTTCATAAAGACGGCCGGTCTTTGCCTGTTACTATCAGCTATTCTCCTGTCTTCCATCCCCATGGAGTTTTGCACAGTATTTGTTTGATGTTCCAGACAAGTACGGCCGACACCCTGGAAGAACGCTTCCGCCTGGTGGTGGAAGCCGCTCCTAACGGCATGATTTTGGTCGATCAGGCGGGCGAAGTTGTGCTTGTTAATTCTCAGGTGGAGAAGATGTTTGGTTATCCACAGGAAGAATTGGTCGGGCGTCCTATCGAAGTGCTGGTGCCGGAGCGTTACAGGGCGGCCCACCCCGGGCACCGCGCCGGCTTTGCCGCCTCACCGAAGGTGAGAATGATGGGCTCCGGCCGCGAGTTATTTGCCCTGCGCAAAGATGGCTCGGAGTTTCCGGTGGAAATAGGTTTGAATCCGATTACCAATAGCACGGGAACCTTTGTCTTGGCCTCAGTCATTGATATTTCCGAGCGAAAGCGTTCGGAGGAGTTGGTAAAGTCTCGCGATGAAGCTCTTGCCTTGTCTCGTCTCAAGTCGGCCTTTATTGCCAATATTTCCCACGAATTGCGCACTCCCCTGAGCGGTATCATCGGTATGAACCAATTGTTGAGGCAAATGCCGTTAACTATTGAGCAGCGAGAGCTTGCTGATTCCATTGCCGATTCGGCCGCTTCCCTTCTGACCATAGTCAATGATGTTCTGGATCTGGCGAAAATAGAGTCCGGCAAGCTTACCCTCAACGCCTCCCCTATCAGTGTCATGTCCATAGTGCGTGATTCGGCTCGCACCCTTTCTGAAGCTGCTCGCGCCAAGCACCTCAAACTCTTGACCAATATCGACTATTCCATCCCCGATTATCTGCTTGGTGATCCGGAGCGCATTCGTCAGGTTCTGGTCAATCTTTTGGGAAATGCCGTTAAGTTCACACCTAAAGGTCAGGTGAGTGTGGAGGCCATACTGGAGAATGAAGAGAGCGACCTTGTGCAGGTTCGTTTTACCGTGCGAGACACTGGTATAGGTATTGAGAAAGACAAGATTGAAGCGCTTTTCAGGCCGTTCTCTCAGTTGGATGACAGTCCAACCCGTCGCTATGGCGGCACTGGTTTAGGACTGAGCATCTCCAAAACCATTGTCGAGACTATGGATGGTGAAATCGGAGTGGATAGCGAAAAGGGTGTCGGCTCTACCTTCTGGTTTGTGTTGCCATTGCGCCGCATGCCTGGTGGTACGGCTGCGGCGAGCGAGTTTGTAACTTTGCCTCCGCCGGCAGTGGCAGCACCGCCCCCCAGCCCCGAATTGACAGGGCGCCTGGTTCTGGTGGTAGAAGATAGTCCTTTGCTACGAATGATGGCTCAAAAGCAGCTTGAAAAGCTGGGAGTGCGCTCTGTTTCTGCCGCTACCGGTCTTGAGGCTGTGGAATTGTTGAGAGCCAATAGCTATGACTTGATTTTGATGGATTTGAACATTCCCGAGATTGATGGTCTTGAAGTGACCCGGCAAGTTCGTGTTATGGAATTGCCTCTGGCCAAGCATACTCCAATTATTGCCATGACGGCAGCGGCTATGAAAGGCGATCTCGACCGCTGCCTGGAGGCCGGCATGGATGATTACTTGCCCAAGCCCGTGCTTCTGGAGGATCTGGAGGCCAAGCTGAAACAGTGGTTGCGATGAGCTTTCCGCGAGATTGCCTGGCCGCGTGTCGTGCTGCCGCAAGAGTTCCATTTTCTTTGCTTGTGTCTTTAGTGGTGCAAGCCGAATACAAAATAGACCAGGCACATGACAGCCAGGATTATGGAGCCGCCTTTCAGTTCGCCGGCCCGACCGGTTAGCAGTTTCATGAGGGCATAGAGCACAAGTCCGGCCGTCAGCCCGTTGGCGATGCTATAGGTGAAGATCATCATGGCGATGGTGGCAAAGGCTGGAAAGGCTTCCGTGGCATCCTCCACGTCAATCTCCTTGACGGAATTGAGCATCATCAAGCCCACGCAGACAAGCGCCGGTCCATAGGCATACTTCAAGTGTTGCAGGGGTTCTAGGAGCGGAATGAAGAAGAAGGAGACCAGAAAGAGTAAGCCGGTGACAATGGCTGCCAGTCCGGTTCTGGCGCCTTCTCTTATTCCGGCTGCCGATTCGATGAAGGCACCGCTGGTGGAGGATCCGACGGCGGCTGAGAACATGCATGAAAGCGCATCGACAATCATGGGTTTTTCCACTTCCACTAGATTGCCGTCTTTGTCAAGCATGCCGCAATTGGCTCCTACACCAACTATGGTCGAAAGTGTGTCAAGGAAACTCATGAGGAAAAGGGTCAGTAAGATGGGCAGGAAAGTTAGCTTCAGGCAGTCGCTTACATCCATTTTCATAAAGATGGGGGCGATGCTGTAGTCGCCGGTAAAGGGCAGTGAGAATATGGCTTTGGGTGCTTCGCCCACGCCCAGCAGGTAGCCGAGTATTGCACTGCCGGCGATACCAATGAGCATGGCTCCCCTGACCTTGCGGCAGAGCAAGGTGGCCGTGAGAACGGTTCCGAAGACGGCAATCAAAACTTTCATATCGTGCAAGTTGCCGATTTTAAGGGGCACGGGCGGATTACCCAGTTTGATGCCGTCCGGCATAAGCAGGGCTTGGGCCGGCATGCCCTGCACGGCGCTTTCGACGATGCCGGTTTCGTAGAGCCCAATCAGGGCTAGAAACATGCCGATGCCGGCCGCGAAGCTGTGCTTCATAGAAAGAGAAATGGAATTGGCCAGCCAGGGGCGGATCTTAAAGAGGGCCATGGCCAGAAAGAGGAGACCTGAGATGAAGACGGCTCCCAAACGCTGTTGCCAGCCAATGCCCAGGGCGGCAAGACCAAAGGCAATGAAGGCATTTTCGCCCATGTAAGGCGCTACCGCCAGGGGGCGATTGGCGAAGAAGCCCATGAGCAGGCATCCGAAAACAGCGGTGCTGATGGTGGCCACTGTACTCGGTCCAATCGGAATACCGGCAAAAGCCAGGATAGCCGGATTGACGACTATGATGTAAGCCATGGTCATAAAGGTGGTCAGTCCGCCCAGGATCTCTGTTTTCACAGAAGTGCCCCGGGCGCTTAACTGGAAGAATTTTTCCATGACCTCAGCCTTTCAGTTGCCGGTGCTAATGGATGCCGCCGATTTTTATAACTGTTCGTTCAATTAGATCAGTTCGCCGGCTCGGGCCCATTCTACTTCGTTGGCAATGCCCTTCTTAAGGGCGGTGCGGGGGATGAAGCCTGTGGTCTGCACAAATTTGTCGATGGAACAGGTGGTCTCGGTGGCCAGCTTTTCGATTTGCTCGGGGGTGACCGGGGCTTTGCCGGGCATGAAGGTCTTGGCTATGCCGGCGCCGATTTTAAGAAGTCCTTCCGGTACCGAGGCAAATTTCTTGGTGACACCAAGCACTTCGGCGATGGTATCTACCAGTTCTTTGGTGGAAACAGGACTGGGATTAGCTATGTTGTATATGTTGAACCCAGCCGGTGCCTTGGCTTCGGCCAGCAAGATGGCGTCGGCGAGGTCCTGGCAGTAGATCAGGCTCTTGGGCGTGACACCGCCTGAAACGTGTACGTATTCTTCTTTCTGAATTTGTTTGATCAAGGAAAGCATATTGCCCCGGTCGCCTTCCCCGAATACAAGAGAGGGGCGCAGCACGATCACTCTCGGTATGCGTCCGTTCAGAGATTGCAAATAGTTTTCGCTTGTTACCTTTGATACTGCATATGGTGTTTTGGCCTGAGGCGGGGTCGACTCTTCTATATTTTTGAAGGGTCCTTTGCCGTAAACGGCCGAGGTGGAAAGAAAGATCAAAGTTCTGACGCCGGTGGCCATACAGGCTTCAGCCAGAAGCTGGGTGGCGCGTACATTCACCACTTCGTATTCCTGATAAGCGGCCCCTTCGTTATGCACCAGACCGGCACAATGGATGACTGTATCGCAGTCTTTGGTGAGGGCTTGCATTTCCTGGGCACCCACCCGGGTGAAGTCGGCTTGCTCGAATTCCACCATGGTGATGTCCATAGCTTTGCCAAGCTTGGCGCGGGCTGCCAGTCTGTCTCTAACCTGGGTCTTGAGGAGGGAGCCCTTTCGCTCCAAAAGCTTGCTCAATACTGCTGAGCCAATCATGCCGCTGCCGCCGGTTACCAGGATTTTTTTTAAGCCGCCCGAAGTCATATTTTGCTGCCAGTTACCTTTTTTTGATTGCCGACCGAATTTTGAATTAGTTTGGGTAGTCTATTTTCTCTGTCTATTTTGAATTATGCCCGGCTATGCAGATATCAGCCTATAGGGAACGCTCTTTAATGAGCATTCCTTTCAGCACGTTGACAACAATAAAGATTGCCGCCCTCATCCAGATGGCAGCATACACCAGGAAATTGAATGGGGCCCAGTAGTTTTTTGCCAAGTGTTTCCTGTAGAAAACTTCCATGCCTTTGTGAAGGTTTATGGTGGTCCCCACCGGCCGTTTGCGGCTGGCCGCTCCGTGAATGTGGAAAACCGAGGCGGTCGGAATATACATGACACGGTAGCCAGCTTCTTTCACACGCCAGCACCAGTCTATGTCTTCGCCAAACATAAAGATGTCTTCATCGAGCAGCCCAATTTTGTCGATCACTTGGCGACGCAGCATCATACAGGAGCCGGAAAGGGCGTCCACATCAAGAAACTGGTCCGGGTCGGCAAAAGTCATGTTGTAACGGGACACGGCCGGGTGATTGGGGAAGAGCTTGGAGAGGTAGGTGAGTCGGAAGAAGGAGGCCTGCACCGAGGGAAAGGCCCGGCGGCAGGCCAATTGCAGGCTCCCGTCCGGGTTGAGTACCCGTGGTCCGACGGCGCCCACTTCCGGATGGTCGTCAAGGTACTTGTACATGGTGGAAATGGCGTCCTTGACCGAGACGGAGTCGGGATTGAGGAGCAAAACATTGCGGCCCCGGGCTATTTCAATGGCCTGGTTGCAGCCCCGGGAAAAACCGGCGTTGTCTTTGTTTTCGATGAGGCGCACGAAGGGATACTTCTCTTTCAGCATGGGTACTGATTCGTCGCCGGAATTGTTGTCCACCACTATTAGTTCGAAAGTATCGTACTGAGGGTCTTCCTTCAGGGAGTCGAGACAACGGGCCAGAAGCAAGGGGGTCTTCCAGTTGACGATGACTATGCTGACGTTGAATTCGTAGGCCTTTTCGCCTGCACTCACTTTCGGCTTGCCTCTATTTAGATTGTGACCATGGGTCGGAATTTGCCGAAGGCCTGTCTGAGAGAACCGGTGATTTCACCCACCGAAGCGTAGGCTTCCACGGCTTCGCAGATGATGGGCACCAGATTTTCGCTTTCCTGTGCGGCTTTTGCGAGGCGGGCCAGTATTGCGTTTACCTTTTCCTGGTCCCGACCGGCTCTTATCTCTTTCAGGTAGTTTACCTGTTTGCTCTCCAGCTCGGGAGATATTCGCTGCACCGGAATTTCTTCCTCTTCCCGATCGATGAAGGAATTTACACCCACCACAAGTTTTCGCTTGGATTCTACTTCTTGATGGTCTTCATAGGCGGCGTCTTGAATTTCCTTCTGGATAAAGCCTGTTTCCACAGCCTTGATGGCGCCGCCCATTTCTTCGATGCGAGCCAGGTACTCTTCCACCTCCGCCTCAATCCGGCTGGTGAGATTTTCTATATAGTAGGACCCGCCGCAGGGATCCACCACCGAGCCTACTCCCGTCTCGAAGGCAATTATTTGCTGGGTTCTAAGGGCCGTCAGGGCTGAAGCCTCGGTGGGCAGGGCGATGGCTTCATCTTTGGAATTGGTATGCAGGGACTGACAACCGCCCAGCGCCGCTGCCAGCGCTTCAATTGTGGTGCGAACGATGTTGTTGTCCGGCTGTTGCAGGGTTAAAGATGAGCCTGCCGTCTGCACGTGGAAGCGCAAGGTCATGGATTTGTCATTCTTGGCGTTAAATTTCTCTTTCATAATTTTGGCCCAGAGCCTGCGGGCCGCGCGAAACTTGGCAATCTCTTCAAAGAGATTCATCTGAGCTACAAAAAAGAAACTCAATTGGGGGGCGAAGTCGTCTACATCAAGACCCCGGGAGATGGCTGCCCGCACATATTCGATGGCATTGGCGAAGGTAAAGGCCAGTTCCTGCACGGCGGTGGAGCCCGCCTCCCTTATATGGTAGCCGGAGATGGAAATGGTATTCCACTTGGGCAGCTCTTTTGAGCAGTATTCGAAGATGTCGGTGATGAGGCGCATGGAGCCGCGGGGCGGAAAAATATAAGTGTTCCGGGCTTCGTACTCTTTTAATATGTCGTTTTGAATTGTGCCGGAAAGCAGCCTGGGATCAACGCCTTGCTTGATCCCCACAGCCCGGTACATGGCAAGCAGAATGGCACTTGTGGAATTGATGGTCATGGAAGTCGAGACTTTGCCCAGGTCTATCTGGTCAAAGAGGCGCTCCATGTCCTTGAGGGTATCAATGGCTACTCCGGTACGTCCGACCTCGCCAAGGGCCATGGGGTCGTCGGAATCAAGACCCATCTGGGTGGGCAGGTCGAAGGCGACGGAAAGACCGGTCTGCCCCTTGTCTAAGAGATATCTAAAGCGGCGGTTTGTGGCATCGGCGTCACCGAAGCCCGCGTACTGACGCATGGTCCACACCCGTGTACGGTACATCTCCGGGTATATGCCGCGGGTGAAAGGGTAGGCGCCTGGTTGGCCGAGGTCTCTTTCGAAGCGAAAGTGAGAGAGATCATCAGGTTTGAAGAAGTATTTTGACTTGGTCACGAGCTTATAATATTCCGTTACTTTATCCATATATTGTAAGGGAGGACCGCCCCTCGTGAAGTACTGCGAGAATATCCTTGAAACAATCGGCTCAACGCCTCTTGTAAAGCTTAACAAGGTCACTAAAGGACTGAAGCCCACCATCCTGGCTAAGGTTGAGGTTTTCAATCCGGGTGGTTCCATCAAGGACCGACCTTCCCTGAAAATGATTGAAGAAGCCGAAAAGGCAGGCCTGCTCAAGCCCGGCGGCACAATTATCGAGCCTACCTCCGGCAATACCGGTACCGGCCTGGCTCAAATTGCCGCCGTTAAGGGTTATAAGTGCATTTTGATCTGTCCCGACAAAGTGGCGCCCGAAAAAATAAACTTGCTTAAGGCTTACGGTGCTGAAGTTGTAATGGTGCCTTCCACGGTTTCCGCCGGCTCGCCGGAAAGCTACTACTCGGTAGCTAACCGCCTGACCATGGAAATTCCCGGATCCTTCCAACCCAATCAGTTCGCCAATCCCAATAATCCCCTTGCGCACTATCAGTCGACCGGACCGGAAATCTGGGAACAGACCGGCGGCAAGATTACCTGTCTGGTTGCCGGTGCCGGCACCGGTGGCACTATATCCGGTACTGCCAAGTATCTAAAAGAAAAGAATCCCAATATCAGAATCGTCGGAGCCGACCCGGAAGGTTCGATTTATTCCGGCGATACACCGGGCTCCTACAAGGTAGAAGGCATTGGTGAAGACTTCATTCCCAGAAACGCCGATTTGAAAATTGTGGACCATTTCGAGCGCATCTCCGACAAAGAGTCGTTTCAAATGGCGCGCCGCCTGGCCCGGGAAGAAGGTCTCCTGGTGGGCGGCTCCTGCGGTACTGCTACCTGCGCAGCCTTGCGCGTAGCCGAGACCATGACGGAAGAAGATGTAATTGTGGTGATTCTGCCCGACGGCGGCAGAGGCTATCTGTCCAAAGTCTATTCCGATGATTGGATGCGCGACAATGGCTTCCTACCTGCTTCCGGCATGAGCTTCTACGCCAAAGATTTGATTGCCGAGAAAATCAAAGATGGTCGCGTGCCGCCCATGATTACCGTCAAGCCCGACGATACCGTGCAGCATGCCATTGACTTGATGGAAAAATATCAGATCGATCAGTTGCCCGTGATTACCGAGGCCGGCCAGAACGTAGGCCATATCAATGATCTTGTCGCCATGCAGATTGTCTTCGAGCGTAAGCATCCCGAAGCTACTCATATCAGCTCGGTCATGGGTAGACCTTATCCTCAGGTCGATTCGGATGCTGAAATCGATCATGTCTATCGGCAATTCAAACTCGGTACATCCATGGTGATTCTCACCAAGGACGGCAAAGCCGCCGGCGTTCTGACCAAGTTCGACATCGTGCAGCATCTGAAAGCCGAGACCGGTGCCGAAACTGTTAAGCACAGCAAGAAAGAAAAAGCATCAGTCAAGTAATTTAATTGGAGTTAGAAATGAAGTTCTCGACAAAGGCTATCCACGCCGGGCAAGATCCTGATCCGACTACCGGAGCCATTATCACGCCCATTTTCCAAACCTCTACTTATGTACAGGAAGGGCTGAACAAGCATAAAGGCTTTGAATATGCCCGTACGCAAAACCCGACCCGCTCCGCTTTAGAAGAGTGCCTGGCCGCGCTGGAAGGCGGCAAGTATGCCCTTTCTTTTGGTTCCGGTCTGGCTGCCGAAGGCAACATCATGAATCTGCTTTCGGCAGGAGACCACGTCATTTGCGGCGACGACGTCTATGGCGGTACCTACAGACTCTTTGAGAAGGTCTGGAAGCGTTACGGTCTGACTTTCACATTTGTAGACGCCAGTGATGTAGCGAAAGTGAAGGCGGCCATTAAGCCCGAGACCAAGATGATCTGGGTGGAAACACCTACCAATCCGCTTTTGCGTCTCTGTGATTTGAAAGCGATTGCGGCCCTGGCTAAAGAGCATAAGCTTATCTCTGTTGTGGACAACACCTTCGCCAGCCCCTACCTGCAAAACCCGCTCAAACTCGGTGCCGATGTGGTAGTGCACTCAGTCACCAAATATCTGGGTGGGCACTCCGATGTGGTGGGCGGTGCCGTAATTACATCCGACGACAAACTCTATGAAACTCTCAAGTTTCACCAGAATGCCGTCGGTGCCGTACCCGGACCCTTTGATTGCTGGCTTGTCTTGCGCGGTCTTAAGACCCTGGCTGTGCGTATGGAAGCGCACCAGAAGAATGCCATGGCCGTGGCCAAGTATCTCGAAAAACATCCGGCTATCGAGAAAGTTATGTATCCCGGTCTCGAAAGTCATCCCCAGCACAAACTGGCCAAAGAGCAGATGAACGGCTTCGGCGGCATGGTTTCTTTCGTGCTCAAGGGCGGTCTGGAAAGTGCCAGGCAGTTTTTGGGCACCACCAAACTCTTTGCTCTGGCTGAGAGTCTTGGCGGCGTGGAATCCCTGGTCTGCCACCCTGTATCAATGACCCATGGCTCCATTCCCAAGGAAGAGCGCGATGCCCGCGGCGTAGTCGATGCCCTGGTGCGCTTGTCCGTGGGTATCGAGGACGTGGATGATTTGATTCAGGATCTGGAAGCCGGTCTGGCGAAAGTACAGGTTCTGGCCGGTTCTTCCAAGGGCTGAGTCTGCAAATAAGACTGCCTGCTTTGACATTGAATCGAGAGAGAGAAGCTGTCGCGGCCGCTTCTCTCTTTTATTGTGTGCTGACGAGCGGATCTTCCGTCGGCAGTTGTTTGATTTTGGCCGCTCGCTCCCTTAACAACTCCGCCTCTTTTAGTTTCTTCCTCTGACCTTCCAGGTCGGCTTTGGCATTCAAAACTTCAGTGAGCATGCGGCGTCCTTTGCCGATTTCCTTTAGTTCTCGGGTATCGTTGGCTCGCGGTTCTCGCTTCTCATAGCTTTCGGTGAGAGAAATGGCCGTGTCCAATTCCTTTTCCGCATCATCAAAGAGGCTGCGGTCTCGGTCGAATTGACCAAGGCGCAGCCAGGCTTCAGCTAAGTCGAGGGGGCGTACTCCCGGTTTGTGGTTGTCCACCGCCTTTTGCATAATCTTGAGGCTTTCTTTCAGGAGCGGTCCTACTGTTTCTACCTCATCTCTTTGCCAGTGGCAGATGGCCAGTTCCATCTTGAGCCTGGCCAGTTGTGGATCATCGGAGGCGGCAAACCGATTGTAGAGAGTACAGGCTCTGGTGAGAAGCTTAATTTGCCTGTCGATATCTTGATTGGCCGCCAGTCTGCGACCCAGTTCGATGATGCCCTGAATGACGGCCGTAAGGTCGGCATCCAGTTGTTTTGAAAGCACGGTGTTGCCGCCTTCTTGCAGATTGAGTTTGCGGCTTTCGCTGTCGATGCGATCCAGTTCGCCCATAGCGCTGGCATAATCTTCCAGCAGGCGCTTCATCAAAACGCCGTTCAACTGTGCCAGGGTTTTTTCCGTTCCGGCGGTGTTGTGGCTCTTTTCGTAGAGATTGAGCTTGGCTCTGAGAGCGTTTGCTTCTTTGGCATGGCGATCATCGAAACTGTTGGAAATTTCCAGGGTGTAATTGTAGAGCTGTTCGGCTTGATCAAAATTGCCTGAGTCTTTTAGATAGTCGGCCAGGCTCATAACAAAGAGGAAGCGGTTGCGATTGAAGAAGGTGCCTCTATCGGTACTCGGACCCTGCCAGCCGAAGTAGAGGTAGATGAGGGCGCCACCAAAGATGGTAGTAAATAAAATGGCTGTGATTGCCCCGGGGCGTTTTTGGGGATCGGCGAGAGACCTGGCAATACTGGTGCGACTCAGGTGGTGGAAGAAGTTTTCTTTACTGCTCGCGTCAGAGCCGTTCACCGGTTTGGTCTGTCCGGCGGAACCCTTTGCCGGCTCAGCGCCCACTTCTCCACCTGTCTTTAACTGCAGTTGCAGACCGGAGCCGGCCGATACCAGACCGGTCTTCGGCAGCTTCTCCTGAAAGAAGGCTTCGTAGAGGTCGGCTACACTGCTGAAACGATCGGCCGGGCGCTTGGCCAGGCATTGCATAATGACTGCTTCGGTCTGGGGCGAGAGATTGATGCGAGGCGAGACCTCGGTCGGTTTTGCCGGCTTGGTTTTTAAATGCATCTGCATGGTATCAAAGGCGGTGCTGCCAATTAATGGCGTTTTTCCTGCCACCACTTCATACATCAGGCAACCGAGAGAATAGATGTCGGAGCGCGCATCCAGGGACAAGCCGGCGCATTGCTCCGGGCTCATGTAGAGTGGGGAACCGAATACTTCACCGGTGCGCGTCAGATTTTGACCGCTCTCGATTTCTCCCGGCACGTTTATTTTAGCGATGCCGAAATCAACTAGTTTGACGATAATCGAACCGTCGCTCTGTGGCTCCAGAAAAAGGTTGCTGGGTTTCAGGTCTCTATGAATGACGCCTTTGCTGTGGGCATGATCCAGTCCCATACAGGCCTGGCGGAAGATTTCACGGGCTTTGTCTTCCGGTAGGATGACATCGCGCTCGAGAATTGAGGAGAGATCCTCGCCGGACAAGTAGTCCATAACCAGATAGGCTCTGCCATCATCAGTAATACCAAAGTCATGAACCCGCACTACATTGGGGTGGTCCAGGTTGCTGGCGGCCTTGGCCTCGTATTGAAAACGTTGGAACATGGAGGCATCGGCCACAAGAAAGGGATGCAGCAGTTTGACCGCGCATATTCTTTCCATATACTTGTGGCGGGCCTGGTAGATGACGCTCATACCGCCGGAGCCCAGCACCTTCAGAATCTGATATTTATCGGCAAAGGTAGTGCCGATGAGCGGATCATTCGCTACAGGCACAAGTTGCCCGCCGTCTCTGGGGCAACTGTCATCCTGACTTTCATATTCGGTTTTGCAACTCAGGCAGACCTTTTTGTAGGAACTCATAGAATTTGTTATAGCCTGCTGCTGAGACAACTTAGGTGAATGCAAACCGTATTCAATAATACACGGGTGCAGCAAGGGATGGTTGCAAAAGTAAAAGCCTGCATAAGCTTGTTTATTTGCGCAGCACCGGCAAAAGTATGCCCAGGGCAAAGAGGAAAATATGGATGCAGTGGGACTGCATCATGCTTTGACCCACGGCCTGATCCTCGCCGATTGCCTGAGAAAGGCTCAAGGCCGTGAGCAATTCCTGCCTCAGTGGGCCAAGAGCCATGCCCAGGACGAGCCCGGCCAGAATTGTAACTACAATTTTGGGGCCGAGCTTGTAACCGGCCACCCGGTGAACCGACTTACCAACCATGTAAGACAGCCCTAAGAGGATGAGGTAACTGTAAAAGCCGAAACCCATGCCTGTCAGACCGGAATTGACATAGCCGAAGGCAAAGCCCAGAAAGGCTGTATATGAAAGGGTTTTTAGTAAAATTGCGGGCGGCACCTGCAGCACATGGGAAGTAAACCGACCGGCGCATTTCTTGCAGCGATTGCCCACGGCGCACTGTACAAAGCACTTGGGGCAGACCGGCTCGTTGCAGTCGATGCACTTGAGGGCGGAGTCTCCGCAAGAGTGTACTGGTGTGATTTTTGTGCTCATGATTAAAGAAAATCGCTCTTTCTTAGCCAAATTAAAACACTGCAGTAAAACTCTGTGAGATTTATACCCGGGTGCTTGCTTCAATATCTTAAACAGCCTTGCTTCTGAGGTCGCATATAGAAGGGTACTATTGCCTGAAATTATTTAGGACGTGGACCCGGCAACTGGTTATTTAAGGAAACTGTTATGGCACAAGTAAATTCGACAAGTTCGCGCACCACTGAGGCTCTTGCCTTTCTCGGTATGGGTATCATGGGGGCGGCCATGGCATCCCATCTGGCTTCCGCCGGGCATAGCCTGCGAGTATGGAATCGAACCGCCGGTAAAACCGGTGCTCTGGAGGCACTTGGGGCTGTGGCTGCTGCCAATCTGGCCGAAGCCGTGTCCTCTTCCAGCCTGATTTTCACCTGTCTGGGCGACGAAAAAGACGTGGAGTCGGTGCTCTTGGGTGCTAACGGGGTGCTTGATCACTTGTCGGCTGGTTCTGTGGTGGTTGACTTCAGCACCATCGGTCCGGAGACGGCCAGACGGCTTTCGGAGCGCTTTCAGGCGGCCGGCTCTTGTTTTCTGGATGCCCCGGTGACTGGTGGCGATGTGGGGGCGCGCAACGGTACCCTCACTATCATGGTCGGGGGTGAGGCAACAGCTTTCGAGCGGGTGCGACCCTACCTCAATTTGATGGGCAAAACCCTGGTGCATTGCGGGGCAAGCGGTAGCGGTCAGGCTCTCAAGCTTTGCAACCAGGTACTCTGCTCCGTCAATCTAGTGGCCCTTTTGGAAGCCATGACCCTGGCGCGCCGCCTTGGCCTGGACGAGAGCCTGGTGGTGGAAGCCCTTGGCAATGGCGCGGGCGGCTCCTGGGCCCTGAGTAATCTTGGCCCGCGAATTCTCAAGCGGGATTTTGCCCCGGGCTTTTCCATTCGCCATATGCTTAAAGATTTGCGACTGGTTGGAGAAAGTCTTAATGAGGGTGACTTTGATGTGCTGGGCGGCACCCGCTGGTCGGTGCAAAGATTCAACCAGGTGGTGGATGAGGGCGGAGCAGCGGCTCTCGACCTTGGCACCCAGGCCATGTATCTGGCCTATGAGGACTCTTAAGGGGACAGTCGGGTACTTAGGGCACCGGTGGGAGTTTGCAGCTATCTGGCAACCGTCTTTTAAATACATATGGATGAAGTATATACGGTTGTCACGGCAGAGAATTTAATTCAAAAGCAGTACACAAGCCAGTTAAGGTGGGGTAGCATTTATTGTCTAGTCAATACCTGTCTCCTGCTCCTTGGGGCTGGTGTTGTTCGTTTGTGAGCCTAGAGAGGGAATTTTAGAATGTCTACAGCAACAGCTACAGTAATGGACACAGCCTTGCTCGATGAGGTTGTGCACTGGGTAAAAACCCTCACCGCTGCCGGCGTCTCTCCTGACGCTGCCGCAAAAGTGACCACTAAGATTCTTCTTGCCGCCAATTCGGAAGAGTCTGATGATTTCTGGTGCGAAGGCGATGAAGATCTCGATGATATGGACGATGAAGAGTAATCGTTCCTTGTCGTAAATCTACTTGATGAAAACTCCCCGGCCGACCGGGGAGTTTTTGTTTGGCAAATCAGGTAAAAGATAAGTAGAAGATCCTGGGGAGATTGATCTTGCCTGCCAATCAAGAAGTCGAAGTTTCAGACGGGCTTCCCACCCCGGCGCTGTCCAAAGACAGTCCGCCCGTAGACCTGGTTCTTTCCTACCAGACCGGTAACTTTATCGCCACCGGCCTGCTCCTTCTGGCGCTCTCGCCGCTCTGGCTTGCCTGGTCGCTATTCTGCCTGGTCGGATTGTTTTCGGAAGGAGGGAAAGCCGGTTGGGTGGTTGATTTCAACCAGATGGTGGCGGCGGCATTTTGTTACTTGAGTTTGCTCGGGCTTGGCATTTTTGCCCTGCGAGTTTGCGCCGATACCAGGCTGCATCTGGGAGAAAGCAGTCTCCGTCTGCCTTTGCGGTTTCTTCTCGAAAGCCGGGGGCGACTCCGGCGCTCCTGGGCGGAACTTGTGCAAGTAGACTTTCTTGAAGTCGATAACCTCCGCACCCAGGTCAATACAATGACTCTGGTTTTCAAAGACGGCGCGCGGGTGCCCTTGCGCCTGGCCGGTCTGGGGCGGCCGGCCTTGAAGAACCTGCTTCTCATCTTTTCCATCAAGGCGCCGTCCGTCGTTTATCGTCCCGAGCTCTCCCAGGTGGATCTTTCTTTACCGGTGGGAGCAGTATCTGCTTCCGGCCTTGGTCTGCACCCCTCATACACGCAACTCTGGGAAGAAGAGATGGCCAGCCGCTTTGGCTCAACCAGTTTTGTGCCTCTCAAGCCCGGCGATAGTTTACGCCAGGGGCGGATTCAGATTACGGGACAACTTAGTTTTGGCGGACTGGCTGCGGTTTATCTGGCTGTACTTCAACCGGAAGGGCGTTGCGTGGTGGTGAAGGAAGCGGTACTGCCCCTGGGCGTGGAGACCGCCCTCAAGGATAAAGCCGTGGCCCTGTTCCAGCGCGAGGCTGAGATTCTGAGCCAGGTCAGGCACAAGAAAATTGTGGACATTCTGGATAACTTTCAAGAAAACGACCGGCATTATCTGGTTCTCTCCCATGTGGACGGCATCGACTTGCGCCGCTTCATCAAGCAGGAAGGCGTGGTAAAGAGTGTGGTGGCATCACGCTGGCTCTTTGACCTGGCCTCAGTTTTGGTTTATCTGCATGGTCTTGACCGACCGGTTTTGCACCGAGATTTGACTCCCGACAATGTGGTTATAACCAGTGATGGGGAGCTGGTTCTAATAGATTTTGGAGTGGCTGCAAGCTTCGTGGGAGAAGCCACAGGCACCCTTGTTGGCAAGCAATCTTACATACCACCTGAGCAATACCGGGGCAAGGCCTGCCCGGCCAGTGATCTCTATGCGCTGGCCTGCACGATTGCATTTTGTTTGAATGGTGAAGATCCTGAACCACTGGCGACTCTCGGCGAGAGTTCGCTTCCTGCGGGAGTCGATGGCGAACTCTTTCAATTGTTGAAGGAAATGACCGAGCAGGACTGGCATTTGCGTCCGCCATCGGCAAAAGTTGTAGCAGCAAGAAGCGAGGCTATTTTCAAACGTCTCATCTTGGGCTTTGAGGCAACTTCATGAGTGCTGAATACGAGCGAGGGGATAGGGATGCGTCTCCGCTGCCATCGCCGCTGGTGCCTGCTGGCAGCGACAATATAGACGAGTCAGTGTTCTTTCCTGATGAAAGCGAGCTTGGCTTTCGTCTTGGTGGAGTGCGGGTTTACCGAAAGCTTTACCAGAAAAACTCTTTTGCCAGGCAGTTCCTCTGGTTGAATATTGGTTTCTGGGCCGTCTTTCTCATTTACCTGACCTATTTGCAGGCCGTAGGCATTGGCCTGCCCCAGCCAGGTGGTTTCGTTGCTCAATTTTCTTTACTGCTCCTGCTTGTGTTTATGGCAATTCCGGCCAGCCTGACGGCGCTTTATGTATCGCAGTCTGCTAGACCGCGGCGGGTGAAGCTCTTGAGCCGGCGTCTGGTGATCTGGGCTCCCGTGACGGCAGATTCGTTCTCGGAGATATCCATACTATGGAGCGATATCAGCCAGGTTGAAGTGAAGCCTGCAAAGCGCTTTCTCTTGCCGGAGACTCGTTGTCTTTTGATTCAGACCAGGTGGGGGCTTTTGCATAAGATTCCCTTTGAAGATGTGCTGGTAGACAATAGCGAAGCTGGTTTCTTCAATCGGCTCGAGGTCTTTGCGCCGTCCCTGGCGGCCAAGGTGAACCGGGCGGTGCCCCCGGCCCAGAGCGAAGACGCTCCTGGTTTCACTGAACTATGGCTGCATTCCTTCGCTACTACCGGTTTGAGAGCCAACGAGGGGCTGCTTGCCCCCGGTCAGAAACTCAAGCAAGGGCGATACACCGTGGCTGGTGTTCTGGGCGGCGGCGGTCAGGGCAATACTTATCTGGCGACTCTAGCATCAGATTTTGCTCAAAACTGGCCTGACTCCTCAACTCCTTCGGAGGTTGTACCGACGGAGAAGGTGTTGTCCTCAACTCCTTCGGAGGTTGTACCGACGGAGAAGGTGTTGTCCTCAACTCCTTCGGAGGTTGTACCGACGGAGAAGGTGTTGTCCTCAACTCCTTC
>JACRFZ010000111.1 GCA_016212515.1 Candidatus Melainabacteria bacterium
AAAAAGTGAGGCGGCCGGCATGTTCAAGAACGGCTACCCAGGTGTTCCGGCTCTGTTTGCCGGTCTTGCTGCTTATTGCAGGACTGCCGCCGGCGGCCCCGGCCCAGAGCAAGGGCAGCTCGTTGCCGGCCTCGCAGGGGCTGGGTAAAGCCGCCGCCAGTGCTCCAGGTCGGAGCGGTGCAACTTCGCCGCAAACCGGAGACGCTCTCAGCCAGTATCTAGATCGCCAGAAGAAGCGTGAGCAGGAGCGCTATGAGCAGTATTACGGAGGGCTGGCTCGCAATGAGCTTTCGGCCGGCCAGGCTAAAGCCAGGCAAATCAGAGAGAGCGCTTCGTCGCGCAACACCATACAGTGGTCTCGGGATACAGATCGAACCTATATTCCTTTGCATGAAAGAATTCCCGGCTATGTGCCCTCTTCCTTAAAAGAGGGTGGCAGAGCCGGGCATGTTGGCACAGGCAAAATCAAGCCTTATACCGATGGCGTCACCATTTCCCCTGAGCTGGAGATGGCCCGGTTGAAAGAAGAGATGGCCGAAGAGAAAGCAGAAGAATACAGGCAAAGAGGCCGGGAAAAGCAAGCTATGGTAGAGCAGGCCATGGCTAATATGAAGAGCCAGATGACCGACAGCAAGGTACCGGGAGCGGCAGTGTTGAAGCCTAACGGCAGCAGTTTATATGTTCGTTACTATGGTTCGGAAGGCGAAAAGACCAGGGATGCCGGCTCAGGTAAGGCTACTTCGCCGTCTTCATCAGCCGCGCGTCCTTAACGTCCTTAAATTTGCTGCTCAGTCGATCCTGATTGGCCGGCTGCCATTGCTGCTACAGCTTGAATTTTTGTTGCAAATGATCGCAGATTTGTCAATGTTATTTAGTCGTTGACATTGGCTTGCGGCGCCCTTATGATCCCTTTAGTCTCGGTCTCGGACAGAGCTATAAAGTTTTGTCCTACAGCCTCGAGTGAACGGGGTACCCACTCGAATCTCCGACGTATACCTAAGAACCGGCATCATCCTTTTATAAGGCTTTTGACGGAGTAGGAAACGGCAAGGGGGTAAGGAGGTTCCCCACCTGGTATTTTTCCGGGTCAAAACTCGCGCCAGTCCTTGGCTGAGACCTTACTATAAGAAAATGCGTTTTGCTCTGAAAAATCTTGAAGAGACCAACAGGTTCGGCCGTGAATTGGCTGAAGCAGCTTCTGACGGGCTTCTTGTTGCCTTGAAAGGTACCCTGGGGGCCGGCAAGACGGCCCTTGTGAAAGCGGTGGGAGCCGGCCTGGGTGTGGAAGAGGTAATTTCTTCGCCCACCTTCACCATGCTCAATGAGTATCACTCAGGGCGCCTGCCGCTCTACCATCTCGATCTGTACCGGGCCCATGAGACCGGCGAGAAACTAGATTTGAGTTTTCTGGCCATGGAGCTGGATGAGCTTGATCGAGAGCCTAATTTGATGATGATCGAATGGCCGCAGTACTTCCTTTTGGATGGAGAAGATTACTTTCAAAGTCGTGATCATCTTCTGATAGAGCTAGAGGTAGCCAAGGGGTCGGGGGAGGTTGTAGCAGAGGATGGACTGTTACACGAAGCTAAAGACAATAATGATCGATTTATCGGCTCTAGAAATGTCCTTATAAAGGATGGCTCAGAGAATTTTGAAAGCCAGAGAATCGCCACAGTGAAGTCTTTAGGCGAAAGGGCTGAGCTTGTAAGGAGACTTCTTGAAAAGAACCTGGACTGCTTTCTTATAAATTTGTAAGCTTGGGTCGATATTTGCTACCGTGATATACTCGGACCTCAAGAACGTATCTTGACAGGCTACAACCTGTTCATATCCCTGTATCCATCGCAATCGTGTTGAAGAAATGCCCAAATCTCTTGTAATTGTTGAGTCCCCAGCCAAAGCAAAAACCATCAGTAAGATCCTCGGAAAGGACTTCCAGGTGAAGGCATCCGCCGGTCACGTGCGGGATTTGCCCAAAAATAAACTGGGCGTGAATGTGCGGAAGAACTTTGAACCGCAATACGAGATTCTCAAAGACAAAGAGCCCATGGTGGAAGAGCTGAAGGAAGCAGCCTCAGCGGCCGACAAAGTTTACCTGGCGCCCGACCCTGACCGTGAAGGTGAAGCGATTGCCTGGCACTTGTCGGAGATTCTTGATCTGCCCGACAAGAAACTGCACCGTATCGAATTTAACGAAATCACCAAAGATGCCGTACTGGCTGCCATTAAGGCACCGCGTCGCATCGACAAGAAACTGGTGGACGCCCAGCAAGCCCGTCGCCTTCTTGACCGTCTCGTGGGTTACAAAATCAGCCCCTTGCTCTGGCGCAAAGTAAACGGACGCTCGGCCGGACGTGTACAGTCGGTGGCCGTTCGCCTTATCTGTGAAAGAGAAGCGGAAGTAGAAGGCTTTGTGCCCCAGGAATACTGGCAAATTAAAGCCGAACTCTCCCGTTCGCGTTCCAAAGCTTTCTTTACGGCACCCCTTTCCAAATGGCAGGGTAAGCGCGTCATTGCCGCTTCGGAAAAGCCTACCGCCCAGAGTATGGTGGTGGACAGCAAGAAACTGGCCGACGAAATAGTGAAGAAGACCCAGAAAGAGGACTTCAAAGTCTCCACTGTGGGTGAAAAAACCAGCCAGCGCCAACCGCAAGCTCCATTCATTACTTCCACCTTGCAGCGAGAAGCTTCTACTTTCCTTGGTTTCCCCGTCAAGAAAACCATGCAAGTGGCACAGAAGCTCTACGAAGGTATCGAACTCGGTGCCGAAGGTCCTACCGGTCTCATCACTTATATGAGAACCGACTCCACACGTGTGGCGCAACAGGCCCAAGATGAAGCGAAGAAGTTTATTGTCAGCCGCTACGGCAAGCAATATTATCCTGAGAAACCGCGGGTCTATTCACGTAAGGGCAAATCGGTGCAGGATGCCCACGAAGCGATCCGACCCACCTATCCCGATCGCACTCCCGAATCTCTGAGACAGGTTTTGAAACCTGATGAATACAAGGTTTACAAACTTATCTGGGAAAGATTCATGGCCAGCCAGATGGCTTCTGCCGAGATTCTCACCCGTACTGTTGAAATAACGGCTGGTGATGCGCTTTTCCGGGCCTCTGCCTCGGAGAAAAAATTCCCAGGTTTCACCATTGTTTATGACCGGCTCTCCAAAGACGTAATTGCCGACTCAGCCAGTGAAAAGACGGAAGAGGCGGAGTCTGATGAAGACGAAGAAGCCGGCAACCTCCCCGAGCTGAAGAAAGGGGAAGAGCTCAAGCTGAAGGAGTTGAAACCTTCTCAGCACTTCACCCAGCCGCCGCCCCGTTACACGGAAGCGAGCATGATCAAGACTCTGGAAGAACTTGGCATCGGCCGACCTTCCACATATACAGCCACTATTTCCACCATAATCGACCGCAAGTATGTGGAGCGGCAACAGAAAGCACTCTGTCCCACCAAACTGGGGCAGGCTGTGAACGCCCTTCTCGTAGAGCACTTCGGCAACATTGTCGATGTGGGCTTTACGGCTGAAATGGAAGCCAAGCTTGACCAGGTGGAAGAAGACAAGGTGGACTGGCGTGGCATGCTCAAGGCTTTCCATCAGCCTTTTGCCGAGACCTTGAAGAAAGCGGAAGAGAACATGAACAAGGTTCTCATTCTCTCCGATCAGCTCTGCCCCACTTGTGGACAGGCTATGGCCATTCGCTCTTCCCGTTATGGACAGTTCCTTGGTTGTGTCGGATATCCGGAGTGCACCACCAAGATTGCTCTCACCAAAGACGGTAAGCCGGTACCTGATGACAGACCTTCGGAAGAAGTTTGCACCACATGTAATTCACCCATGGTGATTCACTATGGTAGATACGGCGACTACTTGCTTTGCACTGTTGAGACATGTCAGGAGAAGCGTCCCATCCTGAAGAAAACCGGGGTTGATTGCCCGCGGGCTGGTTGCGGCGGCTTCATAGTTGAGAAAAAATCTCGCCACGGCAAGGTTTTCTGGGGTTGCAGCAATTACGGCGCCAATGAATGCACGAGCGCCTTCTGGTATCCGCCCCTCACAGGCGGCGGTCCGAGCGGCTCTAATTTCTGTCCCAAGTGCAGCAGCATGCTTATCTACAAGACTTTGAAGCGCGGTGACCAGATTGCCTGCTCGTCTAAGACTTGTGATTTTGCGCAGTTGGCAACAGGTCAGGAAACCCACGCTTGATTGCGGTCGCTTTCTAGCCTGCCTGTCAGGCTTTGTGACCATCTTCATGATTTCTTCAGCAGGAATTTGCTGAAATTGGCTTGGCTTGCCAGAAAAACCAGGTTTGCATGGTGTTAGAATGTAATCACATTTGCGGGCGGTTCCCCGAGTCAAGAGGGAACGAGCGTTAAATGTAAGGACATTCGCGGCTAAGAGGGCTTAAACCACCATGTTTGAAAGGTTCACGGAAAAGGCGATCAAGGTCATCATGCTCGCTCAAGAAGAAGCGCGCCGGCTTGGTCACAATTTTGTGGGCACGGAGCAAATTCTACTTGGCCTGATTGGCGAAGGTACCGGAATTGCTGCCAAGACCCTCAAGTCGATGGGCGTCAATTTGAAAGATGCCAGAACGGAAGTGGAAAAGATAATCGGCAGAGGCTCCGGCTTCGTAGCTGTAGAAATCCCCTTCACCCCTCGCGCCAAGCGCGTCCTGGAGCTTTCCTGGGATGAAGCCCGGCAACTGGGTCATAACTATATTGGTACCGAGCATTTGCTCCTCGGTCTGATTCGCGAAGGCGAAGGCGTTGCCGCCCGAGTGCTGGAAAATCTCGGAGTCGACCTGACCAAAGTGAGAAGCCATGTGATTCGCCTTTTAGGTGAGTCCGGTGCGGCAACTTCCGGCGGTGGTTCTTCCTCCAGCTCTACTTCCACCGGTCGTTCCAAAACCCCCACCCTTGATGAGTTTGGCGTCAATATGACCCAGGCTGCTCAGGAAAACCGTCTTGATCCGGTGGTCGGTCGTGAAAAAGAGATCGAGCGCGTCATCCAGATTCTTGGACGCCGCACTAAGAACAACCCTGTGCTCATCGGTGAGCCTGGTGTTGGTAAAACTGCCATAGCGGAAGGTCTGGCCATTCGTATCTCCAACGCTGATGTGCCGGAGATACTTCTCGACAAGAAAATCGTCATGCTGGACATCGGCCTTCTGGTAGCCGGTACTAAGTACCGCGGCGAATTTGAAGAGCGTCTCAAGAAGATCATGGACGAGATCAGAAGCGCCGGTAACGTCATGCTCGTCATCGACGAATTGCACACATTGATTGGTGCCGGTGCCGCCGAAGGCGCCATCGATGCCGCCAACATTCTGAAGCCGGCTCTAGCCCGCGGCGAATTGCAGTGCATTGGCGCTACCACTATGGACGAATACAGGAAGCATATCGAAAGAGATGCCGCCCTCGAGCGTCGTTTCCAGCCGGTAATCGTCGATCCGCCCTCGGTGGAAGAAACCATCGAAATTCTCCGTGGTCTGCGTCCCAAGTACGAAGAGCACCACAGACTGATCATCTCCGACGAAGCCATTGAGCACGCCAGCAAACTTTCCGATCGCTACATCTCCGACCGCTTCCTGCCCGATAAAGCCATCGATATCGTCGACGAAGCTTCATCGAGAGTGCGCCTGAGAGCTTCCAGCTTGCCGCCGGAAGGCAAAGAGGTTGAGAAGGAATTGCGCAAAGTTCGGCGCGATAAAGAAATGGCCATTCGCAATCAGGAATTTGAGAAAGCCGCCAATCTGAGAGAATCGGAGACCAAACTCTCCGAGAAAATTCGCGAAATTCAGACAGCCTGGAAAGCCCAGCAAGAAACCGAGAAACCGGTTGTAACCGGTGAAGAGGTTGCTTATGTGGTCAGTTCCTGGACCGGTATTCCTCTACTCAAGTTGACTGAAGGTGAGTCTGAGCGTCTCCTGCACATGTCTGATGTGTTGCACCAGCGCGTCATCGGTCAGAACGATGCGGTAGAAGCAGTTTGCAAAGCCATCCGCCGCGCCCGCGTCGGTCTGAAGAATCCCAACCGTCCCATCGGTTCCTTCATCTTCTCCGGTCCTACCGGTGTTGGTAAAACCGAACTGGCTAAGGCTCTGGCCGGTTACTTCTTCGGTTCTGAAGATAACTTGATTCGTATCGACATGTCCGAGTTCATGGAGCACCACACCACTTCCAAGTTGATTGGTTCTCCTCCCGGCTATGTAGGCTACCAGGAAGGTGGTCAGCTCACCGAGCAAGTGCGTCGCAAGCCATACTCGGTAGTGCTCTTCGATGAAATCGAGAAAGCCCATCCGGATGTCTTCAACGTGCTTCTGCAGATTCTCGACGACGGCAGACTGTCGGACAGTAAAGGTCGTACCGTTGACTTCAAGAACACGATCATCATCATGACCAGCAACGTCGGTGCTCAGTTCATCGACAAGTCGGCTCTCACCCTGGGCTTCCAGGTGCAGACAGCTGATGCTGAACATTCCGATCGCTACAAGAAGATCAAAGATCTGGTTATGGATTCTATGAAGAAGACATTCAGACCGGAGTTCCTCAACCGTATCGACGAAATCATCGTCTTCCAACAGCTCACCAAAGAAGAGATTCGTCATATCGTGGACATCATGTCTGCCGATCTGCAGGGCCGCATCAAGGCTCAAGGCATGGAGCTAGTGGTCACCAATGATTGCAAAGATCTGATCGCCAAAGAAGGTTATAACCCCACCTATGGTGCCAGACCCTTGCGTCGTGCTATCCAGCGTATGTTGGAAGACAATATGGCTGAGCAAGTCTTGCAGGGCAACTTCAAGGAAGGCGATGTAATTGAAACCGTTCTGGAAGGCGATACCGTCAAATTCCAGAAGCTGGCCAAAAAAGTAGCCAAGCCGGAAAAGGGCGAGAAAGAAGAAAAAGGCGAGAAGTCGGAGAAAGCCGAAAAAGCTGAAAAGCCTGAGAAGGCAGCCAGCAAGGGCGATAAAGGCGACAAATCGCATGAAAAAGAAACCGGCGAAGAGACCACCACAACTCGCTAATTCGCTCGCTTAAATTGTGCGTTCAGATGAGAAAACCAGAACAGCCCCCGGAAGGAAAGCTATGTCTAGACGGAATTTGAAGCTGAGTCTGGTTTTTCTCATTCTGCCTGCTGCAGCTGCCATGGTGGGGGGTTGCACCTACCTGGGTAAGGGCGGTAATGCCGAGGCTTCCAAACTAGATTTCGACTTGAGCGACATTGGTATCAAGAAGTCTGTGGATAGCGGTCCTATGGAGACACCGCCGCCGGAAAAAGCCAATGACATTGAGGCCTGGGCTTTTCTCGCCAATAACTATGAGCAGATGGGCAATTACGATTATGCGGAGAAGTGCTTTCGCAAATGCGTAGAGTTGAAGCCCTTGAAGAAAGTCTATTGGCATGCGCTTGGTCAGAATCAGAAGCATCAGGAAAAGCTGGAGACTGCAAGGGAAGCCTTTACTAAAGCAGTTCCGTTGGATGTGAATGATGTGTTCGGTCTGGTTACTCTGGCCGAAGTGGATCAGCACATGGCCAGGGTGGCTGAAGCCAGGTTTTATTACATCTGGGCTCTTTCCATTCGGCCTGATTTTCCCGAGGCCTGGAAGGGTTTGCACGCCATAGCCCACAATCTGGCTGAGGACCGCTACTTGCCTCAGTTGGAGAAGCTGCGTGCCAATCCGACGGAAGCCTTCAATCGCTTACTGGCCAATGAAATGGTCGATGCTTATCTCTCCGGCCACGATGACAAAGATCCGCTCTACTACGGCTATCAAGTTACCAGTGGTTATTTACAGATGCTGGCCATGAATATGGATGTGGCAGAGTCAGCCTTCAAAAACGTGATTGAAAAGAAACCGGGCGGCACGGAAGCGCTGAGAGCAAAGGTGGGACTGGTCAGTCTTTACACCACAGTGGGACGGGATCAGGAAGCCAAAGCCATGATTGCTGATGTGATGAAATTGAGCCCGGACCAGCCTGATGTCTGGTACAACCAGGCCCTGTTAGAAAGACGTGCCGGAGCCGTCAAGCCTGCTCTGGACAGTCTTGGTAAGGCTACCAGCCTGGCGCCGGACCACACCGGTTGGTCCAAGCTCTTTGAAGATTGGCTGTTTGAGGAAAGGCGTCAGCGTAAGGAAGAGAAGACCTAGCCTCAGTCGGCTTTGATTTGCTCTTCCAATTGCTCCAGTCTGATATTGACCTGTCTGGCATCAAAACTGTTGGGATCGAAGTCGCACTCCACCCAGTCGAGATTGTCCTGGTGCTGAGAGTGGAGCGGGTCTTCCAGGGCATCCAGGAAGCAACGGTAGCCGTCGGCGCCGCCCACATCTTCAGGAGGGCAGGCCCGTTTGCCCATCATGCAACGAGCCAGGATGGAGCCTGAGTCTCCGTCCATCATGTCTTCCAGAACCAGTTCGTGCTGCCAGTCTGAATTTGGATCGTAGGCATAGATAAAACTGTCGCCTGCTGCTTGCAAAACCTCGTCGAGGCGCACATGGTGATGATCTTGAATATCCGGTTCAGTCTTGCTTTTCGGATTAGCCTTGGCTTTTGACTTAGTACTCTTAGGGCTGGTTTCCGCTTTTTCCACCAGAAGGGGGATACCGAAAACAGCTGTCGGTGTGATGAAAAGATGGTTGTGATAATTGCCCCAACCCATCACTATCTGCAACATCTCGTGCACCAGCGACAAAGGCAGGTCGGAGCGCAGGACCAGGCGGCGCCAGATAGGCAGGGGGCTATCAAGGAGGGTGATCTTTATCTGGTAGTAAGAGAAGGCGGGTTTTTTCTTGGTTGCTTTTACAGCCTTGGTTTTAGTTTCTTTGACAGCTTTGCTTTTGGCTTTGGTGGCGGCACACATGTTTTATCTAGTCCTCAAAAACTCAATTATAGAGCTCTTGACGCCCTGGTTGCCGCTTATGAGGCGGAATGCTCTATGTAAATCCCTTGAATTAGGCTAAACTGACCACCTAACTAGATTCTCTTTAAAAGCAGCAAGTGAAAATTCTGATCTTAAATATTCTCAGTGAACGTTTTGGTTCTTTCAGAACCTGGGGATGCTGGAATCGGAGCGGATGCTGCGGGAGGCGGAGAAAATGTTAAAGACTTGCTCCCGCTGCGGTAAATCGGAAGAGCAGTGTCGCTGTACCGTGCAGACTGGAAACTCTGGTTCTGCCAATGGTTTCGGCGCCGGTGCGGCGGGCGGTCTGAGACCTGCTGTCGGAACCGGTGCAGGAGCAGGTGCGGGCGCGGGTAACAATGCGGCTTCAGGTTCTGTGCCCAACACGGGCCCGGGCGCGGGTAACAATGCGGCTTCAGGCTCTGTGCCCAACACAGGCCCGGGCGTCAGTGCCAATGCCGCACCGGGACTCAGCTCAAGTTCTAGCTCGGTAGCCAAGATGTTGGAATTTTGGAAAGACCCGGCTTCCGATGAGGAAGACGGGCAGTTGCAGCCTGGCGATTTGATTTCCCACCAGTATCAAATTATGCGTTGCCTGGGTTCAGGCGGCATGTCTACGGTCTATCAGGCGAGAGATTTGACCTCGGAAGAGGTACTGGCCATAAAAATGCTCAATAGCGAGATTTCTCTTGATGACGAAGCCCGCAAGCGTTTCGAGCGGGAAGTTTTGTCTATGAGTCGCCTCAGGCATGAAAACTTGCTGGCTATGAAAGGTTATGGTCAGACACCGCAGGGGCACACATTTTTTGTCATGGAGTACCTGACCGGCCGCAGCCTGGCTACCGAGCTGATTCGAAAAGGTCCTCTGGAGCCGAGGCGGGCTTGTGGAATTTTCCTGCAGGTCTGCGCCGGTATGGCTCACGTGCATGAGGCGGGCATTATTCACAGAGACCTGAAGCCGGGCAATATTTACCTGGTGGGGCAGGACGGCGTAGATCGTGTGAAGGTGCTCGATTTCGGCATTGCCAAAATAGAAGTGAACCTGGAGGGGCACAATAACACCCTCACTCAGGTGGGACAGGTGCTGGGCAGTCCTCGCTATATGAGCCCGGAACAGTGCACCGGTATGAAGCTCGACAGTCGTTCCGATATTTACAGTTTGGGCTGCGTTATGTATCAGGCCCTGACCGGGCAAACACCCTTCAATGGTGAAAATGCGCTCAACATACTCTTTAAGCAAGTCAATGAAAGACCGCCTGCCTTTTCTGTTGTTACAGCCCAGCCCTTGATTCCACCTGTGCTCGAGGCAATCATTATGCGGGCCCTGGCCAAGTCGCCTAATGACAGGCATCAAACAATGTCCGGTCTGGCTGAAGAACTACAGCGTTTTCTGGATAGTTGAAGAACTACAGCGTTTTTTTGATAGCTGTAGTTAGACTTGATTGCATCTGCGGCAAGTTATTTAGCCGCGGGCAAAGCTTTCATGGTTCAGGCTTTCCCTGTGATGATCAGCGAGTTGCTTGAGAAGCTGCTCAGGCGTGGAAGACTCAAGCAGAATCGCTCTTAGATTGGCGGGAATAAAGCCGTTTTTGACCGCATCGTCGAAAAATCCGAGCAGGGAGTCAAAATAGCCCATGGTATTGAGTATGCCTATGGGTCTTTTGTGCAAGCCAATTTGATACCAGGTGAGGATTTCGCACAGCTCATCGAGGGTGCCGTAACCGCCCGGCATGGCTAAAAATGCATCGGAGCGATTGGCCATAATGGCTTTGCGCTCATGCATGGTTTCGACAATGATCAGTTCGGACAGGCCGCTATGGGCAATTTCCCGGTCGCTCATAAATTTAGGAATGACACCAACTACGGTGCCGCCCTGGCTGAGCGCGGCATCGGCAACCACTCCCATCAGACCTACTCGCCCGCCACCGTAAACCAGAGTCAGACCAGCTTTGGCAATTAGTTCTCCCATTTGTTGGGCAGCGTTTTTGATTTCTTCGCTGTTGCCCATGCTGGCGCCGCAAAATACTGCTACTGATTTCACCTGGTTTTCCCTTTTGCTTGTGTGCTTCCCCGGGGAGTTACTTGGAGTATTGTCCGGTTTAAGGACTAAATCCAATCAGGGGCTTCCGAAGCCTGCCTGTAATGTCCATTTTATCTAATACTTCAGGGGCTGTGCGAAGGGCTGTGGGCGGTGAGGAACAACTAATGAGAAGCGAGCCTGTGAAAGGGATGTCATATGGGTTGGTGAGTTGGGAACGGCAATCATGCAATACAATAGCAAGGTGAATATCGCAGACTTATGTATCGCCAGACAAGTTGAGCTCTTCGACCATCTAATGGAAGAGGCCGAACGGTCTTGGCCGAAGCGACTGCGCAGTCAGGAACAGTTGGAAGAGTCCTGCCACTCCCTTGTCATGCGTCCCCTTTCTTGTGATATTTTGCAAACAGCCCTGGTTCCTTTGAGAGAACAGTTCCCGGCTGAGAATAATTGCGGGCTCATCTATTACGAACCCTGCTCTATGCATGTGACCGTATTCGGTCTGCCCGGCTTTGTGGCAGGCGGCGCTTTGCACCGGCATCTGGAGCGGCTTTTAATGGCCCAGACGCCGGCTTTGCGGCCCTTCACCACTGTGGTTTCCGGCCTCAGTGTAATTGGTGATGCCCTGGTGGCGCGTTGTCTCGATAGAGACGGCAAGATAGGTCGCTTTGTGAACGCCTGCCTGGATGAGCTTTCGGAAGAACTTGGCGATGAGGTGCTGGAACTGGTGCGTGGTGCCGAACTTCATCGTTCTATTTTCTGGGTTACCCTGGCTCGCTTGAGATCCGATCTGGACACTGATTGCGGCAGACTGCTTCTCGAAGAAGTAAGCAAACGCCGACATCTTGAGCTGGGCGTACTTTCCTTTGATGCCGTCAGCTTGAGCCGTACCAATGGTTTGTTTTCCATAGACAAAACCACCGACTTGTCCAGGTTTGAGTTGGGGCTTCTGGCCTGAGGCTTTGGGGGGACGGTCATAAACGAAAGCAGCTCCGATTTAGATTTCGTTTCAAACGAGGTTACCTGTCTCAACAAGGACAACCTGGTCTTCATTCTGGTGCGTCCTCAGTTTCTCGGTAACATCGGCGGCACCGCCAGGGTGATGAAGAATTTCGGCTTCAGACAATTGCGTTTTGTGAGGGCGCCGCGCGAATACAAAGACGCCGAGGCGAGAAAGATGGCTGTGGATGCCATTGATGTCTTGAAAGGGGCGCAGTTGTTCGATTCTCTGGAAGAGGCTCTTGCTGATATCGGCGCTGCTTTCGGTACGACTTCCTGTCAGAACCGACAGGTGAAAACCGCCCCCATAGGTTTCATGAAAGAGAGAATAGTGCAACTGGCAAGCAGCAATAAAGTGGCACTGGTCTTTGGCGATGAACGGGATGGCCTATTCAACGCAGAATTATCCCTCTGTCACGCACTGCTGACGATTCCGACCAATCCTCAATTCCCCTCTCTCAATTTGGCTCAGGCTGTAGGGGTTTGCGCTTATGAACTGGAGAGAACAGTGCGGTCGGAGGAAGTAGATTTGAAGATCCGCGCCAATACCGACTGCGAGGCAAGCCCGCCGACTCTGGCTTTAGGCGCCGACAATGAGGAGCTTTTTCAGCATCTGGCGGCAGTTTTGCATGATGCCGGTTTTACTCGTTCTTACAATCATGAACGAGTGATGATGGAGCTGCGAAGCTTCTATTTGAGAGCTTATCCGACGGAGAGAGAGACTGCCTTGCTGCGGTCTGCCATACGCAAGATTGCCGCTGCCGTTAAAGCACAAATACCTGTAGACGGCGACGCTTGAAGAAGCTGCAAAAAAGTTGCAAGCGTGCCGGAATTTGGTGGTCGGGTAGCTCTTTTAAAAATCAGCCAAAATGTAACGATAGTGATGCGAAGAAATATTGCATCATGGTTTTGGGACTTTTTTAAATTTGAAACCCTTACCTGTCCTGGGTTTTAGCCGTCAAGCCGATTTAATTTTTCGCGTTACATGAGTTTAGTCGTCTCTACGCAAGATACATGGGAGGGTGCTGAAGTTGTGTGATAGTGCGCCTTGAGAATTGTAGGAGAGGAGAGGAGGGGAAGCAGAGGAAGGAGAGGAAGAAGAGAAGAAGAGAAGAAACTATAG
>JACRFZ010000112.1 GCA_016212515.1 Candidatus Melainabacteria bacterium
CAAGGCCTCGGTGACCAGCAAGCGCGCTGCGGCCAACGAAGCGGCCAAGATCGCCGCCCAGGCCGTGGAAGCCCTCGACCAGACCCGTGAGGCCCTGAAGGACTTCGCCGACCAGATCCAGGACACCGAGCAGAAGGAAGCACTCACCGCGGTTCTGAACACTGCCGCCGATGCCTCCCTGGCCCTGAAGAACATCAAGGACCGCCTCAGCGCCGCCGGCGAAGCCGCTCGCCAGGCCGACACCGACCTGGAGAAGGCCCGCGCCAAGAACGACCTGGCCCAGGGTTCGGACACCGACCGCGAGATCGCCAAGATCGAGAAGGACGCCGCCGCCGCTGCGGAGCGCGCCCGCCTCGACGCCGAACTCGGCATCACCCCGCCGGCTCAGAAGTAAGCAAGCCTACCCTGAGCCCCTCTTCACCAGCGCCGGAAGCTGCGCTGGTGTCTGCGTCGAGCCCCTGAAAAGGCTCGACGCTCCAGCTTCCAGACTCAACGCGTCAATCGCCTGACAGCGCTCCAGTTGGATCGCGCAGGCAAACCCGGTCTGGAGTCATTCCGACTCCAGACCTTCACCAACAACTGACCAACTTTTGTCACCAGGAGTGAATCCATGATCACGTTCAATCTGACCACCATCCTCGTTCTGGCCGCCATCGCCGTCGTCGTCCTCTACTTCACCTGGCCGGCTTTCCGCCAGATGCTCCAGATCAAGGGCGGCAAGGCCGTCGCCGGTGCCACCAAGGCCTCCGAGAAGCAGCGCCATGAACACCAGCGCCTCACCGCCGAGCTGAACCGTCAGCTCGACAATGTCGCCACCGCCAAGGCCAGCGCCACCCAGGCCGAGAAGGACGTCGCCGCCGCCGAAGCGCAGGTGGTGAAGCTCACCGGCCAGTACAAGATCGCCGTCACCGGCAATGCCTCCGAAGAGGCCAAGAACGCCATCGCCGGCAACATCGCCAAGGCCAAGGCCTCGGTGACGAGCAAGCGCGCTGCGGCCAACGAAGCGGCCAAGATCGCCGCCCAGGCCGTGGAAGCCCTCGACCAGACCCGTGAGGCCCTGAAGGACTTCGCCGACCAGATCCAGGACACCGAGCAGAAGGAAGCGCTCACCGCAGTGCTGAACACTGCTGCCGATGCCTCCCTGTCCCTGAAGAACATCAAGGACCGCCTCAGCGCCGCCGGTGAAGCCGCTCGCCAGGCCGATACCGACCTGGAGAAGGCCCGCGCCCGCCAGGAGCTGTCGCAGGGTTCGGACACCGACCGCGAGATCGCCAAGATCGAGAAGGACGCCGCCGCTGCCGCGGAGCGCGCCCGCCTCGACGCCGAGCTCGGCATCACCTCCACGCCGCCGGCCCAGAAGTAAGCCGGAGCTGCTAAGAGAGCAAGTCCGCTGAATAACTAAGGGTCCTGTCTGCGCACCGCGGGCAGTGCCAATCCCTGTCGGAGAGCGGCCAGCCTAAAAACTGGTCGCTCTCTTTTTTTGCCTTCACCACTTGGAAACGAAATCGATTCGTCTGGCCAAAGTGGCTTACCAGGCTAGTTTCAAGCGGTAAGGGCAAAGAAAAACCTGCTGGTGTAAGACCAGCGCCTGTTCCTTTAAGTAAAGCCGAGCTTGAGCTCGGTTCAACCCTTTTTATGTGCGACTCGAAAAAGGAGAGCAGACAACATGAATACCGATAACCGCAATATTCAGTTCCGGCGCGTGCAATTGCCCACCGGTGAGATCACCGTGGAAGTGCACGAGAGCCTGATGCCTCTCGATGAACTGTGCGGCTTTGCTGCCAGGCGCAATCCCAAGCGCGGCTTCCTCTTCGTCTCCAAAGTGCTGGGCAAGCACATACCGGTGCGCCCTTCCCTCATGCTCTCGGTGCATGAGAAGTTGGCCCGTCAGATTCCGCTGGACCTGCCCGGACCGGTGGTGGTGATCGGCATGGCTGAGACGGCTACCTGCCTCGGTCAGGGCGTCTTCGAGGCCTTCAAGAAGCTGAGCGGACGCGAGGACCTGGTCTGCATCCACTCCACGCGCTACCGGGTCAACCGTCCCGCTGCCCTGGAGTTTCTGGAAGAGCATTCCCATGCCGCCGACCACATCATGTACATGCCTGAAGGGGAGCGGGCTCGCGAACTTTTCGAGCATGCCCGTTCGCTTTTGCTGGTGGATGACGAAGCCTCCACCGGCAAGACCTTCGTCAATCTGACCAGGGCCTTCAAGGAGCGCATTCCCTCGCTTGCGCAGGTGGTTACGGCCGTGATCACCGACTGGCGGGGACCGGCGCGCACCGAGGCTACGCTCTCTGCTATGCCGGTGCCGACCAGGACCATTGCCGTGCTCAAGGGCGAGTACCAGTTTGCCGCTGCCGCCGGGCTCAAGCACATGGAGATGCCCAAGGTGACCGGCGATGATGGGCTCAAGGATGCCCTTCTGCCTCGCAACCACGGACGGCTGGGCACTACGGAAGCGCTGGCGCTTGCACCACATCTGGTGCAGCAGGCGCAGTTGCTGGCCAGGGAAACGGCAGGGTCCAAGGTGCTGGTGCTGGGCACGGGCGAGTTCTCCTTCCCTCCCTTCCGCCTGGCCCTCTATCTGGAGGAACTGGGTGTGGATGTGCTCTACCAGACCACCACGCGCTCGCCCATCATCGCCGCGCCGGATAGCGCCATCGCCTGCGGCATGACCTTCCAGGACAACTACCAGGACGGCATTCCCAACTTCCTCTACAACGTCTCTCCCGGTCAGTACCAGCAGGTGCTGATCGCCCACGAGACGCCGACAGAAACCATCGACCCGGCGCTTGTGGAAGCCCTGGCCGCTCAGACAGTGGAGATCTGACTATGACGAAAGACATCATTTCCGGGCAAGCCGGAGTTGCTGCCAGCGCTGCCGTGGTGGCCTTCTGCGATGTGGACGACAGCCTGATCACCACGACGCGGGTCTCGCCCTGTGAAGGAGCGGAACCCTGCGCCGTGGATGAACAAGGTCGCGTCTGCGGATTCTTGAGCCCCAAACAGCGGGTGCTAAGTGACCTTCTGGCGGCGAGCGCTCAGGTGGTTTTGACCACGGCGCGCTCGTCGAAAGGGCTCAGGAACGTGCAGTTGCCGGTGTCGGGCGGTGCCTATGCCATCGTCAGCTTCGGCGGCGTCATTCTCACGCCGGCAGGCTGCCCCGAACCGCGCTGGCACCAGCTCATGAGCGAAGGGTCGGGGCAGTACGCCGCCCTCCTCGATGAACTTTGCGCCCATATCAAGGATGTGGCCGCCGAAAAGAACATCGATGTGCGGGTGCGCGTTGTGGTGGACGCCGGTCTGCCGCTCTACGTGTCGGTCAAGCACAACCAGAAGAACCCCTTCGAGCTGTGCACCATCAAGGCGGCGGCCGAGAGCTTCCTGCAGGAACGTCATCCGGCGACGGCGCGGCAGCAGATGTTCACCCATTTCAACGGCAACTTCCTGGCCTTCCTGCCGCCCTTCCTGCGTAAGGAATATGCGGTCAAGTGGTTCATGGAGAACGTCGCTGCCCCGGGTGCGCTGTCTATCGGTCTGGGCGACAGCGAGAGCGATCTGGCTTTCATGTCGCTCTGCGACTACGTGCTCATGCCGAGCCGGTCGCAGGCTTTCGCCGCCCTGCGTCGCTGACTGTTCCTGAACGTTCTTTGAAAGAGGTATCTATGAACGAAGTGAAAGCAAACTGTGAACCTTTCAGCGGCAGCTACGTGCGCGGCGATGTGCTCTTCCTGCTCAAGCAGGTGGAGATTGCGCCGGTGAGCGTGGCCGAGAAAGAGCGGGCAATCCAGACCGGTGCCGCCCACTACAGCGAGATGCTGTCGGTGGAGAAGACGCCGGACGCGCGCTACCTGCAGCTCTTCTACCAGGCGCTGGAACAGAATGCCGGTCAACTGGGCTATCACCTGGCTTGCCTCTGTGCCACGCTGGCGGCTGATCTCAAGGCCAGGCGCGGGCGGGAAGTGGTGCTGGTGAGCCTGGCCCGTGCCGGCACGCCCATGGGCGTGCTGCTCAAGCGGGGCGTGGAAGCCCTCGGTTACAAGGCCTGCCACTACAGCGTCTCCATCATCCGCGACCGCGGCATCGACTGGTTGGCGCTCGATTACATCCGCGCTCGCCACGGCGACGGAGACATCATCTTCGTGGACGGCTGGACGGGCAAGGGCGCCATCACCGGCGAACTGCATCGTTCGGTGAAAGCCTACAACCAGAGCCGTGGTGCCCGCATCGCGCCGCAGCTGATGGTGGTGTCCGACCTGGCCGGTTGCGCCGACCTGGCCGCTACCAGTAATGACTACCTGATACCGTCGGCGGTGTTGAATGCCGTGGTCTCGGGGCTGGTCAGTCGCACCGTGCTTTCCGAGCGCTACGTGGGCGAGGGTGATTTCCATGCCTGCGTTTACTACGCCGAGAAGAGCAAGGAAGACCTGTCTCGCTACTTCATCGAGGCTGTCATGCCCTACCTGCTGGAGTCGCTCAGCGATGCCGACCCAGTGGTCTGGGACGAGGAGATCCGCCGGCGCTTGAACAAGCGCTCGGCCGACTTCATTGCCTATGCCATGCAGCACTACGGCGTCGTGGACCGTAACCACGTCAAGCCGGGCATCGGCGAAGCAACGCGGGTGCTTCTGCGCCGCGTGCCGGAGAGGCTCGTGTTGCGTGAGCCCGATGCACAGGATGTGCAACACCTGGTGGCCCTGGCTAATGCCGCCGGCGTGCCGATCGAGACCAATGCGCAGTTGCCCTATCGGGCTGCTGCATTCATCAAGACCGTTGATTGAGGAAACCCAAATGTTTGACCAGCAACAGAAGACTCAGCTCCACCTCGGCGCTTCCATGTACGTTCCCTGCACCCAGAGCCCCGAGGTTCTGGCTGCCATCGCCAATGGCGAAAAGTTTCCGGAACTGCGTTCGGTCATCTTCTGCACCGAAGATGCGGTGCGCGAAGATCAACTCAATCAGGCTCTCGAAAACCTCAAGCAGGCTCTGCGCCTCTTCCGCAACGTGGGCAACCCCATGCGCTTCATCCGCGTGCGCAACCCGCACGTGATGGGTCGCTGCATCGCCTTCCGCGGCATCGAGCAGGTGGACGGCTTCGTTTTGCCCAAGGTGACGGCCGAGTCGCTGCCCTTTTACCTGTCGCAGCTCTCCAGCGGTGACACCTTCAGCCTCATGCCCACCCTGGAGACGGTGGAGACCTTCGACGCCGGCCAGCGTCAGGAGCTGAAGAAGCTGCTCATGCGGGACAAGGTCAAGAACCGCATCCTCTGCCTGCGCATCGGCGGCAACGACCTGCTCAACTGCATCGGCCAGCGTCGCCCCAAGGACCGCACCATTTACGACACCCCCGTCGGCGCCCTGATCGGCGAGTTGGTGCGGGAATTCCTTCCCCATGGTTTCGGGCTGACGGCGCCGGTCTTCGAGCTCATCGACGACCAGTACCAGCCGCTTTTGGAGGAGGAGATTCGCCGGGACCTGGCCAACGGTCTCTTCGGCAAGACCGCCATCCATCCCACCCAGATCGGCAAGATCGAGACCCTCTTCCGGGTCGATCGCACCGACGTGGAGGAGGCGGAAGCCATTCTCGCTCCCGATGCCCAGGCGGTCTTCCGCATGGGCGGTCGCATGTGCGAGCCCACCACCCACAGCAAGTGGGCCCGGGACATCATCCTGCGGGCCCGGGTCTACGGCGTGCGCGACTGAGTACTTGAGGGGAAGGTCTGAGCGACCGGTCCGACAGGTCTAGTTGTTGGCCTTCCCCTGTCCATCTTTGCCGCCAAAGTAGAGAAACGAGGTCTATATGAACGATATCAGAGCAAAAGGGTTTTGTTTTGCCGACCTGGATGGCTCTCTCTTCGACTCCGGCGGTAAAGCCTGGGGCGGGGACAGGCAACCGGTGGCGCTCAACGTGCGAGGTGAGGCGTCTTCCTTTATGAACGCCCAACAGCGTGCGCTGCTTCAACTCCTCAGCGGCGGCGAAGGTCTGCAGGTCGTGCCCAACACGGCCCGGGATCTGGCTTCCTTTCGGCGCGTGGCGTTGCCCTTCAGCGGCTACGCCATCCTCTCCTTCGGTGCCGTCATTCTGACGCCGCCTTTGCCCGGTCAAGAGCGGGGAACCGTCATGCCTGAGCCGCGCTGGCATGCCATGGTCAGTCGCTCCAGCCGTGAGGCGGAGCCGCAGCTTGCCGCGGTGCTTTCCCTCATGGGAAGCGCCGTCACCGCCCTGGGGCTGGAGACCTCGGTGCGCCTGGAAGAGATGGGCGACCTGCAAGACCTGGGTGAGATGAAGCTGCGCCTCTACGCCAACGCCAAAGAGACGGAGGCGGGCGCCCTCGATAAGCTGGAAGCAGCTTGTCGTCCCCTCCTGCCTCAGGGCTGGTGGGTGCATCGCAATGGTCATAATCTGGCCTTTCTGCCGCCCTATCTGGGCAAGGAAAAGGCTCAGACCTGGTTCCTGGAGAACCTGGCCGACCGTGCTCCGGCCGACGAGAGCCGGCTTACCGTGGGGCTTGGTGACAGCGGTTCGGACCTGCCCTTTATGTCTGCTTGCGACTACGTGCTCATGCCGAGCCGGTCGGGAATTTTTCAGGAGCTTTTGGCAGGAACACCGGACAAGCGTTCGGACGCCGCCTGAAGCAACATCTATCTGCAAAGGAGAAACTATATGGGTAAACCCATGAGTGCTATCACAATCTGGTTCAACAAGAGCGGGCTCAGTAACTTCGCGGTGATCGAGAGCATCAAGGCCAGCGCACAGCCGGGCGAGGAGTTCTACTTCATCGGCAGCCACAGCCGCTCCGACTTCGCTTTGAGCGCCATCTGCGACAAGTTCGTGGTGGAGCCGGAAGGACTCAAGGGCGAGGACTACGTGGCGTGGTGTCTGGCCTTCGCCGTGGAAAACGGGGTGCGGGTCTTCTTCCCCGACCGGGGCGTGGAGGACATCGCCATGGCTCGGGACAAGTTCATTGCCGCCGGCGTGCACCTGATGGTGCCGACGGACGGGGAGATGCTTGCCGCCATCGACCACAAGGGGCGGCAGTACGAGCTGATCGGCAAAGATGTTGCCGACATTCCCGACTATCGCATCGTCACCAACCTGGAGCAGTTCGACGCGGCCTGCGCCGAGCTTGCCGCCGTGCATGAGCGCATCTGCTTCAAACCGGCGGTCTCCATCTTCGGGGCCGGCTTTCGTTACATCACCGGCGAAGGCAATGCCGTCAGTCGTCTCCTGAACGGCAACGTGACGGCCATCTCCATGGAAGAGGCGCGCTTTATCCTGGGGCAGGAAGAGCGTTTTCGGGACCTGATGGTGATGGAGTACCTGCCCGGTCCCGAGTACAGCGTGGACTGCCTGGCGGTGGGCGGCGAAGTGGTGCAGGCGGTCTGCCGGGTCAAAGTCGCCGATCGCGTGCAGGAATTGCCGGCCAAGCCCGAGGCCCTGGCTGCCGCCGCCAAGCTGGCGCGGCATCTGAAGATGGACGGCATCTTCAACGCCCAGTTCCGCAACAAGGACGGCATCCTCTACCTGCTGGAGGTGAATGCGCGCATGTCCGGCGGGCTTTACGTTACCTTCCACTGCGGGCTCTCCCTGCCCTACTGGGCGGTGCGCCTGGCGCTTGGTACCGCGCGTCCCGAGGACGTACCGGCACCGGCCACCGGCGTGAGAGTGGGGCAGTTGCACCGCTCCATCACCATGTGAGGCTGCCTATGTCCGCTGGTGATTCTCTAAAAACTCCGACGGTCTGGTTCGTGGGCGGCATCTTCAGCGCACCGCTGGTGATAGCAGCCATACGCCTCGCCGAATCGGAAGAGGGTGCGTCGGCACAAGCTCAAGGGCTTGGGTCAATGCGCATCATGGTCAGCCATCGCCTGGACGAGAAGCGCGGCATGGCCCAGGCCGACATCTTCGAGCCCGAACCTGAAGGACGGGAAGAGGCGGGCTTCATTGAATGGAGCCTGGAGATGGTGCGGCGTCACGGTGTGGACCTGATCATTCCCCGGCGCAACAGCTCCTGGTTCGCCCGGGCGCGCAAGCGTTTCTCGGCAGTGGGGGCGCAGGTGCTGGTGCCGGCTGATGCCGAGACGCTGGATACCATCGAGAACAAGGCGGCGCTCTACCGGGTGTTGCCACCACAAATGGTGAATGTGCCGCGCTTCCATGTGGTGCATGATCTGTCCGCTTTTGACGATGCCTATGCCGATCTGTCCAGCCTTGGCACCGTCTGCATCAAGCCCACGGTGGGTATCGCCGCCCGCGGCTTCCGGGTCTTGAACGAGGCTCTGGGAGCGGGGCGCGCCGATGCTGATGTCTACACATCGGTGGCCAATGCCCGGGCCGAACTGGCTGCTATGAAGGTCTTTCCGGAGCTGATGGTTATGCCCTATCTGGCGGGACCGGAGCGCTCGCTGGACTGCCTTGGCCTGAACGGCGTGCTGGTTTGCGCCGTGGTCAGGCGGAAATCGCAAGAGGGCCAGCAGCTTCTGGAGGAACACCGCGAGCTTCTGGAAGTAGCAAGGAAGCTGACCGAAGAACTCAACCTGACTGGGCTGTACAACATACAGTTCATGGAGGGCGAGGACGGAAGGCAGTACTTGCTGGAAATCAACACTCGCATGGCCGGAGGCGTGCACCTCGGTGCCGCCTCGGGAGTGTGTCTGCCCTACTGGGCAGTGCGTCTGGCCACAGGCAGTGCTTGCCTGGAAGATGTACCCGAGCCACGCACCGGAGGCCTGGCTCGCAAAGCTTGAGTACTGCTCCGGCAGTTTCCTATCAACCCGCCGATGTGCCTGTCCCTGAATGAAAGGGGCACGGTCGGCAAAAACGAGCGGCCTTGCATGGACAGCTTGTCCCGCCGCTCAAGGAGTTCAGCATGTTTCTTCACAGCCCCACGCTTTCCCTCATTCTCTTCGCCATCGTCTTGATCGGCGCCAAGAAGGTCTTCGACATGCTCGTCAAGGTCTTCAGTAGCCCCTTCAAGAGCGTGCCTTTGCAGCGCGTGCGCCGCTCGGCCTTCATCGTGGTGGGCATGAGCATCGGCATCATGGCCGCTCCTCTGCTCATCCCCTTCGGTGGTCCCTTCCGGGCCATGGTGGCCATCGTCTACATGATCTACATCGGCTGCGGCCTGTGGCAGGTGTGGGCGTGGTTCTACGGCCGCGATCAGTCGGCCGGCAAGTAATCAACGCGGCTCAGTCCGCATCTTTCAAGGAATCCTCCAATGATCGCCTCCAGTGCTTTCCTCTCCCTGCTTCTCTTCGGCATCGTTCTGCTCGGTGCCAAGAAGGTCTTCGACGCTCTCGTCAAGTTCTTTTCCAGCCCCTTCAAGCAGGTGCCCATCGCTCGCGTGCGTCGCTCGGCCTTCATCGTGGTGGGCATGAGCATCGGCGTCATGGCTGCGCCGCTGCTCATCCCCTTCGGTGGACCGATGCGGCTTCTGGTCATGGTCGTCTACCTGATCTACGTCGGCTCCGGCCTGATGCAGGTCTGGTCGTGGTTCAGCGGTAGCAAGCCGGACAGCAAGTAGCCGGCTAACGCAGGCAGGGTGAAGGCATTGAGAAATGTCTTCATCCTGCCCACTCTTTTCCTTGCGTAAAAAAAAATATCGAGATATACGATATGCAATAGTGAAAAATGGCGATTTAAATAAGGAAATAGTGAGGCGGCGCCGCCTTCTGTGAGAGAAGACGGCACCTGGGAGTTACTTAGTCTTTGAGACAATAGGCATATTGTTTCATGACTTCAGTAAAAGCATCGGCAAGAGCTCTATTGCCGGCTCTTTTGGATAGATCTTGCTCCAGGGTCTGGTGGATCTGAAGCTGTTGTTTGGCCCAGCGGCGCAAGCGCACGTCGGCAGCCAGGCAATTGTTCAACATCATTCGCAGGGTATGATAGCGCTCAACCGTATTGCGGTCGATGGTGGCACGGCTGATCGAGAGAGCAGGGGTGGTGGTGGCTGCTTCAGCTGCTTCTACTTTCATGAGCAACTGGTTGGTTTCGGCAACTGCTTCTTTCAAAGTTTGCACTACCTGTTCAAGCAATTTCCTGGCATTGCCGCAAATAATCTGCAGCTTGAGGCGATGAATTTCGTAGGTGAGGCGGCGCTCGTTCTGGGCGGCGATCTGTTGATCCAGGGTGCCGCAACAAGAATATGAATAGGGCGCGTTTTCTTTGTCGGTCATGTGCAGGAAGTCGACCATACGCACGGCATGTTGACGCTCGTTGATACAGCCGTTTTGATCGTGTGCGAAAGCTCCCTCTTCCTTCAGGGCCTGGCTCATCACTTGTTCGCATTCTTCCAGAAGAGCGGCCAAGCGGTCGCTTGCCGGAAAGTCGTAGTTTGCTTCTTTGACCATTCGAACCCTGTAGACAGCTCGCAGGTCGACGGTCTCGTGTAGGTGATGCTGGATACTTTTGCCGGGTACTACCAGCGCCGTGCTGTAGATTGAAGCGCGGCAGAGATTGGGAAGCTCAGTCCTGAGCACTTTGAAGGCGGCTGCTTGTATGCTTTGCATGCGTTTGAGGAAGGCATCCTGGGCGTGAATTTCGCCGTGCTCCACCGCTCTGGAGGTGTGGATACGGCGGGCCAGTATGAGGCGGGATTCGATATACGGACTGAGCCATAGATCTCTGGAGTTGGTCTTCGCGCCTTCATGCAGTTTAAGTGCTGCGCCGATGCAATCGGATAATGTGCTGCGACAGCTCATGAGTACGCTTCTGTGGTCTTCCCACTGCAGCCAGGTACTCATGAAAGTGAGCGCTTCTTCGTCGTAGAGAATGCGAATGCGCTTCAGTTCATCTTCACTGCCGCGAGCAGCCTCGATTTTGGCAGACCAGTTGGTCGGATCAACTTTATCGAGGGCGCGACTGACGGTTTGATAGGTGTTTTTTGCCTGCTTCAGTGCTTCCTGATATGCACCCATGGCCGTCTCGAGTGCGGCAAGGGTTGGATGCAACTGAGCGAAGAGGGCGGATGGGACATCTGTTTGGGTATTGTCTTCATTCATGCTGGTGTCCTGAGTTGGTTAACGGCGGGAATACCTGAGCGGTAGTCGCACCTTGGTTCTCCTCCGCGGCCCCAGTGCTTAATGCGGAGAGGTTCTGTACTTGCCTGTTTTCCGTATCTCATTCATCGACACTGTTTCTGAAACCCCAGTTTTTGGCGGGCTGAACTTCCGTACCTGGTACAGACTTGGAATTCCATGTAGTTCGAACGCACCCGAAGGATTTGAGAGTTTTGTGTAGTTGGCGAGAAGGGATGAGATAGGTTCAGGAGGACAGTTTTATGCTTAGCTAACGCCGGTGAGCGGCGTCAAGGTCTGCTGTCGCTGCTAAGCCCGCGGCGCTGCCGCAGAGAACTGCTATTCCAGGTTTGGCAAGGACATTTTCTGCGCTTATTAGTAAGAGTTCAGATGGTGCGGTGCTGCGGTAGCCTGTCGCTAAGCGCACATGTTTCTTTGCAAGCACCAAAAGCGTACTGCCCGGCTGCTTCGTTTCCGACTTTGATATCGAACGGAAGTATCGGTCGGTAGACCGAGATACCGTTGAGGAAGTTGACTTCGATGAAGGCGCTCTTGGCGCCGACGAAATCTACATCAACATGCGTGCTCATCCGCTTCAGGCTGATTATATCTGGGGCTCTGCCGAGTTTGAGAGCAAGTATCCGGGCTATAAAATAATTGACCCGCTCAAGGGCATTAGCGCCGACTGGCGAATTGGCGCCGATTTTGACAGTCTTGAGCCGCTTTCGCACAAGACTGTAGCGGCCTGCCGCGACAAAGTCTTGCTCATACCAGGGTCGGCCGGGCGGGTGAAGTATTGGCCGGCCCGGCACTGGTTCGCGCTGGCCAGAGAACTGGAGAAGGATGACCTCGATTGTCTGGTTTTGGGTCAGCCGGAAAAGAGCGACATCGTAGCCGAGTTGACCGGCTTAGCCGCTGCAAAGATGCTCAATTACAACAAGGGTAATGAGTCACACTTACTGGAAGACCTGGGACTGGGCCTTGCCTGATGCGGGAATGAGCCCGATTGAATTAACGTGCCGTACCCCGGAAGTAGGATGAGACACAGGCGCGTAGATCTTCATCGCTGACGCAGCCCGGTTGCAGCGCAGGCTTGGCTTGCGAGTCAGGGCTGTTGATCAAGGTGTGATACCACTTGGGCAAGTGCACGCGCTTGTCTTGCAGGGTGAGGAAAAGCGGCGCCACATGAACGTCGCGAAAGATGCGCTTGAGCCTGTGGTATTCAGTCTCCAGCGATTCAAGCTCGTCTACGATGGCGTCGTTTTCACAGTGGTGAGCGACGAACTTGGTGGCGGCTTCCTGGCTCCAGCCCTGGTCGGTCAGGGCTTTGGTCAATTCCGGTCGGTTATTGCGTACCTTGGCCATGCCGCAATCATCGTGGGCGATGAGCAGGATATTGCGCACGCCCCGGGTGAGAGCATAGGCTACGGCAAATTCTTGCCCTACCAATCGACCGCCGGCAGTGCGGATCACATAGGCGAATTTGGCGGGAATTGGCAGAGCATAGCGAAATTCAATGCAGGTGGAAATGAGAATCTGTGGAGTTTCCGACGGATGGAGCGGGTAGCCGAGATTCTGGGCCTGGATGTAATGCTCGATGGGAGTGCCGCGCCATCGTGCCGGGATCTCATGGGTGGAGGGCATCTCCACAAGCCGATCCCTCATGCCTGATTCTATGCTGGAAAAACCTCTGTACATCTTTCTGCTCCGTTTGCGCTGCTTTTGTGCTAGACCTGAAACGGTAGAATGGAATGATTTTCAATTTCTCAAAAAACGTCTTGTGCGCCCGCTGGAAATCGCGCTTTTGATATTGGCTATTCAGTCTTGAATTCTACGATTTACTTGGAAATCAGATTGCTGTTCTACTAACGGCTCTTCTGTCTTGCTTCTGCTTGTGAGCTTCTGATTTCGTTCTTCTGATTTCGTACTTCTGACTCTGGCACTTTGTTTAATGTGGTTTTCACTGCGTGCTTTCGTCGTGCTTGCTTCTAACTCTGTATTTCGATGGTAGCAGTCTCTGTTATGCCCGGAACTTTCCATAATTATTTCTTCGTCTGATAAAGCCGCTATGTTCAGGGGGCTTCACTCCGGCATACAAGGTTGGGTTCGCCATTCTGAAGATACTAAGGCATATACTAGAGCCCGCCAAAAAAGGAAAAGGCGGGGAAGGCAGAAGAGATCGTTGCGATCCTTACTGCGCGTTCCCGCGCCCGTTTTAGTTGCTTTGGCTGCAAATGCGGCAGCGAATCCTTTTTTTTTGCATAATCAGGGGTTTTCAAAACGGTGCCTCCGGATCAGGCGCAGCCGAGTTTCTGCCGTTTGAATCAGGTTCCAGAGTAGTCCCTGACTGTGAGCGGCGCTGGTGCTTTCCCCGCTTAGAAGTTCGGCAACCTTTTCCAGATTGGCTTCCTGGGCCGGAGGTAGTCTGCCGCTCAAGCTGGTTATTTCACGGCGCATTTGCCAGACGCGAAACCAACCTGAAGTCTGCAGGTGGAAGAAAAGAAAGACGAGGGCGATGGCAAAAGTGAAGACTGCCGTGCCCTCCATGGAGCCTTCCATGGGTATGAGGGTTGTGTTCATTTGGGTTCTCCCAAAAGGGGCGTCGGCGCCGCGGCCTTGGATGCCGAGGTGCCGATGCCTGTTGACGGATGGTCGGGGAACTGATTGCAAACCAGTTCCCGCAACCGTTAGATAAGCCTCAGCAAACAAGCACAAGCGGACGCTTGCGATTATTCGGTTCGGCTGCTTCGATGATTTTGCGCACCAGCACGCCGGTTTCACCTGAGCCGAAGATGGCGAAAGTGATCGAACCGCGCAATGGTCCCTGGGTAGTCCAGCCTATGTGCGCTGCGCATTGCACCTGGTATTCCTTGCGGATGTACAGGAGTATGGCGGCGATCGCGTGTGCTACGGAGAGGCACTGGCAGCGCAAAATGCGATGGGTGGCATGGGGTCCTTCATGTTCCGTGGCGGTGATGTAGATCGATTCCTCTTCAAAATCCGAGGCATCATCCACTTCGATTTCCAGAAAGAGCAGGTGCTCTCCTTCCGGAACGCCGTGCCTTTCGCGCACTTCTTCAGCTCGCACGGAATACGGAGTGCCTCCGTACTTGTGAGCCACAAGGTGAACCATGCCTTTCTGGCTGGCCAGAATGGCGTCATTGACAAAGATTGTCGCCTCCGGCGAGAGTTCAACCTTCTTGATTCGAAGCTCAAGCAGTCTGGCGATGCGTGAGAGCACCGAGGTGATCAGCACGAGCATGATGAAGAAGAAGGCAATCTTGGGACCGTCGGGATGTCCGATGACATTGACGCCTGTGGTGTAGAGGAAGACCACGGCGACACTTCCGTAGAAGCCGCAGTACCATTTGCTCTTACCGAAGGAGCACCAGGCAGCGGAGATAGCTGCCGAGGTGATCAGCACCAGCACCCCAGTGGCATAGGCACCCCCCTGAGCCATGACATCAGCTTTGAAGATGACCGTGACCACGATGGCGATTGTGGTGAAGACGATGATCATGGGGCGATCGGCATGGGCCCATTGCGGAACCATGCCGTAGCGGGGCAGGTAACGCACCAGATTGAGCAGCCCGGTTAAGGCCGATGCTCCTGCGAACCAGAGAATGGCTATGGTCAGTGAGTCAAAGACCGTGCCGAACTGATGTCCGAGGAAGCGGTGGGCGAGAACGCTCAGGGCCCGACCATCGGCGTTGCCGCCCGGTTGCATGTCCCTGGGGTCGATTAGCAAGGTGGTAGCCAGACTGCTCAGAATCAGCATGACGCTCATGAGCATGGCTGCTGCCAGAAGCAGTTTTTTGGTGTTGGCGATTCGTCCTACCGGGTGGTGTTCACTGTCGTGTTCACCGCCCCTGATGAGAGGCATGACCTGCACGCCGGTTTCAAAGCCGGAGAGACCAAGAGCCAGCAAGGGGAAGATAATCACGCATTGATAGACCATGCTGCTTACGGAAAATTCGTTGGCCGCAAGCAATTTCTGCCACCAGCCGCTCACCAGTTCGGGATGCATGTAGACATGGTGGAGGCTGACGCCCACTACAATGGCGCTCAAGGACATGAAGCCCACCACCAAAAGTACAGCCACCCCAAGCACTTCCCGCAAACCTTTGAGGAAGAGCAAGCCCAGCGCTACCACCATCACCAGTGCCACGCCCAGACGACTTTCGGCGAAGTAGTCCAAGAGGGCATAGGCGGCCACCGCCACCGCCATAAGCAGTATCTGCTTGCGGTATTCTTCCACCAGACCGTAAGCGGCTAGCAGGACAAAGGCGATGATCATGTAGGAACGCAGACTCAAGGCGTTGTGCATGATGTGGTTTTCGACAAAGTGGGCGGCACCGTCGGAAGCCGATAGCGTCACCGTGATGATGAAAGCGCAGGCGGCAAATCCAAGTAGTACCAGCACGCAGAGTTTGGCGTACCAGCCTGTGAGGCGACCTTCCAGCATTGATATGCTGCCCTTGCCGTGGGGGCTTTCATTGGCCACCTTGCAGTAGACGGGCAGGGCGGCAAAGAGGGTGACCAGGGCCAGAATAATCGTCGCCAGGGGCGCCAGGCTGCCGGCGGCAGCAAAGGCGATTGTGGGTTGATAGCAAAGCGTTGAAAAATAGTCGACACCGGTGAGGCAGACTACTCGCCACCAGGGCGCCGTATGTACTGCCGCACCGCCGTTCTGTTCGGAGCTGGCTTGCAGCCAGCGTATTACACGTTTTTGTCTGGTCATGGTCGATTTTCTCGCATCAAATGGCGGCTTCCTCGGTTACCCGTGGAAGCCGCGTTAAAAGATATGCCGGCTGGAGCCTTTGAGACGACCGATTATTCGTCGACCTCGGGTTGACCGGCTTTCTGTGCGGCTAGCATGGCTGCTTCCCGCGCATCGTGCTCTGCTTTGGCGGCTTTCGCCATCGCCTCTTTGCGGGCCTGCACATCGGCGCCCTTGGCTTTCACCAGGGCCTCACTGCCAAGGGCAAGAACTTCTTCCGCCTTGACCATGACGTTGTCCACATTCTCGACCGGGTTGTCACGGAAGGCCAGGTCGGAAGAGGCTTCAAAGTCTGGCAATACCGCTACGCCCAAGTCGAAGCCGCCAGGCAGGAAGCGGAAGGTGGTTACTTTCAACCCGGCCCCGAAGTCAATCGGATTGACTGACTGTCCCACTTCCTTGCCGAAGCTGGGCGTACCTACAACTGTGGCCAGTCCCAGCTTTTGCAAGCCGGAAGACATCAGTTCGGAGGCACTGGCACTGCCTTCGTTCACGATCACAACGATGGGCATTTGTGCGGGAGTGACGCGCATCATGCGCGGATGAGTAACCAGTTTCACCGATTTGCCGTCTGCAAATCTTTCACGACGGAAGTCACCGGCTGTCACCGATTCTTTTACTTCGATGATCTGATCACCTTCGCGGCTGAGCGTGGTTACGATGGTGCCTTCTTTCACGATGGCTTGCATCATTTCCACGACCTGATCGAGGCGACCGCCCGGGTTGTTGCGCAGGTCGATGACCAGTCCTTTCATGGAGGCGCAATCTTTCTCGGGATTGTAAGCATTCACCATCTGAGCCAGGGCGCTGGGGCTTGCCGGCCAGGCTTTACCAGTGCAAGCCTGGTAGAGAGCCTGGGTGAACTCTTTGGAAACGTGGTCCCCAAACATGTCCACCTTGACGGCAACACGACCGCTTCCATCGGTCAGATTCCACCAGTTAACTTCACGGTTTTGCACTTTGCCGCGCACGATAGGCAGTGAAAGAGTTTCGCTGCCGCCGGTTGCTGCTTTACGCATCACCTGCAAGTTGACGGTCGTACCGGCCGGACCGCGAATGGCCGCTACCACTTCGTTGATGGTTTTGCCGACTGTGGTTTTTCCGTCGATGGCGATGATGCGATCACCCCGTTTCAAACCGGCTTTTTCCGCTGGTCCGCCTTCTACCGGTTTGGGATAGACGACTATGGGCGTGTCTTCAGTGATTTTGCTGAAGGCCACTAGAGCTTCCTTGGAAGGATTTTTACCCAGAGCTTCCGCTTTGCTGGCCATGTTGAGGCGGGTAACAGGTGCTCCGATGCCGGTCAGGCTGTTATCGAAGCTCTGTGCCATGTCGGCGAACTGCTTGCCGGTGAAGAACATGGTATGCATTTCGTTCAGGTCGGCAAGCATAGCGCGAATGGCTTTCTCTGTGCCGTTTTCACTGCTTAGCTCGCTGCCGGCGTCAAACTTGTGTTCCCACTTCTGTTCGAAGGCGCTGCGTTTTTCCGGGTTTAACAGAGCCAGGTCGGTGTTTACGATCAAATCGTAGACACAGGCATATAGCACCTTGCCGTTGAAGGCATCCGGATTTTCAGGGTTGCACAACTTGCTGACATAGCTGGCCTGGGTGTCGTCACCGTCCTCGGGAGACTCACCGTAGGTGCGGAAGTTCAGCTCGATGAATTTCTTCAGATCGGCTTCACTGGTGGTACCGGCCGGCGCCACTTGCATGGAGTCGTTGGCGTAGATGTGCACTGGATAAGTCAGCTCGGCGCTGACCATCGGCGCCGGGATAGCCACGGTTTCGTTGCCTTGGGCAGTTGCCTCAGGGGCTTCTTTGCCCTTCTCAGTAGCTTTCTTGGCGGCTTCGGCGGCAGCTTTCTTGCCGGCTTCAGCCATTGCTGCTTGCTGCGCCTGCAACTTGCCTACAAGCAGTTTGTTCTTGGAGGCATCCGCCTGCACAAATTCAACATCCGGGTAGGCTTTTGCCAGCTTTTCCAGGTCGGCAAATTGGGCGGCGCAGTCGGCAGGCAGGCAGACTTGAATGAAGGTATTACCGCTGGCGGCAAAGTCAGCCCGAATTACGGTTTCATCGTCAGCCCGCGATACCAGTGGTTTGACGACTTTTCCTTCATCCGGTTTGATGGCTTCATGCACTCCCGGCACGCGAATACCGATGCTGCTGTGCCCCGCTGCTGCTGCCTGATTGGCATCAATAGCAGGACCGGAGACCGGTTGGTTGCCGGTGTTGGTAGCGTCTGTGGTGGCAGCTTGCGCCGGGGCGGCAGGCTGTACCGGGGTGGATGTGGCGCTGTAGTTGTAGCCGGTGTCACCGAAGACTCCGGTGAGGATAACCAGCAAGAAGACTGCTTTACTCAAGATGTTGAGCATGACGGGAGCCCATATGGTACGGGTTTGCAGATAGACAATGCCGGCCAGAAGCGCGAAGAAGAAGGCGCTCAAGGGATTGACCGGATTGACGGCGGCGTAGAGTGCAGCAGCGACCAGGACTGCAGTGTAGGCTGCACTGGCTTCCACAACCATGCCGACGGCACGGGAGAAAGCGCTTTGGGAGCTTTTCAGGGACCTGGCCAGAGTGTCAAAGGCAGCATGCCAGAGGTTCTGGACGATTCCACGAAACACAAACTCTTGTACCACAGCCACCACAACGATGGAGACCAGCATGGTGACTATAAAGTTTGTCCCGCTGAGACCAGCCAGGGCTGCCATGGCACTCTGTGTTTGAGCGAAGGCTTCGGAGCCGGAGACGGCGGTCTGGCTGAGCGTATTGAGGGTGCCGGTGGCGTAGTCGAAGATAGACAGCACTACCGCAGCGCTCAGGGCCCAGATAGAAACCTCCTTGAACGGCACACCGACTCGGCGGTAGTTCATGCCCAGTCTTCCCGGGAATTCAGGCATGTGGCTGTCCAGGTGGAAGAACGGGTGGAGGCGCCTGGTCCATGTGGTGAAGACCTCCGCCCGGCCGGTGAAGTAGAGATAGCCCAGAAGGAGCATCACTCCACTGCTACCGAGGGCGAACATGGTGGCGGCAATAACCGGCATGTATGGTGCCAGGGAGCCGGCAAAAGACAAGATTTTGACGCCGCCCCAGGCCAGTCCGTAGCCGAAAGCGCCCGCCAATCCTAGAGCCAGGGTGGCAATGAAAGCCCACCGCAGCGCTGATAACCCGCTTCTTGTGGAAGCGGGGCTTTTGGATTCGTCGAACATAATGGTACCTCGATTGAAGTATGATGGTTTTTTCGCGCGGGCAGGCGGATGCTTGCCGGGCGAGATAGGTTGCCTGCTTGGACTTCGAGCCGGTCGAGATCTCACCAGGTGAGACTGCGACCAAGCCTAAGCTTTTGTATTCGTTTTCTTTCGATTGAGTCGATCATTGACGAAGAGCGAGATCCACCGGCACAACCAGGTTGCGCGAGGTAGAGGCTCTTAGACCGGCTCTGTCGTTGATGGTGTTACAGAAGTCCTTGCAGGCGAAAAATGAAAAGGGAATCAAAAGCTTATATCTGCTTGTATCAAAGACAGTCTTTTCCAGACAAGAGAAAATACCTGCGTCGCCTTGGAGCCGGGGCTGCTTCAGTTTGCACAGGCGGCTACCTACCGGCTCTGCGCTAATCAGCGCGAGGAGGCGGCGATGAATTTCTTGCTTTCACTACTTTGAGCACGGCTCAAATTGTCTCAGCCGAATTGTCATAAGCGGTCTATCAGTGGCGAATATTTGGCTTGTGGTAAAGCCATGGCGATGAGCATAGCATGGGTGGGCGGAGTTGATTGTGGTTGCGAGAAGATCGTGATTTTGTGGCTTTTCTCAGTCCCACCAGGCACGAAGGTGGATTTGTAGTTTAGTTGGTTGCCCGTTGCTTCAAAGTTCGGCACTGCTTGCATCCTATTTTGTCATGACTTGATTTACTCCCCTTAACAGATGCTCCGTGCTGCTTTCTGCTGCTTCCTGCCGCTTCTTGGCTTCTGTCCCTTGATTGCGAGTGCCTGCTTTGGCTTGGGGACCATTGCCGTCCGTCCGTTTCCTGAAAAAGGCATTCATTTGTGGTCCTTTGTGGTCTGTCCGGTCTGGATTGGAGTAAAATGAGTGACCTTCGGGGGCGTCCCCGGCAGCCATAGAAAGGAAATAACCGTGAATTCGTCCGCACCAGCTCCGGCAAAAGCATCTGACTTCATTAGAGATATCATCAACGAAGATTTGCAAGCTGAGCGGCACCAGAAGGTTATCACCCGCTTCCCTCCAGAACCCAATGGCTTCCTGCATATCGGGCATGCCAAGTCGATTTGTTTGAATTTCGGTCTGGCCTACGAATATCGAGAGAAGTTGCCTGAATCCGGCTCACGCTGTCACTTGCGTTTTGATGATACCGACCCGGTGAAAGAAGACACTCTTTTTGAAGACGGTATTCAGGAAGATGTGCGCTGGCTTGGTTTTGAATGGGATGGTTTGTATCATGCCAGCGATTACTTCGAAAAGATGTACGAGTATGCCGAGTATCTGATAGGAGCCGGGAAAGCCTATGTGTGCAGCCTGTCTGATGCCGAGACTAAAGAGTACCGTGGCACGGTTACGACCGCCGGTAAAAATAGCCCGTATCGGGAACGCACTGTAGAAGAGAGTCTTGACCTCTTTCGCCGCATGCGCGCCGGGGAGTTCAAAGATGGTGAACATGTGCTGCGCGCCAAAATAGACATGGCTAATGCCAATATGAAAATGCGCGATCCCATGCTCTATCGCATTCGCCATACGGCGCACCACATGACCGGTGACAAGTGGTGCATTTATCCCATGTACGACTACGCCCATCCCATTTCCGATGCCATCGAGGGTATCACGCACAGTATCTGCACTCTTGAATTTGAGAATAATCGTGAGTTGTATGACTGGGTGATAGATAATCTCATCGATTACGCCAAATTCCCCAGCCGTCCTCATCAATACGAGTTTGCTCGTCTGAACCTGAACTACACGGTAATGAGTAAACGCCGTTTGTTGGAACTGGTAGAAGGCAAGCATGTGAGCGGTTGGGACGATCCGAGATTGCCTACCATTGCCGGCATGCGAAGACGGGGCTACACGCCGGAGAGCATTCGCGCCTTTTGTGCCAGCGTCGGTGTAGCCAAGGCCAACAGTACAGTGGATATGGCCCAGCTCGAATTTTGTATTCGCGACGATTTGAACCAGAAGGCACCGCGTGTTCTGGCAGTATTGAAGCCCATCAAGATTGTCATCGAGAATTATCCCGACGACAAAGTGGAAGAATTGGAAGCTTCCTACTGGCCTCATGATGTGCCGAAAGAAGGCACGCGCTTGGTTCCATTTAGCAAAGAGATTTACATCGAACAAGATGACTTCATGTTGGAGCCGCCCAAAGACTATTTCCGCCTCGCTCCCGGCAAGGAAGTGCGCTTACGTTACGCCTATTGCATAACCTGCAAGGAAGTGATTCAAGACGCTCAAGGCAACGTGCAGGAAGTGCGTTGCACCTATGATCCCGAGACCCTGGGCGCCAATCCTGTGGGTCGCAAGGTGAAGGGCACCATTCACTGGGTGAGTGCTCGCCATGCACAAGATGCGGAAGTGCGCCTCTATGACCGCCTGCTCTCCCTGGAAGCACCGCCTGCCGGTAAGGACAGCGAGTTCCTCAATGCCATCAATCCGGAGGCTTTGCAGACTTTAACCGGTTGCAAGCTGGAGCGTAGCCTGGCTGAAGCCAAGCCCGGAGAGCGTTTCCAGTTTGAGCGCCAGGGTTACTTTGTGGCAGACGTCAAAGATAGTAAGCCCGGCATGCCTGTTTTCAATCGTATTGTCACCTTGAAAGACTCCTGGGCTCGCTCCCAGAAGAAATAGCATCTCACGGGGATTACTGCCCAGGCGCTCAAAAGAAATAGAGACTGGTGCGGAGCCAGTCTCTAGTGCGTGTGACGCATGAAAAATCTGGGGTGCAAGGATTCGAACCTCGGAATACCTGGACCAGAACCAGGCGCCTTACCACTTGGCGACACCCCATCGTTGTCGGATATTAGAAGTCTAGGAAGCATTTGTTCCGGTGTCAATGAATTATGAATGACCTCATGGAGGGGGTTCGCATTGCCGCCTTTTCTGCAGTTTCCTGTAAAGGGCTGTAACCGGAGTTGGCGCCACTGAAAGTGTCCTTGACTACTTCCGCTTTTCTGATTCTTAAAATTCCTACCGGATTGGGCGGTGCCGGACGGCAAAAAAATAACGCCGGTCCGCAGACGCAATCCAGGCAAGGTTTCAGGGGGGCTCTGAAAATAAGTCAAGGAAAGCCATGTTCCTTGAATGAATGTCATGACAACTGGTAGGTTCTAAAAGTACTTCTTCTCCCCTTTCCCGAGTTACCCAAGCAAAAGCTTCCGTATACGCCGCTACCGAGTGTTCGCTTCATTTCTCTGCTGGTACTGGCAGTGAGGATTCGATCGACCGGTGGTAGGAGCGCTGCTAATTCCCTGTTCGAGTAATTGCCGTTTACGCTTGGGTTTACTCAAGTGGCAGTTCAACTCGGCAGCGTCTTTTCAGCGAGTTCCTGCATGGTGGGAGAGGCAGTGAAAAGAAGTAGGGCTGTTCTCACAGGCTGTGAGGCATGCCAAAGCAACCAATCCAATGCAAATGCAACCGCCTAGAAAACAGGAATATCCAATGACGCAGACCAATACTCCCAACTCCGCCGCCGCTTCCACCACTTCTTTCGGCCTGGCGCTGTTCAAGGAAGAAGCCCGTCAAAACAAGGGCAAGAACGTTCTTATCTCGCCGGCATCGGTGGCCATTGCTCTGGCCATGACCATGAACGGCGCTCGTCAGACAACGCTTTCTGCGATGCAGTCCACTCTTGGCTTCGGCGAAGGTGAGACCATCGACACCATCAATGCCTCCATGGAAGCGCTGCTTTCGGCTCTGACCGACCCCAAGAGCGGCGTCGAGCTGACCGTGGCCAATGCCATCTGGGCCGAACAGTCCATGCCCTTCAAGAAAGCCTTCCTGGAAGGGGTTGTAGCCGCCTACAAGGCTCGCGTCGTCAACGCTGATTTTGCCGATCCGGCTACCGTGGACGCAATCAACAAATGGGCGGACGAGAACACCCGGGGCAAGATTCCCACCATCATCGACGACATCGCCGCCGACATGGTCATGTATCTGCTCAATGCCATCTACTTCAAGGGAAGTTGGACCACCAAATTCGACAAAGACATGACCTTCGGCGGCCAGTTCGCCTCGGAAGCCGACGGCGAAGTCTCGGTCATGTACATGAACCGCGAAGCGGACATGCGTTACAGCCGCGGCCAGACCTTCCAGGCGGTGGCTCTGCCCTTCGGCGAGAGCAAGCGCGTGTCGCTCTATGTGCTTTTGCCCAACGAAGGCGTCGACATCAATGACTTCGTGGAAGGTCTGAGTGCGTCGGTTCTGACCAATCTGCAGGGAAGCCGGGAGAGCGAGGTGGACCTCCGTCTGCCGCGCTTCAAGGCTGAATACGACGTGGATCTGAAGGATTCGCTCTGTGCCCTGGGCATGGGCGAAGCCTTCCAGTCGGGCGCCGATTTCACCGGCATGGCTGACGCCGACATGGTGATCAGCACCGTCAAGCACAAGACCTTCGCCAAGTTCGATGAAGACGGCGGCGAAGCTGCGGCCGTCACTGCCGTGGGTATGGCTTTGGAGTGCGTGCGCAGGACGCCCCAGGTGCATGTCACTCGTCCCTTCGTGGCCGCTCTGGTGGACGAGGTCACCGGTGCTCTGCTCTTCATCGGCAAGGTGGCCAAGCCGGACTGAGCAATTGCAGCGGCGCTGATTAAGAGCGGATCTTCTAGTCAGTAGGTCCGCTCAGTCGGACAGGGCTCAAGCTTTAAAAGCTTGAGCCCTGTTTCCGGACCCGCCGACACTAGTGTTCTGGTATTGAGTCCCTGACGCTCTTATTTCTTTTGTGAGTTATCTACGGTGGCATACAGTAAATATTCGAAAAACTGCGAAATTCGACCGGCCTCAGTCGTTTACCCATAAACTAAACCGGTATCGGTTAAAAATTACCCCGGGAAAGAAACTAAACCGATATGGGCTAAACTTTGCCGGGGTGGCGATTCAACCTAAATCGGTTGACCTGCGATAATGTCCGGGCATGTCGGTTGGTTGCCGCTGGATTGTCAGGAGTCTCAAGGACCCATTGAAGTTTGATCTGACGCTGGACCGCGAGGCAAGAGTTGAGCTCAGCCAGCAGATTTACGAGCAAATTAAGACGGCCATACTGAGTGGCAGGCTGAAGCCTGGCGACAGGCTATCTTCTTCCCGGGAACTATCGGAGGAACTGTCGGTCTCTCGTCCGACCGTGGCCGTTGCTTTCGAACAGCTTTCACTGGAAGGTTATATTGAAATGCGCCACGGCTCGGGCACCTATGTGCAGGAGGGGTTGAGCGCAGCCGCTGCGGTTAAGAGGAAGCGCGGCACTGCCGGCAAAGCAACGCGTGGAAGAAGTAATTCCGACTTCCGCCGGGAAGCCGAGCAGATGAGCCCTTCCACCAGGAGTGCGGAGAGTCCGGCGCTTTCTTTTCAGTATGGTATTCCAGCACTGGAGGAGTTTCCAAATGCTGAGTGGAGCCGATTGGTCGGGCGTATCTCTAGAAATGCCTCCGCCGGCGATCTGGCCATGACGGGCGAGGCATTCGGGCTCGTCACGCTCAGGCACGCTATCGCTGATTGCCTGGTGCGTTTTCGGGGACTCTCGATTAAGCCTGAGCAAGTCATAGTCGTACAGGGTCTGAATCAGGGACTGGATCTTGTTGCTCGGCTGCACTTAAATCCCGGCGCTGTGGTGGCTATGGAAGATCCCGGCTATCCCCTGGCGCCGCGCATCTTTCGAGCCAATTCGGGGCGTGTGGTGCCGGTTGGTCTGGACGACCAGGGACTCTATATCGAGCAATTGAAGGGCTCCAGTCAGGCACTCCTCAACAAGGCCAAACTTGTCTACCTGACTCCTTCCCACCAGTTTCCTACGGGCATCACAATGTCTCTACCGCGTCGTCTTGAGCTATTGGCCTGGGCGAAGCGCTCAGGGGCAATTATTCTTGAAGACGACTTTGATAGTGAATACCAGGGCACAGGTAAGCCGATACCTGCGCTGATGAGCCTCGATAGCAATGACCAGGTGATTTATTCAGGCACTTTCAATCAACTGATGTTTCCGGGTATCGGTGTCGGTTATTTAATCGTGCCCGAGAGTCTGGTTCCTCTATACGAGAGGGGGCGCAGACTGCTTGGTGAGCCTGTGAATTTTCAATTACAGCAGTGTCTGGCTGAGTTCATTTTGCGCGGGGAATTGGAGCGGCACTGGCGGCGTACCAGGGTTGTATACAGTGAACGACGCCAGGCCTTCCTAGATGCGTTGGAGCGCTATATGAGCGGGCTTTACACTGTTCGCGGCGAGCAGTGCGGTGTGTTCGTTTCGGTTACTTTCGCCGGTCGCATGACGACGGAAGTAATTATCAAGAAAGCTGCCCAAAAGAATCTCGGCTTGTTTTCGACGCGAGATTTCTACAGTCGGTCCATAGCGCCGGAGCGAGAGTTCATTTTCGGTTTCGGGGCTCTCAAGGAAATGGCAATAGTCAAAGGCGTCAAGCTTCTTTCGACAATTCTTTCTTGAAATAGGTTGGCTGGAATCTAGCTGCCCCGAACCGATCCGGCTGGAGGTAGACTATTTCTACTGAGCAGGAGCAGTGGTTGTGGCCGGGGCAGTGCCGGTAGCGGCAGGCTTTTTCTTGCCCAATTTACTGAACAGGCTCTTGACGCGATTGTCTTTCAAAACGCGGCGGGTTGCGCCGGTCATTCTGGTGAATACGTTTTTCTTTGCAGGTTTGACGGTAGTCTGTTGCGGCAGTTGAGCCTGTGCTTGCAGGTCGCTTGTGAGAGCTTGACCGACTGAGAGGAGTGCGATCAGGGTGACTATTCTGCCTTTCATTGTTAACTCCGGAAAACTTGACGATTGCTTGTTGTGGAACTGCCGACCGGCTTTTAGCCCGAACTCTGGAAAGGTGTCTTTCCATCTGTTTGCTCGGCAGTTTGCTCCAGAAGATTCTAGCAGCAGTGAGGTGCCGGTAGGTTTTCAGAAGAGTCGGTGGGCTGTGTAACAATAGTGATGTGAAGAAATGTTGCATGGGCATTTGCGGCTTTTAGCCGTTTTGAAACCCGCGCCTTCAGGGCGTTTACGCTGTCAAATCGATTTAATTTCTGCTGTTACATGAGTTTGTTCGGTCTCCTGGCATTTTCGAAAGAGACCCCCGGAAGCCGGATTTAAAACTCCGAGTTGAGCGGCAATCGAGTAACTAAAAGAAATAGTAAAGCGTCGAAAAAAGAAACTTGGCTGTGCTTCTGGAGCGTGTAGTTCAAGTCTGGTCGGTTCAAACTGAGGGCAGAGTCTAAGAGTCTGACTCAAAACAGTTGCGAAAAGACCGTCAGCAGTCTCCGAAAGAGGAGAGTTGCTGACGGCAGAAATGTATTTCCCCTAAGGGCTATGTTTTAGAGGCCGAAAGAAGCCTTCAGAGGCGATAGAGGTGATGCAGCCGACCGAAGATATCCAGCGTCACCGGGTGGTTGTTGCCCAGGTGCTTTTCCAGAATGGTGAGAGCCTCGACGAAGGTATCGCGGGCCAGGATTTCTTGGCCCATGGACTCCTGAAGTTGTGCCAGGTCGTTGAGGGCGTAGCCGACGGCCTGATGTTCCGCGCCCAGTTGCTCTTTGGCAAGGGTGATTGCGTCGACGTAAAAGCCTTCCGCCTTTTCAAATTCCTGCCAGCGCTGGTGGTCGGAGCCCTGCTTGAGCAGATTGGATACTTCGATGAGAATGGGGCAGGTGGGGGGAGTCTGGTTCATACTGTCTTCCTATTGATTGCGCTTCAGAGAAGCCGTTCCCAGGTCGCGGTTGCTGTCCTGGACAAAGTTGCGATTGTCAAAGAAATCCTTGCGTTCTCGCTCTTTCAGGCAGAAAACCCACCGCGTTGGTAGCCGCAACACATGAGAGTGCGGGCTTTTGGGTGGAAATGGGCGGGGGGTGCGCTGGTAAGCGATTTAGTTAGTGATACCTGAAAAGAAGGAGAAAGAAGGATGCTTACTGTTCTAGCGGAGCCGGGCTTTACTTCAAAGCACTTTTGTGAAGGCAGATTACGAGCAATCATTGCTGGTTCGCAACATTTGCCTTCCGGTTGGTTGTGCAATGCGGCACTTCCTGACTGTTAGAACGGGCAGCCAATGAGCATTTACCAGTTCGTTAGATACCCCGTAAATGTGGTTGGGCTTGGGCGTAGACAATTGTCTCCAGAGCATTATGGCTTTGCTAAGATTGTCGAGCACGCTCAAAATGTGCCTAGCGCAATTACGCAATCCCAGTGGAAGCCGAAAGCCGGGTACGAACCGGAGAACTTGTGAGAAGCGATGTCTGCCGTCATTGAAGTGCGAAACCTGGCTAAGAAGTTCGACAAGGCAACTGCAGTCGAGGATATCTCCTTTACCATCGAGAAGGGGGAATTCGTAGGGCTCCTTGGCCAGAACGGCGCCGGCAAATCAACTACGATCCAGATACTTCTGGGCTTGATCACGCCCACATCCGGTGATGTTCGTATATTTGGCTACAGCCCCTGGAAGGAGCGCGTAAAGGTTTTAGAGCGCAGTAATTTCAGTTCGGCTTATGTAGCCATGCCGCCCAATTTGCAGGTACGGGAAAACTTGGAGGTTTTTGCCCGGCTTTACGGCGTGCGCAATCGCTCCCGGAAAATTGATGAGCTTCTCTCCTTATTCGCAGTTGATCATCTAGCACGCAAGATGACCGGTGCCCTCTCTTCCGGTGAATCTACGAGGGTGAACCTCTGCAAAGCCTTATTGAACGACCCGGAACTCTTGCTTCTGGACGAACCGACGGCCAGCCTTGATCCTGATATTGCCGACAAGGTGCGAGGGCTGTTGCGTCAGATTCAAAAGGAGAGGGGGCTGACGGTGGTCTACACCTCTCACAATATGACCGACGTGGAGGAGCTTTGCCATCGCGTCTTGTTTTTACACAGGGGGCGAATAATTGCCCAGGGTACTCCCGGCGAGATAGTTGAGAATCTGGGTGAGTCGTCACTGGAGGAGGTTTTCATAGCTATCGCCAGAGATACCCTGAAGATCCCTCCTACGCCAGTCTCTAAGAAACATGACAGCGATGCCGAAGTGGTCCGGGGCAAGCTCTCTGAAACCGCAGAACGGGAGAATGAAGAGCCATGCTGACTGTTCGCCCGGACCGGGTCGCCGGTCTTTGTTACCGCTATTATCTGGTGCTCTCTCGCAGCAGTTTCAGGGTCATGGACATAGTCTTCTGGCCGGTAATGGACCTTCTTGTTTGGGGCTTCGTCAGTAATTACTTCTCCAGTCTGGGTGGTTCTGCACCACAGGCGGTGACATTTCTGGTTGGGGGAATCATCTTCTTCAATGTCCTCTACAGAGCGCAGCAGTCTATATCTGTGTCGTTCCTGGAAGACCTTTGGTCTCGCAATCTGCTCAGTATTTTTGTGTCGCCGATCACGGTAGCAGAGTTTGTCAGCGCTACCTATGTGGTAGGAGTGGCTCAGGCACTGGCTGTCACTCTCATCATGTCTGTCATGGCCGCCTTCCTGTATGCCTTTAATATGCTCAGTCTTTCCTGGTATTTGATACCACTCTTCGTCAACCTGTTGGTAATGGGCTGGTGGCTGGGACTGGGCACCACAGCCTTGATTTTGCGCTATGGCTATCAAGCGGAAGCGCTGGCATGGGCTGTGCCTTTTCTGTTGCAGCCCGTCTGTGCCGTCTTCTATCCTGTTTCGGTTTTGCCCGCCTGGCTTCAGACTGTGGCCTGGTTTGTGCCGGCTACCCATGTCTTTGAGGGCATGCGCCATATTCTCGCTGGCGGCAATCAGTGCGCTGTTTATCTGATCAAGGCCTCCCTTCTGAATGTTCTTTATTGGGTGGCTACTACGGTCTTCTTCGGAGCAATGATAAGCAGGGCCAGGGAGCGCGGTTCACTGGCTAAGATCGTCACTTAGTACCTTTCCTGGAAATGGAAACAGTTGTCGTTCCTTATGTTAACGGCGTAAAGCACTCTCGCCGCCTTGCCGAGAAGATTTTATTTTGGGCGCGAAAGCCTGCCGGTTGCAGGTTTGTCCGCTGTGGTGGCGAGGATGGTGGCGCTGCCGGTGTTGACAGACTTGTTTTGGAGGCGTATCAATGTCTGTAGAACCGCATGGCGGTGGCTTTTGAAGATGCTTCGTTTTGAAAAGCATTATCGTTTTTAAAAAGCCGAGTTCAAGAAACATAGTATTGATTTTCATTTTCAGGAGATTTCAAATGAATTGCGGAAGCGAGCACAAAGGACATGACCATAAACACGGAGAAGGTTGTGGTCACAAGGTAGTCGAGCATGATGGTCATAAAGACTATCTTCATGACGGTCACCTCCATAACGTACATGGCGATCATGTACATGATCACTCTTTGAGCGTTGGCGGCGCCAATGCTGCAAACTGCACACCGGAGCACAAGTGCGGCGGCCACGACGGCGCTCACAAACATGCTGCCGACTGTGGACACGAAGCCGTGCCCCACGGTGATCACGTTGACTACCTGGTGGAAGGTCATCTGCACCATCCCTGCGGCAGCCACTGTGATGATCACGGTCCGGTCAACGTCAAGTAATCAGCGCCGCGGTATTTATTCAACTGTTGGTCAAAGGGGGTGAGCCGGGCGGTTCACCCCTTTTGTGCGGGCATTTTCTTAAGGCAGGACTATCGTTTAGTGGGCATGATGGCGTCAGAGAGAGTCTTGCGTGATAAACAATAATACCGATCCGCTTCCGATTCTCTACGCATGCGGCTGAGGAGCACGCCGTGGTCTTTGTATATAGCTGCCAGTCTGCGCTTGAGCAGGCTGCCCAGGGTACATTGTTCACCTTCGTTGGAGGAAAGCAGCAGATAGCCTCTCAGCGATGCTGTCTGCATGTATTCGGCCGCCTTTTTGAAATGCTTTTCGGCTTTGAACAGGAGACCCAGATGGCAATAGACCAGGGCCAGGCGATGATAGACGAGCCCTTGCAGTGCGTCGCCGCGATCTCCTCTCGTTTCTAATAGAAGCAGGCAGCGCTTGAGCAATTTTTCAGACTGCCAACTTTTGCCTGTTTTGAGATGGTGGCAGGCCAGGAACGAGAGGTCATTGAGGAGATTTGACTCTAATTGAAAAGTCTGGGATATGGCCAGGCTTTCCTCCAGAAGTTCTTCGGCGGCCAGGAGATCGCCGCGTTTGAGGAAGACTTTGCCAAGACGAGAATGGGCATCATGAAGAGCACTGAAGAACTCTTGACGGTCTGCCGGCTCATACTTATAGGCACCTGTGGCCGGGAAAAGATCCGTGTACTCAACTACTTCTTCCTTGTCCTCGCTGGACTCTGTCCGGAAAAGCTCTGCTGAGAGTCTTTCGAATTCGGCTCTCAGTGACTCATCAGAGTGGCGTTCTAAGGTGCTTGCCGTTTGACCGGGAGTAATTGCGGGCGGTTGAGTTAAGGTATTATTAGTATCTTCCGCTGTCTTCGGCGGGGCGAATTCAGCTTCCGGAGCGGTTTCGGTAAGACCTTCTCCTGCCTGAGCCTGTTCTTTATGCTTGCGCTCGAGGTATCTGCCACCCATGGCCTGCAAAGTCTCTTCCAGGCGCTGGGGAGTCATGGCCGGTAATTCATTGACGGTCATAGTGGCGCGCTTTTCTGCTTTCTTGAAATAACCGTTCAACTCGCCGGCGGTGATTTGCGGAGGCAGTCCTATTTTTAATTCGGTTGCCGGCTGAGATTTGACCAGGTTCAATTCCAGAATGCATTCCGATACGGTCTTATCGCTATTGAAAACTTTGACCATGCAGGCTGTTGCTTCTCCAGCCGTCAGTTGGAGATTTTTGACCATGGTTTGCAGTCCCAGGGCGGCGTCTAGCAGGGCTCTAGTGATGAAGCCGCGTGCTACCAACATTTCACCGATGGGATGCCCATGGGCTAGGGAAAGTTCCAGAGCCTGGTTTATGTCGTTTTGCCCAAGGATACCGGCACGCACAAAAAGCTCGCCAAGGCGGATGGTATTCTCGCCTTTCTTTACCAGTGGTTTAAGTAAGCGACTGTCAAAAGCCTCTCTCTCAAAGGTTTGACTTTCGAAGCTTCTGCCACCTGTGGCGGTGGTAACGGTGAAGGCTGCGTCTGGTGAAACCATATCCAGAAACTTGCGCGGGTCTTGCTTGAGGGCTTCCACAGCCTGCTCGCGGCTGAACATGCCGTCGCGGACACGAATCTGTAGCTCCAGGGCTGCATCTAGATATGATTCTGAAAGTACTCCGGTGCTAACCAGGTGGAAGCCCAGGGGATAGCCCGACTCAACTGTGGCCACTGAGGCGCTTTGCATAATCTCAGGTGTGACGGCGCCTGCTGCCAGAAGTAATTCACCCAGCTTGCAAGTCTCTGCGCGCGATTTCAAAACAATGGCGCGGTTGCTGTTCACTGATACCGAATTCAGTGCCTCTTCGAATGTAAGTCCGGCAGCGCAGGCCGTCGAAAGAGCTTTGAAAGCGCTGTAGGTGTCAATAGCGCCGTCTCTTATGAGAGACTGAGCTTGCAGAGCTGCTCTCAATTGTTCAGGGCTTATATAGCCCCGGTTGATCAGTGTTCTGCCTATTAATCTGTCTCGTGTGCCGGAATCTTTTACGGCATCATCGATCTGGTTTTGAGATACTAGTCCAGCTTTAACCAGTAGCTCGCCGATTGGTAAATCGGAAGCATACCCTTTCAAGGTTCAGACCTCGGTTTAATTTTCTAGAGAGGAGGTTAGTTTTCAATAGGGATTCCGAAATGTATTGTCTTACATATCTATCGCATAATAAGCCTAAAACTTTATCAGAATGTCAGTTGGCAGAGGTTTAGAGACTTCTGTTTACATTGATGGACAGCGGAGTTTACAAGGGAGCCCTTGCTAATGACTACCGGGTAACCTGCTAGAATCTGCCTCTGTGCCCTGGCCGTCAGGCATCGGTCTTCGCAAACGCATAACTGGAGAGCCACGTGCCTTTAGTTGAGAACAATCTCAAGCATTTAGGAAATTTAGTAAAACGGGCATCGGCTGCCTGTTTTGTTCTGGGCTGCATTTGGGGCTTGGGGCTGGGACGCTTTCAGTTTGCGCAAGCACTTGATCCCAGGCAGTCCACCGAGATTGAACCGGATGTGGCTGATTTCTTTGCCGTCGGCAAGCGGTCCGTACCGACCCTCTCCAATTATCGCCCCACTCTGGTGATGCCTGGAGATCCTTCTTTCGAAGCTTTTGCCAGGGGCTGTGAATGTGCTGAGATGAGAAGTGGCGATGAGGCGCTCAAGTGGTTCGATCAAGCTCTCAAACTCAATCCTCGAGACGCTGAGGCCCTTTCAGCACGAGCCGCCGCTTACATTTTTAAGGATGATTTGAAGCGTGCCCTCAAGGATCTGGATCAGTCCATCCAACTGGCGCCTAAGATGATGAAGTCTTATAGTCGACGGGGCTATGTCTACCTGGCTCTGGGGCGCAGAGAGGAAGGCATAAAGGATCTTACCCGTGTGATTGAGTCCGATTGGGTCGACCCCATAGATCAGATGCCCCACAGCGACTTGCTGAATCGTAGTAAGGCTTATCGCGCCAAAGGCATGTTGAAGGAAGCGGCACGCGATGCGGCTCTGGCCGAGAAGTATGCTTTATTGGAAAAGCTGCAGGCCTTTCGGATGCAGTTCAAGCTGAAGGAAGCCAAGCAAACTGGCGATGAAGCCGTAAAGCAGTTGCCGGAGAGTTCCTATGCCAATTTGCTGGGCGGGGTAGCCGCCTTGAATTTTGCCGCCTATGGTGAGGCTTATGACCGCTTCAGTAAGGTAATCAGCAAGCATCCTGATTGCAGTTTCGCTTATTATTTTCGAGCAGATGCGGCCCGAGGTCTGAAGAGGTTTGCTCAGGCTCAGAGCGATTACGACAAAATCTTGAGTTTAAAGCCGCGCTATGTGGCAATGAGTTATACGGCCGCTACCGGCAAATCGGCCGGCAGTAAAACCCAGATAGATTGTCAGCCTGTGCTTCTTTCCGATATCTACTTTTTGAAGGGCGTGGCTTACGAGCAATCCGGTGATCTGGTCAAAGCCGTAAATTGTCTTGAGACCTATGTGAAAATGCGCCCGGAGGATAGAGAGGGTTATTATGAGCTGGCTAATTTTCTGGTCAAACAAAACAAGCTTTCGCAAGCCGAACAATATTGTTTGAAGGCGCAGAAGATCAAAGTTGCCGATGCGGATACGAAATTGCAGGGGCAGCAGGTGCTTCTGGACATCTATCGAAGGCAGGGAAAGAATCGCCAGGCCATTGCCTTGGCGGATGAAATGGTGGCAAAAGATCCGGAGAATGTGGAAGCGTATTTTGTGAGGGCGCAACTTTACCTGAGCCTCAAGGACTTCCCGAAGGCTCTTGCGGAATTCAATCGGATTATCAAACTAGATAATTCCATGGCCGAAGGTTTTGCCGGGCGTGCAGAAGTTAATCGTATCTTGGGGCGTAAAGCGGAAGCGCTGGCTGATTTCCGCCGGGCGGCTTCTCTCGATAGAGCCTATAAGCAAGCGCTGCGCGATTTTGAGTTGAAGTTAAAATAGGAAAAGGCGGAAGACCAGGCGCAGGATATTCGATTGATGAAGACCAATGCAGTGCGAATTCTCGATAATCACAAAGTCAATTATGAGTTGAAAGAGTACGAAGTTGATCCCGATGATCTAAGGGCTGAGTCCGTAGCGGCAAAGATCGGCTTCCCGCCCGAGCAGGTGTTCAAGACCCTGGTGGTGCGTGGTGATAAGAACGGTGTCTGTCTGGCTGTTGTTGCCGGTGACGCACAGTTGGATCCAAAAGCACTGGCCAAGCTGTCGGGCGATCGAAAGTGCGAAGTGGTGGCCTTGAAGGAAGTGCAGCCTCTAACTGGCTATATTCGCGGCGGTGTCACTGCTCTTGCCTGCAAGAAAGACTATCCGGTTTATGTGGATGAGACCGTCTATCTCTTTGAAGTGATCTCGGTTTCGGCCGGGGTGAGGGGCACGCAGATAATCGTCAATCCGGAAGACTACATAGCTGTTACCAGAGCCACAGTCGGTGCTATCGGGCGTAAGGAAGAATGATTGCTCAGCGTACGCAGGCGAAATCGATAAAGGCGTTGTCTTCGTCCACCATCAAGAGTTTCAGTCTTACTTCGTCCCCTACTTCCAGACCTTCCGCTCCTTCCACGATACGACCTTCGGCCGGGGGCTTCAACAGGCGCACGTAAACTTCTTCGTCTTTGACACCGGTAACGATACCATCGAAGCAGTTGCCGATCTTGTCGCCCAGGAGAGATGCGGCCGCTACCTTGCGTAAGGTGCGCTCCACCTTCTTGGCCAGGCTGCTTTTGCGTGTGCATTCCAGGGCCAGGTCGGATAGTTCGTCAAAGCTGTAAGGACAAGTTTTGCCGTCCATAGCGGCTTTTAGAAGGCGTTGCGTAATTAGATCGACGTAGCGCCTGTTTGGGGCGGTGGAATGGGTGTAATCATTGACCGCCAGAGCGAAGTGTCCGGGGTTGTTTTCCCCGGGCGGATCAAGCACGTACTCGCCCTTACCGAGAAGCTTAACCACTCTCAGCGACAGATCGGGGAAGCGGAGCGGATCGCGGTCGCGCATCTTGAGCAGGAAGCTTTGCAGGGCCGGTGCGTCCGGACTTTGAGGGAGATGGGAACCCATTGCCGCTGCCAGCTCTACAATTTTTGGCCAGCGGTCGGGTGTGCGAACTATGCGTTTAATGGAGGGGAAGCCCTTTTTGTCTAAATAGGCTGAGACAGCCACATTGGCCGCTATCATGAAGTTCTCGATTAAGTCTCGTGCCGGGTTCTCTTCCACCAGTTCCAGATCCAAGACCTGTCCTTCAACCGCCACAGCTCTTGCTTCTACGGTGCGAAGAAAGAGGGAGCCGTGTTTTTGTCTCAAATTGAAAATCTGCTGCTTGACGTGATTTTGCAAAAGGAGTTGCTCGGTCAAACCCTTTACTTTAGCCACTTCTCTCGGTACGCCAATTTTGCCGTCCAGCCAGAGCCCAATTGTCTTATAGTCCAATTGCGCTTTGTTAGTCACATAGGCGCGGTAGACATGGCTGTCTACCACATGTCCATGATTGCCCAGATGCAGCTCGTAAACTACTGCCAGTCGCTCCTGGCCGGGCAAGAGTGAGGTCATGTCGTATGAAAGCTCGTCGGGCAGCATGGGAAAATTGATTACACCCATATAGACCGAAGTGGTGTTCTGTCTGGCGCTTTCGTCGATGGGTGATTTGTGACCGGCGAAGCTATCCACGTCGGCAATGGCGATAAGCACTTTCGTGCTGCTGTGACTGGTTCTCTCCACGAACTCGATCTGGTCAAGATCGCGGGAATCCTGGTTGTCTATGGACGACCAGAGCAGATGCCTCAAGTCGCGAGTTTTTTCACAAGCAAAGCTCTTGAGCCCCTGCCCGTTGTCGTATTGTTTCAAGAGGCGTACTACTTGTTCGTGAACTTCCGGGCTGAACACAGCACGCAGTCCGTTTAGAGCCATCTCCAGTTTGGCCCGATCTCTTAGATCATGCTTGAGATGAGGCACCCGGCTGTAGAGATTATCGTGGTTCTGCCCTTGATGGTTGTGGGAGTGACCGTGGTCCTGATGATCATGACCGTGGTTCTGGCGATCGCGCCCGTGGTCACGATTGTGGTCGTGGTGCTTGTTATTTGAGCCTTTGTTTTTCTTCCTGGGCAAGTAGAGCCTCCCTTTCCAGTCGAAAGGCTATAGTAAAACCTCAGCACCGTCAATACGGAAAGGAGGCGGCTTTCTTGAAATGGAGCCTGGATGAAAGGTTTGAGGAAGCTGTGCGAAAAACGATAAAATATAGTATAAATTGTCATTTTAAAATTGACGGGCGTCCAGGGTGATTCTTCTACTGCCTGACTTGGTCATGGAAGAAAGAGGAGGAGGGCTCTGAAGCCCTCCCCCTCATTGTTTGTATTCAGCCGCCGAATCAGTCGACAACTGCTTTTTCAGTCTTGTCGGCTTCCGGCATGTCCGTCTTTTTTGTTTTCTTGTCGGACTTCTTCTTTGTTTTCTTGTCGGACTTCTTCTCCGCCTTGAGGGAAGTTTTCTTCTTCCCTTTCTTGTCGGATTTCTTCTCGACTTTTGCGCTTTCCTTGCCGCCATTACCGTTTGGCACCTGGTTGCCACCAGCCTGGATGCCGGCGGAAAGAAGCTGTCTCAGCTCCTCCAGGCGCGATTCTTCAGTGCCGTAGGTTTGCACGTAGTCGGCCTGGCTCTGGCTAATAACCTCATAAGCGCGCTTGCGACCGTAGACCTCGTCGATGGTGACAACCGGGGTATTACAGTTTTCCGCTTCCGAGGGAGGCCTCTTGTAGCTGAGGAAGTAGTGCTGCAAGCGCTCGATTACTCCCGGGGGCACTTCCGAAATGTCGCGGATGTGTCCGAACGTGATGTCCTGGTCAAGCACGGCGATGATTTTGTCATCGGCTTCGCCCTTGTCCACCATGAGCAGACCGCCGATCACCCGTGCACGCACCAGAAGGTCGCCATGGGCGAATTCCTTCTCGGTGAGAACGCAGATATCGAGGGGGTCGCCGTCGCCGCGGTTGGTTTTGTTTTTGGCGTGCTTGTTGGCCAGTTTGCTGATGCCGTCACCGCAGTAGGTCTGGGGAATGAAGCCGTAGAGGGTGGGGCAATTGGAGGAGAAACGCTGTGGTCTGTCCACATGCAGGTGACCGGTGCCTTTGTCGAGTTCGAGCTTCACTTCGCCGGGTGGGGCGATTTCGATATAGCTTGTGACAAACGCTGGGGCATCCGCTCCGGCGGTGACGCCGTGCCAGGGATGCGATTTGAACATGGTCGAGAGCAGTTCTCGGAAGGTGCGGGTTTTGTGATTCATAGTCAGGTCCATATTTTAGTCACTGGTACCCTAGAGGATTCTAGGCATTGGTGCTCTCTTTGAGCGGCAGTTTGAAGATCTGCTGGTTGGCCTCATAAAACTGCCGAGGTCGACACAGGTTTGTATCTCAAGCTGGAAACTATAAAGCGTTTGAAGGTCGGGTTAGTGAAAATTGGGGAAGATTGAAGAACCTCATGTTACTGACTGACCATAGAGGAAATCAAGAATGGAAGCTTTACCGGCAGACCGGCGCGGTAGGCACTGTGGCGGAATCCTGGCGAAACTGCTCTTTAACCTAATCTCAGCTTACTGCTGCGCTCTTGTCGATTAGATCTAACTTAGTATTATTTCAAGGCAGGTACTTTAGCGGGAAAAGTCTCTCATGACAAGTCCGGAGCGAATATCTATTGAGCTGACCAACCGCTGCTCTAAAGCTTGCAGCTTTTGCTACAACGGTAGCGCGCCGGAGGGAAGCCTTATCTGGGGCGAAGAAGAGTTGGTAGATTTTGTGCAAGACTGCGCCGCTTCCGGTATCAAGGCCGTTTCTTTCGGGGGTGGTGAGCCCTTGCAATATCCTGGTCTTTTTTCGGTTCTGCAGAAATTGAAGGGGCGACTCTTTCGTTCTCTCACTACCAACGGGCTGCTTCTGGAAGAAAGCCTGGCTCAGTTGAAACGGGCTGCCCCCGAGAAGGTGCACGTTTCCATTCATTTCCCGCACGACCATAAGGAAGTGGAGCGGGTGGCTCTGCAAGTGCGGATGCTGGCCGATGCTGGTATCAAAAGTGGTGTCAACCTCTTGGTGGCGCGATCCTGGTTGGAAGAGGCAAGGTGGGCTGCTGAATATCTCTTCCAGCAGGGTATCGGCAATGAGCGAATCGTTTATTTGCCCATGCGCATGTCTGACACTCCGGCGCCGGAAGAGCTGGCTAAAGTGGCCGGCAGTCGCAATTTTCAATCTATGACCTGTCTCAGCGCCTGCGGCATTAGCGAGCGGTTTTGTTCCATCGCCGCCGATAAGTCGGCGGCCTGGTGCTCTTACACAACCGCCAGGCGAGTGCTGCCGGAGCTTACTCATAACGGCCTGCGGCGCGCTCTTGCCGGTCTGCCTTTGATCTTTTGTGGTGCCGATTGAATTGTCGATGAAGGAAGCCTTGATTTTGTCGAAGTTGATGGAGCTTATCTAGCAGAGGTGGACAAGTTGGAAAAGGAACTGAAGGTGGTGCAGAAAATGAATGCCGTGGCTGATTGCGCCTTTGATAGTGCCGATTGTGATTTTCCGGCAGCGCATAGTATGGATACAACCTGGTTCGCCGTGGATAAAGACGGCTATGTGGCATTGATGGAGACGAATGAAGAAGGGGCGTTGCCTTTTGCTTGCGATGATGAGCAAAGCGATGGTTCAGAGTTTCTGGAAGATCTCACCACCCACACTGGGCGAGAGCTAGAGTTGGGTGATTTTGAGTTTCCCAGACCAGAAAGCGTTGGTCTATTTGGATATGCATCTGAACTGGATGGTTTCCCGCCAGGTTGTGAACTGGATCAGGAGACCCTGGAGAAGCTACAGATGCGAGAAGGACTGCCAACTCCTTACAGTCGTACTGCCACACCTGCGCAACCGCTCCATATCGAAGATTTGCCGCCTAATCTTCAGAAACAGTTGAAACTACTTGTGTTCAGTGAGGTGTCCTTCGCATCGGATGAGTGGGTGCAGCCGGCCATGCATGTTCCTTGCCAGATGTGGGGAGAGGGAGACATACAAGTGTTGGACGTGGATGGGCGAATCAAGCACATTCCGGAGGAATTAAAGGCCGATTATGGAAGAAGAAAGCAGGTTCTTGCTAAAGAGCCCTCCTCTCAAGTGCGTAATTTGCCCTGGTGGAAGAAGCTTTTTCAGGACTGATTGCTGTTAAGGGGCCTTGGTGACGGAAGCGCCGGAAAGTGAAAAGGGAGAAAGATGTAAGTCTTTCTCCCTTTCAATTTGCAATCGACTTTCAGTCGACTAACTTTGCAATCAAGCGGCTCTTAGGCGATGGTGACATCGTCGCAGAGGTAGACGTCTTGAATGGCGTGCAGCAGTTCGACGCCTTCTTTCATGGGTTTCTGGAAGGCTTTGCGGCCCGAGATGAGACCCATGCCGCCGGCTCTCTTGTTGATTACGGCAGTCATGACGGCTTGTTCGAGGTCGTTTTGACCGGAGGGACCGCCGGAGTTGATCAGACCCTGTCTGCCCATGTAGCAGTTGGCTACCTGGTAGCGGGTCAGGTCGATGGGGTGGTCGGTGGTCAATTCGCTGTAAACGCGGGCATCGGTTTTGCCGAATTTGATGGCGTTGTAGCCGCCGTTGTTTTCGGGCAGTTTTTGCTTGATGATGTCGGCTTCGATGGTGACACCGAGGTGGTTAGCCTGACCGGTGAGGTCGGCGGCCACATGGTAGTCGGTATCGCCGACTTTGAAGCCGTTATTGCGCAGGTAGCACCAGAGAACGGTGGCCATGCCCAGTTTGTGAGCTTCACGGAAGGCTACGGCGATTTCCTGAATTTGACGGGCTGATTCGGGGGAGCCGAAATAAATGGTGGCGCCAACAGCAACGGCTCCCATTTCCCAGGCTTGTTTGACGGTACCGAAGAGGATCTGGTCGAACTTGTTGGGGTAGGTGAGGAATTCGTTATGGTTGATTTTTACGATGAAAGGAATTTTGTGGGCATATTTACGAGCCACGGAGCCCAGTACGCCATAAGTGGAGGCGACTGCGTTACAACCGCCTTCAATAGCCAGCTTGACGATGTTTTCACCATCGAAGTACATGGGGTTTTTAGCGAAGGAAGCGCCGGCGGAGTGCTCGATTCCCTGGTCGACGGGGAGGATGGAGACATAACCGGTGCCGCCCAAACGACCGTGATCGATCAGGGTCTGCAGACTCTGAAGTACGCGGGGCGAGCGATCGGAGATCTGGGCGATGCGATCTACGAAATCGCCGCCGGGTAGATGAAGGTGCTCTTTAGGAATGCCTTTGCTCTTATGCTCGAGGAAATAAGAAGCTTTGCTGCCGAGGGCTTTTTCAATTTTGGATAGTTCTGTCATAACTGGCATCTTTTAGACCATTGCCTCCCTTTGGGCGAGAACAGAGTCAGAGACCCATGGGGTTCTGCATCTGAAAAAGGATATTGGGAAAGCGTAGCAGAGGTTGGTATAGCCTTTGCAAATACTCAGGAAAGCTCAACAATTGTTGCGTGTTTGTGTGACGAAAAGGCTCCGGACTGCCTTTTCTCTTGTAAAGAGAAGGATGAAAACCGCAGTGCTTTCGGTTTACCTGGCTCTGGGCTGGGACAGCTCCAGCAGTACCCCGCCTGTGGCTCTGGGGTGCACAAAGGCGATCTGGGCTCCACCGGCACCGATTTTGGGTTCTTCGTTAATCAGCTTCGTCTTCTGCTCTTTCAGGAGAGCCAGATTTTCTAATATGTTCTCAACTCCCAGGCAGATATGATGCAGCCCGGGTCCGTTTTTGGCGATGAATTTGCCCACCGGTGTGTCCGGGGAAAGCGGCTCCAATAGCTCGATGTGGGTGTTGCCGGTGCTGAGCTTGGCAACTCGCACCCCCTGCTCTTCCACTACTTCTGTTTCCAAGAAGGTGAGTCCAAGCCCGTCCCGATAAAACTTGAGGGCTTCTTCCAGGTTTTCAACGGCTATGGCCACGTGGTCGAGGCGCTTGCCCGGGCAGGATTCGTCGTGGCTGGCCACGGCAGTGTCTTTCTCTGTGCTACTCAAATTTTTATACTCCCGGCTCAGGGACCAAATCCGGAATATTTTTCCAGCTTCTTATTTATGACGTTCAATATCCGATACTGCGAAAACTGGTCGTACTCTTGCCAGGTAGACATCAACCTGGTGGAGCGTTCAATCAGTGAAACCTGATCGAAGGGAGCCCAGACTTCTCCGCGCCACTTGGGATCGTAGTAGAAGCTGGAGATGGCATCGGTAAGATTGATGGTGGTATCAATATTGAGCAGGAATGGCTGCCCGTCTGCGCGCACAGGGAAATAGATTTCTTCACCAGGAGGCGGCACCAGGTTGTCCGGCGAGGGCATCGGCGCCGGAGGCTCCGGCGGCAACTGCTTCTTTCTAAACCAGGCCAGGGTTTGCGGCGCGCAGAGCCGGCCGCCTTCCGAATTGAGAGCGACACAAGACTGGGGTGTAGTCAAGAAGACGGCGGAGCTGAGGGACAGCAGAAGAGTGAGCCGGGATGCACTTTTCTTTGCACTGCCGTTAGTTTTCATGGTCTGCTTCATGATCGACCGCGTGTGAGACAACTTTCATCACCGTTATTATACGAGCCGGGAGTGCTTTTGTTCATTACAGAAAACTCTTGCCTTGCTTGAGCGGGCTCGATCGGGAGCACTTGGTGCCCGGGCCGGCGGGGTTAATTAAACGGATTGGCTAAAAACTATGGCAGGTCTTTAGTACACTTTGCACCAATTGTCATAGGTTCTGCCCCGGTTCGAGGTTTTGCTCGTATGTCTGAGAATCATTCGTTAAATGTCTCTGCGTTAAATGTCTCAGCGGTGAAACCCGCCAAGCGACTGGTTCTGTCCCTCTCACTTTCCCTGGTGATGCTTTCGGGACTGGCGGTAACTTCGTTGTCCGTTTGTCTTCCCGCTCCGGCCGATGCCCAGACCGGTGCCGAGCAGAGTGATGGGCTGCCTATCAAAGATATAAAAGTGGATGGTTCCGGCCAGCTCGTTATCGTTTTTGCTACCGGTGGAGCATTTCCGGAAGCTCCTCGCGTGGCCGAGCTGGATTCACCCCGGCGCATAGTGATGGATTTTCAGGATGCTGCTCTGGAAGTCGGTTCGCTGCCCTCCGTTGATGCTCTCAGCGCCAGCCTTACAAGGGCCGTGCCCGGCATCAAAGGAATTCGCTATTCCATGGTAGGGGTGGGGGCAGGAGGCGCCAGACCAATTGCTCGTATAGTTCTGGAGTTGGATGCCGCTGCTCCAGTCAAGGCGAAGGTGGCAAAAGTGGAAGAGGGCGCGGTGACGGTCAGTCTTCTCGACGACGCCGCCGGTGGCAACTCCAGCGCCACTGCCGGTGGTGCAACGGCCGCTTCCGACAAAGATGCCTATGACGACTACTATAAGCAGCTACTCAATCAGAAAGAAGCCGACAAAAAGGCGTCCGCTGAATGGGGACCCCGTCGTGGTTCCCTCTCGGAAGTGGGTGGCAAAGTTGCTATCAAACCCATAACCAATGTATCCAACTGGATGGGCGGTTTCTGGGGCAAGAAAGACCAGGGCGACGCTGCTGCCGCTACAAAGAAACCGGAGAGCAAGGCTCCTGCCGCCAGTTCCGTGGCCGAACCGGCCCAGCGCGCTGCTTCCAATGAGAGCACGGCCCAGACCAAGGCGCCTGAACAATCACTCTTGAGTAAAGGCCTGGGTGTGGGAAAACTCTGGAAGCGCGGTAAAGCAGCTTCGGCTGCCACTCAGTCTCAGCCTCAATCGCAGCCTGCTGAAGCGTCCACAGCTCCTGCCGAGGCGCCAACCAGCGCTACGGCAGGCACATCTCCCACGGCGGAGAATGTAGAAACTGGAGCAGCCGCCAAGAGCGCCTCTGGTGAAGGCGGTTGGGGTGAATGGGGCGATGGCAACAAGACGAGCCAGACTAACCCTGCACAAGAAAAACCCGTTCAAGCTGAAGCACCTGCCCCCGTGACGCCGGTGGAGTCTCCCACTGCCGCTGCGCCGGAGCCGACACCTGCCCCTGAGACTAAGGCCACAGGCGCCGGCGAGGTCGGCAATCCTCAAACTCAGGCTGATGCCTCTGTCGGAAACAGTGATGCTGCCAACTCCGAAACTCCCAGTTCGCCCCTGGAATCGGCCTCAGGCGAGACCGGCGCCAGTGAAACTCCTCGCTACAAAGCCGGTAAGCTCTTCAACAAAGCCGTTCATCAGCATCTCTCCGGTAACCTGGCCGAGGCTATCAAAGACTATCAGGCTGCCGTTGGTATCGATCCCGAATTGGGTCAAGCCTATTGCAATCTGGGGCTGGCCTACAACCAGCAGCACAATTATGCCGACGCGCTGGCTGCCTTCCGCAAGGCTCTGGCCGTTAATGCCAGTGATGCGATTGCCTATAACGGCATCGGAGCGGCACTTAAGGCTCAAAAAGACATGGTCGGCGCTACCAAGAACTGGCAGACGGCCGTCAAGCTCAATCCCAAGCTGGGTGTAGCCCAGTACAATCTGGGCACCGCCTATGAGTTTCAGGGCGAATTTGAAAAGGCTCTGGTTGCCTATCAGGCTGCCATCAAATGTGATTCTCGTATGGGTGAAGCTTATTACCGAATCGGCTTGATCATGCAGAAACAGAAGAAACTCGATGAGGCCCGCAGTCAGTTTAAGCAGGCTCTGAAACTCTCCGGCAATTCCGAGTATTCAGAAGATGCTCGTCAGAGGCTGGCTTTGATCGATAAGAAGGTAAAATAGCGGGCTTTCAGCCTGACTAGTTTTGCTTGATTTTGTCCACGAGAGAAGTGGTGCTTTTGGCCGGAACGAGAGCCAGTAGCACCACTTCGCCGCCGAAACTCTCTACCACAGGGGTCTCTTCCAGGCGCTCTTTGGAGTAGTCGGCACCCTTCACGTGCACATTCGGTTGCACCATTTTGAGAAACTCCACCGGCGTGTCTTCGTCGAAGATGTAGACGTAATCTACGCTTTTCAGATGGGACAGTAACTCAGCGCGGTCCTGCTGATTGTTGATTGGGCGGCTTTCACCTTTCAGCCGCTTGACGGAAGCATCACTGTTCAAGCCCACAAAGAGGCAGTCTCCCAACTGGCGCGCTTCCTTGAGAATGCGGGCATGTCCCACATGCAAAATGTCGAAACAACCGTTGGTGGAGACCACTTTGTGGCCTTGTTTCTTTTCTTCCAGAGCTATCTTGGAAAGCTCATTTGAACTCAGCACTCTACCCACGGTAGTTCCCTTTCCTTCCCTTTGATTTGGCGTGTGGCTGTCAGGTCGTCCGGACTGCTTGGGAGACAGTTTAGCAATTCAGCGCTGGCGACTACAAATTGTCTCTGATTTCGAGTGTGGCGCACTGTTGATCTTGGGTCTGTCTTGCTGGCGCTAGCTCAGCCAACTGCTTTACTAAGTTAAAAGCTCATGATCTTCTAAGAAACTTAGTACTTAGAGCACACATAAGAGCGCGGAATAAGACTTATCTATTGAGACCGGCAAGGGGAAGCCTTAGGTTGAAGGTCTATTTCTTTCCCCATAAATCAAGGCCATAAGACCCAGCGTTCGGTAATCTCCAGCAGCATTTCAAACTCAGTCGGCACCTTGCAAGAGGCGCTCGTATTGGTGCGAATTGATGATGCTCTTTGCCAGGAACAGTTTGGGGCAGCCAGAACTTTTGTGTAACTCTCGCTTCCAGCCTTCGCGGACGCGCGTTCTTAACTCTTACCAGAGCGAGTAACTATCATGAATGAAACCACCAATTCCCATCAGGGTGCTGGTTGCAGCAGCTGTGCCGGTAGCGGTCAGTGTGCTGGTGCCTGCGCCGGCTTCCCCTATGTCTGCCTCGATATCAAAGCCCAGATTCCTGCTCCCCTTCGGAGTCGGACTCACCGGGTGGCGACTTTCGAAGTGCGCACCATGAAAATCGAGGCGCCTGCTCCCGGAGTCGACGGTCCCTTCGCGGATTACAACGACTTCCTCAAGCGCGGCGTCATCGACATCGAGCAGGAAGTGCGTGTCTACAAGGTTGTCGGTCATGCCGCCGAGATCATCGTGCCGGTGTCCTACAATCTCGACGAAGTGCGCACTCTCCGGCAGGAAGTAGAAGATCTCACCGCGTCCGGAGCGGAACAGGCTCTCATCGACGCGGTCAGGCAGAAGTTGGCCATCCATCACTACGGCGACCGCATCATCCCGGAGGACATCGTCACTCACCTGGATGAACTGCCGGATAGCCGTTACCTGGGGACCGTCTATCTGCTCGACCAGAGCAACTCCCACGACCTGTGGAACCGCCTCAACTACGACCGCAACTTCGTCTCCAGCGCCTCTGTGAAGCCCAACGGCGACATCATGTTCTATCGCGGCAAGAAGGACATCTTCCTGCGAGACAACGTGTTTCACGAGTGGGCGCACCGGCTGGAGCAGAAGTTCAAGGAACTCTCCGATCGCTGGGCTGACACCCTGGAGTTGGAGAACGGCGAAGTGCCTCGCACCTATGCCTTCCGCGCTTATGATGAGCACTTTGCCGTCTTCGCCGAAGAAATTCTGGCGCTGGACTGCGGGCGTTTCCTCAAGGTGGCCGGCTACGCACCGCTGCGTGTTCCGGTCTGGTTGGCAGGTTTGAAGAAGGCGCTTACGGAGTGCATGGAGAGCCGCCCGAGCTGCTACCACATTCTCTACAGCGAGCGTGTTCGCTACGGCGTCGAGGTCTTGAAGCCCCTGGCTCTCAAGTATCTCGATGGTGCTCGTGAGCGCGCCCTGGCCGAGCAGGTGGCTGCCACCAAGGCTCTCGCCGACAAGGACACCGACGACAACCGTCTGCGCATGCGCAGAGCGGATGAAGCGGTGCGTGTGGCCGACCCCAATGCTGCCGAGCCCTTGCTCGTGGCTGAGGTGAAGGCGGCGCGTGTGCGGGCTTTCCTTAAGACCTGGTTGGTCTGAGGAGGCTGTTCTTGTGTTGGAAAGCGGTGCAGAGCTAATCTCTGCACCCCTTTTCTCTTTTTGCCGGGAATATATTATAAGAGATAGTGGAAATGCGAAAGCCGCCCTCCATCGCCGATGGCAGATGAGAATGCAATAAGGGGCAGGCGAAAAACTTAACGACCGCTTGTTGAGTGTCCCCGGTTTCATATAATCGAGAGGTTACCTTGAGCATGAAACGAACTTGCTATCCGTCTTCGAACAATCCTCAATAAGTGCATTTGCCGGTGCTGAAGAAGCATCCGGTGTTTGTCTTTGCGCTTCTGTTGTGGTTGGTTCGTGGTGTTCGGAAGCCTGCCTTCGGGCTTTCATGCCGATGATGTATATGTCCCGCCAGGGACAATAATTTCAAGTCGGTCCGTTGACCGCAGTTTACTGAATTGAATACGTGTTTGTTAGACCGAAAGGGCTTCTTGCTTGCAAGAGTTACCTGTCTTAGCACTGGTAACAGCTTGGTTCTCTACGCCGACGACAAATGGATAAAGCACCGATGAACAGCTTCTGCTCATCGGCTTTCGCGCTGTTGCGGTGGTGTCGCGGGCGGTATTGCGGGTGGTGCTAGCTGCGCTAGCCCAAATTGCATCAATAGCATCTAGATTTGGCCGGTCGTGCCTCGAAACTGGCTAACAATGCCTTACATCAGAGGATTTTACTCCTCCGCACTGGACTATGCTTAAGGAAAATCAGTTTCAAAATTTCAACGGAATCCAATTTTCTCAACACGACATTACCAGTACCTGTCTATCTGAAACAGCCTGTTTGAGCTCTTCCTGAGCTTTTGTAGAAAACTGCCATTGAAGGAGACGACATAAATGAACTGCGCTAGCCAAGATATAACTGTTTCTCGCTTGCTGACCACAAGAGAGCGCCCCTGGTGCAACAAACGTTGCCAGCATGCGCTGGGCCGATTTTACCTTGATGGAAGCACCGGCATTTATTACCAGGAGGGAACCAGACCTGAACATATCGAGCGTTTGCGCTCGGTCTTCCCCCTTGTCTCGACGCCGCTAGTGCAAGCTGGTCTGAATCTGGGCTTGACCATGACCACCTGCGAGGGACTCACTCCCAACGGCGATTCTTCCACTATATATGCCGATTTTCGCAGTTACACGAAAGACGGCATTTCACCGCATATTGTCATGGGTAGCGAAAGTCTCGAGGAGGACTTGATCCTGCCCCATCTGGTGCATGAGCTCAGTCATATCTTCTACGCCCTTTTGCCGGAGAGCCTTCGGCAGCGTTGGATTGAGCTTCTTCCGCCCGATTCTTCGCTGAATTCGTGGCATGAAGTGACGGGCTACGCACAAAGGAACAGAGAGGTATGGCTGAGGCGGCTGAATGAAACGGCCGGCTGGTCTGAGAGCCAGAATTGTTGTCGGGTGATGCTGGAGCGTTACGCTACCGAGGCATTTTGCGAGACTGTGGCCGTATTGACCAGTCCCACTTACTTGAGTTCCCGCTGTAATGTTTCACTGGCAGGTCGCCGTAAGTTCCTGGAAGAACTTGGTCTGTTCTTCAGGGGTGGAAGCGGCACTGCCGACAATATACATTGGCAACAAGCGGCCTGACTTTTGGCTCTGAACATGTAAACAAGCACGTCGTTTGCCGTGAAAATCATACCTGAGGTTGATAGCGCGGCTGGCGCAGACCGAGGGTATGATTCACCTTTCTATATTTACTGGAACGAGGAGCAAATCGCCAAATTTTGACTTGCCTCTAAATTGTCTCAGGCAGTCGCCAAGCATCCGGTAGAAGGCTTGACCCGCTTAACTTTTACCGGTGGGTACGGTAGGCGCAAACTTCTTGCGGTATGCCGGTCTGAAGAGCCTCTAACCTGCTTGCGATCATCCTTTTGGTCTTTTCGGCTTTCCAGGAAATTGTCAGTGTTGTTAGCTGAATTGAATTGCGATCCTTCTAGGGGATGAGCTTATCAAGCCACTTTAGAGAGCTTTGTAAAGCTTAGTCCGGCTTATATTTCTTTCCAAGCATGCAGTTTCTTATGTTCCAGATATCGCTAATTCACTTTTACCTCACAAGGCATTCAACTCCACAAGAAACCAGGTAGTTCCACCAAAACCCATTTTCAGTCAGCAGTTTGCTGGCAAGGGGAAGGTTGTACTGCCAGATTTTGGTTTCCCGGGTTCGGATTTGACTGGTGGTGTGCAAGTGATGGCGAAGTGCCCTCAGGGATTTCCCTTGAAGGCAAAACCACAACTAAACTGGAGTTAAAATCATGCTTTGCCCGCATTGCAGTTCTCCCCGTCACATCCTTTGCGACGAGGGATTCCGTGTCAACGTCAATTTCTCTACCTTTGGTTCGGCTGATGATGCCCTGAAGAGCATCAAGGCCATTGCTGCTTCTTGCGGCGAGACCCACTTGCTCGGCCCCCAACCCGACTGCCAGAAAGCGCCGGTCGTGACCGGTTCCATGGCCAAGGTGAAGCGCGACGAGAGCGTGCTTCTGGTTCTGCCCAGCTTCCAGGACACCGGTCTGGGTGTCTATGGGCGCGGCGTGCTCACCGCTCTTTCCCCCGCCAATCTGAGCGAGGTCAAAGACGGTGTTGTGAAGCCCAAGTTCGACGACCAGGTCTTCGACGGCGCCTTCGCTTCCACCCGTGTGCTCAGTCTGTCCCCCATCGATGGTCAGCGCCTGAGCGTGCTGGTGATCGGGCTTGGCAAGCGCGACGACTGCAGCAAGAAGGGTCTCTGCGGCCTGATCGGCACCGCCGTGGACAGCGCCGTCAGCGGGCTCTACTCGCACCTGGTGGTGGCCATTTCCGACTTCACCGGTGCCCCCATCTACGGGCAGCAACTGGGCGCCGTCTCTCGCTGCCGGCTCTCCATTGCCGTGGTGGAAGATGCGGCCGACCTGGTGCTGAGCGAAATGACCCTGGTGGTCAACGTGGATCAGGTGGCTGGTCTTTGCCAGGGCATCGACATCGCCGGACCGCTCTGCTCCCACTGCAACCATCCGCGCGCCGGCACCATCAAGCTCAGTCGTCCCGAGCCGCACAACCAGGGGTATAACTGAGAACCGCTTCGCGAGCGGCTTTCAGGTAACCTCAATTTCTTGAAACGTCAACCATAGAAAAGGAGGACAGTATGACTGCCTCAAGATCTGTTTCCCAGAAGAAAGCGCGCTCTCGCAAGGGCGCTGCTAAGACCCTGCCGGTGCTGGTGGAAAGCAATTGCCGGTCCGGCTGCAGCGATTGCGCTCTGGCCAAAGGCGGCAAGTGCGGCGGCTCCTGCCCCGGCGCTTCCAGCACTGCCGTCTCCCTCATGCCCGAGTTCAAGGTGATCCCCGGCATCAGTTCGCGCCATCAGCATGGCGTGGATTATGACCAGGGCGACTTGCTCATTCTCACCAAGATGCTCGGCTCCGCTCTCGGACCGGGCCCCATGTGCTTCGATGCTCACCATGGCGGTGCCATCAGCCAGGCTGTGCAGGAAAAGCACTTCCAGGGGGCAGCCGGCGAGCACCTTGCCGTGGAGTTTCCGCCCGAGGAAGGCCGTTCGTTCGGGCGCAAACGTCATGCGGTGGTGGTTGGTCTGGGGCGCCCCGATGAGGTGTCCAAGCGGCGCATTTGCGGCTTCTTCAACTACGCTCTCGACCTCTGCGCTCACTACCAGGCTGAGACTCTGGTCTTGCCGATATTCCCGTATCGGCTCTCCCAGGGGTCCCTGAGCCTGACGGCTACGGCCGCCATCCTTCGCTGCATCACCGCTGAACGGGTGCGGCGCGGCACTCTCTCCGGGGTGAAGGAGATTCGTCTCCTCTGTGCTCCGCAAGCCAAGTCGCACTTGAGTCGCGGCCTGGCCGTGCAGCATACGCTCTGCAGTCAGTGCCACATTCCTGGTTTTGCCGAGGGCTAGAGTCGCCCGTCGACTCTGCCTTTCGGCGAGTTTCTTGCCAATCGACCAAAGGAGACGGCGGTGCAGAGTTTTGCATCCGCTCAGGCTGCACTGCCCGCCGTCTCAAACTTTCTAATTCGCACAGGAGAAAGACCATGCTTACCGCAAAAGTCGACCTTCAGCAGATTCGCAAGAGCGTTCTGCGTTCCCAGATGCTTGCCCTGGAATCCCAGGCGCAGGCCATTTACTACCTCGGCACCGAGCACCGGGCCGGCATCGACCTCGGTCGCAATCCCGAGATCTACCTGATCGTGCAGGACGTCAAAGACATCGCTGACACCGCCCGTAAGACCACGGAGGACGCCAAGTCGCTCACGCCCGAGGAGGTGCTCAGTCGCCTGCAGGGTCTTCAGAGCCTGGCTCACAGCGTGGTGGCCCGGGCAGAGGAAGCCTACCGGCACATTCAGGTGGACTCCGATGCCCGTCTGGAAGAGAACCTGGCTGAGAATCTCGACAAGGGTGAGAACCCCACCGAGATGCCGGAAGTGCCTGCCGATACGCGCCACCTCAAGGCCCGTGCCGGCATGGCCTGTCACAGTGCCGAGATCGATCAGCACCTGACCTTCAAGTTGCAGGTGCGGGCCATTTGCGACCTGGCTCTGGAGCTGTCTTTCACGGCAGCGGCCGAAGCCGGTCACGACTACCCGCAGGATGAGGGCTACTGGAAGTAACCAGCCGGTGAGCTGACCGACAGCCTGCCCCGCTACCGACCCTGGGGGAGCGCAGTTCTTCATGGACTGCGCTCCTCTTTTTTTTGATGCCCTCTCATTTCCCTGGCTTTTGTCTCCGTCACCGTTCAAAAAAAGACGTGCATACTATGGTAGGTAGTAACAGTGACGGCAAGAGTATTTCTACTTTGTTGCGACTCCTGCCGTCCTCTGGCTGCAGGTGAGAGCAGTCAATTCTTTGACTTGTCCTTGATTAGTTTCAGCAAGGCCATTTCCGCTTCTTCGATGCGCTCTTCACTCATCGCTCAACCTCCGACTTCTTCAATTATGCCCGTGGCAATTCACCCTCTCGCTGCGGGAGTGAAAATCAGGATGCTGGCGCATTTTTCGCGGACTAGTCTAGCTGCGCTATCTACAATTGCTGCTGCCTGGGCTTCTTGGCAGCCGGTTGTCAACACGGTCGTGTCTTCGCGCTCGTTGTGGGACACCTGCTGTTGTATTGCATGGGGCGGGTGCCGGCCGTCTTCCGTGTCGGCACTTGGCGCCAGGTCTTTTAATTATGAGAGTCAAAGATCCATTTGAGAGTAAGAAAAAGTTCTTGAGTCAAAAACTTCAAGCGTTGCCATTAAACTCCCTGACCTTTTAGGTTCTATAGGTCTTTAACTACATATTTTTCTTTAGAAGTCCCTGATCACCCCCCGAGCTCAAGCACCAGACTAAACGGCTTTCTTTTAGCGAACCAGTTGTTCGCAGTCGTTGTGTCGTGCTCATTTCGCTTGTGCGGTTCAGAGGCTTCGTCGACTCAATTTCCCGAAGGGATACAACAAACATGTCCAAGAAATACCGCATCATCGGACCCGATGATCCTAACTTTCCGAAGATGCGCCAGCGTCTTCTGGTAACCTGGCTGAAGACCATTCTCGGCTATCTGGCGATGGGCGGCCTTGCTCTGGCTGCCTTCGCCGGGTTCGGCTTCAGCTATCGCTTTCAGATGGGTTTTGGTTTGCTCTGGTTTCTGGTGCCGGTTTTGAGCTGGTGGTTCAGCGCCAAGATCGCCATCGCCATGACCAAGTCTACTCCGGCAGACCCCTCCAATCCCGAACACAAGCGCTTGCTTGATATCGTGGACCGGGTCTACGCCAAGAGCGGTCTCAAGTTCAAACCGCCTGTCTTCATCTCCGACAACCCGCTGCCCAACGCCTTTGCCACCGGACCCATCCACCGGCAGGCCGTGGTGGCGGCAACCAAGGGCCTCTTTCTCACCGGTATGACCGATGAAGAAATCGAGGCTGTTTTCGCCCACGAGTTGGGTCACGTCAAGAATTACGATGTGGCCATCAACTCCATGCTCTCCGTCATCTCCATGATCTTCTTCATGATCGTGGATAGCGGCGTGAAAGTTCTTCTTTCCGGCATCCGCATCTTCAACCGGGACTTCGGCTTGAAAGAAGAGCTGCGCTCCAAGCCGCGCGGTTTCATCACCGGTGTCCTGGAGTGGGTGGTCATGTTCCTGGTCTTCCAGATCACGGGGCAGATGACCAAAGTAGTGCAGATGTTCGTGATGCGTGCCCGTGAATCGGCAGCCGATGCCACCGGGTCGCTCATGACCGGTAAGCCCTGCGATCTGGCTTCGGCCTTGATCAAGCTGGTGGCTTATGTGGAGAAGAACCGTCCCCGCGGACGGGAAGCTGAGCTCTACCGGGCTCTTAGGCCGATCATGACCATCGATCCCATCTTCGATGCTCGTCAGGTCGACCCGGCGCCCAGCTCGCTCTGGCAGCGCCTGCTGCGTTTCTGGAAGCAGTTGCAGCTCACCCACCCGCCGGTGCCGGAGCGCGTTGCCGCTCTGGAAACCATGAACGGCGGCGCCTGCACTCTGCCCAAGGTCTAAATTTCCTCCGAACAAGAATAAAACTCGGGGCTGGCGGTCCATTACAAGTTTTCGGACTGCCGGCCTCCGCATTTCCCATGAGGGATAGCTATGCAAAAGAAAATTTCCGGCAGGCTCCTGGGCGGCATTATTGCCCTGGTAGCAATTGTCTCTGTTTGTGCGTGGTATTTCACCGGCTCGGGAATAGGCTCCTTCTTCGGATTTCGCAATTCCGAAGTGGTGCTTTCCGGCAGCACACCTGACAGCGTCGAGGACTCCAGTCTGGTGCGCCACGCCGATCCTGAGCGGCGCATCGAGATCGTGATTGGTCTTGCTGTGCGCAATGAGACCGACCTCGACAATTTGCTTGAGCGTCAGGCCGACCCGCAGTCGCCTGATTACCTCAAGTTTCTCAGTGTGGATGACTTCGTCCGCCTTTATTCCCCGGCTCAGACCGATGTGGATGAGGTGGTCAAGCATCTTACCCTGAACGGTATCAAGGTCAAGCAGATTGCTCGCAATCGCTTGCTCATTCATGCCGAGGGTACTGTGGCCCAGATGGAACGTGCCTTCCACGTTACCATCAACGAGTACAGCTATTTTGCTGGTACCGCCGGCAATGCCACCGTCAAGACTTTCTACAGTAACGACCGGGACCCTTCCATTCCTGCTCATCTCAAAGATGTGGTGGTGTCCGTTCTTGGTCTCAATGACCTTGATCGCTTGCAGAGTCGTGCCGTCAGTCCCCGCAATCCGACCGCCAAGGCTTCTCAGGCGGCTCTTAGCCCTGCCGATGTGGCCACGGCTTACAACTTGCCCAACGAAAACAACAGGGCGGGCAGCCGTAAGCTTACCGGTGCGGGCGTGACCATGGCCATCGTCACTGCCGAAGGCTATAACAAGTCTGACGTTGAGGGCTACTGGCAGCACCACGGCGTCAAGCGGAACGGTCGAGTCATCGATGTGCCCGTCAACGGCACCACCAAGGAAGTGAACGAGGAAACGACCCTGGATCTGGAACTTATGGGTTCCCAGATTCTCGATGCCGACATCTACATGTACATCGCCTATGACGCCAAGTTCGTCAACTTTGCTCTCGCTTTCAATCAGATGGTGGTGGATAACCACGCTTCCGTCATGAGTGTCAGTTGGGGGCTTTGTGAGCGAGGCACAGGCTGGCTGATGATGAAGACGGAAAACGCCATCTTCAAGCAGGCAGCTTCGCAGGGCATTGCTCTCTTCGCTTCTTCCGGCGACGACGGTGTCTATGACTGCAAGGAAAAGAAGCTGCGCTGGGAAGTGGACTTTCCGTCCTCCAGCCCTTATGTCACTGCTGTTGGTGGCACCACGCTGACTATCAAAGACGGTGCGCGCAGCTCGGAGTCGGCCTGGGACGGCTCTGGTGGCGGTATTTCCAGCCACTTTACCCGCCCCAAGTGGCAAGACGGTAAGGGTGTGCCCAGCGGCGACAAGCGCGTCTCCGCCGACGTATCGATGGTGGCCGATCCCAGCACCGGTTACTCGCTCTATTACGACGGCAAGTGGGCCAAGATTGGCGGTACCAGTGCCAGCGGTCCACAGTGGGCGGCTCTCTGGGGGCTTTCCGTGCAAGCGGTGGGCAAACGCCTGGGTCCGGCCAATGCTCATATCTATCGAGCCGGACGCTCATCCGACGCCGGCAAGATCTTCTTTGACGTCGTCAGCGGCATGAACGGTGCCGGTCGTGGGCCTGGCTACAAAGCCGCCCCCGGCTGGGATTATCCCACTGGTTGGGGTGCTCCTGACGGTGAAGCCTTGATTCGTCACCTGGAAGGTGTGAACAAGACCACCAAGTAGCCGCCGGAGCCGGTAGCGGCAGCAAGCCATAAGACTTGCTGCTCGCCGGTTTCGCTCAGGCTGCCACGTTCTGCGGCGCTGTCGCAGGCGAAAACCGGCCGGGGGTAGCCCTGGAGCCGGTTTGGGAGAAGCAAAAGGAAGCCTCACCGCTAACGGTGCCGGTCAAGCCTTTTGCTTTCTCTTTTTTTTGGGAAATATTATAGAATGTAGTAAGCACAAAAAAGCATGCTCATGCTGAGGCAGATCTTTCTTGTAGACCTACGACACATCAAGGTTTCCGGTACTAAGGCTGCCTGTTTGAGAGCCTCAGTCGCCGCCGCGAGCGCGGTTCAACATGAGCTTGGTAATAGACTTGAGAGTGGCAAAGACACCTTTGCCTTCCATAGCAACTGCTTCAAAAGCCGGCACTTTCATATGATTTAGTTCGGCTTCCATGCGCTCCACATCCATGGCCGTGGTCAGGTCGCGTTTGTTGTACTGCAAAACCCAGGGGATGTCATCCAGGGTGAGCCTGTATTCCTTCAGGTTTTCCATCATATTGGCCAGGGACTTCTGGTTCTCTTCCGAACGTGTGACGTTGGAGTCGGCTACGAAGACTATGCCGTCTACGTCACGCAAAATCAGTTTGCGACTCTTGTTGTATTCTTCCTGCCCCGGTACGGTGTACATGGAAATTCTGGCTTTGAAGCCGTTGATTGAGCCCAGATCAAGAGGCATGAAGTCGAAGAAGAGAGTCCTTTCTGTTTCTGTAGCCAGGCTGACCAGTTCGCCCCGCGTCTGGGGCGACAGTTGGCTGTGGATGATCTTCAAGTTGGTAGTCTTACCGCCCAGACCAGTGCCGTAATAGACTAACTTGAATGTGATTTCTTTGGTACCGTAGTTAACTAGCGCCATAGAGGCCTCGTTGCCAATATTTCCATTTCATTCCCGTATTCGACCAGGGTTAGTTTACGTCAAAAGATCTCTTTACATATGCTCTTATGGTTCTCAAGCTCGGGGATAGCGGGGGTTTGTATCGATGGGCTCATTGAGGTTTGTTCTCCACGCTTTTGTATTCTGCAATAAGTAGGTTGTTGCGCCTGGCGTATTTCTTCGCCTCCGAAGCACAACAAAGTAAACCCCCGGCGGTTTTGCAGTCCTGGGGTACGGAGGCGATGCCGAAGCAGACGGTAAAGTCTGCTCCTTCCAGCCCTGGGGCCGGTGCCTCCTTGATTCTTTCGATAATGCGTTGCGCTACTACGATTGCCGATTTGGCGCCGGTTTGGGGTAGCATCAAGCCGAAGTCAAAAGTTTCAAAATGAGCCAGGATGTCCATGTCTCGTTTGACGCCGTTGATTCGGTGCAATAGTGCCTTTACGGCACCGGCAGGTAGAAACTCCAGATTGTTGTCGCGGTTGGTCATCATGTCGAAAATAATGAGGGAGAAGGCTTTGCCGTCCCGTTCAAAACGACCCAATTCCTGCTTGATGAAGTACTGCAGAACCGGGTAGCTGAATACTGCTGTTTCCGGTCTTTGCAAAAGTTTGAGAGCTGACTGAATGCCGGCCTCATCTATCTGGTAGCTGGGCTCCGCCGTCTGGGCCGGTAGGGCCGGGGCCGGCGCACTGTTGGAAATCTGAATTAAGCCCACTTGCAGTAAGTTGTAAATGACCGGTACCCATTCCTGGCGGCTCAATGGCATGAGCACCAGCAAGTCATAGAGATTGGTCTGGTCGTCAATTTCGATGTAGAAGTCTTTCTGCATTTGCAGGTTGTAGCCGGTGCCCCGGTTGGCCAGTTGTTCAAACTGGGTTTCGGACAGGTTCGGGTAGACTTGTTTGAGATAAGACTCCAGGGTCAAACCGGCGCTTTTCAGGTAGTTGTACTGGTCCAGAAAGCCCATGCTTTCGATGATTAAGCTGTCAAGGCGCTTAGTGACGGTGGTTTCTTCGCTAAGCTCATTTTCGAAGAACTTGAACTTGCCGGCCTGCCAGGTAAGCAATTCGATGACGGCGGCATCGCCTGTGAATTCAGCGGTGAGGGCATGAACCGGGCTGCCTTCTGCGAAGTAGATCTCAGCGCTACCGTTTGCTCCGGCTACAGATAGCCGGCCGCCTTTTTTGCCCAGGTGCAGAGATTGCAGTACTGCCGGTAAGGCCAGTTTCTCCAGGTCACCTTCCAGGGCTGCCTGCTGAGTGCTTTCCATGCGCCCCGAGTCGCGCTGGCTTACAACCGGCAGGCGCACAGTATCAGTGTTAGTATTGGCGCTGGTACTGAGATTCTGGCTGATGGTTTGTTCCTGGACCGTTTCTGGAATAGTAAAATTGCCCGTGCTGGAACGCGTGTAGGCTGAGTCGCTGGCGGCAATGTCCACTGAACTCTCGCCGCCTGTCTCCGATGAGATCAAGTTGTAGATTAAAAGTACGTCGATGGATGGCAGGGTCCACTTGACCGATAGTCCGGTCAGGGTGCCGGTTTTGAAAGTCCACTCCGGATCACTGGTTTCTCTTACGATTACCCCCAACTGGTAAAGGCTGTTGCAACCAGGTACGGAATAGGGCAGGTCTACGGAGGAACCAGGTCTCTTCTTGGCTTTTTCCAGCAGGTCCGCTACGTTTTGGGTAGTCGGCGCTTCCCACAATTGCGGTAGCCGCAAAGGTCCAGTATCTGGCTTCGTTTCCTTTTGAGAGTGTTGGTTTTGCGATTGGCCGCGGTTTAGGTTGGATTTGAACATCAGCCCAGGGATAGCCTTTTCTATTTCACTTGATTTCGTGGCAGGAAATTGAGCGCAGTTCCTGTTGCATTTTTCATACCCCCATACGTCATCTTTAAGACATGCTCTTTTTCCGGTTCGGTCCGGGTCAATTTCGAAGGCGCTTTTGGCGTCGCCCTGATTAAAGCTGGGGGAAGGGCAGCGGCTATTGCTTGAGCAGCCAGTTTTGCCAGCGCATACATTCGGCCACGGCCTGGGCCTGATTGGGGCAGCCCCTGGGCAGGTGGGGGCGATTGCCGTCGAAAATTTCGGATATGCCGCCTAGAAGAGCTTCCTGCGTCAAATGCTCAAGCATGGGTGAAAGCAGGATGCGGATACGGCTCACCGTTTCCGGTAGGGGACCATAAACGTTCAACAGGGCTTCCATGTAAATGCCCAGGAGCCAGGGCCAGACCGTACCTTGATGGTAGGAAAGGTCGCGGTGATATTGATCGGCGTGGTCGAAGCCGCAGCCGTAGCTGGCTTGATACTGTCCGTCCTCGGGGGAGAGGGTGCGTAATCCCATGGGCGTAACCAGTTGGCTTTCTACGGCATGGAGGATGGACTTTTCCTGCTCACGGCTCAGGGCTCGGAAAGGCAGCGCCACTGCCAGCAATTGATTGGGGCGGATGGAACTGTCTTTTTTCGGTCCTTTATCAGCCACACCGGGCGGCATGTCGATTACGTCATGGAGGCAGGCATTTTCTTCGTTCCAGAAACGCTGCATGGATGCTTGAACCGTCTCTATGGCTTCCTTGAGGCTCGTTTCCAGGCTGCTCGGCAGGCTCAGGTTTAAATCTTGATCCTGAGCGAAAGCCAGTATGGTACTGAGGAAGTTAAACCAGA
>JACRFZ010000113.1 GCA_016212515.1 Candidatus Melainabacteria bacterium
CTTTCGGGTGCTTGCCTTGCGCCAGATGGTCCTTAATGAAAGCATCCAGCATGTCTGTAGTTGTTTTTGTCGTCATGGTCATTTGCCTTTCTAGTGGTTGTCATTGACCAGACCTTTTGACACAATTCATTTTACAGACTCGGACAGAATGCCAGGCCACTTAACCCAAGCAGCCCTCACTCCAACTCCATTCTTAATTTCGCCTTCTAATCTCCGGGCTTGAAACGTCACGTCACAACAAACTCCTGAGTTCACAGGCTGCGCATGAGCCGTTAGCACGAATCAGGGCATGGCTCCTAATCATCCGACCCAGAACCCAGTCCTTACACAAACAGAGGCTTGCCCTATCGTAAAATCTGTCCAGAGAACAGAAAAAGGGGGGTGCTCGCTATGGGCAAAAACATTCGATTCGCCAGTTTGCTCATTGGCTGGCTGCTCATCTCTCTGCCCGCTTATGCCAAACAGACAGAATATGTACTTGCCCCGGTGTACTTCGTCACCGACAGGGTACCAGTTAAACAGAACGGGAGAATACAATTCCGCGACTACGGGCAGAAAATTGACTCCTTCTCTGCCGGCATCAAATATGTACCAGTGCCAATGAGAGATGACATTCAGAAAACCTGGTCAGAACTCGAAGCGAAGGGCTGGATAGACAAGGCGCACTTTCCCTCGGTGGCAGAGAAAAAGAAGAAGTCAGATTCCAAGTCTGAAGCACTCGAAGCCGCAGAGAAACTATCCAACTACGAACTGTCCGACGAAGAAATAACCAGGACCCTCAAGAAGCTACCAGACAATACCGAAATCGTGCTTTATGTGCACGGCTTTTTCAATAGCTTCAATGACGGAACCGAAAGTGCAGCGGAGCTAACATCGTTCTTCAAGACCCCCGTAGTCGTTTATTGCTGGACGACGCCTAAAGATGAGGTGAGGCCAAATCCAGTGCCTACACCACTGATAAAACTTCCTAATTTAACGCCTAAGATCTGGCAATCCTACCGAGAATCCGAGGTCACTCATCAACACGGGCAGGAGCGCTTTACAGCGCTGCTTGTTTCCTTGGATATGAATTTCCCAGGCAGACTAATACCGGTCGCACACAGTATGGGGTCACGCCTCTTGGACCAAGCCCTGCTCTGCAGATACGGATACTTTGAGCTTGCGCCGAAGGAAAAGAGACTAAAGGAAGTTATCTTCTCTAATCCAGATCTAGACGGTCGCTATTTTGCAACTCACGCCGAAAGGCTCTGCGATCAGGCAGAGAGAGTGCGTGTGTTTTTCGTCGCCCAGGATGGAGCCATGAAAGTCTCCAAGTTTTTGCACGGCAATCACGACCGACTCGGTGCACCAAATCCTAGTATCTCAGCCCTTATAAAGCGTTCCGACGTAAGCATGATCGACATGTCCAAACTTGGCAAAGGGAACCTGGGCACCCTTGGGCACACGATGCCCTCTTGGGTACTTTCAAATATGCACAAATATGGCACCATAGACAAAGAAGGTCGCAGCTATGTTGAGCGAAGGCCAAATAACGATGATAAGCTCATTATCCTGGAGCCTGTCAAAGGAAACACCAAATGAAAGTCAATTGGCGCTTGCACCCAGTTCTCTGCTTAACGGCTGCATTGCTTATGCAATCGCCTCTCAGCGCTGGGGCCTCTGAACCGCAGCATGTTGGGCCTCCGGTTCTGGATGTGCCGGTGTTTTACGCAACAGACCGCGAGAAACTTACTTCCAATCAGGAAGAAGCAGGAGCAAAGCTTGCGACCTTTACCATGGGCTGCGCCCGGGTCTTCCTACCATACGAGAAGAGATGGCAAAGTGGGGATAAGCTAAGCGAACAGTACCAGAAACTTGGCTGGCAAGTCGACTCAGCGCGTAACACCGTCAAGCCATTCATTGAAGTGAGAGGTTATGTGGCTGAGCCCGCTCCGCAAAGCGTTCTTTCCGTCGAAGGAGAATGCAGCGACTTCTGGAGCAGATTGAAAGCGCAAGCAGAGGTAAGCTCCGATCATCGCGTCTATATCTACATACATGGCTTTGCCTCAAGCGGGAACAATGCCGTATATAGCGGAGGAATACTTGCGGCTGAACTAGAAGCCCCTGTGATTGCCTTCACCTGGCCATCGAAGGGCACTGCCGGTCTTAATCCACTTCGTCTGGTTGGGCGCAAGCGCATGCGGGCGCTGTATCTCGCAGATCGCGAGATGATTGACCAACCACAGGTTCTTTCCGACCTGAGTGCATTCATTAGCAAGCTAAAAACCGAGCTGGGACCGAACGTAAAAGTAAATCTCATAGCTCACAGCCTCGGTAATCGGCTGCTGGCAAAATACCTGGCTGGCGACGCCACTGATGACTTTGCCGGGGTCTACTTCCTGGCGGCCGACGTTGATCAGCAGTTGTTCATGGAAGCCCTTAAGAAACTTCAATCAAAGTCTAAGTACACAGCGATTTATACCAATAAGAGCGACCGCGTTCTCAAGGTATCTGCTGGAAACGATTTGCTTGGATTCAAGATTTCACACAAGCTGGGAGATGCAAACTTCTCCGTGCCAGGGGTCGAATTCATCGACTACGGGCAAATTGCAGAACCCCGGTCAATAGACTACTTGCGGTTGATGCACTATGTGCCCTTCGAACATTTTGGCAGCATCGTCAGAACCGGACAACCTTTCGATGACGGCAATAGGCGTTACCTTGTAAGACGAACGACCATCGAGAGGAGCCGCCGGAAGTGAGCCTCGGCATCTATGCTGTGACATCCAAAGCACTCACACTAGTTCAGCGCGAAACCGACTCTCAGCTCAATGTCTTCGAGTAAGGCGACTACCCAACAGTTCTTGAACTGTTCTGATCAGCGCACAGGCATTAGTGCAAAGCAGTAACATAAGTTTTTTAATGGTCATTGGAGAAAGGAAGTGCAGTCGAGGACTACACCAGTATTCCTAGCTCTCGCGGTCTGTGCCCTGACCTTGAGCGGATGCATTCACTGGACTCACGAGCGAGCATACCGAAGCGATCCAAGAGATGGCCACATTCACGAACTCCTGAGGAGTCCAGAGAATAATTCAATAGAGCTGAGTTCGGTCGTTATCTCTACCCACGCTGTACTAGAAGGGCAGCCATTTCAAGGAGAGGAGCTGACACAGATTCAAATTCCAACTTCGAGTATAGGGTCTGACGATCTTCTAGATTGCAACTTTGCGGAAGGACGTTTGGCTCGTTGTAACTTGCCTGCGAACCACATAGTTCGGCAGAGCGACTTGTTGGCGCAGGGATCCGATGACAACTGGCGTCCCGTCCATCGAGCGAAGACAGTTATTGTCGCGGGTGAGTTGTTTACAGAAGAAAATACTATTCGTCGCTTTGTGCTGATTTCGGAAGACAATGCCACCCAAGACATCTTGATGCACACTGCGACGCGCCCAATTAGTCCAGGAGAGATCATTCATCGATCAGATATTGGTTCTGATCTCTGGGAGAGAGTGTACTATGCAATAGAGCCTATACGGAAAGGTGAGATCATTGACTCCGCGCAGATGAAGCTAAGAATAGTGAAAGCAAGTGATTTAGATGCGGAAGGGAACTATGCCGACTGCAGCAACATGACCGAAGTGTTCCATGCCGCGCGAGACATCTCATGTGGCGAACCAATTAGATGCTCAGACATTGAGTAAACAATTACGCGTAGACAAAGTCTGCCGCCGGGTGGAATGAATCGCTACGCAGAGATGATCGACATCTACGTAGCAGCCGTTGAGATAGACCCGGCTGTTGAACACGCGATGCTTCTAGTATCCGGGCTAGCCAGAAAACAGGCTAATGACATTCAGAAGTCAGCTGCCGTAAGGAAGCAGTCTCCTGAGCTGTGCTAGCTACGACTTGATCCGACGGGACCAAAATACCACCCCATGAAGGGCTCATCAGCAGAATCCAGGATGAAGTCGTGATTCTCTATTGCAAGGACTTCACTAGATTGACTCTAGCGTATAACTTCCGATACACTACCCTTCCTATAGTCCATTTTACTTTACATAATGGAAAAACCAAGCACTACCTCAAGCACACCAATTCCAGTTCTGCGCGCTGTGCGCAAGCTCGGGTAAGACATCCGGGACGCCAGGCTACGCCGCAGAATACCAACAACACTTTTGGCGCAACGTGCATCGATTAGTCGCATGACTTTGTACAAGGTAGAAAACGGCGATCCAAATGTATCAATGGCTACTTACGCGACGCTCGTGTTTGTACTCGGAATGATCGACAGAGTAAGCAATCTAGCAGATGCCGGCGAAAACGTGATCGGACGTCGGCTGGAAGAGGAACGATTGCCCAGACGAATCAGGCTGCCCAGCAAGAAAATTGCGACGACGGACGAGACAGGAGCGAACTAATAGACATTGAGACGCTAGAATGGAACCTTCCGGTAAAAAGGGCGCTTGCTGCACCGGCTGCGCGTAGATGCAGACTTACGCAACGAAATAGCTTAGGAAAGAAAGAAACGAACCCATGGGACTAGACTCAGTCGAACTACTCTTGGCCATTGAGGAAGAATTCGGCGTCGAGATTCCCGACCATGATGCCGAGCGAATCACCACCGTGGGGGAGGCTTACGACTGGCTCAGAGCCACCCTGCACAGCACGCCCCCGGCCAAGTGCATCACGCAGAAAATGTTCTACAAGGTGAGACGGGCCCTGATCAAAAACTATGGGCTATCTAAACGGTCAATCACGCTTGATGCGAAGATCAAAGATCTGGTGCCTGCGCAGGAACTAAAAGAGGCCTGGCCCTACCTCAACCTCTTTGCCGAACTGGATTTCCCCAAACTCGACAAAAACTGGTGGCCCATGGGGAGGCGCTTTAGCTCAGATGAACTGACCTTGCGCGAACTGCTCACAGCTATGGCCACGCTCAACGCAGAAAAGCTGCTTGTAGAGCCCGGTTCAGATGAAGACATCTGGGTACGACTGACAAAAGTTATTCAATCACAGCTCAATGTGAGCCTGCGAGAAATTCAACCGGATGCCTCGTTTACAAAAGATCTGCACATCGATTGACCATGAGCCACTCAGTTTATCCGGTCTATCTGATCTTTCCGATTTATCCGATCCGTCAGCTCTGCCCGGTGCGTTCGGTCTGTTCGGTCTCCTCTAGCTGTACTGCTAATCCTTGCCAAAGAGTCGCCCAAATACCTCGTTTCTGGCGCTGGTCATCTGCTCGCCTAGATCGGTCAGGGGGCGACGCTTGCCTTTTCGCAGCATTCGATCACGCCCCTGATACAAACGAAGCACCGCCGCCGTTCCCTGAACTGCCGACTCAAGCTTCGCGAGGCGCTTCTCCTGGTCTTCCTCATTATGCGGACGTGGAGACTTGCCGCCCACAGCTAGAGCCGGCTCCTTGCCGGTAGGTCTCGTCACAAGACTCCTGGCGCTACGTTCATCACGATTTTCGCTGCCACTGGCACGGTAACTTTCGGCGCTGGAACCGACACCGGAAGAGTAAACAGTAGAAAAGCGAGGCGCTTTTTCACTCAGCAAACCACCGAGATGATGAGCCTTCAGAACCCGCTCGCTGATACCGGCATCGGTGCCCAGAAAGCGCAGCATTATTGTCTTGATTATTGAGCTATGCTCAAAGGAAGTGTGAGAAACCAGCCCCCGCCCTATCCAGGGTGAAATGACGATAGCGGGCACGCGAGCCCCCAGGCTTCTGAAAGCAGGGCTTTCTGGTTCCACCGGATTTTGAAGCTGATCCAGATATGGTGGTCTTACATGATCAAAAAAGCCGCCGTGCTCATCGTAAACAATTATCAGCATGGTGCGATGCCAGTTAGGGCTCTTGAGCAGGGCATTAAAGACTTCCAGCGTAAAATGCTGACCATGGCTTATATCGGCCGGTGGGTGGTCATCATTGGCGGTATTGACGTCCAAGATCATTTCGCCGAACACTTTTTTCTCACGCTTGCGATCTCGTTTGCCACGCTCTCCTTCGACCCAATGTTGTACTATCGGATTCTTCTCTCTATTTCCCAGGGTTTCTCTGATATCGCCAAGGTCCACAAAATTGGGATCAATCCAGAACACTTCCGGCAACTTGCCGTCTTCGGCGTCTTTGAAGAACTTATTGATTGACTTAATTCGATCGGGCACACCGTTCATCAGATTACGAAAACCTGAAGCATAGCTAGAGTCGACGCAAAGTAGAGAGGGCATATCTTGCGCGTAGAAAGCCCAGTCGACCTTACTGCCATCGGGCTTCTTGGTCTTATCCATATATCTAAAGAATGATTCTTCATCCCAGGGCATGTCATTGTTTGTGATGAAAAGCCCGTGCTCCTGATGAAACTGCTGCTCTTCCCATTCCTTGAACTCTTCCTTACTGCGAAAATCGCCGGCAGTTAACTTCTGCCGCTTGCCCGGCTTGCCGCAAAGGGAGATGGTGCGGTTCACCCAGGTGTTACCCGGATAGGAAGAGTACCAACGATCGCAAATGCCGAACTCACTGGCAAAAAGATCATAGGCAGGCACATGAGCAGCCGGATGGTAACCCATCACCTGCTCCAACTGTTCTCTTTGCTTTCTCCAGTCATCATCGGTAATTTTGCCCGCAGCAGGCAGGGTCTGCAAATGCAAGCGCTTCCGGAAAACGAGAGCTTGAAAATAGTCTTCGATGAAGCCGACCATTGCGCACTTATCATTTGGATCGCCGGTCTGCAAACCAAGGTCGGTTGAACAGAGCGGAAGCTCCAGGTCAAATCGACTGGGCCAATGTGGATCAATAGAAAAGCCGTCATTGGGCACGGCTTCCGAATCAGGGTTATCAGAACTAATCAAAAGCGAACGCCCGAACTCGTCGCGACGATTGTGCAACTGCCTCTCGACGTTGACAATGTTGTGACCCGGATCATCTTCGATCTGGGTACTCTGCAAAGGTAAAACCGGGAAGATCTGGTCCTGGGTGAAGAAAGCTTTCAGCTCATCGTAAACTTCAGGGTCGGTCGTATCGAATTTTCCGCCTTTAATCTGATCGAATTGAAAGTCGGTTCTGGCCTTGAGCACATTGAACATACCGGTGGTCTTGCCGTTCAAAAGACGAGACTCTTCTCTGTCGTTAGCGAGAAAAGATAGCATCTGATCGAAAGAGCGATTCTCTAGCATGATCACACCGATGTGATCGATCTTCTGCAGGTTATCCAGGGCGGCCTGCGAATCCGGAGGGTCTTCCACCGGTGCGGGGGTCTCAGGAACTTTCTTAGCCAGTTCGGTCTTTACCTTCCATTCGAACGTGAGTTCGTAGATTACTTTGTGCTCGTCGATGCGCTTGCCGGTCTGAATATACTCAAAGCGAACCGGTTCGGTTGGAAAACTTGTACCGAAATCGATGGCGGGCTGACCGGCGCCCTGTGTATCAACTACACCGTCGGGCAAATTGAGGTGGAAGCTAATCACTTGCGGCGGGAAGAACTCATCGCGCACGGCATCGCCGATTATTTCAGCCACCAGCTTACCTGACAAAGCAATCAGCTTCATCCGCAACAGGCTTAAGGCGACAATGCCAAGACCGGCAAAGCCGCCAAGCACCGTGCCGTAAACCAGACAATAAAGAGCCGGCGAGAATCCGACACCGATGGCTCTCGTCAATCCCAGACCATCAAAGCCGCTCTTAGCACCACCCGAGATACCAAGCAATGAGAAGACTGAGGCAGAGTAAGCCACAAAGAGTATGTCGCGCATCTCGTGGCTGGACATACCGTGCAAGTCTTCCAGCTTTCTGCGGTTGAAGCCGCCCCAGTCTGTTTCTGCCAGATAGACACTGGCCGTATAGACTCTATTGCGCCAGTCACCGTCGGCAACTGGAATAGTGGCGATACTCTTGGGCAGCGTTATCTTCTTCTTTTCCTTTTCTCTTCCGGCTTTGAATTCACCTATTTTCTGAGGGTCGAAATAGATGTCTCCCGGCGGCAGCGAGTAAATGTCTTGCGCTACAACACCCAGAGAAATCTCGTCATAACCTGCTTCATGCTTAAAATCTTGAATACACTCCACATTAGTGAGTAACAGCTCCAGTTCTACAGGACGGAACTCTACCTGTGGTGCGAGATCGAGGAAGTCGGCCAGGGAAGGACGCAAAAGCCTGTCGGAGAATTTGGCTTTAGCTCCTCTGGCGGCGCCGGTAGCAGCGGCGGACTTAGCTGACTTTTCGGCTTTACGAGGAGACCTCTGACTGGTCTTAGACTCCTCATTGTGGTCGCTATCTTCAGCATCGAGCTTATCGAGAAGTTTCTGCACACCTCCTCTAACTCGCTCCTTCAACCCTTTGATTTGCTGATGCGATGAAATATCGGCAGCTTTATCAAACACTGAGTGGCGACCGTCCAGCCCCAGTGAAGAAATCACCCTGCCGTAGCGCTGCTCCCGCTCCTTGCCGGTGGCACCTAACCGGGTTCTTGCCTTAGAAGCGATTTTGGTTCTCAGGTCTGAGGGCATCTTCTTAAGGGATGTTCCCAGCAACTGTTCAAAAGAGGCAAGCCCGGTCAAAGCTTCCCCATCGGCGGCTTTGTCACCGGCTACTGAAACAGCGGAGTCTACCCCGGCCAGACCCTGGTCAAGGGAATAACACACCATTTCGGTGGCTCTTTCCAGTAGTTCGTCAAGGGAACTATCGAGCTCCCGATCGGTTTGGCGCAGACGCTCGAACAGTTTCATCAATAAACCTCAAACTTGACTTAAATGATTCAATTTAGCGGCACAAACTGCCACGCCGGAAAATCGTCAGCGTGCTGTTGCCATGAGAATAACGAACGGGTTACCGAGGGTTGCGAGTATAGCTTATTGCCAGAAACATTTGGGGGACAATAATCTGCACAATTTGACCAGCGAGGCTGTCAGCCATGGAAACACAAACAGTTCGCTCCCGGGACAGACAGTCTTTCTAAGCCCCCGCCAAAATCCAGGGCAAGACCTTCTTTTCTGCGCTTTCTAAATGCACAAAAGCAGCCTCAGGCATAACTGAGGCTGCCAGATCTTATACTTACTCCAGCCCGAGGCTGGTATCACAATGAAACGGAATTATTCATTTTTCTGCGATTGAACGGCTGCAGTCCCTCCTTACTATGGCGAGCTTTCAGCTATCAAAACGAAGGAATTTGAACCCTTCCAATTTGAAAATATCAAAGCTTCGCCAGCCCTCCGGCTTCCCTAATCTTTTCTTTACTTTTCACCAAACCATTACCCAGCCTGCCTTTTAGCCTCACATAAAGACGAACGAAGGCTTACTTGCAAGTACTCACGGCTCCGGCAACCACTAGCTAACTGGCCAGATACTCACGCATATGCCGATGTTGTGCATATCTCCTCAGCTTGAACAGTGCTCTTGCTTCTATACGTTTGACGCGCTCAGCAGACAAGTTTAATTGCCTACCGGTGTCAACCGCACTGAGCGACCGACCGTTCTCTGAAAGACCGAATCGCAAGCCAATCACATCACGCTCGCGCGCACTAAGGATGCCCAACAAAGACTCGACTTCCTCTCTCATGAGCGAGTTGATAACGGCTTCCTCGCTTCCGGAGCGATCTTTGAGCATCTCCAGAAAAGCATCAACTTGATCCTCCCAAACAGGTGCATCCAGGGAAAGATGCTCCTTCGAGAGATTGGATACAAGGTGAATACGACTTCTAGATACCCCGGAACGTTGAGAGACTTCCTCGAGACTTGGCTCGCGTCCCAATTCCTGCCTGAGCGCCTGGGCGGCCTTGCTCACGCTCTTCAGCTCCGCTTCAAACTGAGGCGGCACTTTCACAAGTTTTGCCTTATTTCCAATGGCTCTGACGATACTCTGCCGGATCCACCAGACAGCATAAGTGGAGAAGCGGAAGCCTCGCTCCGGATCAAACTTCTGAACGGCACGCAACAAACCGAGGTTGCCCTCCTGAATTAGATCCTCGAAGCTGAGGCCGCGATTGCGATAATGTTTGGCAATCCTCACCACCAATCGCAAATTACTCTCTGCCAGACACTTAGCAGCTCTACTGTCGCCTGCTCTGGCAGCGCGAGCCAGGGACTGTTCCTCTTCTTTGGGTAAGATTTTGCATTTGCGCAGCCGACGCAAATAAGCATCGACAGTATCAGACTTTAGTGGACCGTCGGCCTGGAAATCTTCAGGAGAATCTTCCACACCGGAGCCTGAAACTACTTGAGAATTACGATCTAAGCAAATACGTCTAATCAGTGATTTCGTCATATATATCACTCCCTTTCCAGCGAAACCAATTCCGTCAAACGTTTCGATTTTGCTTGCTTGCTACATTTTAATTCTTTTGTACAAGCCAGTGAATATAGAACCTATCAACACTTTTCTACATCGAAGAGCAGCCTGGCGCCTCAGTCCTTAATCATTTTTTCAAAACTCTCCCTTAGCGAGTAACGATAGTCTTGAGGAGCATCCTATCTGCTGCGGCCACCACGACTTGATAGGCTGGTGGCAGCGCTTTAGGGGGTGAAGCGACAGGTGTAGAGGTGGTCTCTGGCAACAAGGCAGCGGCAGAAGTCGGACCTTGAGGCGACCCTAAAAGTACAGGTTCTGCACCATACGAAAGACTATGCACGTCAATTGAGGGAATCTGCGTCGATACCGGCCGACTGAGCACTGCCGGAGGGGCAGACTCAGAACGAACTCCCGCAAAATAGCCGAGAGCCGCGCCACTGAGCATCGCAAGCAGGGCAACGCCGCCCAGGTTCGTGCATAAGGGTCCAAAATTCAGCAAAGCTCTTGCCTTTACCATCGACAAACACCCCCGCCCTCTACTAGCCTACGAAGGAAACTTACCTGAGGCTCTATTGAACTCGAAGAACTCCAATAAGACTCTTGACCAACTGAATTTACTTGCCAGGGCTCGCCACCATCCAGAAAACCGTTCGGGCAGCTCTAAGTTGCTTTTTCAGGTTACTACCTGAATCATAAGGACAGTTCTGAGATTGGCTCTGGCTCGGAGCACCAGCGATCATAAATTGTAAGGATGCACCAAGCGATGCGCCCTCCTTTAATTTTTCCATAATCATATACAATGCAATAGAAGCAGAGTACACGAGACTGCAACTAGCAAAAACGAAAGACGAAGAGAGGCTTCTCGGCTCAATCTACCAGCCTTACCCGGTCAGGAATACAACCTTGGAGGCATGCTATGAAAACTCAACGAGCGCTTACGGCAATGCTATGTGCGCTGCATCTGATTGCAAGCCCCTGCGCGGCAGCCGGTCTGGAAGTATCCGCGAAACAAGAAGACGAACAACAACAACAACAACAACAACAGCAACAACACCCAGAAAAAAAGCCAAGAGTTGCTCTGGCATTGGGTGGCGGCGGCGTACGCGGAGCAGCCCACATAGGGGTGCTGAGAGTCTTCAGAGAGGAAGGCATCCCTATCGATTATATTGTCGGCAACAGTATGGGTGCCGTGGTAGGAGGTCTCTACTGTGCCGACGTTTCTCTCGACAAATTACAGTCGGTGCTCTCGGACGGATCATTAATCAGCGCCTACCTGCCGCACCTGCTGTGGTGTCGCATCCTGCTTCAGCCCCTCTCCAAACTGGTCTACCTGGGCAGAGCAAAACCTTATGCCGGGCTGGTAAGCGGAGACAAGCTGAAAACAATCATCGACAAACTACTGCCTGATTCAAAGCTAAAGACGGAGAACCTCAGAACCCCCTTTGCCGCCATAGCGGTCAGCCTGATAGACGGTCAGGCCCATGTGCTCTCCAAAGGTCGCATAGACGACATCGTACGAGCCAGCGCTACCATACCGATGCTCCTGCGACCGGTGCCCATAGACAATCATCTATATGTCGACGGCGGTGTTCGAAACAATCTTCCGACAAACGAAGCCAGACACAGCGGGGCAAAAGTTGTCATCTCGGTAGAAATTGATAACGATATGAAACCGGTTCCACCAGAACACTTCACATCCTTTCAAGCCGTCTTCGACAGAGTGGTAAATGCCACCCTGGAGCAGCTTGACGAGGATAAAGTAAACGGGGCGGACATCGTAATCAGACCCGAATTGATTAACATTCCAATTCTTTCTAAAGACAAAAAATATGTAGAAGAGGCGGTCAAACAAGGTGAAACGGCCGCAAGGAAGCAATTGCCCCGCATACTTGCATTGCTCAAACAAGCTGGAATAGATAGAGTGCCGCCGGCAACCGGAAGTGAAGCACCACACTCTGGCGCACTCAAACCCAACAACCAGTCTCCCGCGGAGAATGCACTGCCGGATTCATAAAGGTTTTGTGTAAAAACTCCGGCTCACGCAGCTATCTAGCTTTACTTCAAATCAGATGTCGGCACCGCTCAAGTTTAACTCTGTCTTGGCGGACGCATCAAGAAGTCAATCCAGATCAAACCGGAGGAAACTATCATGGCCTTCAATCTATTACCATCCAAATGGCTCAACAAAAGAAATGAGGTGGCTATCCGGCGGGAAGACGAACAAGAACATCCAGCCTATTCGCTTCAACGCGAGATGAACAGGGTATTCGACGATTTCTTTCGCTCCTGGGACATGCCCACCTTAAGCCGCTCCTTCGAGCTATATCCCTTTGGCGCTCTCGAAAATAATGCGCTCAACCCTCGCATCGACGTAAGTGAAACCGATAAGGAAGTTCGCATTTCCGCCGAGTTACCAGGCCTGACCGAAAAGGACATCGATGTCTCTTTGACCAAAGACATGCTTACAATAAAGGGAGAAAAGAAACAGGAACAAGAAGAGAACGTCAAGGGCTGGTATCGCATGGAACGGAGCTATGGCACTTTCATGCGCTCCATAGCGCTTCCCTGTGAAGTTGATGAAGAGCACTGCAATGCCACCTTCAAAAACGGGGTTCTCACTGTTTCTCTTTCCAAAACGGCGCAGGCGCAATCAAATACAAAGAACATTCCAGTTAAGCCCGCTTGAGTTTTTGACTTGAGCTTCTGAAAGTAACAGCGGCGAAAGAAAAACCGGACCAATAACCTGTCCGGTGACAACCCCGAAAGTCTGGCAGAGCCTCCCCCTAGTGAGGCTCTCCAGACCGGCAGAAAAGCTTCACCTGGCACCACTGTGCTCTCAATCAGAAGGAGTTAGAAGATGATAAATCAAACCTTTAACTCGAGACGCCTGAGAAAGGCTCTTTCTCTGTCGACCCTTACAACCCTTTGTGCTGCACTGCATATGTCCACGTGCACGAACCTGGCAGTTGCGGCGGTACAAAAGCCTGAAGACAAAAGCACTAAAGCAGAATTAAACAAGCGCTCGGAACAAAAGACCAGCGACAAGCGCAAGGAAATAGTCTCGGAGGCGGTTTCCACTTTAAGAGAGACTCAGGATGCCCTGAAACTTCTGGATGATGGCAAAACAAAGGAGGCCCTGGCCGCAGTGGAGCGGGCCACCGGCAAGCTTGAAATTTTGCTGGCTAGGGATCCTAAGGTGTCTCTTGTACCCATCGACGTCAGAGTTATGACAAGCGACATCTACGGCTCCATCGATGCCATAAAAATAGCCAAGAAGGAGGCGGAGAAGGCGCTGAGAGAAGGACGCGTGCAGGAAGCCAGAAGTCTGCTCATGGGTCTGACTAGCGAAACAGTTATCAGTACGACGAATATTCCGCTAGCCACATATCCGGCTGCTCTTAAAAAGGCAGCCAAACTGATTGACGAAAATAAGGCAGGAGAAGCTAGAAAGATACTCCAGACTGCACTGGATACACTGGTCGTAACCGATGTGGTGGTTCCTTTGCCGGTTGTCAGCGCCACTATCAATCTTGAGAAGGCTGAAGAGTTGGCTAAGAAGAAAAGTCGCTCCGAGCAGGAAAACAAAGAGCTCACCAAGCGCGTGACAGATGCAGATACAGAAATCAAGTACGCGCAAGAACTGGGCTACGGACAAAAGGCTGATTTCGACTCTTTCCATAAACAAATTGAAGAGATCAAAGCCAAGACAGCCGGCGGCAAGTCAGGCACCAATCTCTTCGACCAAATCAAGACGTACATAGAGTCAATGACCAAAAGCAGTCAGCACAAAGGAAACAGCAGTAAGTAATCCATCGCTTCCGAGGCTGCAATAAGAGCGATGATTAGGATGTTCTTCGTCGCTCTTTCGAAGTCGGTTCTTGTATCAAGTTCACAAGATTGCGGGAGGTCTGCGGCTATCGATGCTGAGGCAGTCTCATTGGCAAAGCCAGTAAAAGAGCGGATGCCTGCCAACTGAACCTGTCCTCAACGAACACCCGAAGCGCCGTTCAAAACCTCGCGCACATCCCGGCGAAGCACTTCTACTCCGCCCCGATTGACCACGCGCAGCTCGTAGTGCCCATCCTTCTTTAAGGTCAGACTGGGCATACAGCCTGAGGGCAAGGTAATACTATCCACGACCTTATAACAGTAAGGACCTCTGGCCTCAGTCAACAACAAACTATACTGGAAACTAGAGAATTCTTCTTCAATGAGTCTAAGCGTCTTATTGTCTATGGACCCTTCAAAGATCACCTTACCGCGATCGGAAAAGGTTCGCAGTTTCTTGTCAGTCAAACCGCCATTAACAATCGCGCAGCAGCAGCGCACAAATGCCCCATTCGACCACTCAAAACCAAAGACAAATAAAGAGCTAAACAAGCAAAGCGGAGCCGCAATACATATGCCAGCCCATTTTAAACAGCTGGCCGGACCGCAAAGAAAAACCCAGAAGGCCAGCCCGGGCAGAGAAAAGAGGCAATAGACGAGAAGATCGTTCAAATAGCGGGCATTGAAACTAACTGTAGAAAGCAACAAAGACAAAGCAAAGCCAAAACAGAAGACATAGACCAGGCGAAAAATCATGATGTGATAATTCGCCTGCCGACTGGAATGTTCAAGCAATTCGCCGGAATGCCGAAGTATTTCTCTGGTTCGAGGCTCGTAGCCGATCATAGCAAAACTCCTCCTGCCATCAATATCGTCATGGTCGCACGGGAATGGTTAGCTGCAATGCACCTTCTGTAAGATTTGAGGAAGGCTGGAGATCAGTTATGTTTGGCTCGAGGCGGGATCGAATAAACGCTTTCAGCGAAACCTAAACTCGCAGCAACTAGATTTGCTGTATCCCACCTCCGTAGGCGCGGATGTTTTCGAAGCAGGCCAAAATCATTGTGGAAATTCCCTTGCCAATGATTCGTTTCTACGGTATGCTTCATGAATATCCAGATAGTCGACCATGCAACCAATCAATTTGGCTGGCAGCTATGGTCAGGTTTATGCTTGCAGCATCATCTACATAGATGGCCGGGCAAAACCATCAACAATCCGCGCAAGCGGCTGAGTTGTTGCGGCAACCTTGCACACTGTCCCCTATCAGGTAACCCGGCATCTATTTATAGTCCGCCACCACTATGGGAGGTCCACCATGTTTCGATGGAACCCACACGTGACGACCCGAGAATCAATCACGAAAGACTTTCTTGCATCGCTTGTTGTCTTTCTGATGGCCTTGCCGCTTTGCATGGGTATTGCATTAGCGTCGGGGGTGCCCGTCGAAAAAGGAATTCTCACCGGCATTATCGGTGGCTGTCTTATTGGTTTCATCAGCGGCAGTCCTCTGCAAGTAAGCGGACCCGCCGCCGGTCTCACCGTTCTGGCCTGCGAAATTGTAGCCACTCACGGTCTTGCGGGCCTGGCAATAACTATTACTTGTGCTGGACTATTGCAACTCCTCATGGGAATGGCGCGCATCGCCCAAATTTTTCGAGCGGTATCACCGGCTGTTATAAATGGAATGATGTCCGGCATCGGCATCACGCTTATGCTAAGCCAACTCCATATTATTGGCGCGCTACATCCAAAAGCACATGCGCTGAGCAACATCAGCAATCTGCCTGACTTGTTCGCCAATATTTTAAACCCCAAAACTGCAGCAATGCAGTCGGTCTCCATAGGGGTTCTCACCATCGTCGTCCTCATTTTGTGGAAGAAATTAGTGAAAGGCAGGTTGGCCGCTATTCCCGGTGCACTGGTAGCAGTTGTAGCGGCCACGGCTATAACAAGCATTTTGCATCTGCCGCTTGCCACCATTCCCCTGCCTGAAAATATCTTTGCCGGAATTCAATTCTTAGATTTTACAGCCATCTCAAAAATGGATCCCTGGTCCCTGGCCCGCTTCTCCTTTGCGCTGGCCATCATTGCCAGCGCAGAAACCCTTTTGAGCGCGGCAGCAGTCGATAAGCTGCACTTCGGTCCGCGCACTCAATACGACAAAGAGCTTATTGCCCAGGGTATCGGCAATACAGTCTGCGGTCTCATAGGCGCCTTGCCGATGACTGGCGTTATCGCACGCAGCAGTGTCAATGTCATGAGCGGCGCCACCACAAATCGTGCCGCTATCCTGCAAGGGCTCTGGCTCTTGCTCGCGGTGGCGGCCATGCCCGGCGTTCTTAGAATGGTGCCAGTGGCAACCCTGGCTGCACTGCTTTTATTCACAGGCTTCAAGCTAATTGACTTCAAAGCCATCCGCAAACTCTGGAATTTCGGGCCGCGCCTGGTAGGAGTTTATGCCTTAACAACAATCGCCATTGTCAGCACCGACTTACTGGTCGGGGTAGCTGTCGGTATCGCTCTATCCGTTATCAAGCTCGTCTACACCATGACAAGATTGCACGTCACCATCGATCGCCAGGAAGGCAAATCCTTCTTGCAGTTGCGCGGAGCAGCAACCTTTTTAAGCTTACCGGTGCTGGCCGATGCTCTCAATTCGGTTCCTGCCAACACTGAATTGCATGTCTGCATGGAAGACCTTGATTACGTCGACCACGCCTGCCTGGAATTGCTTATGGACTGGGAAAAACAGCACGAATCAACAGGCGGCACACTGGTATTAGATTGGGGCGAACTGCGAGCCATGTTCAAAAGTAAGCGCCGGGCCAGACATATTCACCCGGCATACCCGGCGGTGCTGCATTGTTATTCCCACAGTAATGCAGAGACGGGTCTGAAAACAACGGCAGTTTAATCGGCGTGGCACAAAATCGCCGCGCAATAATCTACAATTTAACGGCCGCCACCTTGAGACTAAGACCCAAATGAACTGCTTCACCAGGCTCTACAAAAGAGTGGTTGTCTTGACCGGAGCGGGAGTATCAACGGCTTCTGGCTTGCCCACTTACCGGGGGCAGGGCGGGCTCTGGTCCGACCCTGAAACGGCTCGCTTTACTTCACCCCGGGCTTTTGTCAAGGACCCGGACGGTGCCTGGAAATTCTGGAGCACCTTGCGCGAGCATTGCCTTAAAGCCGTACCAAATCCGGGACACCTGGCCCTTTCCGACTGGGGGCGCAAACTGAACTGCCGGGAAGATAGGAAATTTACCCTCATCACTCAAAATGTCGATGGCTTACATGAACGAGCCGGCAGCCATGACGTAATCACAATGCATGGGTCGATACTGCACAGCAGATGCTCAAATGATACTTGCACTCTTGAAGTCTTTCAGGACAGAGAGTTGTTTTTCAATGGGGCGCCGCGCTGCCCGGAATGCAAGAGTGTGCTGAGACCGGATGTGGTGCTCTTCGACGAAGCCATACCGGCAAAAGCCGAATGGTTGGTAAGGCAAGCCCTGAGAAGCTGCGACCTGTTTATTGCAGTTGGTACATCAGGAACGGTGAGCCCGGCCGCCGGCTTTGTCAACAGCGCCAAATACGTCGGCGCCACAACCCTGCTGGTAAATCTGGAGCCCATGGAATCGGTAAACAAAGCCTTCGACCTGGAACTTCTGGGGAAGGCGGAGTTGCTACTACCGCGCCTGGAGGCGGAGTTCTTTTACAAACAGGTGATGTTTTCAGGCGACCTGCCTCCTGCGAGCACCGACCGAGAAGAGTATGCGCACCAGCGCTTCAATATGGCTCTCAGTCCGGAAGAGCAGGCAGCCCGGGAAGCCCACACGGAACTATTGGGTGGTCTCGATAGCGTCAGGTATGCCGACCCCCAGTTTGATGCCTGGGTGCACCGCTATTACGCCGTGGTCTGCGCCCAGCAGTACCTCAACCAATGCCGCCGCAAGTATCTGACGGAAGCAGAGCTTGAAGCGGTCTCTAGCGATGATGGCTTGTAATTGACCACCCAGATGTTTGCGACATAAATAACTGAACCATCAGTAACTGCGACATAAATAGCTGCAACTAAAAAAACTGCCACGCCGGCAAAGCAAGGCGAAACAGCAGCGGCAACCAACGCCTCTGCGAGCTAACCGGCCGCTGTAGGCCGAGCCCTTCCATTAAGGTATCCTTAGGCGATTAAATTGACAGGGCAAATGCTCGCAGTCACCAACCGACCCTACCGACATAAAGAGATGGCGCTCAGATGAACGAAAAGCATTTTACGAAAGAGCAAATTCAGTACATTCTCAAGGAAGCGGAGTCGGCAACGAACATCTACGAAATTTGCTTGAAGCATGACATCTCGGAAAATACTTTGTACGAGTGGCTGGCCGAATACACTCCCGACAAAGTACAAAAAACCGGCTTCAATCTGCGTCAGTTTATGCATGAAATTTTCAATGGCGGCATCACCCGCAGAGAGCTACTTTATGCGGGAGCCACAGGTATTGCTGGTTTTGCGGCCGGCAATATCTTCGCCATGGTAGGCAAAGTAAGAATGCCGGAAGTGCTCGGTCACAAAATCGAGGTGGAAGACGCGTCCAAATACAAGCAATCCAGTGAAGAGCTGGGCGACTACCTTTATCTTACGCCCCAGAAGCTGGGCGGCGGCACCCACGTCGTAGACTTCAAGCAGGGCATCACCCTGGCTTCCATCAGTTACTGGAACTACGGCGACTCCTGCCCCATCTCGCACCACCTGTCGGCCTATCCATCCAGCAATCCACGTAAAGGTTTTGAATTCGTCAATTCCACCCAGGGTGGCAAAAACGTCACCATGTACAGCATTCCCACCGAAATCGAAGAGCGTGGCTTGCTCGATACCTGGGGGCAGGGTAATCACATTTACCGGGTCGAATTCGACGGCACCAAAATGGAATTGAAAGAAGACATCGCCAAAACCACCGGCATCGGGCTCGGAGTGCACATCACCATTTTTCCCGATGCCAAAGGTTTTGCCGCCGCCGACGGGCAAAAAGACATCTGCGCCTTTTTCGACAGAGTGAGCGGTGACGGTAAAACTTCCGTGCTCAAAGCCTTCAGAGCCGACTGGATAGGCAAAGAGGCCGACGGCAATCTCAAAGACAACTGGCGCAAAGGCGGCAAACTGCGCATCGTAGAACTGAACAAAGCGCCGGAAACCGGCAAGTATGATTATCAGGGCACCAGGGGCAATAAAATCGACTGGGAAATGGCGCCCATGGCTGAGAATCTAGTCTCTTCCGACGGTATTCCGGGGGCGGGCAAGAAAGGGCTGACGGGGCTGGACGCTGTGGTGCATCATCCGGGCAATAAGTATTCGGCGCTTATTATTCGTATGCTCTCCTGCGCCGTCATCGTCGACAGAGAGACATGGGAGCCGGTGGCTTGCCTGCACAACCCCGAGGGCTCGCCGGACAACCTGAAAGTAACCAAACTGCATACTAATCCCAATACCTGGGAAATAGAATTTGCCGACATCAAGTGCGTCGGTCACGAAGCCGGCTTCTCTCCGGACGGCAAATTCTTCACCATGATGAACAACATAGAACAAAACAACATGGCGGTATACGACACATCGAGCCCAGATCCGCGTAACTGGAAGCGTATCACCTTCGTGAAAGACCCTGAATGGGTTGGCGAGTTCCCCAGCCCCTTTCACCTTTGTTTCTCTATGGACGGCAGCAAGATGTTTGTCTCGGTGATGCACGAGAAACCAGCCAAGAGCGGTTGCTGCGTGGTCGATACTAAGACCTGGAAGATAATCAAGAAATTCAAAAATATCGGCGTCGATTGCCAGACCATGGCCGTCTCCTATGACGGCAAGTTTGTCTTCCAGATCTTCAGCGGCTTCCAGAGACAAGAAAGCGGTGCCTTCGTCTTTACCCAGGACGACTCTCTGCGTCCCCTGGGCTTCCTGCCTAACTTCGGCGGGCACCACGACTGCGTTATTATTCCCACCAAGACCGAACATATGAAGAATAGTCGCTGCACTACGCTCTAATGAACAATCGCGCCGGAAGTAAAGCAAAGAGACTCTTTCTCAAGTTGGCCTGCCAGAATTTGCTGCGCAAACCTACCCGCACCATGCTCTTGATCGCGGCAGTAGCCATGGTAACAGGTGCCGTATTTGCTGCCACTATAGTAGGGCGCGGCGTGCAGGCTTCCATGGAGAGAAGCTTTGCCAAAATGGGAGCGGATCTAATTGTGGTGCCCGCCCAGGCGCTGGTAAACATTACCAGCGCACTACTGACGGTGCAGCCCACGGAAGCCACTCTCGACACCACCCTGGCAGAGAAAATCAAGGCCATACCAGGCGTGGAGAAGGTAGCCACGCAAACTATCTACCAGATACCAATGATGGTGCATATGCCGGAGCACAAGGCAAACCTGATAGCCTTTGCACCGGAGAGCGACTTTACTATTTTACCCTGGCTCAAAGACAAGCCGGAGAGACCACTGCGCAAGGGCGACTTGATAAGCGGTTCCAGACGAGAGGAAACACCCGGGGAAGAACTGGAGCCCTGCGGCAGGACCGCAAAGATTTACGGCAAACTTGGCATAAGCGGCGTGGGCCCCCTCGACGATAATCTTTTTGCCAGCTATGAAACCGCTCAATATCTGGCAGAGGGCACGGTGGAAGGCAAGCAAGCCATTGCCAACTTCGACCCGAAAAGATGTTCGGCCATACTGGTGAAGCTATCGACCGGCACCACGCCCGAACAGGTAAGATTTGCCGTCTCGCAACTCAATGATGTGAAAGTGGTAATGGGTACAACCATTGTGACATCCACGAGACAAACTACTGCCGCCCTGTTGCTCGGGCTTCTAGGACTGGCTCTCATGCTCTTGCTTGGTGCATCAATTGTGCTGAGCTTGCTTTTCTCAGCCATCATTTCCGAACGAAAAAGAGAGATAGGGCTGCTCTCTGCCATCGGTTCAAGGCGCTCGAACATAATCGGTATGTTTCTAGCGGAGGCTTGCCTGACCACGGGTCTGGGAGCCCTCGGTGGTATCGGTCTTGGTGGCGCGCTGATACTAGTCTTTCAAAGATCTCTAATTTACTATCTGGAAACCCTGCAAATAGAATTCTACTGGTTCACTGCGACGGAACTTACGCAAATAGCTTTACTTTGTATGGGCCTGACCATACTTAGCGGTCTTCTGGGGGCCCTTGTGCCGGCCTGGAAAGTGAGCCGCGAAGAAGCTTACAGCCTCATCCAGAGCGAGGGAGGCTAGACCATGGAAATACAGGTCTCACAACTCTCTAAATCTTACGCCCGTGAAAACACAGACACTAGCGGTGCCGGCGGTAAAACCGCTACACTGACGAAGACCGATGCCGTCCAGGAAGTGAATTTCACAATCGCAAGTGGAACCTTCCTGGCTATCGTCGGTCGCTCCGGCTCCGGCAAATCGACCCTGCTGGCCATGCTCGGCGGCATCTGCCGGCCAAGTAGCGGCAATATCAAACTGGGCGACAAGAGTCTCTGGGAAGAGAGCGAAAGTAAGCGCGCCGACCTGCGCAACAAAGAAATCGGCTACGTCTTTCAGTTTGCCAGCCTCATGCCTTCTCTCAGGGCCATAGATAACGTGGCGCTACCGGCGCTGGTTTCCGGTCTTCTCAGGGAGAAGGCGGCCTATGCCAGAGCCCGGGCCCTGCTTATTCAGGTAGGGCTGAACGAGCGCATCGACTCTTACCCGGGCGAACTTTCCGGTGGCGAGCAAAGACGGGTGGCCATAGCCAGAGCGCTCATCAACGCACCAAAACTACTGCTTGCCGATGAACCTACCGCCGACCTCGATGAAGAGACGGAAGCGGAGATTCTCAATCTGCTCATCGAGATAAAGCAGGCTCACAATTTGACCATGATTCTGGTCACCCATAACAATGATATTGCCGCCCATGCCGACCGCGTGCTGACCATGAAGAAAGGCCGGGCAACAATGAGCGACCAACAGTCTGCCGGCGAATTGACTGCAAGCAGGGAGAGACTGGAGAATATTTTTGCCATCTCTTCCAAGCAGGTAGACACCGAAAAAGTAACACTGGGGCTAGGTATCGATCGCTATGTGGGGCGCTTTGTACTGGTATTGATACCGGTGCTCTCTCTTATCTACATTATCAATCTGGCCCTGGCCGGCTACCAGCAAAGTCTCTCCAACGCCAGGCAGGAACAGCACCAGGCCATGGAAGACCTGGCCATGAGTGATTTGAAGGCGGGAGTAAAGACAATTAAGATGCTGGGGAACGACTCTTATGAGTTGGAAGTTTTCTTGCGTAATTCCAAGGGTGATAAGCCCATGTTTGTACTCAAGCCCGCTGTCAGAGTCTTTGTGCAACTGGCCAACAACTGGCTGGAAACCGCAGCAGAAGCCATAGACCCTCCCGGGCCTGATGTAATGCAGATCAAGGGCGAGCACCTCTTTCGATACAAGATAAAGCCGACTGTTGCAGGCTATACCCAATTGATTCCCTATTACATGCACGTGCGCATCACCAACGACATGCTCGTGAGCGGCAGCAAAATACCGAAAAATGATCTGATCGAACGCAAAGACAGTTACTACGTCTATCTCAAACCCTATGGCGTAAGCGACGAAGCCATCGCCGCCAAACTCAAATTTGCCGGTGCACCGCCTGTATTCTTACCGATGCCGCCCCACTGAAAGAGGGAAACATCAGCAATGCAAGCCGGCTTAAAAGCCGGATAATGAACTTGGTGCTTTCGACTTAAGACCGGTTGGCTCGGCACAAGCTTGCAGAAGTTTCTTACTGCCGGAAACTTCCGTCATCACCGGATAGTTCCCAAAGGCATCTTCGGCTTCCGGCTTCGGTGCGGGAGGGGCTGAAACCGGCGGCAAAATATAGTAATGACCTTCAAAAGTGTAAGGCTGTTGAGATTGTTCCTGAGCTGCTATCTCGGCATCCCAAACAGGGTACTCCGGTGCCTTGAACCAGAGCCGCATATGTTCCGCGGCTGTATCCTTCATGTTTTGTCTGGCCATGGCTTCTATCATTAATATATACAGCGGCGAACTGGGAATTTTACTACTCGTTTCCGGAGTGAGCTGGCGCGCCCGCAAAAAGGCAGGCACTTCCTTAGCACGGTGGTTTCTGGTCAACAAATCACAATAGGCGACGGTCACCACCTGGTCAGACCAGTAATCTCGATCTTTGTCGACGATCTGGAAGTATCGCTCATAAGTCTTGATGGCGCGGGCATCATCACCGACTGAAACATAACAAGCAGCCAGTTGCGCCAGAAGACCCTCCAATTTAGGTCCGTGCTTACCGTTGGCTTGCTCCAGAATGGCCAGTTGCCTCTCGAGAAGAGGAATAGCCTTCTTCTTGTTCGGATCGCCCATCACCACAGACGACTCCCGCCTGAGTGTAAGAGCTGAATCCACCAGATAAGAAAGTTGAGTTACCTGAGTTTGCGAGGTAGATTCCGTGGCGGGTACGAACTTTAAGTAGCCGGCAGCAGCCTCCAGGTCTCCAGCCAATAGCTCATCGTAGCCCAGACGCAGATAGGTTTTGGCATTGGGCCACAAAAGATGCAGCCTGGCAAGCTTTTCATTGAGCGGCTTCAGCGCCGGGTTATCTTCCGAGTTACCGCCCTGCCCTAAGGCGTAATACCAGAGAGACCGGGCCAGATAACTCTTAGCTTTCGCAGGCGGCAGGCTAAGCCCCAACTTGAGATTTGCTTCTGCCGCAAACTCCTTCAACATGGCGTCATCAAGATTGGCATCATTGAATCTGTTGGCGGCTTCTCCAGCCAGGCTAGCGCAGGCCTGATACTTCTTAGCTTTCATCAAGTTTCGCAGCTCAGCCATAGTCTTCTGCGCATCTGCGCTTCTTAACTCTTTGTCAGGCATGTGCAAATAAAGCTGACTCATATTGTCGAGAAGCCCGAGGGCATAAGACCGCATATGAGGTCCATGATTGAAATACTCAAAAGCCTTCTCATACTCATGAATGGCGTCTTCAGCCAACTTATCACGCTTAACGCCCATTCCACTGTCCAGACATTGCACCCGATAAGAATCTGCCAGTTCCCAGTGCAAATCAGCAAGCAAACCGGGGGGCTTTCCAATCAAACTAGCTTGCTTGATTGCCTCTTTATAGTTTGACTGAGCCAGGGGCCAATCTACAAACCGAGCTATTTGCGCCTCATCAATCAGTTTCTGCAGTTGTATCTCACCGATGTACTTAACGGCAAAGAGCCCCAATAGCAAGTAGGCAGTCAGGGCCGCAGTTATCTTTCGATCAAAGCGATCGAGGAAGCGAAAGAGCAGAAGTTTCTCGGCTTTGCGCGGCAGCTTCTTGACCCTGGCTATCTTGGCGGCATCAAAACATTCAATAATAATATTGAGCGCACTCTTCAGCTCATTGACACTGCCAAAACGCTTGCCCGGATTCTTATGGAGGCAGCGTTTAACAACGCAGTCTAGAAGCTTGAGGGCACAGTGCTCGGGAGAATCGGGACTGTACTGACCGGCCATCTCATAAAGCACATCAACGGCTAGATTGCCTGCCTGAGGCGGGCGACCCACCAGTGCTTCATACATGATGCAACCAAGAGAGTAAATATCCGAGCGGGCATCAACATGGGCCCGATCAAGACACTGCTCGGGACTCATATAAAATGCGTTCTGAACAGCATCGACAGGCATGCCGAAATCATAGACTTTGAGAGCCTCGCCATCGATATCATCGCCTGCAAAAACAATCTTCTCCGGGTTGAGGTTACCATGCATCAGACTGCGAGAATGAGCGTCCGCAAGCACATCGCAGATCTGAACAAAGACCGAAAGAAAATATGCCACGTCCAGTCTCTTACGACGTTTGATTAGATCGCAGAGCGACTCTCCCTTGAGCCAGTCTGATACCACATAAGGGGTGCCCTCATCACTGATACCGTTCTCGTAAACCGTCACATGATTGGCGTGCGTGAATTCTCGCGCTTGACCGGCCGCCTTTTGAATCTCCTTTATTTGACCGCTATCACTGATGCGCTCATTGAAAATTCGCAGGGCCAGGAAGCCTTCCAGATCTTTATTCCTGGCGGCATAGGTGGTGCTTATGGAGTCCTTCTGGATTTCAAAGAGTAGTTCGTAGTTGAGGAACTTCTTGGAAGGTAACGCAGGCGACTGCGAATCTCTTACCTCCACTCGCACATCTTCTTGCACGCCTTGCTCGCCCGCCTCTACCACTTCCGCTAGATCCGGACAGCACGGGCTCGACAGCGGCTCTTGCGATAGCGATTGCGGCTCCGGCGCCGGCAGATCAGTTAGGGAAGGTTCTGCTATCAACGAGACGGTCTTCTCACCCTCAACAATTTTGGGCGATTTAGATAACTCGGCTAGAGGCGCCGCTTCTCGCGCGGAGCCCCTGCCCATTTGTCTTCTAGGCATCTTATCGGTATTCCTGGTAAAACTGCTCAATGACGAGCAACTGCTCGAACCTTATGAATACCCGAATCCTCCACCCCTTGTCAACCAGGGTTTATCCTAGATCTTTTGAGCGTGGTCTGTGTGCCTCAGACCCCATGGGCTTCCTGCAGAAAGTTGTTCTGGCCTCATGCCGAAGCTATTCCGGGGGTTGTAAACTGAGACTTGCTTAGCACACACCCTTCCCTGAAATAACCTTGTCTAAATACATCCCACTCTCAATCACCGTACTTTCTCTGGGCTTTGTCCTGGCAAATGCGGTTTCGGCAACGCAGCAATTTGCCTTCTCCCCCGATAAGAAGCACATTGTCACCCATGCAAGGGGCAAAATTACGGTCAGCGATGCACAAGGAAAGCAGCTCTCTCAGTTTGTTCCGCAAGACTCAACCGGTGCCCACACCGGTATCATGGAAATCTACTTTGTAGACAATAACCGTCTTGGCATCAGGCTGCATAAGAATCCATCTATGGACTACCTCTCAATCACAGATTTGAAGGGGAAAGAACTAGAGCACTACCTGGGCTACGCTTTCTTCTGGTCCCATGACAGATCGGCAGTAGCTCACGTTGGACAAATGATTCACTTTGCAGACTGGCCTCACAGTGAATACATTCAAGTGAACGATCGCACCGTTTATCCGACTGCCGGACCGGCTTACGGCAAGGAGGCAAAGATGGTGCATACTTTCACACCACCCTTCTGCTGGAGCCCGGACGACGGCAACCTGGCTGTAATAGATGAAGTGGATGGAGCGGATAAAGGCAAATACCTGGTCATAATTCCTACTAGAGAAAAAGGGGCGGGCACCGCTACCAATAAAGCCCGCCGCTTCAAAATACTACCCCAGCAGTCAGCCCCCATTGCTTTGCTTTTTCCAGAAGGAGTCAAGGTGACCTGGCAAGGAAAAGCAGCCGTAAAGATTTCTTCGGCCGCCGACTATAGAGGTAACGGCTTGCCCTGCACCATATCGCTCAATTAAGAGCCTGGCGCGCCACGTGGCCCGCTTGCACCGGAAATCCAGCTCAAGAGCAATATTCTCTGTGCCCCAGTGCTATCCTTAGATTTCAAGATGGAAGCGTCTGCGAAGTCATGTCCTCTGGCGAATTTACAAGTAAACCGACACCGGATAAACTGGCCGCCTCGCCGCATTGAAATGGAAACCACCGGGCGAATCACTAACGGTCAGCCAACTTTTTCAAGCAAAGGTCAATATTGCCATGCCAATTTCCTACGGAACCTCCCCTGCTTCGGCTCACCCGACCACTGCGGCAGGAGCACCGAAAGCTCTATGCAGGACGATTGCCGAAACCATTTCAAGCCCCCGCGGCCGCCTCTTCCTGGCTCTGCGTTTTGCCCTGGCACCGCGCACTTACAAAGCAGCAAAAGAGAAAGTGCGCAGAGTACGCTCCCGGCTGCTTGACCTGCTGCTTCTGCCGCCCCTGCTAATCCTGACAATCTTTGGAACTGCGGTCCAGGCTTTGGACGGCGCCACCGTGGAAAAGGAAATTGCCGCCCGGCTGGAGAAGATTTCCAAATTACAAAACTCAGGCGACGATTTTGAAAAACTCGAGGGCGCCAATAGCGACCTGCTCAAATACCTGAAAGCCACCGCCGTAAAGCCGGAAGCTATGACCATCCCCTTGAAGAAAGCCGCCGAAAGCGGTCTATCTGTCTTTACATCGGACGATAAGAAAGTACGCTGCTATTCCTGGGACACTCTTACCGGCGGTACCATGCACATCTTCTATTCCTTCATCGCCTATGATGCCGGCAACAAGAAGATCAAATGCCTGGTATTGAATCCTTCCGGCAGTGAAGGAGACCCCGGCAGCAACATCGAAGCACTGGATACCTTCATCACTAAAGACGGCAAAACCGTCTATGTGACCAGAGATCTTTTCATCGGCTCCGGACTCATTCACGGCAGAACCATCAAAGCCTATACCATCACTGGTGGTGCTTTGAAAAAACACACCTTCTTTCAAGCTGGTAAACAGCTGCTAAGTGAAATATCCTTCGACTTCGCCGAATACGAAGACGGTACCGAGTTTGAATTTTCTAAAGATAAGCGGACCCTGAAGGTGCCACTGATAAAGCCTGCTGCTAAAGACTCACCCGGTTCCGGCAAAGCCACGGGTAAATTCCTCAACTACTATTTTGACGGTTATCACTTTATCTTCAAGAAGTAGGTCAACACCGCGCCACCAAACCAGAGTGAATGCGCCCGGCAAACCTGACTGCCTGGTATGGATGCTCTACCCCTAACTAGATCCGGCAGGCGCAGGCTGCTACAAAACAACTCGCTTTCTACATGCCGATACGACAGATTCGCAGAGACACCTCCGCGGCTATGGCAGGAACATCCCGGGAAGTCCGGCTCAAGTTGCGGCTGGAAGCACAGGCATAGGTATATTGCTCCAGTGCAAGCCCCGGCGGCGGAGAAGTCTGGCAATACTGCCCCTTGAACGTCGCATACCCCCAGCCGCCGCAGTTCCCGCTCCAGTGGAAAGCATCGGCTCGTCGGCATGTACCTCCCGAATCCGGCATTTCCTCCAGTCTATCAAGCAGAGTAGATGAGACACCAGCCTGGCTTTGCCCTGTGAACTCAGTTTGCAGCAGCTCCTCGAAAGTGGAAAGAATAGAGGCAGGCAATGGTTCACCGGCATGTATTCCGCCACGCAGACGACCCGGCTGATAGACGCAATTGTTTATCAAAACATCGTACATAAAACCACGTGAGCTTTGCAGAGCATTGCCGGTAACAGCAAACAACTGCCGGTCGGCGATGACTGCATAGCGCTCCGCACTGTTTCGAAGCACTCGCAGCCGCACTCTGCCACTTTCATCAATCCGATAGGTATGCAAATGCGGGCAGTCACTGGGCACACCAGGACTCAGAGGGCTGGCCAGCATCTCCAGTACGGAGGCAATATCAACACCGCTACCGGTTGCTTTCAGCCAGTCGTAGAAAGCTTGCGCCAGAACAGAACGAGCACAAGCCATTTGGGTGGAATTATTGTCAATATATCCACTGCCTGGATAATCCCCCCCTCTCACCGATGATGAGCGCAGTTGCAGATCCTTCAAAAGGGTAACATTCAACAAATCCGATACGGTCTGGAAGTCAGGGATGACGCCATCGGGATAACTGATGGTCAGGAGCGGCGCACTAATTTTCGTATCCAGCACCGCCTGCGGTATAGCACAAGCCTCCGTGTGCAGAGTCACCTTACGTCCAAATAGCGCCCACTCCTTCTCGACGGTAGCCCTCACCACCGACGGATTCTGATACGGAAGTTCCTCAAGATTCTCAACATAATGAGACACGCCGGCCAGGCAGGTCTGGTTAGCCACGGCAGCAAACACAAAATGGGAAGAGTCGTAGGGTACATCGATTCCCGAGAGATAGCAATCGGCAGTTTGCTGCTTTTCAGTCAAAAACGAGTAGCGCCCGGGCCTGGGCACCTTGATATTGGTCGGCGCACCACGGATAGAACCAAGTTGGAAAGTAAGGGTGCCGCACTCATCGGCACCGAGGCACTGCCTCAATGTCTTCAATCCTTCGCCTGAAGGATCGATGATATCACCATCATAGTTTTTGCCGGAACCACCCGGACGTAGCACGCCTCTGAGGGTGCGAGCCAGTCTCTGCCCGGCCAGCGTCGCTCGCCGAAGATCATGCCGGGCTATCTCACTCATGTAACTGTTCCGGGACAACCCGGCAATGATCATATTCTGCCGTATGGTCGCCAGAATGGTATTGATGCTCCGCGCGCGCACCGGATAATTGTCTGCCCCTCGACAAAAGACTGACTTACCGCCGGAGACATGGTCTGACAATCCCACCAGACCGACCTGCTCGTCATCAATTACAACCTGCCCGAGCCTGGAGGCCGCGCAGAGTGCTGCCGCCTCCGTGGCACTCTGCTGTCGCTGCCTGTAAAAGCAGACTAAGCCGAAGTCTAACGACACCACACCCAGCACCATAAAGATGAAGCAACTGGTGCCTACCACTAACAGTATGGAGCCGTTAGCTCGGCATCGGGCATGACCAAAGGAGGCTGCCGTCGGTCTCAAGAAACTTGCTTTCATCGTAGTTACTTGCCGTGGATTATTTTGTACCAGCTCTGATAATCGGCAGTGTAAGAGGAATTCTTCAAATCGGTGGGATAACACTCGAAGTACCTGGCACCCAGGTCATAGTAGCCATGACTGAAACCCAGACCAGGCGTGTCCACATTTACACCTTGTGCATTCTTCACCCAGTCTCCGTTTTTCCAGGTAGTATTCTGTTCCGTAATTACCCCGTACCACTGGAACATGATACTGGTCTTCGATTTGACC